>JAGATV010000005.1 GCA_017621075.1 Lachnospiraceae bacterium
CGCAGGATATTTCTTCAATTCTTCTATCGCCTCCGGGGTCTTGATCCGCCTTGGCTGCAATACCGGAATGCCATGCTTTGCCGCACACTCCTTCACCGGGGGAAACTGCAGTTCCTTACTGCGTCCTTTCGGCTTGTCCGGCTGGGTCACCACTGCAGTGATCTCATGTCCTGCCCCTATCAGTGCTTCCAACGCCCCCACCGCAAAATCAGGGGTTCCCATAAATACAATCTTCATTCTTTACTCCTCTTCCTCATCGTCATATGTGACGTCCTGCAGACCGCCTTCCACTTTTTCCACATACAGATGGCCGTCCAGATGATCCAGCTCATGACAGATCGCTCTTGCAAGAAGCTCGGTTCCTTCCAGTTCTATGGGCTTCATGTTGACATCCATGGCCACTGCCTTTACATAATTGGGCCTGGTCACGATACCGGATTTCCCCGGAACGCTTAAGCAGCCCTCCTGTCCGGTCTGCTCCCCACTCATTTCCACAATGCGGGGATTGATCAGTATGTGAGGGTCCTCTCCGGTCACATCGATGACCACAATCCTCTTTAATATCCCCACCTGGGGCGCCGCCAGTCCCACACCGTTGGCCTCATACATGGTCTCCAGCATATCTTCGATGAGATCCCGCACACGGGGAGTCATCTCCGTCACTTCCTTACATTTCTTCGTCAGTACTTCATCGCCGTACTCTCTGATGTTACGAATTGCCATTGATACTACCTTACCTTTCCTGAAATCTGATGTCTGGCATTTTCCTTTTATAAGGTACTCATGGGATCGAAATCAAACTGCACCGTCTCCCACTTAGGCTGCCACTCCTGCAGCTTTGCCTCCAGAATGTCCTTTGCCCTCACCAACTGTCCGTAGTCCTTATGCTTGATATAAAACACAAACCGGAACACGTCATTGACCTTTCCGATATTGGCCGGAGCCGGTCCCATGACACTGTTTGGCTCCTCCATAGACTTTACCACGTCTGCCAGCCTCTTAGCAAGCTGTTTTACCGCTTCTTGCGTTTTTCCGCTGACTACCACCCCAAGGATATGGGCCACCGGAGGATATCCCGACAGTTCCCGGTAAAGGATCTCTTCTTCATAAAATCCTTCATAATCCTGAGCCGCTGCGAAAGTAACCGCATAATGCTCCGGCTGGTAAGTCTGTATCACGGCTTCTCCCGGAAGCTTCCCTCTTCCCGCTCTTCCCACTGCCTGGGTCAAAAGCTGGAAGGTCCGCTCCCCCGACCGGTAATCGTTGGCCCCAAGGGAAAGGTCCGCCGCCAGCACTCCCACCAAAGTCACATTGGGGAAATCATGTCCCTTTACGATCATCTGAGTGCCGATCAGCACATCGGCCTCCCCATTTGCAAAGGCGGACAATATCTGCTCATAGCTGTCCTTTGTCTTCGTGGTATCCCCGTCCATCCTGAGGGTCCTGACATCCGGGAAGATCTCTTTCAGCTTCTCCTCGATCTGCTGAGTCCCCGCCTTAAAACCCATAAGATATCTGGAACCACACTTTGGGCAGTTTGACGGCTTTATGATCTCATACCCGCAATAATGGCAGATCAGCTTCCCGCCTTTATGCTCCGCTAAAGACACATCACAGTGGGGGCATTTCATTACCAGACCGCAAGCCCTGCAGGAGACAAAGCCCGCATAGCCCCTGCGGTTTAAGAACAGCATGCTCTGCTGTCCCTTTTCCAGCCTGTCAGAGAGAAGTTCCGTTAGCTTTCTGCTAAAAATGGAACGATTGCCCTCCTGTAGCTCCTGTCTGAGATCCACCGTATAAACCTTGGGCAGTTCCCCGCCGTTGATCCTGTCCTTTAGGGAAAACAGCCTGTATTCCCCGTTCTTTGCATGATAATAGGCATCCACGGAAGGAGTGGCGGAGCCCAAGACCACGCTGGCGCCCGAAAGCTCTGCTGCTTTTAAAGCCACGTCCCTGGCATGATACCTGGGTGTGCTCTCGCTCTTGTAGCTTCCCTCCTGCTCTTCATCCATAACGATCAGCCCCAGCCTGGGGAAGGGGACGAACAGGGCGGAACGGGGGCCGATGATCACATCGATCTCTCCGTTTTTGGCACGCTCGCACTGATCGAATCTCTCACCGGCAGACAGGGTGGAATTCATCACACTGACCCTGTCTCCGAATCTTTGATAAAACCGAAGCAGAGTCTGATATGTCAGAGCGATCTCCGGGATCAGCACGATCGCCTGTCTTCCCTGTGCGATCACCTTCTGGATCAGCTGCAGGTAAACCTCCGTCTTTCCGCTGCCTGTGACCCCGTGTATCAGATAGACGCCGGTCTTTTCCTCCTCAAGCTCCCGCCCGATCTGTTCCACAATATACCGCTGGCTCTCACTCAACTCCTTGCCGCTGTCCGCTTCCGCAAGAATCCGCACAGGATTGCGGTAGCCCTCCGTACTCACCACCCGCAGGGCCCCTGCCTGTTCCAGGCTCCGTATCGCCGCCGGGGATACCCCCAGCTTGCCGGTGATCCATTGATAGGGAAGCTGTTCCTGCTCCACAAGTTCTGTAAGGAGCCTTGCCTTAGCCCTCTGATGCTTCCGCTCGCACTCGCCAAGCAGGGAAATGATCTCTTCCTTTCCCATCAGCCGCTCAATCTGTCGGTACTCCAGTTTCTTCACAGACTTTTTGGCCGGAAGCACCGTTTTCAGCGCCTGGATCATAGTGCCGCCGAAATTGTGATGGATATATCCGGCCAATGCCGTCATCTGATTCTCCACGCTTACGTCTCCTGCCACGATGCCAATGATATCCTTGGTCCTCGCCGGGTCAAATTTGCAGGCATCCCCGAGCCCTACCACGTATCCCTTCCGTTTCGTATTGCCGTTTCCGAAAGGGACCGAAACGCACATTCCCGTTTCCAGCTTATCGCGCAGATTTTCCGGCACATGGTACTGAAAGGTCCTATCCAGTTTTTGATATGAGATATCGATAATGATATCCGCGTACAATTCCCTCAACGGCGTTCCTCCAAGATTTCCCGGATCAGCACTCTTTCATCCATGGGATATTTGACTCCCTTGATCTCCTGATAATCCTCATGTCCTTTTCCCGCAAGGACGATGATGTCCCCCGGCTCACCATGGTCAATGGCATAGGCGATGGCTTCCTTCCGGTCACAGATCTCGATGTAATCTCCCCCGGTCTTATGCATGCCCACCTTGATATCGTCGATGATGGCCTGAGGCTCCTCGTTGCGGGGATTGTCGGAGGTAATGATGGTCAGATCCGCCAGTCTTCCGCTGACCTCCCCCATCTCGAACCGCCTCTGTCTGGAACGGTTTCCGCCACATCCGAACAGGCATACCAGCCTGTGGGGCTCATACTCCTTAAGAGTGGTCAGAAGGCTTTCCAAGGCCATGGCATTATGCGCATAATCGATCAACAGGGTAAATTCATCGGACACCTTGACCATCTCGATACGCCCCTTGACTCTGGCAGACAAAAGCGCCTTTTTGATATCTGCTTCCTTTACCGCAAAATGACGGCAGATAGCGATGGCCGCCAACGCATTGTAAACACTGAATCTTCCGGGCGTAGGAACCTCCACCTCAAAGTCAAGGAGTCCTTTTACCCAAAAGTCCACACCAAGTTCCCCCGGCTTGTGCACCAGCTTCATATTTTCCGCACGAAGCATACACTTCTCGCCCATACCGAAGGTCTCCAATTCACAAGTGTGTCCCTCCACTACCTTTTCCACGTGGCTGTCATCGCCGTTCACGATGCCCACCCTGCACTGTTTGAACAGCATGCCCTTGCATGCCAGATACTCCTCAAAGCTTGCATGCTCGTTGGGGCCGATATGATCCGGCTCTAAGTTGGTGAAGATCCCGTAATCGAACACAAATCCCTGGGTGCGGTGCAATTTCAGTGCCTGTGAGGACACCTCCATGACCACGGTATCCAGTCCCGCTTCCACCATCCTCGCGAAATACTCCTGGAGCAGATAGGATTCCGGGGTGGTATTTTCCGCATGGATATGGGTGTCTCCGATGATCACCTCGATGGTGCCCACAAGTCCCACTTTATATCCTGCATTCTCCAAAATTGATTTCACCAGATATGTAGTGGTGGTTTTCCCCTTGGTGCCGGTAACGCCGATGACTTTCAGCTTTTGGGCAGGATGTCCGAAATAAGCCGCAGAAATAAATGCCATGGCATACCGGGTATCCTCCACCCGGATCACCGTAACATCTGATCTTTCAAGCCCTTTTACCTCTTTGGACACCACTAACGCCTTGGCGCCATCCTTCACCGCCCGGGCCGCAAACTCATGTCCGTCAAAATTGGCTCCCTCTATACAGAGGAACAGACACCCTTCCGTCACCTTTCTGGAGTCATAGACCACCTGGGAAACTTCTGTGTCCACAGTTCCTTTGATACATTCATATTGAAGTCCAGATAACAAATCGGATAATTTCATGTTTTTCGCCTTTCTTTACCTTTCCCATATTATCATGTATTCTTATTTTACTCTTTTTTTTTCGTTTCTACCACCCCCAAGTGAAAAAGTCTTGCAATAGCCGGGCAGCCTACTCTATTTGTAAAATGCAAAGAAGCTCCGGCTGCGCCGGAGCTTCTTCGCGATTTTCTTATGAGGGGGGGAGATAGTGAATAAATCAACTATCTGTCATATATACTACCCGGAAATTGTGTCCAAAATGTGTTCATTTTATAATGAAAATGTTAAAAATATATTTTTAAAAAATGAAATCCCTATAGCAGATCCAGATAACTGTTTAAGGGGATCATGGCCGTCTCCCTGGTGGTGGCATTGGCCGCCGCCAGGGCTGCCGCCTTCCTTAGCGCAAGCTGACAGTCATCACCGCTGACCTCGCTCATGCACAGCGAGGCCACCACGCTGTCACCGCAGCCCACGGTATTGACCGCCTTCACCGCTTTTGCCGGCTCAAAAAGCACCCTTTCACGGTCCGCATAGACCAGACCTTCCCTTCCCAGGGAAACCACCACTTTTTCGATGCCCTGCTCCACCAGTTTCTTTGCCTCCCCAATGACATCCTCCCTGTCCGTCAGCTTTCTTCCGGCGATATATTCCAGTTCCTTTTTGTTGGGCTTGACCAGATAGGGCTTCTCCTTGATGCCTTCCCTTAGAAGCTCCCCGGAGGTATCCAGAAACACTTTGCGCTTTTCTTCCCGGCAGCGCCTGATCAGCCGGGCATAAATGTCCAGGGGCACTCCGCCGGGCACACTGCCGGACAGTACGAACAATTCCCCTCCCTCCAGACAGTATTCAAATTCTTTCAGGAAATTGTCCAATTCCTTTTCGGAGATATCGGGCCCCGGTTCCAAAAGCTCCGTCACATAGCCGTCATCACCCAGAATATTGATGCTGGTGCGGGTGTCCTTTTTCGTTCTGGTAAAATGGCATTCCGCCCCCATCTTTGACATGGTATCCTCTATCATCCTGCCGCTGTAGCCGCCCAAAAATCCCATGACAGCCACGGGAAGGTGGAACTGCCGCAATATCTTTGCCACATTGATCCCCTTGCCCCCTGCCACGCTGAAAGCGCTCCGCATACGGTTCACGTCACCCAGGCGCACACTGTCTGTGTTATAAGTTTTATCTACCGCCGGATTTAAGGTCACTGTTACGATCATAAGCACCCTCCTGATCCTTTCAAATATTTCTTAACAATAATTCTGCATGATAAATTGTAATTCCGTTCTGCCCCGGTAAGTGTTAAGCCCCAGTTGATAGGTCACCGACAGGGTGAAGTCACCCTGTCCGTCATACAGTCTTTCCTCACTGCCTGCTCCGTACTTTTCCTGAAGGAACCTTCCGAACTGTTCCGGACTTCCGAAATACACAAGCTGCATTTCCTGCCCTTCCGGCGTACGCACCTTAAATCTGGCAAAATTTTTGGTGGCTCCCATCTTAAATCCTGCCAGAAAGCAAAGATCCTTCTGGGCAAACAGCGGCTTGGGATTTCCCACACCGAAGGGCTCCAACAGGGACAGTTCCCCCGCCAGCTTCTCATCTGCATAAGCAAGGGGCATGGGCACATCAATATGCACTCTTGGGACAAAGTCCTCCGGGGAAAGCCCGCTGTCCTTGTTCAGCGCCTGCCTTAAGGATTCGATGTCTTCTTCCCTCATGGAAAGGCCCGCTGCCATCTTATGCCCTCCGAATTTGGTAAAATACTGCTTTACCCTGGTCATGCTCCCGTACATATCGTATGCCTCTATGGAGCGCCCGGAACCCTTGACTCCTTCCTCCCCTTTGGTGAGGATAAACACCGGATGATTGTACTTCTCCCGGATGCGTCCCGCAACGATCCCCGCCAGGCTCTCATGGACATCCGGCAGGTAAATGAGCATCACATCATCTTCCCGGATATGACGCTCCCTGATATACTGCTCCGCTTCCTCCACACCCTTTAAGGTAAGGGTCTTTCGGCTTTCATTTAAGTCTTTCAGCTCTCTGGCAGCGCTCATGGCCTCTGCCCTGGTGGTACTCTGTAACAATTCCAGAGCTCGTTTCGCCGTATCCAGTCTGCCTGTGGCATTGAGACAGGGCCCCAGCACGAAACCCAGGTGATAGGCTGTGAGCTTGCCAGGGTCCACATTGTTTACTTCCATCAAAGCTTTCAAACCTAAGTTGGAAGTCCTTTTCAGTCTCCTTAGCCCCTCTTTTACCATGATGCGGTTCTCATCCCGAAGCTCCATCACATCACAGACTGTGGCAAGAGCCGCAAATTCCAGAAGCTCCTCAAACAATCCCACTGCTTCTGTACGCTCTGTCAGTGCCTGTATCAGTTTATAGGCCACCACAGCCCCACAGATTCCCTTGAAAGGATAAGGGCAGTCCCCCCGCTTGGGGTCCACCACTGCAAGTGCAGGCGGCAGAAGTTCTTTCCGTTCACCGCTTTCTTCCGTAAAAGGGACCTCATGGTGATCCGTCACCACCACGTCCATCCCCAAAGATTCCGCCAATTCGATCTGGGGTGCGGCCGCAATGCCGTTATCGCAAGTGACGATCAAACTGACCCCATCCTGCTTTGCCTCTTCGATCAGGTGGTCATTCAACCCATAACCGTCATGGATGCGGTGGGGGATGGCGGTATCTGCCTTTGCTCCCAACGCCTGAAAACCCTTGGTCAGGATATAGGCAGAACAGATTCCGTCCACATCATAATCGCCAATGACCCGGATGGCACGCTTTTGGCGTATGGCCGTCTCTATGACCTCCACCGCCCTGTCCATATCTTTAAGAAGCCATGGGGAATAACAGTCCTGCAGGGTCCCATACAGAAATTTCCTGATCTCCGAAGGCTCTGTCAGATCCCTGTTCCTCAGGATACGGGCCAGCACCGGACTGATCCCGAATTCCTCAGCCCATTTATCAAAATCCGCCTTTTTGGCAGACACGAACCATTTTTCCATTGACTACTCCTCTGTATTCTGCTCTCTTTTTCCCTTGTATATCTCAAATCCCCCAAGCAACGCACAACCCATACCGTAGCAGAGCAGGTCCTTAACATCAAAAGCTCCTCTGCCGTCAGTTTCCAGATCATGATTCTGATCATCTCAATTATAGTACAAAATTCCCTTTCCCTCAATCAAATTGTGACATATAAAATTCATGCATCTACCTATCTTCACTTTATGGGGAATGGTTTTATACAATGTTTTCAGAGATTTTCCTGAAATGTAATTTAGAAAGGTTACCCGCTGTTTTTTGGTGGTTAGCCTTGAAATTATTTTATTACTGTAATAGCAACTTACAAACTGGAATTTGTTAGTATCATCGCTGTCCTGGGAATGCAAATAACGCAAGTAGAAAGATAGCAAGAAATACTGCAACTACTATGCCAGCAAAAACTAACGCAACTATCAAAGTCTGTTTACACGATTTTCCTGTTACACGTCTAATAAGACTTATTATCATCAAAACAAAAAATGCTATAATACTTATAACCGGAAGAACAACTCCCACACTTGTGAATAGGAAGTTTTCCATACTCCAACCAATATTATCAATTAATAATGCAAAAATCGATAACATTACTACGACTCCTATAGAAATGAGAATAATGCGTTTTTCTTGCTGTCGCTCTACCTGTTTTTGATGTTCTGCTGCTTTGATTGTATCTGTTACAATAATATCTGCATCGCCACATTGGATATTAGTTTCTACAATTTTTTCTGATTTCA
>JAGATV010000032.1 GCA_017621075.1 Lachnospiraceae bacterium
GTAATGAATTTTTAACTACGAAAAGAACTATATCATATATACAAAATCTTTCCCGTTTGGGGCGGAAAGGCTTCCCGAACGGGCGGAAAGGATTATCCCGCTTCAAGCGGAATTAGTTTCCCGTTGGAGCGGAATATGCAGGTCAAAGGGCTATGAGGTATTATTTGCGGTGCATACGGATACAGAGCATATTCATGTGCATTTTCTGGTAAGTAACTGCAATCTGAAGGATGGAAAGTCATTTCGGAGAGGTCCGGCGGAACTGAAAGAAATGTGCAGCTTCTTTGGAGAACAGTGCAGGAAGCATGGACTGACACATTCCTACAGGGATACTTATTATGTGAAGGATAAGAGCCGTGAGAGATGCAACTTTGCAGAATATCAGATGAAAAAGAGGCAAAAGCTTTCATTCCGGGAAGAGATGAAGATATATCTTAGAAATGCGATAAATACACCTGAAACAAGGAC
This sequence comes from Lachnospiraceae bacterium, assembly GCA_017621075.1. GTDB lineage: Bacteria > Bacillota > Clostridia > Lachnospirales > Lachnospiraceae > Acetatifactor. Next base: position 469 of record JAGATV010000032.1, read on the forward strand.
ATTAGAGGATGTAATCCAATATGTGAAGGATTATTTTATGATGGATGTGAAGCTGCGTGGTAACACAATCTCTTACGCCCTTCCATATAGACGGAAGAAAAATGGAGAACCTGTATCTGTCAGAGGAAAGCGACTTGGAGAGAGATTTACTGTCTCTGGGATTACAGAATATCTAGAGCAGAAGGAAAAGAAACGAATAGAGTATCAGCGGATTGAGGCAGATATTGAGCATATGAAAGAATTCCTACGTGATTATGATGAGTGGGAGAAAGAACCAGGAGAAACAAGCCGAGAAGATAATCCGGAGAACGGTAATGAAGAGAAGAATATAAGTTTTTATGAAGGCTTTGACCGGTTCTGTGAAAAAGAAGATATCAGGGAAACGGATGAGGATATTTTCTATGGTGCAGCATTTGAACAGTTTAACAGGGAATGGCAGGGAGAAGAGGATGATAAGGAAAATTCTTTTACAGATAAAGAAGAAAAGGAAGAACAGCCGGATTATAAAAACATGCCACTTGCGGAGCGTTTAGAAATACTGCCAGAGCCGACAGAGGATGTTATGGAGGAACTTCGGATGTATGAAAAAAGAATGGGTTACGATAAGGATACGATGCGTAGTATGCGATATAAGATGAGCATGTATGATGAATTTTTGGAGGAATATGAGGCGAGAAAGAAGCAGTGGGGAACAGAAAAGGTTAGAGAATTTGAACGATGCAAGCATAAGAGAAGCCGATAAGAGAAAGTATATTAAAATAGTATCTTCAAACTTCAAACTGTAGACTGTTAGTTTCAGTACAAAACAGAGAGAAAATATGGTATACTATAAAAAGTTTATTGCAAATGAAACGAGGTGTTTTTTTGGACAATCATAAGAAATATGTACTGTGGATTATTGATATAGCAAAATTATTGGCAGTTGTATGTGGCGCAACTCTGCTTGGAATATTGTTTGTAAAGTCGGGATTTCCAGATGCAGGTTCCGGCAGTTGCCAGACCAGCAGAAATCTCTTTTGCCGAGGTCCCCATTCCAATGGATAATCCGCCAAAGTTAATGCCGTGTACTTTACATTCCAATCCGGTTGCGGTTATCAGATGTGGCAGCATATCAATCGAAATATCTAACATCCGCCGTGTTGTACTTGCATGTGGAATGGTGGATCTTCGCAAAGGCATTGATGGTCTGTCTATGATCATCGGAGATAAATATCATCAGAACCCATTTGAAAAAGGAACCCTGTTTCTTTTCTGTGGCAGACGCTCTGACAGAATCAAGGGACTGCTCTGGATGGGTGATGGATTTCTCCTGCTCTATAAGCGTTTTGAAGCCGGCTCCCTGTCCTGGCCCCGCACGACACAAGAGGCTGCTGAACTTACAGAAGAACAATTCAACTATCTTATGCTCGGCCTGAATCCTCTTGAACCCAAAATCAAAGAGGTAACACCGAAAAAATCCGGATGATTTTTGTGCAAAACAGAGATTTTTCGGAGACGTTTCGGATGCCCGAAAAACGAAAACATATCTTTGCTTTTGAACCTCATCTATAGCCGTTATAATGGCTACAGGGGGCTTGAAATAAATAGTTTGAACCTTGAAAACTCTATATTTCTTTGTGTTTATGGACGTTATACAGCCTTGTACGCATAGGCAAAATGACGAAAGCGCAGCGCACGAAGATTCGCTATTTATGCCAGTTTGTGCTATAATAGAAACAGTTTAAAGGAGCGAACCAATGGCAAACAAGCACACACTGGAGGAACTGAATAATCTAAGCCGCAAAGAACTGATCACCACTGTTCTCATGATGCAGGGACAGCTGGATGCTTTGAACGAAAACATCGAGAAGCTCATTGAACAGGTGCGCATTGCCAACAGCTACCGGTTTGGCAGGCATACGGAAACCTTAAGTCCATCGAGGGATAACTCTCGTTTTTCGATGAAGCCGAGGCCGCTTATGATGAATCTGCTCCTGAGCCTGTCCCGGATGAAACTTACAAAAGGCTCCGCCACGAACCGGAATCATGGACTGTTGAAGTCCATACCGTTGAGGTGTATGTTGGAACCGATGGTGACCATCAGGATGAATTCCTGCGTGGAGACAGGCCAAAGGATCTGCTCCGTAACAGTATCGTAACGGCATCGTTGCTTGTCTCTATCCTAAACGTAAAGTATGTGAACTCATCAGCACTTCACCGGATTGAGCAGGAATTCGAACGAGGCGGGGTGAACATATCCCGGCAGACAATGTCTAACTGGATTATCAAATGTGCCAACAGGTATTTCGTACCTTTCATCGAAAGGATGAAACAGGAGCTGCTGTCGCTACACGTTACGCAGTCTGACGAAACTCCAACCCAGGTAATCGGGGACAGCGACCATCCGAACAGCAAATGCTACATGTGGGTGCACCGCTCCGGGGAGTTTTATACGAAGCGTCCCATCGTGATATATGAATATCAGAAAGGGCGGGATCACCAGAAACCCCTGGAGTTTTACAAGAACTATAAAGGAATCCTTGTAACGGACAGCCTGGAGCAATACCATCTGGTCGATAAAAAACTGCCGGAGGTAACAAACGCGAATTGCTGGGCGCATGCAAGGCGGGATTTTGCGGATGCCCTAAAGGCTGCGGATAAAAAAGATCCACAGTCCGTAAAGCAATCGGTCGCATATCAGGCATTGCAAAAGATATCTGAATTCTATAATGCTGACACAGAGCTGAAAGAGCTCTCATCAGCGGAACGTCTTCAAAAGCGGCAGGAACTCATTAGGCCGATGGTTGAGGAATTTTTTGCGTGGGTAAAACAACAGGCAGCCAACTGCACTGTACCTCCAAAATCAAAAACCGGACAGGGACTAAATTTTATAATCAACCAGGAACCATATTTAAAGGTATTCCTGGAGGACGGCGATGTCCCAAGCGATAACTCAGCTTCAGAACGGGCGATTCGCACATTCTGTCTGGGCAAGAAAAACTGGATGTTCCACAATACTGCAAATGGTGCCTCTGCAAGTGCTTCCGTTTACAGCATTTCAGAAACTGCGAAGTTGAATAACCTGCGTCCGTACTATTACTTCAAATACATCCTCACGGAGCTTCCGAAACTCTGTGACGAAAAAGGAAATATAGAACCTGCCAAACTGGATTACCTGATGCCATGGTCAGATAGTCTTCCAGAAGAATGCAGGAAAGCACGCCGCTCATAATAGCGGCGTTAATTTTAACGTTGAGCGCATGGTTTGACGTTTGCGAAATTTAAAGAATAAAAATGTGCATGAAAAAATAAATTGAATATATGCACAAGGGTGAAGTACCTTTTAGCGAGAAAATACATCTGCTTGCTAAAAGGTATTTTTTGATTTTGAGTTCGCGAATAGGTAACTGGTTGTACGCCGAAAGTTATGTAGGTTTAGATTGATTTTCGGCGTCTTGGCGCTTATAATGGAAATTAGGATAAAATGTCGTATTTTATAACTTTATTGAGGTAAGAAAATATGGAGTTTATGACTATTAAAGAAGCAGCAGAAAAGTGGAACCTATCAGTTAGAAGAGTGCAGACAATCTGCAATGAAGGAATGATAGAAGGGGCTATGAAGTTTGGTAATACTTGGGCCATTCCAAAGAATGCTGTAAAACCAGCGGATAAAAGAATTAAGTCCGGAAAGTATATCAAGTTCTGATTTTGGGATAACAGATATGGGAGAATGGATTAGAAAGGAAGCGTATGCCTATGTTACCGGAAGAAAAAGCTCGTGTAAAAATAGATAAGCAATTAAGAAATGCCGGCTGGGATATAGTGGCTCGAAATGAATATCTGTCGAATAGCATATCTGCTGTTAAGGAAGCGAGACGCAGAGAAGAAAATAGACAAAGAAAAGAACAAGAAATTCGTCTTGTATAAGAACTTGTAAACAAAGCTGAAGACTATAGAATTGCAAAGGAAATAAGAGAATATATTCAGACTATGATAGATAGTGGAAATGAAGATATTACTCCAGAATGGATTGAATGGGCTCGGAAGAAAGCCGACTGGTATGATCCGTCTATAGCGACTGAAGATGAATATCTGGGAAGACGTCAGCATGAAAAAAGTGCTGATAAAAAGGAAAAATCTTTGCAAGACAGTATCAGAAAGAGCTGGTATTGGTAAAAATGAATGGAGGCAATTTGATGGATAAAGATCCTTTTAAAGAGTATATAAAACAATCAGAACCAAGTAAAAGAGATAAAGGTTACGCCTGGCATACAGCTATCGGACTTCAAGCAGTGGATGGATTAAAGCCTTCGAAGTATTTGATTGATACTGCAATAAAGAATATTGAAGGTGATATTTCAATTGATGAAGCGCAAGAACTTCTCAATACGTATTATGAAGAAAATCCAAAAACAGATACAGAAGACCGTACGGAAGAGGCCGACAAAGTTGCCGTTAGAATAGCAAGAATTTTGTCGGAAAAAGCATTTAGTTTTACTCCGAATGAGTATATCTCTATTCATAAAAAGTTGTTTGCTGGGATTTATGGACATGCCGGAAAACTGAGAGATTATAATATTACAAAAAAGGAATGGGTGTTGAATGGAGCAACGGTTCTTTATGGAAGTGCATCAGAACTTCGCACAACCCTGGACTATGATTTTGCAGAGGAAAGGAAGTTTAGCTATAAAAACCTGAGTATGGAAGATATTATTCATCACTTGGCAATCTTTGTATCAAGATTATGGCAGATACATGTATTCGGAGAGGGAAACACACGAACTACAGCAGTATTTTTTATTAAGTATCTTAGAACGCTAGGATTTGATGTAACCAATGATATTTTTGCGGAAAATGCGTGGTATTTTAGAAATGCGCTTGTTAGAGCTAATTATAACGATTTGAAAAATGGTGTTCATGAAACAACCGAGTATTTGGAATTGTTTTTAAGAAATTTATTGTTGGATGAGAAGAATGAACTTCATAATCGTTCGATGCATATTAGTGGAAGGTTTGAAGAAACGGACTTTGAAAGTGCAAAAGCGGACATTGAAAGTCAAAAAGCGGACATTCGAAATAAATTACTTGCTTTTTCAGATGTGATTTCAGAAAAAACAATAAATCACACTTTTGAACTGTTTTCAAAATGTGGAAAAGAAGAATATTTCGGTAGAACGATTGTAGAAGATATTACCGGGTTAAAATCAACAAGAGCATCCGAGCTGATAAAACTGTTGGTTGATAGCAAGGTAATCGTATCCGTAACCGGACATGGAAAAGGAAAATATCGGTTTCAATAAAAGTGGACATTGAAAGGGTGTTAATGCCATTCGCAAAACTGCCCAAAACAAATCGGCGTACCCGCCACACGTTTACAAAGTCAAACGGTCTGTACGCCACGTCTTAACCTTATGATTGCGGATGTTAGCAACATGTCAAACCTGACAATCATGGAAGGTGGAGAGCATTGGTTTCATACAGAGGAACAGATGGCGTTTTTGGACCAATGGGTGGAAAGCAATAATAGTTGATCAGGTGGTCTTGTGGCTATTCCCAAAAGCAAAATGATGATATAATGACAGATAAAGATTAAAGGAGTGATAGTTTGGCGGCCAAGGACAAGACCTACAAGGGCATCTATGCAATGCATAAGTACTGGGGGAAAAAGCCCTTCAATGAAATATCGAAATTTATAGAAAGATATACAAAAGCTGGCGATACAGTCATGGACAGCTTCTGCGGTTCCGGAGTGACGCTGATCGAAGCGCTGAAAGCGGACCGCAAGTGCGTGGGTGTGGATTTAAATCCCATTGCGGTGAAGCTTGCCAAAGTTTCCATGACGACCGTGGATATTGATTTGTTGCAGCAGACTTTTGCGGCTATCAGGGAAAAGCTGCAAGGAATGATAAACAGCCTTTACGAAGTGGAGCTTTACGGAGAGAAGACCCTGGTTACCCACACGATCTGGAAGGATGGCGAGCCGTTGGAGGTATGGTATAAGACGGAAAACGCCGGCAAGAATATCCGGCAGGGAACCGATATTGATATTAAGATGTGCAACCATCCTCATATTGAGCCAAAATGGTATCCGGACAGCATCCTGTATGAGAATTCCCGGATCAATGTAGGAGAAGGACAGAAGGTTTCCGATCTTTTTACACCCAGAGCACTGGTTGGTCTGTCCTGGATCTTGGATGAGATTCAAAAGATCCAGGATGAAAATATCAGAAATGTATTTGAATTGACACTGACCGGGACGCTGTCCCAGACAAGCAATCTGGTATTTGTGATCCGGGGGAGGAAGCGGAACAAAGAGGCAGAACCGAGAGCAGAAGTGGGGAGTTGGGTAGTAGGCTATTGGGTTCCCGAGGAACATTTTGAGATCAATGTATGGAATTGTTTTGAAAACAGGTTTAAAAGGATCCTGAAAGGGGAGGCGGAAATCAGGGAATTGTTTTCCCACAGGCCGGAAGGATATTTTCAAAGAGACGTCCGTCTGTTTAACGGGACTGCCACTGCAATTCCTATAGAAGATAATTCTGTGGACTATGTTTTTATAGATCCGCCCCATGCAAACAGGATCTTGTACATGGAACAGAGTCTGATGTGGAATGCCTGGTTAAAGCTGGACAAAGAAATCGACTGGAAAGATGAAATCGTTATTTCGGAAGCAAAAGACAGGCGGGAAAAGAATACAGAGGATTACAATCGTTTATTAAGTCAGGCATTTGCCGAGATCAAAAGAGTCTTAAAGCCCAATCAGTATTTTTCCATGGCGTTCAATTGCCTGGACGATAACACATGGATGGATACCTTAAATCTGTTTACGAGATATGGATTTGAGATCGCAGACATAACGCCGCTGGAGTATTCGGCTACCTCTGTCATCCAGGATAACCGCAAAAATGCGCTTAAAACAGATTTTGTGCTGACCTTTAAAAATGCGGATGCCCGGCTGCAACAGATCATGTTTAAAAAGGATGATGTTTTGCTGGAGGCAAAGATCAGAAAGATCCTCAAGAAGCACCCGGAATATGAAGTGTACAATGTGATGAACGCATTGTTTGAGGAAGGCATTCCGGAGGGTTATATTTTTCAGGTTTCCCATATTGTAAAAAAGTGTGCCGAGTTAATGAAGGGATAAATCTTTGGATTTGTCCCTTAAACATTTTCTGACAACAAATTAATTGGTTGATTTAGGCGTGTTACCATCTTGTTTACATATAAAATACAAGTGTTTCTTTATTTGAGAGGCAGGCGGATTTACAATGAATGTACCTGGAGACAAACAAAGAGAGGAGCATCTTTTATGTTAGAGTTCGGAGAAAAAGTAAAACAGGTAAGAGAGGAGAGAGGAATGACCCAGCAATCTCTTGCGGAGAAATTGTATGTTACAAGACAGGCCGTTTCACGCTGGGAATGTGGAGCACGTTATCCCGATTTATTAACTGCCAAAAAAATATCGGCAATATTAGAGGTTTCATTGGATGAATTACTTTCGGGAGAAGAATTAATCTATAAAATGGAGAAGGAACCGGTACTTGCACAACCAATTGAAAATATTGTGCAAACGGCATTGTATGCGATTGCATCCATTGTATACTTTTTATTATGTACTTTTAGTTTCTATTCTTATCTCAGACCAAATGAAGCACTGAGTGGTACTCCTGCCGGGGAGATAAGTTTTATTGTAATTAGTTCAGATGTGATTCGTATAGTATCTTTTGCTGCGGTAGCGCTTGGGCTGATTTTATCCGCAAAAAACAAGCTGACTGCAAAGTTAACAGGATATGTTATGTGTATTCCGTACGTATTGTCTGCGCTGTCATTTTTGGTAACCTATATTGATATGCAGATAAAGAAAAACGGACATATAAATCTTTGGGGTTGGTTAGCTGATTTTATTGTGCCGCTTGTATTTGCAATGTGCATCATTTTATTTTTTAAATTGAGGGAACGTAGGATTGCCATACAGATCATCCTTGGAATATGCATTTTGACAATATGCTATCTTGCGTATTGCTATAAGGGCATGTTTTTAAGATTCACGGAGTTAGGTTTTGTCGTTACAACAGTGCATATGGTGGGGAAAACAGGCATGGCGGTCCTATTGGGTTATCAGGCATATGTCCTGGATAAGAAAAAGCGTATAGCATATGAGATTTAGGATACTATGCCAATTATAATTAAATCACTATAGGTCAAATAAAACATATATATTTTACAAATAATAGCTTCTGTGATAAAGTTTTTTCGGACAAAGAGAGAAACTGGAAGCGGAGGTCATTATGAAAAAAGACTACAGTAAACTATGGACATTATTCAAATCTATGTTTGTGCTAAGTGCCTGCACTTTTGGAGGCGGTTTTGTGATCGTTTCCCTGATGAAGAAGAAATTTGTGGAGGAATTAAAATGGCTGGAGGAGGACGAAATGCTGGATGTGACGGCGATCACCCAGTCTGCACCGGGGCCTTTGCCGGTAAATGCTTCCGTTATCATCGGTTATCGGATGGCGGGCGTGGCAGGTTCCCTGACTGCTGTTTTGGGAACCATTCTCCCGCCGATGATCATTATTTCCATTATATCCGTATTTTATGAGCAGTTCCGTACCAATCCTTATATTGCTACGGCGTTACAGGTGATGAGGGCAGGCGTGGCCGCCGTGATCTTTGATGTAGTCATCAATCTGGCAGGTAATGTGCTGAAAACCAAAAGGGCCTTATATATCGCTATGATGGTGATCGCTTTTATTGCGACCTATCTGTTGGATGTCAGCGCCATGGTCGTTATCCTGACCTGTCTGGGAATCGGGCTGTTGGACCTGGCGGTTACTTTGATCAAAAAGAAAAGGGAGGTGGCATAAATGCTGTTATTGAAATTATTTTTTGCGTTCATTCAGGTAGGCATGTTCAGTGTGGGAGGCGGTTATGCGGCCATTCCCCTGATCCAGGAGCAGATTGTGAATATTTATGGTCTGATGACGTTGGAGGAATTCTCAGATCTGATCACGGTGGCGGAAATGACACCCGGACCCATTTCCATCAACTCTGCCACCTTTGTGGGAATGCGGCTTGCAGGGATTCCCGGTGTATTGCTCTGTTCCATCGGCTGTATCATTCCTTCCTTCTGTATCTGCCTGACCCTGGCACATTTTTACTACAAGTACCGTTCCGTAAGCGGTGTTCAAGTGGTACTTGGGTCCCTGAGACCTGCGGTAGTGGCTTTGATCGCTTCTGCGGGAGCATCCATCCTCATGCTGGGATTGTTCCAGGCAGAACTTAAGGAAGTGGTCTTTAGCAATATCAGACTTGTGGAACTGGGTATTTTTGTGGTAGCATTAGGTATACTCAGGAAATTTAAAGTGAGTGCCATTTCCATTATTTTGGGAAGCGGCATCATAGGAACCATTATTTATGCCCTTATGGGTGCAATCTAAAGTGGGAGAGGGCAATGACCATCCGGCATTTGAAGATCTTTACCACAGTAGCCGATGTGGGCGGCATGAGTGCGGCTGCAAAAAAGCTCCATGTTTCTCAGCCTACGGTCAGCCAGGCGGTTGCTGAATTGGAAAAATATTATGGGGTGAAGCTTTTTGAACGGCTTTCCCAAAAGATATATCTGACAAAGGAAGGAGAGCTTATGCTCTCTTTTTCCCGTCATATCCTGGATTCCTTTGAACAGATGGAGACTGCCATGAACCGGGCGGTAGAGAGTACCAATCTGCGTATCGGGTGCAGCGTGTCGGTAGGGACCTGCCTTATCAATGATATTCTGGATCAGGCAAAGGAGAGGATGCCGGACTGTTCTGTCAGTGTCCTGGTGGCCAATTCCTCCGATATTGAGCAGGCGATCTTGAACAATACCGTGGATCTGGGTATTGTGGAAGGGATACTGAAGAGTCCGGAGCTGATGGTCACGCCTGTATGCAGGGATGAACTGGTGCTGGTGTGCGGCAGGACCCATCCTTTGGCAAAAGAAAAGCTGGTCACGCCGGATATGCTGGAGGGGCAGGATTATATCAGCAGAGAGAGCGGAAGCGCAGAGAGAAATCAGTTGGAGCGGATTTTTGAGGATCAGGGGCTGTATCTGAAAAGGACTTTTTGCAGCACCAACACAGAAGCCATCAAGAATGCCGTCATGGGAGGCCATGGAATCGCCGTATTGTCAAAAAGACTGGTGCAGAAGGAATGGGAAAGGGGAGACGTGGTCATTTTGCCTCTGGAGGGACCGGCCGTTACCCGCAACATCCATCTCGCCATTCACAAAAATAAATATATCTCCCGGAATATCAGGATTTTGCAGGAGATATTAGAACAAGGGATACAGACAGATGTCAGAGAAAGTAATGCAGAAAGGGCATGATATTGATTTTACAAAAGGGAGCATTGTTGCCGGACTGGTGAAGTTTTCCGTTCCTCTCATGATCGGAAATCTACTGCAGCAGTTTTATAATATTGCGGATACGCTCATCGTGGGAAGATTTATCGGAAAAGAGGCGCTGCAGCACGGCAGACAGGATAAGGAGGCTTTTTTTTGCGGTAATTTCATGTCTTTTGTTCTCATTGGCGGCTTTGCAATGGTTCTGAATGGAGCAGTGTACCTGGGCATGGATGGGATCCTTGTACTTTTGCAGATCCCGGCGGATGTCTACGCGCTGATGCGCTCTTATGTGATGATCATATATGGCGGTATCATGGCGACTTTTTTGTATAATTATTTTGCAAACTGTCTGCGGGCTGTGGGAAATTCCATAGTGCCCCTGGTTTTTCTGGGAGTGTCGGCACTTCTGAATGTAGCCATGGATATTCTGTTGGTTGCGGTTTTTCCCTTTGGAATCAGGGGGGCAGCGGCAGCCACTGTATTTTCACAGTATGTATCAGGAATCGGGATCTGGATCTATACATGGAAAAAGGTTCCGGCCCTGAGATTTGCAGAGGGACATAAACATTTTCGGAAGGACATCTTAAAGAGCATTTTAAGTCTTTCCCTGCTCACATCCCTCCAGCAATCCATTATGAATTTTGGCATTCTGATGGTGCAGGGGTTGGTGAACAGCTTTGGAACAGCAGTGATGGCGGCCTTTTCTACCTTTGTGGCGCAGAATCACGGTGCGGGGCAAAAGGAGCGGATCAAAGAAGGCGGCAGGAAGGCTGTTTTTGCCGTACTGGTATTCTGTATGGCTGTCAGTTTGGTGGTAGTGGTGTTTGCGGGAAAGCTGATGGCAGTTTTTACGGACGATCCGGAGATCATAAAAATCGGCATTTCGTATCTGCGCATGGAAGGGGTTTTTTATTGTCTCATTGGGTTCCTTTTCCTGTTTTATGGCTATTTTAGGGCGGTGGAACAGCCGGTCGTCTCAGTGGTGCTCACAATCACCTCCCTTGGCACCCGGGTACTGCTGTCCTATCTTCTTTCCGCCATTTCTCCCATCGGCTACAGGGGTATATGGGCCAGCATTCCTATCGGATGGGCATTTGCTGATCTTTGGGGACTGTATTTTTTGAAAGGGGTAAGAAAGACAGACGGCACGAAACACTCTTTTGGGCATAAGATAGACTAAAAGGCAAAAGAGATTGCAGAGCGTTTATGAAAGAAATGGATTATGGACCCAATCCCTTTGTGGCAAATATGCATTGTATGGCCATGGAAAACAAAAATTTTCGCACAGCCGTATGGACAGGGGATTGTATGCAGCTCACTCTTATGTGCATTCCGGTATGCGGAGAGATCGGTGTGGAGATACACAAGGATACAGATCAGATGATCCGGGTGGAACAGGGGCAGGCACTTGTAAAGGTGGGGAGGACCCATTGCAGCCTGGATCATCAGCAGAAATTGTGTGAAGGAGATGCGGTACTGGTCCCTGCCGGAACCTGGCATAATGTGATCAATACGGGGCAAGAAGTCTTAAAGGTATCTTCCGTCTATGCACCGCCCCATCATCCCCATGGGACAGTGCATCGGACGAAGGAGGAAGCTGAGAGAAAAGAAGCAGGTAGCTGACAGAGGCAGCAGTTACAGGAATATTTCCGGTAAAATGACACAAACTAAGAGCAAAAAGAATCGAGGTCGTTTTACATGGAAGCACCCGGAAAGGAACGTATAAGGGACAATCGAGAGGTCATTGTCATAGGCGCCGGAATGGCAGGACTTTTGACAGCCTTTTTTCTGAAAGAACAAGGGATAGATGTACTGGTTTTGGAGGCGAAGGAGATCGGCTCAGGGCAGACGGGGCGCACCACCGCCAAGATCACCAGCCAGCATGGGTTAAAGTACAGCAGCCTGATCAAGTCCATAGGGGTAGAGCGGGCGAGAATGTACGCCCAGGCAAATGAGCAGGCCATCCGTGAATATGAAAGGCTGATCCGGGATCATGGTATAGAGTGTGAGTTTAAAAGGGTTTTAGCCTATCTGTATACCACGCAGGATGAAGAACTGCTGAAAATGGAGGAAGATGCCGCCACTCTTTTTGGGATCGATGCTTTTTTTACAACGGAGACGGAGCTGCCTTTTTCGGTGAAAGGCGCCCTGTGCTTCCGAAACCAGGCACGATTTGATCCACATTTATTTATGAGCCATATCTCCAGGGAATTGGAAGTGTGGGAGCATACCCGGGTGAGTGCTGTCCGTGGAAATCAGGTCATCCTGGAAGATAGGGTACTGACGGCAGAGAAGATCATAGCAGCCACCCATTATCCTTTTCGGAATGTACCGGGATTTTATTTTTTGCGGGAACATCAGGAGAGAAGTTATGTGTTGGAGCTGGCAGGCTGCGATAAGATAGAGGGAATGTACTATGGAATCGACAAGGATGGCCTTTCTTTCCGGCAGGCAGGGGATTTCCTGCTGTTGGGGGGAGGTTCCCATAGGACAGGACAGGAACCGGGGGAGGCATACAGACGGCTTACGGAGGCTGCAAAACGATATTTTCCGGACTGTCGGATTCAGTCCCGCTGGTCCGCTCAGGACTGCATGCCCCATGACGGGGTCCCCTTTATCGGGAGATATTCCGTCTTTACACCGGACCTCTATGTGATCACCGGATTTCAGAAATGGGGGATGACTTCTTCTATGATCGCAGCCATGATCTTACGGGATGAGCTGTGCGGCAGGCAGAATCCTTATGCAAAGCTGTTTTCTCCCCAGAGAGTCTACGGGAAGGCATCGATAGGCAATCTGCTCCTTGATGTAGGCATGAGCATTAAGGGGCTGTACAGAGGACTTTTCCGAAAGACTCCGGGCAGGTGTTCTCATATGGGTTGCGGCCTTGAGTGGAATCCTGAGGAAGAGAGCTGGGACTGCCCCTGCCATGGTTCCAGGTTCAGTGTCCAGGGGAAGCTGTTAGACAATCCGGCGAAAAAAGATGCCGAAATAAAAAAGTGATGATAAAGAAGCCATAAAAGGGAGCAGCGCTGTGGGACAGGGATCTCACAGCGCTGTTTTTATGTATGTTGACCGGGTACTTGACAGGACAACTATATTGTGTATATTATATATATACAATATTTGGCGGGAGATCATTATGGATATTATTATTTCAAATCATTCGGACAGTCCCATTTATGAGCAGATCAAAGAGCAGTTAAAGGTCATGATCGTAAGGGGAGAACTGAAAGAAGGGGATGCCCTTCCCTCCATGCGTCTGCTGGCAAAGGAGCTGCGTATCAGCATCATTACCACCAAGCGGGCGTATGAGGAATTAGAGAGGGAAGGCTATATTGAATCCTACACCGGACGGGGAAGCTTTGTAAGTGCCGTCAATCGTGAAAGGGTGCGGGAGGAGGCGGTATTTGAGATCGAGCAGCTTTTGGAAGAGGCGCTGGATAAGGCGAAGATCGCAGGGATTTCCCTTTCGGAATTGGAAGAATGCATGAAACTTTTATATGAGGACAAGGAGAAGCAGGGCAATGAGTAATGTATTGGAGTTAAAGGAAGTAACCAAGAATTATGGCGACTTTAAGCTTGATCAAGTGAGTTTTGTGGTCCCGGAGGGCTGTATCTGTGGTTTTATCGGGCAGAACGGCGCCGGCAAGACAACTACCATCCAACTGATCTTAGACAGTATCCGGCGTGACGGCGGTGACATTACGGTGTTTGGCAGAGATATCCGCAAAGAGGGTCCTGCCTTGAAAGAGGACATTGGTGTGGTATTTGACGAGATGGGCTTTCACGATTTCATGACACCCAATGACATCAACCGCATGATGAAATATGTGTATGATAATTGGGATGAAGAAGCGTTCTGGGGATATTTGAAGCGATTTTCCCTGCCCAGGAAGAAAAAGTGCGGAGCTTTCTCCCGGGGAATGCAGATGAAATTACAGATTGCGGCAGCTATGTCGCATCACGCCAAACTTCTTCTCATGGATGAGCCTACCAGCGGACTGGACCCTATTGTCCGAAATGAGATCTTGCAGATCTTTCAGGAATTTGTCATGGAGGAGGATCATACGGTATTTTTGTCCTCGCATATTACAGGAGATATTGAGCGGATCGCAGATATGGTTGTGTTTATCGACCACGGACAGATTGTTTTGCAGGGTAATAAGGATGAGATCCTGGAGCGACATGGGCTGTTAAAGTGCAAAAAGGCAGAATTTGAGCGGATGGAAGCGAAAGATGTGGTTTCCTCCAGGCAGTCTGCCTTTGGTGTGGAGGTGCTGGTAAAAGATCGGGAGGAGTGCAGACAGAAGTATCCGGATATGACCGTGGAACAGACCTCTTTGGAAGAGATCATGATTTTTTATGTAAATGACAGGTTTGTCATGAATGGTGCAAAACAGGGGGAGTAACATGAGAGGGTTGATATACAAGGACTTTTTGTGTCTTAGAAAAGGGTTGAAAACCTTTGGTTTTGTAACGCTGGGAGTGATCGTTCTGGCGGTGATGTTCTTGCTTAGCAGCCAATACGGCAATCTGGCGGGCAGTCTGCAGGAAATCCGGGCGGATGCCTCCGTGGGAGCAGATATGATGATGGGTATGCTTGAGACTTCTGTATGGTTTATGCTGTTCATACCCATTGCCTTTATGGCAGACGTGGCCCAGTGTTTTAGGGAAGATGCCCGGGTAGGGTTCGGGAAGCCTTTGGCCGGCATGGCTTTGAGCCACCTAAAGATTGTGGGTAGCAGGTATCTGACGACACTGATATACGGTACAGTGAGTATGGGGGCATCTTTGGCAGCGGCATTTTCCATTTCTTCTGTGTCGGTGGAGTTGACGATGCAGAGTCTGGCGGCAGGTGTTTTAAATTTTGGTGCGATCTTTTTGATCTACATGAGCCTTAATCTGTTTCTGATCTATCTTTGCGGCGCACGAAAGGCAGATCTGATCCAGATGATCCCTCTGGTGGTATTGTTGATCGTTGTAGGCAGTTTTGTGATGAAAAATGCAGATATGACGGATGAGGAAATGAGTCGGCTGCTACTGGAGTGGAAAGATCGGATAACATTGTTTTTGCAGGGTGGCTACAAGATGCTGTTCCCTGTGGCGGCAGTGACATATACTTTGTCCTATTTGGGAAGTGTGGCAGTATTAAAGCATCGAAGGAGGGTGTTGTAATGGCAGGTCTGTTATATAAGGATTTTGTAGCCATCCACGGCAAGATATATGTTGCAGTGCTATTGTCGGCAACCCTTTTTCTGGCGTTGTTCTCCATCGCGCCCCTCCCGGGGGATCTGAGCTATGACACGGCTATTGTGGTGGGCGCCCTGGTGGCAGTCATGTCCATGGTGCTGCCTATGGTAGTGACCTTCTCCATAGAGAACAATATCATCGCATCGGATGCAGGGGCCAAAAAGAAAGCGTTTTTATGGAGTCTTCCCGTGAGCAGGAAACAGTATGTGGCATCCAAGTACCTGTTTGTGCTGATATGCTATTATGTCATTCTGTCTGTGACCATTATCTGGGCAGAATTTGTCAACAGCCCCGTGGAAGAAGCATTGGGGGACAGTTTCCTGATGGATGTGATGGGGATGATGCCGTTATGGGTGCAGGCATGTCTGCTGGTTTCTGCCATTGAGCTGCCTTTCTTTGTAGTGTTGGGCCAAAAGATCGGAAATGCGATCAAGACCGGCATCTTGTTTGTACTGTTCTTTGCGGTGTTTGGATATATGCTGTTTGGGGATATCACCTTTCTGGAGCAGTTTGATTTGAACATGTTGATCACATGGATGAAGGAACATACAGAGATTTGTATGGCTTGGCAGGTGTCGTGTCCTATTGTGTCAGGTGTGGCGTATTATCTGTCTTATCGCATTGCGGTGACGTTTTTTGCAAGAAAGGAGCCGGGTGATGAAGAGTAAAACAACAGATCAACTTGTGAAAAAGAGGCTTTTGATCTACCTGGCTTTCAGTTTCCTGCTGGTGTGGATTCCCACCATTGTCTTTCAGGCAAGGGGAGGCGGGTATGAATCTTCTGCCATGCAGAGCATCCTGGCATACAGTATGCTGTGTCCTTCCATTGGAATGCTATTTACAAGGTGGATGACCGGGGAAGGCTTCTCCATGAAGGGAGAGGATTCCCTGAAGCTGGGCATAGACTTTTCCTGCAAAAAATGGATTTGGTATGTGGCGGCGATGCTGATACCGGTTGTCTATTACGAGCTGGGGATGCTTCTGTTTTATTTGATCCTTCCTAAGAGTTTTGATCCCTCCATGCCCGGGGAGCTGGGAATCCCGGCAAACACTGTGTGGATGTATCCCATTGCGGTGATCACCCAGACATGTATGTTTTCCGTGGGCGCACTGGGGGAGGAAGCCGGTTGGAGAGGGTATATGATGCCGAAGCTGGAAGAATTGTTTGGAATAAAACGGGCCATCCTGATAGGCGGCGTGATCTGGGGGGTATGGCATTTCCCGGCAATCTATGCGGGACATAATTTTGGAACAGATTATTTTGGAGCACCCTGGACCGGGTTTTTGGAATTTACGCTGTCCACCATATTCATGGGTGCAATCCTGACCTACCTCACAAAGAAATCCGGTTCGGTCTGGCCGGCGGCCTTTCTTCATGCGGTGAACAACGGAATGCCAAGCATCCTGGCGCTGTACTGCCGAGAGGAACGCCTGACGGGGATTTGGGCACAAAGCCCGGTAAACATTCTGATCCGGGAGATTCCCCTGTTCCTTATGGGAGGAATGGCGATAGCGGCGCTGTGCCGAAAGCCTGCAGAGCTTCCTAAAAATTAATATTAGCGAAAATGCTCTCTTGTGATATGGATGAAATACCGGTTTTGTATATTTCATAGATATATGTATTTGACTATAAAATAGGGTTATGTTAAAATCAGTATAAATTAAAGTTGACAGTTAGAGACAATGGAGTCTGGATAAAAGTCCGGGCTCCATTTTTGTATAGAAAAGGAGATAATAACAATGAAAAGTTATATTGATCATTATTGGGAAGATGCGGATCTGTTGTGAAAAGGCAGTCAGGAAATTTGTTTAGTTGAGGATAAGATTATGAGTACGCAAGAAATTACAGTAGCACAAATGCTTGTAAAGTGTCTGGAGGCAGAGGGTGTCAAATACATTTTCGGCATTCCGGGAGAAGAGAACCTGGAAGTGATGGAGGCGATCAAGGACTCAGAAATCCAGTTTATTACAGTGCGCCATGAGCAGGGAGCAGCTTTTATGGCGGATGTATATGGCAGATTGACAAGACATGCGGGAATCTGTCTGTCGACTCTGGGACCCGGCGCCACCAATCTGATCACAGGTGTGGCAGACGCCAACAGTGACGGTGCGCCGTTAGTGGCGATCACAGGACAGGTCGGAACAGAGAGAATGCACATCACATCCCATCAGTTCCTGGATCTGGTGGAATTGTTCAAACCTATCACAAAGAGAAGCAAGCAGATCGTGCGTCCTGATACCGTAAATGAGATTGTGAGGATTGCCTTTAAATATGCGGAAAGTGAAAAGCCGGGGGCCTGTCATATTGACCTTCCCTGCAATATCGCAGCCATGACCATTCCGGAAGGTCCGTCCACAATGCCTTTGAGAAAGGGACATCAGAGCCACGAGGTGGCATCTTTGGATGTGATCGAGATGGCAGCGGGGATGATCTATCAGGCGAAAAATCCTGTCATTCTGGCCGGGCATTCTGCAGTCCGCAATATGGCAAGCGAAGCGGTGACTAAATTTGCAACAAATTTAAAGATCCCGGTGGTCCATACCATGATGGCGAAAGGAATCATACCTTATGACAATCCTTACTGTATGTGGAGTATCGGCATTCCTCACAAGGATTATCAGAACAAGGTTTTAGAGGATGCAGATCTGATCATTGCCATTGGCTACGATATCGTAGAATTTGCACCGGGGAAATGGAACCGGAACGGAGATCATAAGATTCTTCACATTGATACCAGCGCGGCTCACATCAATAAGCTGTATCAGCCTCAGTTGGAAGTGATAGGGGATATTTTTGATTCTTTGAATCAGATCTCTCTGCGCTGTACCAGAGCCATAGAACCCACAAAAGCGTTAGAGGTTCGCAAACAGATGGAAGCACAGCACGGGAAATATGATGATGACATGAGTTTCCCTGTCAAGCCGCAAAGGGTCATTGCAGATATCCGAAGGGCTTTGGGGAAATCTGATATTTTGATCTCGGATGTGGGAGCCCACAAAATGTGGATTGCCAGACAGTATCATTGCTATGAGCCCAATACCTGTATCATTTCCAATGGATTTGCAACCATGGGGATCGCTGTGCCCGGTGCCATCGCGGCAAAACTGATCTATCCCAAGAAGCGTGTCCTGGCAGTGACCGGTGATGGCGGATTTATGATGAATTCTCAGGAGCTGGAGACGGCCAAGAGACTTGGCACAAACATTGTGGTATTGATATTTAATGATTCCAGTTATGGTCTGATCAAATGGAAACAAGATGACAAATACGGCGATCATTGTTATGTAGATTTTGACAATCCCGATTTTGTAAAATATGCAGAGAGTTTTGGTATCAAAGGCTACCGTATTGAGAGGACAGAAGATCTGCTTCCTACATTGAATAAGGCCTTTGAGGAAGAAGAGCTGGCAGTGATCGATTGCCCTGTGGACTATCTGGAAAATACCAAGCTGACAGAGGAATTGGAAAAAATTTATGCCGAGCTTCAGAATGGATGACGGGCGCTATGAGAGAGCCTCCTGCTTTTTGGCCAGTCTGCACACTTCCTTCCACTTTTTTGTAAAGAAAAAGGTGAACATGCAGAACATACCGAAGGCGAAGCTGATAGGGAAGCAGGCTATGACGTAGGTTCCTTCCATAAAATGATCGATCAGGTAGGCAACAGGAAGGCGCACCGCATACAGCATCATCAGATTGACCACGGTGGGGAAACGCACTTCTCCCAAACCGTTTGCATAGCAGATAATGCCGTTAAATACGGCATAACACCAGGAGAAGGGAAGGACAATGCGGATGTAGCGGACCGCCAGGAAAAGCACGGTAGCATCGTCCGTAAAAAGCCCCAGGATGGGCTCACAGAAAGCGGTAACAAGAAGGCCGGCACTGCAGGTGATCAACCCTGAGAACAGGGGGATACGCAGGCCGCCTTTTTTTAATCGGATATAATTTTCGGCACCCAGATTCTGGCCGGAAAAGGTGGTGGCGGCGGAGGACAGGGAGGTGATCGCCACATTTGCCATGCCGGTTACCTTGGTTGCAACGGAGCAGGCGGCAATGAAAGCAGAGCCCTGGGCATTGATCAGGGACTGCATCAGGATATGGCCTATGGAGTAGATGGAGTTGTTCAGTCCCAGGGGAAGCCCTACCCGGATGATCTCCTTTAACAGTTCCCGGTTGAGCCTTCTGGGGAGGAAGGTAAACGCTAATTCGGGATATTTCTTTTTGATATAGGCAATGCTGAAAAGCCAGGAGGCGAACATGGCAATAGAAGTAGCCAGTGCGGCTCCGGTGACATCCATGCCAAGGGAGGCTACGAAAACCACATCCAACACAATATTGATGATACAGGAGATCAGCAAAAAGAGCAGGGAGGAGCGGCTGTCCCCCACACCTCTTAAGATGCCTGCATTGAGATTGTAGCCCATGTTGCCAAGCGTTCCCAAAAAGATAATGCGGATGTAGGAGGAGGCGTATCCGAAAGCATCCTCCGGAACCTGCATCATCTTTAAGACGAACGGCCCTAAGAACAGGCCGAGGATGGAAACGGGAATGGCACAGAGATACAGAAATGAGGTAGCGGTGGCAACGGTTTCTTTTAAAAGGTCGGTTTCACCGCTTCCGGTATATTGGGACACCAAGATGGAAACCCCGGTTCCAAGACCGAGGAAGATGCACAATAACAGTTCTACAGGCTGGGCACTGGTGCCTACAGCCGCAAGGGAAACGGAGCCACAGAAATTCCCCACTACCAGGGTATCTACCGTATTATAAAGCTGCTGCAGCACATTGCCGATGCAGATCGGCAGGGCAAAGAGAAGCACCAGCTTCATGATGGAGCCCTGTGTCATATCGATCTTTTTGGAAGATTTCATATCATAACCTGCTTTCCCGGAAAGTTTTCCTAATTTGTTCCTGACAAACCGGATCTTTTTTTAGTATACACTTTATTTTGCGGGTCTACAAAGGGCTTATTTGTCCATTCCGCAAGGAAACAACTGAAATTTTGTCTGTATTCGGATGTAAAATTATGGTAAAATAATAAAGTATACTGTTGATCCAGAAAGAAAAGGCGGGAAACAAAATATATGAAGACAAGATTCCTTCAGACAGGAGTGCTGTTGCTTTTTATAGGAATGCTGTGTGGGCTTGGTGAGGCGCAGGAAAAGGTATACGCTGCACCAAGCATGCAAGTGCAGTATGAAGCCGAAATCCAAGGGGCAGAAATCCTGAGGACGGAGGCACAAGCCGGCACAGATGAAAAGAGCAAGACACAGGGAATCAAGGCCAATGTGCCGGAAAAGGCCGGAGGGGCAAAGACCCGGGTCAGGCAGGACAGTCCCGTGATGGGAGCTGTTTTCGAGGCTACCAAGCTGCCTCTTGTGGGGATTGACCCCGGACACCTGGGTTATACGGATGAGCGCTATTTCAACACAGGTGCGGCAAGCATCTACGGGACCATGGAATATGAATGGACCATGGAGATCGCCCTGCTGCTTAAAGAGGAGTTGGTAAAAAGGGGCTATGATGTATATCTGCTCCGCAATACCAACGATCAGAAGGAGTTCCCGTACACCAACGGACAGCGGGGAGTGGCCGCCAACAGCATGGGCTGTGACGTGCTGGTGTGTATCCACTGGGACAGCAACGAAGATACCGGTTGGAACGGTTATCATACAATTTATAAAGAAAAAAAGAATTCAGAAAATTATCGTCTGGCCAAAACCATCAGTGACGCCTACGGGGAGGCTGTGGGAGAGCATGTTGACAAGCACTCGGAGCCGGTACCCCGCAGGGATCTGTGGGAGTTAAATGTGGCCGGCATGCCTGCAGTGGTGGTAGAATGTGGTTTTTCCTCCAATATCCGGGATGCCGCCTGGCTGGAGGATGAGGATAATTATGGTGTTATTGCCGCAGGAATTGCCGAGGGAATCGACAGGTATTTTGAGGAAGCCCCTTGACAGAACTGTGGAAATCGCATATTGTTTGATAAGATAGGTTTTTAGTATCGAGAGAGAGGAAAAGAAAATGCAGAGAGAGATCCCTTACAAGATTTATCTGGAAGAACAGGAAATGCCCAAGCAGTGGTACAATGTGCGCGCAGACATGAAAAAGAAGCCCGCACCGATTTTGAATCCGGGAACCTTGAAGCCGGTTACCGTGGCGGAGCTTTCCGGAATCTTTTGCGAAGAACTGGCAAAGCAGGAGTTGGACGAGACCACTCCCTATTTTGACATTCCCCAGGAGATCCGTGACTTCTACAAGATGTACCGTCCTTCCCCTTTGGTAAGGGCATATTGCCTGGAAGAAAAGCTGGGTACACCTGCTCATATTTATTATAAGTTTGAGGGTAACAATACCTCCGGAAGCCACAAGCTCAATTCCGCCATCGCTCAGGCTTATTATGCAAAGAAGCAGGGACTTAAGGGAGTGACCACAGAGACCGGAGCCGGTCAGTGGGGAACTGCGCTCTCCATGGCATGTTCTTATTTTGACCTGGATTGTCAGGTATATATGGTAAAGTGTTCTTATGAGCAGAAGCCCTTCCGCAGGGAGGTCATGCGTACTTACGGTGCCAGGGTGACACCTTCTCCTTCCATGGAGACCAATATCGGACGCAAGATCAACGAGGAATTCCCGGGTACTACCGGAAGCCTTGGCTGCGCGATCTCCGAGGCAGTAGAAGCTGCCACCAGCAAGGAAGGTTATCGTTATGTACTGGGCTCCGTACTGGCCCAGGTACTGCTTCATCAGTCCATCATCGGACTGGAGACCAAAGCGGCATTGGACAAGTATGGTGTCAAGGCGGATATGATCATTGGTTGTGCCGGCGGCGGTTCCAACCTGGGTGGTCTGATCTCCCCTTTTGCGGGAGAAATGTTACGGGGAGAAGCTTCCTACGAGATGATCGCAGTAGAGCCGGCTTCCTGCCCCAGCCTTACCAGAGGAAAATATGCTTATGATTTCTGTGATACCGGAAAGGTATGTCCTCTGGCCAAGATGTATACTCTGGGCAGCGGATTTATTCCTTCTGCCAATCATGCAGGCGGGCTTCGTTATCACGGCATGAGCTCCATCGTTTCCGAACTGTACGATCAGGGCCTGTTGACAGCAAGAAGCGTAGAGCAGACAGAGGTATTCAAGGCAGCCCAGACGTTCGCAAGGGTGGAAGGCATCCTGCCTGCTCCCGAGAGCAGCCACGCCATCAAGGTAGCTATCGATGAGGCCATGAAGTGCAAGGAGACCGGAGAGGCAAAGAACATCGTTTTCGGCCTGACCGGAACAGGGTATTTTGACATGTATGCTTACCAGAAATACAATGACGGTGAGATGAGAGACTACATTCCCACAGATGAGGAATTGGCAGCATCCCTTGCAAAGCTTCCCAAGGTGGAGCTGTAAGGCCAAGTGATGAGTAAGAGACAAAGGAGTTGTTGCAGAAACGGGATCTCCCGGGGAGCGGCAGCTCCTTTTATTAAATTTTCCTGAAAAAGTACTTCTGTCAGGGATTCTATGGTACAATAAGAAGAATTGAGCAAGGGTGCATTATGGAGAAAAAAGAGGATTCCTCCGGATTTCGGTATGAGAGATATTCCGGGGAGGAAAAGTGCATAGATCTTTCGAAAGAGGTGGAAGGACGAAAGCTTACCTGTATCGGCGCCAAGGCATTCTTAAGCTGCAAGAGCATGGAACAGCTAAAGCTGCCGGATACTTTGGAGGAAGTGGAGGACTGGGCTTTTGCCCATGCGAAGAATTTAAAAGAGCTGTGGATTCCGGCCAAGAGGCTTGTCTTTGGGAAGAAAGTCTTCCTGGGCTGTGAGAGCTTAGAACGGATCTGTTTTACTGACAGGCAAACGTCGGGAAGGTACGAAGGGATCCCCTATTTTTTAGGATCTGTGGCAAGGTTTTTTCCGGAGGATCTGGCCGGAGCGCTTCTCGACAGGTTGCAGGAGGCCGGGGCGGCTGACGGGCAGTGGCAATGGCTGAAGGAGTATGACCGGGCGCTGACAGCCCTGATCAACAGACCCGATGAAGAGGGATTCGAACCTGCCTTTATCGGCTGGTTTGACGTGGAGGATGTGGATGATCAGAGGCAGAACTATGTCCGAAAGCGCAGGGAAGACAAGATTTTCCTGGTGTTTCAGAGGCTTGGCAGGGGCGGAGCGCTCTCGGAGGAGGCCGGGGATTGCCTGCAGCGATATTTAAGAGAGCAGGAAGAGATACTCATGGGACTATTTAGAAATCGTGAAATCTATAGAGGAGATATCACATATTATAAAATATGGAAAAGGGCAGGAGGACTTACCGCTCAGCAGGCAAAAAGGCTGATGGAGTACCAAAGCGGGCAAGGGTCCGGGCAAGATCCGGAAATCGTCAGCTTCCTGCTGGAATGTCAGTTGGAAGAAAACGGACCTAAGAAGGATTTCTTTGGGGATCTGGACTTGTAAGTCCCCGGGAAGTACAGAAGGAGGACGTCATGGAGCAATCAGAAAAGGAACAGAAGGTACAGCAGGTCAGTGAGCAGGATGTGGAGGCGCTGATACGGCTTTTGGATCAATATAATGAAACAGAAGGCAGCCGCATGAAGATTGATGTGGTGGAAGGAGAAGGGGGTATCGTGGACCGTAAGTATCATCACGGCCGCTGTGATGTTTGCAGTCCCTGGGCCACAGGACAGGCGTTTGACGTATTGGAGTGAGGCGCCCGAGCAAGGAAGGAATGTTTTATGAGTTTTGAAAAAGAGAAAGAACCCAAAAGAAAAGTCCTTCAGGATGATACCCTGGAGGATTGGGACACTCCCAGAAAGAGAAAGCAGCACAGCGATAACCGGGAGGTCGGCAGGACCGGACAGGGCGTAAAGGGCAAGAGTACACAAGACCGGGGCAGGCAAAAGGATCGCTCTTTAAGGCACGGGAAAAAGAAAAAGTCCCGGTTCAAACGGTTTCTCATCAAGGTGGCGATCCTGGTGGCAGTCTGTGCGGCATTGCATTATTATGCGGTGGGCGTGATCTATGATAAGATGAATTATGTGGAGACAGCATCCAATGCCGGGGGCAAAGCGCCCATCAAGGAGGATGGGGTGGTAAATATCCTGCTGATCGGTAACGATTCCCGGGAGAATGACGGGGACGGGCGCTCCGATGCCATGATCCTTTTGTCCATCAGTAACAATACGAAAAAGATCTATATGACCTCGCTGCTTAGGGATATGTATGTGGAGATTCCGGGACATGACGGCAACCGATTGAATGCAGCATATTCCTTTGGTGGGCCGGAACTTCTTATGGACACGATAGAGGAGAATCTGGGGATCACTGTCAATCACTATGTGCAGGTGAATTTTGAGGCCTTTGCCAACCTGGTGGACGCTGTGGGCGGTGTGGACCTGGAGCTTAGCAGTGAGGAAGTGGAATATGTCAACGCTTATCTGTGGGAGTACAATATCCTGACCGAGCAGCCGGAGGGCACCCATTATATGGATACTTCCTTAAGCGGCATGCTTCATCTGAATGGGCCTCAGGCGCTGGCTTACTCAAGGAACCGATATCTGGGTACGGATTTTGGCAGGACGGAGCGTCAGAGGAAGGTCCTTGGAGAAGTGATCGGGAAGCTTCTCAAGGCGATGATAAAGAATCCCAAGGGTGTGATGGACGGGATTTTGCCCAATCTGACCACCAACCTTACCCAAAATGAATGCTATCAGCTAAGCTTCATGGCCGGAAAGCTCCTGACTTACGATCTGGAGCAGGGCAGCATTCCTATAGAGGGAAGTTATCAGAATGTGACGATCCGTGGAATGGCAGTGATGGAAGTGGATTTTGAGGCCAATAAAAAGTATCTGGAGGATAGGATTTACGGCGGAGCAGATAC
Source organism: Lachnospiraceae bacterium (assembly GCA_017621075.1). Taxonomy (GTDB): domain Bacteria; phylum Bacillota; class Clostridia; order Lachnospirales; family Lachnospiraceae; genus Acetatifactor. Next base: position 25,950 of record JAGATV010000032.1, read on the forward strand.
ACAGGAGTAAATGAGGATCAAGGGGGAAGAGATCATGTTTCAAAAGAGATGGAAAGCAATTTTATTGCCATGCCTGTTGTTGATAGGGCTCGTTGCCTGTGGGGAGGACTGGGATGCTGCATCCATGAAGATCTATGTGGATCGGGAGTCTTCCGAAAAGAGTACCCAGGCAGCGGTGGTGATCCCGGAGCTGACACCGGAGCCATTGGCGGAGCCTTCAGAGGGGCCGTCGGCGTATCCTGCGCCGACCCCGGGACCGGAAGAGGTCAGGATCACCATTACGGCAGCAGGAGATGTGACGCTTGGCACCCATCAGGATCAGGATTACAGTCTGTCCTTTACCCAGGCATACAATGAAGCCATGGACGAGTCCTATTTCTTTGAGAATGTATATGATATTTTTTCGGAAGATGATATGACCATCGTAAACCTGGAGGGTCCTCTTACCCTTTCAGAGGAGAGACGGGAGGGACAGGTCTATTCCATCAAGGGAGATCCCGCTTACGCAGAGCTTTTGAAATGCGGGGACATAGAGGCTGTGAGCATGGGAAACAACCATCGTCTGGATTATGGGAGTATTGGCAGTGATGATACGGTAAAGGCGATGGAGCAGGCAGGGATCATCTATGCTTATGATAACAATCTGGGAATCTATGAGACCAAGGGCATCCGCATCGGATTTGTGTCCGTGAACGAGGTTTCCAATGGTTATACTGTGGAAAAGATCCTGGAAGAAGGAATCGGAAAGCTGAAGGAAGATGACGTGGATCTGATCCTTGCTTGTTGTCACTGGGGCGTGGAACGGGAAAATTACCCGGAGGAGTACCAAAGGAGCCTTGGAAGAAAATGTATCGACTGGGGCGCCGATCTGGTGATCGGCCATCATCCCCATGTATTGCAGGGAATCGAGGAATATCAGGGCAGGTTCATTATTTACAGTCTGGCAAACTTCTGTTTTGGGGCCAATCGCAATCCCACGGACAAGGATACCATGATCTTTCAGCAGACTTTTACCTTTGTGGATGGGGAAAAGAAAGAGGATCAGGCCATCCGGGTGATCCCCTGCTCGGTAAGTTCTGTAAGCAGCAGGAATGATTTCAGGCCTACCCCCGCACAAGGGGAGGAAGCCGGGCGGATCATGGACCGTATCAATGAGTACAGCAGAGATTTTGGTGTTTCCTTCGATGAGGACGGATACCTGATAAAAGAAGGAGCTTCCCAATAAGGGGTGCTCCTTTTATGAGCGGTAAGTGATCAGCTTAATAAGGCGAGGATAACGGACAGGAAAATGTTGAGGAGCCACAGACCGATGCCGATGCACATACCCACAATGGCACAAATCTTGCCGGCTTTGGCCTGACCGCCCTTGCTGGAGTGCATACCCACTCTTGCCCTGGAAATTGCCAGGCATCCGAAGACAATGGAGAGCAGGGGGATCAGGAATGCGAACACGATAGCCAGGATGCCGAATACCAATGCCAAGGTGGCAGCGCCGGGATCATCCAGGGTCTGTACGGAAACTACATTTGTGGTCTGTACTGTGCCGTCAGCGTTGGTAGAAGTCTGTGTGTTCACAGGCTGTGAGATATCCTGCTGCAGCAGACCGATCAACTGCTCTAAGTTGGACTTGTAAGGTTTCTTCATGGCGATGCCCACAAAGCCCTCCAGATCCCACTCGCCGCCGAAGGTTCCCTTAAGCCATGCCTCCAGATGGAATACGCCGTTTTGGTAGGACCATTTTAAATATTTATAACCTTCAAACATAGGATCTCCGGCTCTGTAAGCGGGTTCTCCTTTCCAATCAGCCAGTGTGAAAGCATTTTTCTGTAAAAAGTCATTCATGATGAATTGGACGAAATCGTCCGGTTTGTTCAGTGTCACGTTTTGGATGTATCTTGCCATTGTTCCCTCTTTCTGCAGCTATCGTCTGCCCTGTCATAAGAATTGCTATCTGCGTCCCTTTGCGGTCATATCATCCACAAGGATCTCATACACAGCTACCTGATCCAGAGAGGCATTGATATATTCCTGCCCCTGCTCCTTAAAGCCCGGGGAGTACTTTTCCTGCAAAAGCCGCAGGCCTAAAGTTTTGTCCCTGGCCGCCAGGGCAGTGCCGAAAACAATGACGCTTTCATACCTGGTGGAGAATTTTTCAGGCAGTACCTCAGTATTGCCCACTACCGTAAAACAGACCTTTGGCTGATGCGCTATATTATCTGCTTTGCGGCTGGTCCCCCGGGTGCCATGGAAATAGATAACACCGTCTCGGTAAGCATAGCTTACAGGCACACCGTAAGGGACATCATCCCTGCCCACGGTAGAGAGGATGCCGTATTCACCTTCGGAAAGAATCCGTTCTGCTTCCTTTTGGTCTAACTGCCGGTCTTTCCTGCGCATTTCTCTCATAGTCAAAGCCCCTTTCTCATAAGTATGTGTACATTCATTATTTTATTACGTTACCTTATAAAAGTCCATACCTGTTTTGCTTTTTCTATGAGGACAGGGAACAAAGACTGTTTTGGGGCATATAATAGGTTGAGAACACCGGAGTGAGGATACAATGGATTTTTGTAGAACTATCATACACGTAGTGCAGCCGGGAGATACTTTTTACAGGCTGGCACAGCGTTATCAGACCACCGTACCGGATATCATCCTTCGCAATCCCGGGGTGAATCCCTATAATCTGCAGATTGGCACCAGACTGCGGATCTGTGCGGGCCGGATGGAAGACTCCCTGCAGAAGGATGAGATGGATCTTAGCAATGATATGCGGGAGGCCTGGTACCAGCATGGATTCTGGACCACGCTGTATCTGCTGAGCATGTCTTACGCCCTGCCAAATGCGGGATCGGTGCAGGAGAGGCTGATGGAAACTGCGGATGATATTGCCGAGATATTCGGGAAATTTTATTCCCAGAAGATGGTGGAGCAGTTAAAGGCACTTTTGATGGAGCATATCGAGCTGGCAGGGCAGCTGATGGAAGCACTGCGGGATCAGAAGACCGGGGAAGCGGAGCAGATAGAGGCAAAATGGCGTCAGAATGCCGATCAGATCGCCCGGATGTTGAGCAGTGCCAACAGCGAATACCGTTACGAGGATCTGCAGCAGTTGTTCAATATGCATCTGGATACCTTAAAACAGCAGATGATCGCAGATAATAACAACAACTACGAGGCTTTTGTAAAGGCCACGGACGAAAATACACAGCATCTGATGCAGATCGCAGACGCCCTGACCGCAGGACTGATCAGACAGTTTTATCAAAAGCAGCAGTAAAAGGGAACCCCATAAGGCACCTGTCAGAAAGACGTTGCAGTTTTTGTGGCAGGTGCTTTATAATGGGGATATGAAATTTTTATTAGTGGCAATCAATGCAAAGTACATACATTCCAATCCTGCCATTTACAGCCTGAAGGCGTTCGTGGGTAGCAAAGCAGGCCGAGAGGTGGAACTGGCGGAGTATACCATCAACCAGTATTCCAGAGAAATCCTGGCGGATATCTACCATAGAAAGCCGGATGCGGTAGGGTTTTCCTGCTATATCTGGAATTGGGACATGGTGCGGGAGCTTTTGCCGGAGCTGCCAAAGGTCCTGCCGGGCGTAAAGCTCTGGCTGGGCGGTCCGGAGGTCTCCTTTGATGCGGATAAGATATTAAGGGAATTTCCTCAACTGTCTGGCATCATGATAGGGGAAGGGGAACAGACTTTCAAGGAGCTTTTGGCGTATTACAGTGCAGAAGCCTCCGAAGAAACTTTGGGAGAAACCGCCGGAGTGCAGGATTGTGCTCTGGAAAGGATCCGGGGCCTGTGCCTGCCCGGAGGGTATACCCCGCCGAGAGAACTGACAAATATGTCAGAAACACCTTTCCTGTATGAGGATATGAAGCCTTTTGCCAACAGGATCCTTTATTATGAGTCTGCCCGGGGCTGCCCTTACAGATGCAGCTATTGCCTGTCTGCCATCGATAGGAAAGTGCGTCTTAGAGATATGGACATTGTGAGGAAGGAACTGCAATTCTTCCTGGACAGCAGGGTGCCCCAGGTAAAGTTTGTGGACAGGACGTTTAATTGTGACCATCAGCATGCCATGGAGGTGTGGCAGTATCTGTACGAGCATGACAATGGTGTCACAAATTTTCATTTTGAGATTTCGGCCGATATCCTGCGGGAGGATGAACTACAGTTGTTACAAAAGCTGCGTCCCGGACTGGTCCAATTGGAGATCGGTGTGCAGTCGGCCAATCCAAGGACCATAGCGGCCATCAACCGTGTGATGGATCTGGACAGGCTTGCCGGGATCGTGGCAAGGATCAGGGAAGGGCGCAATATCCATCAGCATCTGGATCTGATCGCAGGACTTCCCTTTGAGGATTATGAAAGCTTTGGCAGATCCTTTGACCGGGTTTATGCCATGGGGCCGGATCAGTTGCAGCTGGGATTCTTAAAAGTGCTGAAGGGCTCTCCCATGCATGACAAAGCAGAAGAGTACGGTATCTGTTATCTGGACAGGCCCCCGTATGAGGTGCTTTCCACCCGCTGGCTTTCCTATAAGGATATTCTGAGACTGAAGCAGGTGGAGGAAATGGTAGAACTGTACTATAACAGCAATCAGTTCACCCATACCCTGCCCTTTTTGGAGCGACTGTTTTCTTCGCCCTTTGCCATGTTCGAGGCCCTTGCGGGATTTTATGAAAGAACAGGCCGGGCTGTGGGCAGTTCCGCCAGGGTGTACCGCTATCAGGCATTATTGGATTTTGCAAAGGAGCAGGACAATGCAAACGAGGCGGCGTACCGGGAGCTTCTGACGTATGATCTGTACCTTCGGGAAAAGTTAAAGAGCAGGCCGGAGTTTGCCGGGGACCTGAACGCTCCTTGGGTGAAAGTTGCCATCCGGGACTTTTATAAGGAAGAAGAAAGAACGCACAGGTTCCTCCCCGGTTATGAGGGCTATGACTGGCGGCAGCTTGGCAAGATGACGCACTTAGAGCCTTTTTGGCACCCTGTCTGGAATCCCAAGGACATGGAAAAGCAGCAGCCGGCACAGCATCCTTTGGCATACATTCTTTTTGATTACCGCAGCAAAAGTCCTCTTACGGGAGAGGCGGCAGTTTCGGTAATTTCCTGGGAGGAAATGCAGAGCATGAAAGAAGACACGGGACGTTCCCGGAACGGAGAGTAAGATGACGGATACTTATGTGTGTATAGATCTGGAGACTACGGGGCTTAATCCCAAACTGGACAAGATCATAGAGATCGGCGCCGTGAAAGTGATACAGGGACAGGCAGCGGCCCGGTATTCCACTTATGTGAATCCGGGAAGGAAGCTGGAAGAGCGGATCACATTACTTACGGGGATTCGGGATGAAGATCTTTCAGGGGCCCCTTATATTGAAGAGGTGCTTCCCGGGGTGCTGGAATTTTTGGAAGATCTGCCCCTTTTGGGACACAGCATCCTGTTTGATTATTCTTTTTTGAAAAAGGCGGCGGTGGATAAAAAACTGACTTTTGCCAAACAGGGTATCGACACGTTAAAGATCGCCAGAAAATACCTGGCATCCTTGGAACACAGGAGTCTGGATTATCTCTGCGGGTATTATCGGATTCCCCACAAGGCTCACCGGGCCCTGGAAGATGCAGAAGCGACCTGTGCCCTTTACAGGAAGCTGACAGAACAGTTTTATCAAGAGGAGGAAGGGCTGTTTCGCCCGGAGGAGCTGGTCTTTCACATCAAGAGGGATACTCCGGCTACCAAAGCGCAAAAAGAAAGGTTATATCGTCTGGTGGAGCAGCATAAGATTACTTTAGAGGCGGAAGTAGAACGGCTTACCCGAAGTGAGGCAAGCCGTATCACAGATAAGATTCTTGCAACGTACGGACGATGACATTCCTGTTGGCAGAGCGCAGGGTCTGTGCAGTGTCTGCAAGGGTCCGGATGCGGGAAGTTTCGCCCCTGTCCCGGTAAGCTTCGGCCAGCTTGTAGTAGGTCTGGCTGATGTCGGTGTGGGTCTCTACGGCGAATTCCATCAGAGGAAGGGCTTCTTCCCGATAGCCTGCTTCCCAGAGCCGGTCCGCCCACTTTTGCAGGGTGCGGACCAACAGGGTATAATTTTGGTCATAATCGGCCAGGATGTCCAGATTGGCGGCGCCGTATTCCAGCTTCAGATCGGTGTTGGTAAGTCCTGTAAAATTTACGATCTTTTGCTGGGACAAGGTATTCAGGATGCGGATGCATTCGGCCACGGTCTCGTCGGAGGGCATGAGATTTGTGGGAAAGCTTTCCAGAGGGATCCGGATATAATCCAGATCATCCAGGGGTTTGCGTCTTGTGGCATTGGCCTGACGCTCTTTTTCCCAAAAACTCTTTTCCCTGGATTCCTGTTTCCTGCCCTGGCGGCGGATGGCTCTGGTGAATACCAGGACAAAGATAATAAAACTTGCAAAAATGGGGAATTTCATATATAATATCCTTTCAGAGTTTGTGCAAAAGTGATGTCAACGGCCGCACCTGCGGCAGATAGGAGTCAACTATGTTCAATATGAATAGCAAAAAGACAAAACAGCGGATTTCTGCAGCAATCATCGTTATTTTGGTAATTGCTATGGTTGTACCTACTTTATCATATATTTTCTATTAATTCAATTCGGGAAGGAATAGAAAATCATCAAGACGGAGTGTATTATGAAAAAAATCTGGAGTAAAGGGTGCAGAGGTGCCCTGTTGTTTGCCATAGTCCTTTTTTGGGGGATGACCGTGCAGGCAGGGAATGCAGATACCATCAAGACGGGAGTCTATGCGGACGGTATCGACCTGTCCGGCAAGACGGAGGCGGAGGCCACCGCTGCCATCGAAGAGTATGTGGAAGGGTTGAAGCAGACGCAGATCACGCTGCTTGCGGCGGACAATAAAGAAGTGACGGTCACTGCGGAACAACTGGGGATCAGTTGGGAAAATCCGGAGCTGGTAAAAGAGGCTTTGGAAATCGGCACTCACGGCAATGTGATTGAAAGATATAAACTTTTGAAGGATCTGGAGCATGAGGGTGCCGTGCTGGATGTAGAGCTTGCATATGATGTCCAGGCAATCAATGCCATCCTGACCGAAAAGTGTGTAAAATATGATAAAAAGGCTGTCAATGTATCCCTGAAAAGGGAAAATGGCCAGTTTCAGGTAGTGGCGGGACAGACCGGGTATGTGCTGGATGTGGAAGCATCCATCGACAGCATATATGATTACCTTATGGAGGAATGGGACGGCCAGCCCTGTACCATTGCCCTTGATGTGGTGGTGGATGAGCCGAAGGGCAGTGCTGAAGAATTGGCCCAGGTAAAGGATGTGCTGGGAACTTTCACCACTTCTTACAAAACTTCCGGATCTTCCAGAAGTGCCAATGTCCAAAACGGCGCCAAACTGATCGACGGAACCACGCTGTATCCCGGAGAAGAATTTTCCACTTATGAAGCGGTATCGCCTTTTTCGGAGGCAAACGGCTATTATATGGCAGGTTCCTATCTGAACGGAAAGGTGGTAGACAGTCTGGGCGGGGGAATCTGCCAGGTATCTACCACGCTGTATAATGCGGTGCTGTTAGCTGAGCTGGATGTGACGGAGCGCCACAATCATTCCATGATCGTGACGTATGTAGATCCTTCTGCAGATGCGGCGATCGCCGAGAGTGCCGGAAAGGATTTCTGCTTCGTGAACAACACGGAAGCGCCTGTTTATATTGAAGGGTATACCACAAGTGACAAAAAGATCGTTTTTAATATTTACGGCAAGGAAACCAGAGACCCCGGGCGGAAGGTCCGCTATGAAAGTGAAGTTTTAGAGACCATCCAGCCTGCTGCCGATAAGATCTATGCGGATGCGGGACAGCCCATTGGCTATATTGTGGCGGAAGGCGCCCATGTGGGTTATAAGGCAAGGCTGTGGAAGGTTGTGACAGAGAACGGCAAAGAGGTAAGCCGTACTCAGGTGAACAGCAGTAGTTACAAAATGTCCCCCCGGAGTGCAACCGTAGGCGTTGCCACCACAGACCCTCATGCACAGGAACAGATCATGGCGGCCATCGGAACCTCCAATATTGATCATGTAAGGAATGTGATCGCAGCACTTACCGCACCACCCGCATCGGAGCATGAAGAAGAGGACGAATAGGATATGAACGAGGGCAAAGTATCGGAAAATGTGTTGAAGCATTCCATATTGCATCAGATTCATACAAAGTGTGATGAAGTATTAAATGGCGCAGGCATAGGGGAAGACTGCGCCGTTTTTGCGCTTTCCGATAACGAGGTGCTGGCATCCTGCGCCAGGGAGGCCGCAGTCGCGGTACAGGCGGATATGGATCCGGCAGGCGCCCCTAGGGATACGGTAACCATGGCACATTTGATCCAAAAGTGTGTCAATAACCTTGCGGCGGGCGGTGCGAGACCCATAGCCGCCATCATCACCCTGCTTTTGCCCGGGGAGACCGAGCCGGAGACAGTGCGGAAACTGATGGCAGAGGCAGAAGGCGCCTGCGCCGCCCTGTCCATGCAGATCGCAGGAGGACAGACCAGGGTTACAAGAGCGGTTACGGTTCCTTATGCAGTGGTCACGGGCTATGGGAAAGCGCCCAGGGAAGGCAGACCTTCTTTGAGAAAGGTAAAGCCCGGGCAGGATATTGTGTTGAGCAAGTGGATCGGGCTGGAAGGGACGTCTGTGCTGGCAAGACATCGTAAAGCGGAGCTGCTTGCCAGATACCCTGCGTATCTGGCGGAGGATGCAGGTGCTTTTGACAAGTATCTGTCCGTGATACCGGAGGCCGCCACCGCCATGGGGTCCGGCGTGTGCGCCATGCATGATGCTTCCGAGGGCGGGATCTTCGGGGCTCTTTGGGAGTTTGCACAGGGAGCAGGCGTTGGACTTACCATAGACTTAAAAAAGATCCCTCTGCGGCAGGAGACAGTGGAGATCTGTGAATGCTGCGGCATCAATCCCTACGAACTTTTGTCGGGCGGGTGCCTGATCATGGCTGCCGAAGACGGAAAGGCATTGGTACAGGCGCTGAATGCAGAGGGGATCGCAGCATCTGTCATCGGCAGGACTACGGACAAAAAGGACCGGGTGATCTGCAATGAGGAGGAAGTGCGTTATATGGAACGGCCCAAGACGGATGAGATCTACAAGATCTGTGAAGGGTAGAAGAAAATGATACGGTGCCGGAATTCCTGCAGGGAAACGGCACAGAAGGAGAGAATATGAGAGAAGAATTATTGACCATTATCGAGAAGAACAGCCGCATTGATTTAAAAGAGCTGGCAGTGATCCTTGGTGTAGAGGAAATTGACATTGTAAATGAAATAGCAGCCATGGAGGCAGAGGGCGTGATCTGCGGATACCACACGCTGATCAACTGGGATAAGACCTCCGTTGACAAGGTGACTGCACTGATCGAAGTGCGCGTAACGCCCCAGAAGGGACAAGGCTTTGACATCATTGCGGAGAAGATCTACAGATATCCTGAGGTCCGCAGTGTGTATCTGATTTCCGGCGGATATGACCTGATGGTGATCCTGGAGGGTAAGACCCTGAGAGAAGTATCTACCTTTGTATCCGAAAAACTGTCCGCACTGGATACCGTGATCAGTACCGCCACCCACTTCATCCTGAAGAAATATAAGGATCACGGCACTGTTTTCAAAACAAAATCAGACGATGAAAGAGAGATGATCACCCCATGAGAAATCCGTTAGCTGATAAAGTTGTGGACATTAAACCATCGGGTATCCGCAAGTTCTTTGACATCGTAAGCGAGATGGAGGACGCTATCTCTTTAGGCGTTGGTGAACCCGATTTTGACACCCCCTGGCATATCCGTGCAGAGGGTATCAATTCCCTGGAAAAGGGAAAGACTTTTTATACATCCAATTCCGGTCTGATAGAGCTGCGCCGGGAAATCTGTAACTATATGAAAAGAAGGCAGGGCATCACTTATGACCCGGCCCATGAAGTGTTGATCACCGTGGGCGGTTCCGAGGCCATCGATATCGGGTTGAGAGCCATGCTGAATCCCGGGGATGAAGTGTTGATCCCCCAGCCCAGCTATGTATCTTACGAACCTTGTGCCGTGCTGGCCGGCGGCACTCCTGTTATTATCAATTTAAAGGCAGAGAACGAGTTCCGGCTCACCGCCAAGGAACTGGAGGATGCGATCACCGACAGGACCAAGGTACTGATCCTTCCCTTCCCCAACAACCCCACCGGCGCCATCATGGAAAGAAAGGATCTGGAGGCCATTGCGGAAATTGTTATCAAACATGACATATTTGTCATGTCTGATGAGATCTACTCCGAGCTTACATACAAGGAGGAACATGTATCCATAGCAAGCCTGCCCGGCATGCAGGAGAGGACTGTCGTGATCAACGGTTTCTCCAAGGCGTATGCCATGACGGGATGGAGGCTGGGCTATGCCTGCGGTCCCAGGGTCATCTTAGAGCAGATGACCAAGATCCATCAGTTTGCCATCATGTGCGCACCCACCACCAGCCAGTATGCAGCAGTGGATGCTCTGAGGAACGGCGACGAGGATATCAGGATGATGCGGGACTCCTACAATCAGCGCAGACGTTTTCTGATGAATGCTTTCCGCCAGATGGGCTTAGAGTGCTTCGAGCCTTACGGCGCATTTTATGTATTTCCCTGTATCAAAGAATTTGGCATGACCAGTGACGAGTTTGCCACCAGATTTTTGGAGGAGGAAAAGGTCGCTGCCGTACCCGGTACTGCTTTTGGAGACTGCGGCGAGGGCTTTCTTCGTATTTCCTACGCTTACTCTTTGGAGAAGCTGAAGATCGCCATCGGCAGACTGGAACATTTTGTGAAGAGATTGCGGGCCGAGCAGGGGAGATAACTATGCACATTGTCTTACATCAGCCGGAAATTCCGGCAAATACAGGAAATATTGGGCGGACCTGCGTCGCTACGGGGACCGGACTGCACCTGATCGAACCATTGGGCTTCCGATTAAACGAAAAGGAGATCAAGCGTGCCGGAATGGATTATTGGGAGCATCTGGATGTGACCCGTTATGTGAATTTTGAGGAATTCAAGGACAAGCATCCGGGGGCAAAGATCTGGATGGCCACCACCAAAGCAAAGCAATCCTACACGGACGTGGCTTTCGGACCGGATGATTTTATCATGTTCGGCAAGGAAAGTGCCGGCATTCCGGAGGAAATCCTGGTAGAGAATGAAAAGAATTGTATCCGTATCCCCATGCTGCCAACCATCCGCTCCCTGAATCTGTCCAATTCCGTGGCGATCGTGCTGTATGAAGCCCTGCGCCAGAACGGGTTTGACGGTATGCAGACGGAAGGGGAACTTCACAGGCTGCATTGGAGCGAATAAGAGAAATAGTATTTGTAAAGGGGAAGAAAAATGAAGAAGCCTTATGGTGTCGGGATCATGTTTGGAACCTATATCGCATGGAACATCCGGAGAGCCTTAAAGAAACATTATGAGGAAAATTTTGCAGGACAGGAGGACACCAGGGAGATCTGGTACACTTCCGATACAAAAGATTTGAAATAGCAGGCCGGGTAAAAAGGAGAACTTTTTTTATGAAGATCGCAGAATCTGCATTTATAGCACCCGGAGCCATCGTGTTGGGCGATGTGACCGTGGGGGAGGACGTGGGGATCTGGTATCATGCAACCGTCCGGGGAGACCGGGCGCCCATTGTTATCGGAAAAGGCAGCAATATTCAGGATAATTGCGTGGTGCATGTGGAAAAAGAGTACCCGGTGGCCATCGGGGAAAATGTGACCATCGGGCATGGAGCCATCCTTCATGGCTGTACCATCGGGGACAATTCCCTGATCGGTATGGGTGCCATTTTGATGAACGGCAGCGTCATCGGTAAAAATTGCATCGTAGGTGCGGGCGCACTGGTGACAGGGGGTACTGTGGTGCCGGATCACTCCCTGATCCTGGGGAATCCCGCCAAAGTAAAGCGCAAGATCACCCCAAAGGAGCTGGAAGCCAATCTGCACAATGCAGCTCTTTATGTGGAGGAAGCCCGTCATTTTCTGGTGGGGACGATTTCCAGCCAGTAGCCGTCGGGGTCCTGAATGAAGTAGATTCCCATGGAAGGATTTTCAAAGCAGATACAGCCCATTTCTTCATGATGCTTATGGGCGGCTTCAAAATCATCTACACGAAAAGCAAGATGAAATTCACATTCGCCCAGGTCATATTGGCCTGGGTGATCTTTTAGCCAGGTCAGTTCCAGAGCAAAGTCGCTTTCCTCATTTCCCATAAACACAATGGTAAAGTTTTCCTTTTCGTTGCGGCGGATCTCGTGAAGCCCCAGTGCCTCTTCATAGAAGGCGATGGAGCGCTCCAGATCGGCTACGTTGTAATTTTCATGGACCATCTTAAATTTCATGTCTGTTACCTCTCTTATCTGTTTATTTTGTTTGTGTGTGGCAGTTTTATGCCTGTGATGGGGTGTCCTCTGTGATCCGGGTGTTTTCTGTAGTCCCGGCGGCTTCCGTGTCCTGTATGAGCCCCTTGTACTCAGGATATTCCTGCAGGAACTTTTGGATGATTTCCGATTTGCCCCAATAGTGCATGGGATACACATACATTACTTTGATCTTTTTCAGGAAATAGAGGATTCCCTTCGCATAATCCTTTTCCTGTCTGGGGTCTAACGGCAGGAAGGCCACATCTACCTTACTGCCCTGCAACAGGTCACGCTGCAGCAGGTCGATCTCATGACGGTAACTGCCTGTCATCTGGCGGTTATACTGTTCTGTCTCTTCCGCCCATGCCCAGTCATTCAGGTCCCCGGCATGGTAGAGTATCCCTTCCTTACATTGCAACAGAAAGGCCACACCCGCATCGGTGGACTGCAGGGTCTTTAAGGTGGCGCCACAGGGCAGATCGTAAGTCTGGTGAAAGGTGACTTTGAGTATATTCACGCCCACAGGGTATTTCCTTTCAGAAATATCTTTGGACAATACTGCGGTGATATCCTCCATTCCCAATGTCTTCAGCTTTGTAAAGATTTCAGGATTGTAATGATCTCTGTGGCTGTGGCTGGCAAATACCAGGATAGGTTTCTCTGGGATGAGCGGTGGGAGTTTTCCCATGTAATAATCGAACAGATAATAGCATTCTTTTGTCTCTGCCAAAAAGCCGCTGTGACAGATATAAGTGATCTCAAAGCCGGAAACTGTCATAAAGCTACCCTCCTAAAACTGTCTTTAGTGTACCACATTTTAAGGGAGTTCACAAATTTTTCACAGAACCAACACGATTTTATGACATTTTGTCAGTACAATGTAGCCTATTAAAGTGTGGCAACAGGAGTGTAGCTGCACACAAGGAGGATAGTATGTTATGATCGAAGTTACGAATCTGACAAAAAAATATGGCGACCATGTAGCCGTAGATCATCTTTCCTTTCAGGTAGAAAAGGGGCAGATCTACGGTTTCCTGGGGCCTAACGGTGCAGGAAAATCTACGACCATGAATATGATCACAGGTTATCTTGCGGCTACGGAAGGCACTGTGACCATTGACGGCAAGGATGTGCAGAAGGACCCGGAGGAGGCCAAGAAGTGCGTGGGCTATCTGCCGGAGCTTCCGCCTCTTTATGTGGACATGACAGTGGAAGAATACCTGAAATTTGTGGCACAGTTAAAGAAGGTGCCCAAGGCGGAGCAGAAGAAGCAGGTGGAGGAGGTCATGGAGATGACCCGGATCACCGATATGCGGGGCCGTCTGATCAAGAACCTGTCCAAGGGCTACAGACAGAGAGTAGGTCTGGCACAGGCAATCTTAGGGTATCCCCCGGTCATTATCCTGGATGAGCCCACGGTGGGTCTGGACCCTAAGCAGATCATAGAGATCCGTGATCTGATCCGGAAGCTTGGTGAGAACCATACGATCATCTTAAGCTCCCACATCCTGTCGGAAGTAAGTGCAGTGTGTGACCACATCATGATCATTTCCCACGGAAAGCTGGTTGCCAGTGACTCACCGGAAGGCTTGCAGAAGCTCATGAGCGGTTCTGCCCAGTTGGAGCTCACCGTAAAAGGTGATTTTGCTGCAGTTAAGAGCGTGATCGAAGGCTTGCCGGAAGTGGATATGGTGGAAAACCTGGAAAGCGACCAGGAGGGCTGTGTAAAAGTCAGAGTGATTTCCGGTGAGAATGTGGATATCCGGGAAGAAGTTTTTTATGGGCTGGCGGAGAAGAAACTGCCTATCATGGAAATGATCCACAAAGAGAAGTCGCTGGAAGATATCTTCTTAGAGTTGACGCAGGATGTGGCACAAGAAGATGCCGTGGAGAGTGTGGATGCCGGACAGACGGCGGATTCCGAGCAGGAAGAAAAGGAGGAAACGGAAGATGTCAGCAATTTATAAGAGAGAATTACAGTCCTATTTCCGTTCTTTCATAGGGTTCCTATTTATAGCAGTGACCCTGTTCTTTATTGGGTTATACTTCAGTGTCTACAACATACTGAGCGGCTCCCCTTACTTTTCTTATGCGGTGGCCGGCGTGATCTCCGTATTTTTGATCAGTGTGCCCATTCTGACCATGCGTATCCTGGCTGAGGAAAAACACAACAAGACAGATCAGCTGATCCTGACGGCACCTGTGTCTGTGGGCGGCATTGTCATGGGGAAATTTTTGGCGCTGCTCACCATTTTTGCCATCCCTGTGGCAATTATCTGCATATACCCTCTTATCATGAGCCGTTTTGGAACGGTGCCCATGGGCGAGGCGTATCTTGCCATCCTGGCATATTTTTTGTTTGGCATGACGGCCATCGCCATCGGACTTTTGATCTCCTCCCTGACCGAGAGCCAGGTGATTGCGGCGGTGCTGGGATTTGCCGTGCTGTTTTTGGGATATATGATGAGTTCCATATGCAGTGTGATCTCCACCACCGGCAATCTGGTGACTAAAATTTTGGGATGCTTTGATCTGTATACGCCCTTTGCCAATCTGTTGGAAGGAACCTTGAATGTGGGCTCCGTGGTATACTTTGTATCTCTGACAGCGCTGGTGCTGTTCCTCACGGTACAATCCATCCAGAAGAGGCGTTACAGTGTATCTGTAAAGAATTTCAGCATCGGCGCCTACAGCACGGGAATGATTGCTGTAGCCGTAGGAATCGTCATCGTAGTCAATATCATTTTGGGGGAAATGCCTTCCACCTGGACGGCTATCGATCTCACCGGTCAGAAGCTGTACTCCCTGACGGACCAGACCAAGGAATTCGTAAGCAATATGCAGGAGGATGTCACCATCTATGTGCTGGCTAACGAAGACAGCCAGGACACCACCCTGAAGCAGACCCTGCAAAGATATGATGATCTGTCCGACCACATTACCGTGGAGTGTGTGGACCCTGCCGTAAATCCCATGTTCTACACGAAATACACTACCGGAAACATCAGCAGCAACAGTCTGATCGTAGTCAGTGATAAGCGCAGTAAAGTCATCGATTACAGCAATATTTATGAAAGCAGCTTTGACTATACGACTTACAGTACTACCACCACAGGCTATGACGGGGAAGGGCAGATCACCAGTGCTCTGGATTATGTATTGTCCCAGGATATGCCCAAGATGTATCTGACAACAGGACATGGGGAATATGGTTTCA
This sequence comes from Lachnospiraceae bacterium, assembly GCA_017621075.1. GTDB lineage: Bacteria > Bacillota > Clostridia > Lachnospirales > Lachnospiraceae > Acetatifactor. Next base: position 41,623 of record JAGATV010000032.1, read on the forward strand.
GTTCCACCTTCAGTTCTGCCCTGAACAAAGAGAATGTGGAATATGAGACCGTGAATCTGATGGAGCTGGAGGCTGTGCCGGAGGATGCGGCCTGCCTGTTCATCAACGGAGCTGTAAAGGATTTTTCCAATGATGATATCGGCAAAGTGAAAGCTTATCTGGAGAAAGGCGGCAAGGTGGTCCTGGTGATCGGTTATACCGAGGAAGACACTCCAAATCTGGACTCCCTGCTTGCTGATATGGGCATGTATACCGCAGAAGGACTGGTCATCGATCAGACAGAGAAAAACTATTATGTAAGCCCTTATTACCTTCTGCCTACCCAGAGTGCATCTGCCTACACTTCCGGATTGTACGGCAAGTATTATATATTTGCGCCCTACAGCCAGGGTATTGTCATCGAAGATCCGGACAGGGAGGATATTACTTATGATATCTTCTTAAGCACTTCTGACAGTGCCTTTTCCAAGACCGGACAGTTGAATGCGGAGGACTTTGACAAAGGAGCGGAAGATATCGACGGGCCTTTTGCTATTGGCGTAGAGGCAGTGAAGCCTTTGGAGGAAGGGGAAGCGGTGCTGGTTGCTTACGGCTGTGAGCAGATCTTTACAGATGAGGCCAATCAAATGGTCAGCGGTGCCAACCAGATGCTCTTTACCAATACGGTCAGCGGTTTTGTGGATCATGAGATCAGTGTATCCATCCCCGTAAAGAGTTATGAGGTCTCTACACTGACCGTCACTCAGGCTGATATTGTATGGATTGCCTTGATCACTGTTATCCTGATGCCGGTGGGCTGTCTCATAGCAGGCTTCGTGATCTGGTTCAGAAGGAGGAGAAGATAATGAGAAAGCAGCAAAAACAGTTGATCGGCCTCATTGCGGTACTGCTGATACTGGCGGCAGCTTTCCTGGGATTGAGACAGTACAATCAGAAGCAGAGCGAAGACGCAGGAGAGGAAGCAGAAGTCCTTTTTTCGGTGAACAAGGATACTGTCCGGCACATCAATTACGATTATCAGGGAGAGAATTATACCTTTGAAAAGGAAGAGGATGTCTGGTATTGTGCAAATGACCGTAATTTAAGCCTGAATCAGACCAGTATGGGTGCCATGGCTGCAAGGCTGGCCCAGATGAATATTGTAAATACCATTGAGAACGTTGCAGATATGTCTCAGTATGGACTGGATCAGGATTACCGGACGCTGACCTTCGAGACGGACACGGAAAGCTATGCCTTATGGATCGGTGATTACAACGACATGCTGGATGTGTATTATGTATGCAGGCCCGGTGAAAGTACCGTTTACACTCTTTCCGGGCAGGCGGTGAATTGTTTCGGGCGCACGCCGGAGGATCTTAAGAGTACGGAAGAAGCGTCATAAGAGTTTATCTAAAACGGCGGTCCCCGGAAAGGGAACCGCCGTTTTTTATTGTTTAAAAAATGCTCTTACACACGGAATCTGGCGATCAGGGATTTCAGTGTGGAAAGATTTGTCTCGCTTTCCCGCAGATGATCGTAACCCTGCATGGTCTTGGCAACGGCTTCCGTGGATTTCTCGGCAATGAGATTGACCCCCTGTGTGGATTCCGAAATAGTATCATTGACATTTTCAATGGTGGCAGCGATGCTGTTGATCTTGTTGTCCAGATCGGATATCTGGGAATAGATTTCCTGCATAGAGTCTGTGAAGGCCTTGGCATCTTCCTCATAGCGCTGTCCTACCTGTGTAAAGGAGGTGTAGTCGGATACAACTGTCTGTTCCAGGAAGTCCATGATGACCCGGATGCAGTCTGTCATATTGATGACTGCGCTGTTTACTTCCTTTACGATCTGATTGATCCCGTCCACAGTCTGGAAGGTTTCGTTTGCCAGGGAACCGATTTCCGTAGCCACCACGGCAAATCCTCTTCCGGCATCACCCGCTCTTGCCGCTTCAATATTTGCATTGAGCGCCAGCAGGTTAGTCTGGGAGGAGATGCTGCGGATATTGTCAGTCAGCTCATTGATCTTTTCAACCACTTTGGATTGTTCCACAGCTTCCTGCGTCCTGACTTTCATGGAAGCATAGATTTCCATGGCCTTGTCATTGGATGCTGCAGTGGTATCACGAAGTTTGCGGGCCCGTTCCATGATCTTGGCAGATTCCTGCTGTTCCCGTTCTGACAGGGAACGGATGTCTGTGACATTATCCTGGATGGCGTTGATGTTGCTTACGATCATGGTGGTACTGGCAGTGGTCTCCTGCATGCCTGCGGCCAGCTCCTGGGTAGTAGCGGAATTGTCCTCGGAGATGGCATTATTTTCTTTCATCACATCATCCAACAGATTCATGTTGCCGGTAAGGCAGTCTTTGATCTGTTCCATATTGGCGATCACATCCCGGAGAACATTCTGCATCTCGTTGACAGCCGTGGCCATAACGCCGGTCTCATCCTTTTTCTTCATGAGAGTCTCCAAAGAGGACTCCTTGTGGAAGTCTAAAAGGGAGGTCTTCTTGATGATCCCCGTGATCTTTTTGATGGGATCTGCAATGGTGCTGCTGATAATGATACCCAGCACAATGGCAATGATGATACCTACAGTTAAGAAGCCCCATATCTGCAAGGACAATTTGTCTGCATGGGCAGTGATCTCATCAAGAGGGGCAGTCAGTACCAGCTTCATGCCATTGTCCAACCGGGAAAATGTCAGATATTTATCTGTGCCGTTGTAGGAATATTTCAGGGTGGTTCCCTCGTTGGAGGGCTCTGCCAGGAAGTCCTTTATGGCTTTCAATTCCCCGTTATTGTATTCTGCCAGGTCGGTGCCGGTGGGAATCTCCCTGTGATACAGGACGGAACCGCTTTCACTGACCACAAAGGAATAACCGCTTTCAAATGCGGAGGCACGATCTGCATAATCGGTGATCCGGCTAAAATCAATATCCATGCCCAGGATGCCCACAGAAGTTCCGTTCACATAAAGAGGCACCACATAAGAGATCATATATACATTGATATTTTCATTCAGGTAAGGGTCCATCCAGATGGGCGCTTTGTTGGCAACAGGTATATAATACCAACCTACATGGGCGAGATCATCCTTTTCATACATACTAAAATCCGTGGGGGTGACACTGTCGAAAGAAGACTGTGTATCCGCCCTGGTGAGAAAGATCCCGGAGGTAGGATCTGTAAAATCCGGATTATAGCGGATGTAGGAGCAGATCGTGCCTTCGGTATGTTCCGAAAACTTATAAAAGTCATTGAGCAGCCCTTCCGTATATTGGGACACATAAGTATCATTGTTCTTGAACTGCGAGAACTCCAACTGGCTGAGTGCAATGTCGGAAAGTGTATTCACAGACTGTTCGACCCTGGAAACCATAGCGTTGATCTCCCCTGCAGTATTGTTACAGGTCAGGGTCAGTTCCTTTTCGGCGTCGGTGACCGACAGATCCCTGGAGTTTGAGATGCTGAGCAGACTGATGACTACGGCAGAGATCAGGGAACAGAAAACAATGGCAACAGTAATCTTTGTTTTAATGGATTTCAAATGGATCTCCTCCTTTTTGAAAAATTCTCTTTATCAACATTATAATAGATGATACAAGACACAACAACTCAAAATTCGACAAATTACACATTTTTTCAAGATGTCGGAAACGGCGCTTCTTGCGTTATGGCTTTTGTCCATGTATAATAAAGGATGTGTGAACAAACTACACGCAGGATAAGTGGAATAAGCCTGCAGAATGGAGAACAAATGGAAAGAAGAGTCGGAACTGTTTCAAGAGGTATTCGCGGACCTATCATCCGCGAGGGAGACAATCTGGTGGAGATCACAGTCGACAGTGTATTGGGCGCAGCCGAGAGCGAAGGCTTTGAACTCCGGGACAGAGATGTTATTGCACTGACGGAGTCCATCGTTGCCAGGGCACAGGGCAATTATGCAACGGTGCAGGATATTGCCGCAGATGTAAAGGCAAAATTGGGAGGAGAGACTGTCGGAGTCATTTTCCCTATTTTGTCCCGCAATCGTTTTGCCATCAATTTGAAGGGGATTGCAATGGGCTGTAAAAAAGTTGTTCTGATGTTAAGCTACCCCAGTGATGAGGTGGGAAATGCCCTGTTGACTTATGACCAGTTGGATGCGGCCGGGATCAATCCTTATTCCGATGTTCTGACCTTAGAAAGATACAGAGAATTATTTGGTGAAAACAAGCATGAGTTCACCGGGGTGGACTATGTGCAGTATTATTCTGATATTATCACAGAGGCAGGTGCCAAGGTGGAGGTAGTCTTTGCGAATCAGGCAAAAACGATCCTGGATTATACCGATTGCATTATTAACTGTGACATCCACACAAGAGTCCGCACCAAGCGTATCTTAAGAGAGGCGGGTGCAAAGGTGGTCTGTGGTCTGGATGATATCCTGACAGCTCCCGTGAACGGAAGCGGTTTCAATGAAAAGTATGGACTGCTGGGTTCCAATAAGTCTACTGAGGATAAGATCAAGCTGTTTCCCAAGGAGTGCAGGCAGTTGGTGCTGGATATCCAGTCTGAGATCCTCAAAAAGACCGGTAAGCATGTGGAAGTCATGGTTTACGGCGATGGCGCCTTCAAGGATCCCCAGGGCAAGATCTGGGAACTGGCGGACCCGGTAGTTTCTCCCGCTTTTACTGACGGATTGATCGGCACGCCCAACGAACTGAAGCTGAAATACCTGGCAGACAATGATTTTGCCAATTTGAGCGGTGCTGCCCTGAAAGAAGCTATTTCCAACAGTATCAGGACCAAGCAGGACAATCTGGTAGGAAACATGGCGTCCCAGGGTACGACACCCAGACAGCTGACGGATCTGATCGGGTCCTTGTGCGATCTGACCTCCGGCTCCGGCGACAAGGGCACACCTATCATCCTGATCCAGGGATATTTTGACAATTTCACAACAGAATGATCGTAGGCCGCCGGAAGGGGACCGGAAATAGGAGAAGAAAGAACTGCTGCTTTATGAGAAATAAGGCGGCAGTTTTTGTGTATTAAATGTTTTTCAATATGAAATTATCGAAAAACGATAAAAATATATTGACAATCAAATTTTGGAGTGCTATAGTGGCATTACAGGAAAAGTACCGCAGAGGAAAAAGGGTCCCGTCGGTACTGCACATAACGAAATGAGGGAATCATAAATGGAAAGAGACATTGCTGCAAGAAAACAATCATTGACCAGGTGGACAAAATATTTACTGGATTTTATGTTCTATGCAGGAATCCTGGTGACGGCCAGTCTGCCCTTCAGCATCAAGTGGCTGGGACGGTATCTGCCCCGCTTTTTGGAAAATTATGAGGAGATCGTGATCATCTATTTTGTCCTGGGCATATCGGCCCTTATCCTGATCCGGGAATTGCGCAGGATCTTCAAGACGGTTCTGGAAGAGAACTGCTTCGTGATGGAAAATGTGGTCAGCCTCCGCAAGATGGGCAACTGGAGCTTTTTCATCGCCTTGATGAGCATTGTCCGCAGCATCGTCTACATGACCATAGCAATGGCGGTAGTGATCCTGGTATTTGTGATTGCGGGACTGTTCAGCAAGGTCTTGGCGCTGGTCTTTGAGGAAGCGGTCCGCTATAAAGAAGAAAATGATCTGACCATATAGAAGGAGCTTTATTCAATGGGAATTGTGGTAAATCTGGATGTAATGATGGCAAAGAGGAAAAAGGGATTAACAGAGCTGGCCGGCGAAGTGGATATCACCATGGCGAATCTTTCCGTCTTAAAGAATAATAAAGCAAAAGCGGTACGGTTCTCTACCCTGGAGGCAATCTGCAAGGCTCTTGACTGCCAGCCGGGAGATATCCTGGAGTATGTACCGGATGGAGAAGAACAATCTTGAAAGGATATGCCGATGCAGGTCGCGGCAAAGAAAGTGAGGTAAAAATGGAAAATACAGATGTGAATCAGGAAATCGGTACAGCCGGGACGGCGCCCCGGTATGTTGCGGTCCCCCTCAAAAAGGAGGATACCGAATACACTAAGCGCATGAAACAGAATTTTGGATTTTTTGGGCCGGTGACATTTCTATATGCCTGCCTGTATGCTTTTTGTATGTTTCATAACGGTTCCGGGGTGACCTTCCCTTTTTTCATGGCAGGAAGTCTCTTGTTTTTATGCTTCTCGTTGTCAAAACTGGAGATTTCCTTGAAAAAAGGAAGCGCATTCTACATGGTGGGCATGATGCTGCTGGCGGTTTCCACCTTCTGCACGGACGACGGACGCATCATCGCTTACAATAAAACGGGGATCTTTTTGCTGATGATGAGTCTTTTACTGAAACAGTTTTTTGACACAAGCCGGTGGCAGCTTGGAAAATATCTGGCGGCTATCTGTGAGCTGGTGTTTGCAAGTATCGGAGAACTGGGCAGACCTTTTGCCGACATGGCGGCTTATTTTAAGAATCACAAGGACAAACAACTGGGCAAGGTCTGGTATGGTGTACTGGGAGTGGTGATCGCCATGCCCTTACTGCTGGTGGTGCTATTGCTGCTGAGCAGTGCAGACGCCGTATTCCGGGAGATGACCAGGACATTCCTGGAAAATCTCAACCTGGCAAATATCTTTAATGTGATCGTTCGAATCGTATTCCTGTACTTTGCATCTTATCTGCTGACTGCCTACCTGTGTAAGAGATCCATCAAAGAGGAAGTGACCGATAAGAGAAAGGGAGAGCCTGTTCTGGCCATCACCATCACGGGAATGCTGTCTGTTTTATATCTGTTGTTCAGCGGCATCCAGATCGTGTATCTGTTTTTGGGACAGATGCAGCTGCCGGAGGGTTATACCTATGCGGAATACGCCAGAGAAGGATTCTTCCAACTGTTGGCGGTGAGCATTTTAAATCTGATCATCGTGCTGGTGGCAATGAGCCTTTTTAAAGAGAGTAAGGTATTGAAATTGGTTCTGACAGTAATGTCATTTTGCACCTTTATCATGATCGCGTCCAGCGCCTTGAGGATGATCATTTATATCCGCTATTACTACATGACTTTTTTGAGGATCCTGGTATTGTGGGCGCTTGTGCTGCTGTTCTTCCTGTTTTTGGGAGTGGTCATCAGTATCTTCTCCGGGAAATTCGGATTGTTCCGTTACAGTGTCGCAGTGGTGACCGTGCTTTATCTTCTCTTGTCTTTCAGCCACCCGGATTATATTATTGCGGCTGTGAATGTGGCCAACGCATCCTCAGAGGGGACGGATTTTGTGCGTGGGGAGGATGACTTTTTCCAGAACAGCGAGCCGTACCGGGATTTCAGCTATTTGAGCAGGCTGTCCGCAGATGCAGCTCCGGTGTTGATCCCATATATGGCCGGTCTGGGATATGACATAGATGTCTTTGCGGAAGAGATTGGCGGGGACAGAAGCATTGTGGTTGCGGAAACGGAAAAAAGGAATGACGGCGAAAGGATCAGCCGCAGCAAACAGTCCGGTTTTGGATATTATTATCTGGACAGTTTGAAAGAGTCCACAGAAAATTTCTCCCTGCGGACCTTCAATGTATCCCGTTACATGGCTTTGAAGCAGATCGCAAAATACAAGACCGGTTTGTGATGGAACCGCCTATATCACCCTGGTCGTCCATTTTGTGCAGTCCCACACATCGGTGGCCAGCCCTTCAAAAAATTCCGGTTCGTGGCACACCATGAGGATGCTGCCTTTATATTCCATGAGAGCGCGTTTTAACTCCTCTTTGGCGTCCACATCCAGATGGTTGGTGGGCTCGTCCAAAAGCAGCAGGTTGGAGGCTCGGTTGATGAGTTTGCACAACCGTACCTTTGCCTGTTCGCCGCCGCTTAAGACCTTGACTTTGCTCTCAATATGCTTGGTGGTGAGGCCGCACTTAGCAAGTGCGGAACGTACTTCATACTGGGTGAGGCCGGGAAATTCTTTCCAGATTTCCTCAATACAACTGGTTTCCGGGGGATTTGTCATCTCTTGTTCAAAGTAGCCGATCTCTAAGTAATCCCCGCGTTCCACATTGCCGGAAAGGGGTGGGATCAGTCCCAGGATGCTTTTTAAAAGAGTGGTCTTGCCGATGCCGTTGGCTCCGGTCAGAACGATTTTCTGACCCCGCTCCATAGACAGGTTCAAGGGTTTGGAGAGCGGTTCGTCATAGCCGATGACCAGGTCCCCGGTCTGGAAGATAATGCGTCCACAGGTGCGGGCTTCTTGAAAGCGAAACTCCGGCTTGGGTTTCTCTGCAGCCAGTTCGATCACGTCCATCTTGTCCAGCTTTTTCTGGCGGGACATGGCCATGTTGCGGGTAGCCACCCGGGCTTTATTGCGGGCAACAAAATCCTTTAAGTCGGCGATCTCCTTCTGCTGGCGGTTGTAGGCGGCCTCCAGCTGGGCCTTTTTCATGGCGTAGACTTCCTGAAACTTATCATAGTCACCCACATAGCGGTTCAGTTCCTGATTGTCCATGTGGTAGATCAGATTGACCACGCTGTTTAAGAAAGGAATGTCATGGCTGATTAGGATAAAGGCATTTTCGTAGTCGTTTAAGTAGCGCTTGAGCCATTCAATATGTTCGGCATCCAGATAGTTGGTAGGCTCGTCTAAGAGCAGAATGTCAGGTTTTTCCAGCAAAAGCTTGCCTAACAGCACTTTGGTGCGCTGCCCGCCGGAAAGTTCGGTGACATCCCTTTCCAGGCCGATGTCCGTAAGGCCCAGAGCCCTTGCCACTTCTTCCACCTTGGAATCGATCATATAAAAGTCATGCATGGTGAGCAGGTCCTGAATGGTGCCAAGCTCCTCCATGTAATCCTCCAGTTCTTCGGGGGAGGCATCCCCCATCCTGTCGCAGATCTCGTTCATCCGGGTTTCCATTTCAAATAAAAAATCGAAAGCAGATGACAGCACATCCCGGATGGTCTGTCCTGCAGTCAGTACCGTGTGCTGGTCCAGGTAGCCTACCCGGACATTTTTGGCCCATTCGATCCTGCCCTCATCCGGCATCAGCTTTCCGGTGATGATATTCATAAAGGTAGATTTTCCTTCGCCGTTGGCGCCGATCAGGCCGATATGCTCCCCCTTTAACAGACGGAAGGACACATCGTTAAAGATTGCCCGGTCTCCGAAGCCGTGGGTCAGGTGTTCTACGTTCAGTATACTCATGATCTCCTCCAAAATAAATGTACTATATGGGAGTATACCTTATGAAACAGGTATTTGTCATCTGAAATTTAATTCTATTTGCCGAAAAAGCATACCTATGTTATACTATAGGAGGATTTCCAAGAAGGAGGAGATAGCGGTGAGATTAGTGACACGTTCTGATTTTGACGGTTTGGCCTGTGGAGCATTGCTTTTGGAGGCCGGTATCATAGACAGCTGGAAGTTTGCGCATCCCAAGGACCTGCAGGATGGCCTGGTGGAAGTGGACGAGAATGACTGCCTGGCAAATGTGCCTTTTGTAGAAGGATGCGGACTGTGGTTCGATCATCATTCCAGTGAACATGAGAGACTGGAATTGGAAGGAAAGTATAAGGGCGAGAGCCGTATCACTCCCTCCTGTGCAAGGATCATTTATGAATATTACGGCGGACGGGAGAGATTCCCTCAGTTTGATGATATGATGGAAGCAGTGGATAAAGTGGATTCCGGCAATCTGACCATCGATGAAGTGATGAATCCCACCGGTTGGATTCTGGTAGGGTTCCTAATGGACCCCAGAACAGGTCTGGGAAGATGGAGACAGTTTTCCATTTCCAATTATCAGCTCATGGAGAAGCTGATGAATGCCTGTCGTACCATGAGCACCGAAGAGATCCTTGCTCTGCCGGACGTGCAGGAGCGTATCGCAGTCTACAATGAGCAGACCGAGAAATTCAAGGTCATGGTGAAAGAGCATACCAGAGTGGAAGGCAATGTGATCATCAGTGATCTGCGCGGTGTAGACCCCATCTATACCGGTAACCGTTTCATGATCTACAGCATGTATCCGGAGCAGAATATTTCTGCATGGATCGTAAGCGGCAGAGGCGGACAGGGATGCTCTGCGGCAGTGGGCTACAGCATCTTGAACAGGACTTCTGACGTGAATGTGGGCAGCCTGATGCTGAAATATAACGGTGGCGGACACAAGAAGGTGGGAACCTGCCAGTTCTCCAATGAAGATATGGAGATAGAGCTTCCCAAGATGCTTGCGGAGCTGTGTCAGATGGCAAATCAATAAAACAGATATGAGAATGGGGAGAATCCTGCGGGAAGCTCCCCATTTTTGTGTTTTTTGGCAGACATCATTGCCTGACATGCTTAAAATGCAAAAATAGGGAAAAGCTATAGTCAGTATGTTTTGGAGGCGGCTGTCACAGACCGCCGGAAAAAGGAGGATATTTATGAAAAAATTAATTGTGATCTTAAGTCTTGGGCTGGTCCTGTGCTGTATGACCGCATGCGGGAACCGGGAAGGGCAGGGTGCCACAGGCACCACCCAGAGTACAAAGCCCCAGGAGTCAAGCACCATTCCTGTCCAGACAGAAACGGCACCTGCAGAGGGGGCGCAAGAGACCGGCACCGGCGAAGTACAAGAGGGCTGGAGTGCAGAGATGCAGGCGGTTAAGGATGCCATTGTGGCACAGCTGGGGGACAATTACTGGCCCAATACGGCTATTACTCCCGATCTGTTGGAAAGTTTCGTGGGAATCACTTCTGATATGTATGATGATTATCTGGCAGAGTCGCCCATGATCAGTACAAATGTAGATACCTTGTTGATTATCAAGGCAAAAGATGGTAAGGTAGAGGCAGTACAGGAAGCTGTGAATGCTTATCGGGAAAGCAAGGTGAACGATACCATGCAGTATCCCATGAACGTAGGCAAGATCCAGGCTTCCCGGATTGAAACCTTTGGAAATTATGTGTGCTTCGTCCAACTGGGCGCAGATACCTCTTCCCTGAGGGACAGCGGGGACGAAGCTGTCATCACGTACTGTCAGGAACAGAACGAACTGGTGTTAGAGATCATTCACCAGAATCTCCCCGCAGAATGATCTGTTTTCAAAAGAGTCCGTGGGCGCGGAAAGGTATGATGGATTGCCATGGTATTTAGCAGTGTTTTATTCTTATTTCGATTTCTGCCCATATTTTTAATCTGTTATTTCATGGTTCCCCAGAGGATGAAAAATGTCATCCTCTTTTTGGGGAGCCTTGTTTTCTATGCCTGGGGAGAGCCGGTGTATGTATTTCTGATGTTGTTCTCCACGGTGTTGGACTATAGCCTGGGACGGCTGATCGATATCAATCGGAAGAACGGTTCCGCAAAGGTTTTTCTTGGAATGTCCATCCTGGTAAATGTGATGATCCTGGGTTTTTTCAAATATGCGGATTTTCTGCTGCAGACCGTCAACGGCGTGTTTGGCACGCAGATTCCTCTGTTGGGGCTTCCTCTTCCTATCGGAATCTCCTTTTATACCTTCCAGACCATGTCCTATACCATCGATGTATACCGGGGTGAGGCGAAGGTGCAGAAAAATCTGTTGGATTTTGGTGTATTTGTGACCATGTTCCCACAACTGATCGCGGGACCGATCGTAAAATACAGGCAGGTGCAGAATGATCTGCACAGGAGGTCTGTGGATGTCTGCAGGATCAGCGAAGGAGCCAAACGTTTTGTGGCAGGTCTGGCCAAGAAGGTCCTGATCGCCAATAACATGGGGGAATTGTGGAAGCTGGTTTCCGGTATGGAATCTCAAAGTATGAGTATGCTCACTGCATGGATGGGAATTTTGTCGTTTGCCTTTCAGATTTATTTTGATTTTTCCGGTTATTCCGATATGGCCATCGGTCTGGGTACTATGTTCGGTTTTACCTTCCCGGAGAATTTTAACTATCCTTATATTTCTGCATCTGTCACGGAATTCTGGCGCAGGTGGCATATTACCCTGGGAAGCTGGTTCAGAGAGTATGTGTACATCCCGTTAGGAGGCAACCGTAAGGGACTGGGCAGGCAGATCCTGAATATCCTCATCGTGTGGATGCTTACGGGTATCTGGCACGGGGCAGGATTCCATTTCCTGTTCTGGGGATTGTGGTTTGCGCTGTTTTTGATCCTGGAAAAACTGTTTTTTGGAAGGGTGCTGGATGCATTGCCCAAATTTATGGGAAGGTGCTACACCTGGCTGGTGGTCTTATTCGGATGGGTATTCTTTGCCTTGGAAACACCCGGAGCCATCCGGGGATATCTGAGGGCAATGTTCGGTATGAGCGGAGCAAGCCTGATGGATCAACAGGGGCTGTTTTTGGGCCGGGAGTACCTGGTGCTGTTTTTGGTGGCGGCGATCGCATCCACGCCACTGATAAAGGGACTGATACAGAAGTTAGGAAGTGCCGGGACCGGTTATTCCATAGCATTGTACAGGCTGGGAGAAAAGGTGATCCCCCCCGTGCTGCTGCTCCTTTCCGTTGCTTATGTGGTGGATGCCTCATATAATCCATTCCTGTATTTCAGATTTTAGGGAAGGGAGGCAGGAAATGTGATGGATGAAAAGAGAAATGCTTTGTTTACGGCGGGGATGCTCGCAGCGATCCTGCTGGTTTTTCTGATAGCGGACCTGTTCCATGGTGACAGGGTCTACTCGGAGATGGAGAACCGTCTTTTGACCAAAAGGCCGGAGCTGTCCCGGGAAACCTTCCTGACGGGAGAGTTCATGGAAGCGTATGAGGAATACCTTACGGATCAGTTTGTAGGCCGTGATAAATGGGTGGGATTAAAGACCCGCATGGATATCCTGTCTGGCAAGAAGGACATCAACGGCGTCTATCTGGGCAGGGATGATTACCTGATCGAGCAACACCCGGCGGAAATGTTCAGCAGACAGGAGGAGGTCAAGAAAGCGGTACAGCTGCGGAAGCTTGTGGAGGAATGGGATGCAAGGGTCATGCTGGTGCCTACCGCAGACAATATCCTGACAGATAAGATGCCCTCCCATGGCGCCTGCTATGATGAGACCCGGCTTTTGCAGGAAGTGCGGGAACAGGTGGGGGAACGCAGCTATATTGATGTATACAGCGTGCTTTGGGAGCACAAGGATGAGGAGATCTACTATCGCACGGATCATCACTGGACCAGCAGAGGGGCTTATTATGGTTATCTTGCATGGACGAAGGAGACCCATAGCTTTTTGTATCCTTACAATGTAGACAACATGACAACTGTGTCAGAAAATTTCCGGGGAACATTGCATTCCAAGGTGCCGGTGGTGGGCACCAGGGACATCATACAGATTTTTCCGGAAACGGAGCTGAGAAAAGTTTCCGTAACGTATGATTTCGGAAGGGCGGCTACATCCTTTTATGAGCCGGGGCATTTGGATACGAAGAATCAATATGCCTATTTTCTGGATGACAATCATGCATTTATAGAGATTGAAACGGATTACAAGACGGACCGGACCCTGTTTTTGATCAAGGACTCCTACGCCAACAGCATGATCCCGCTGCTGCAGCCTCATTACAGCAGGATATATGTATTGGACCCCAGATATTACAACGGTTCTGTTTCCGAACTGATGAAGCAGTATGAACCGGAGGGAGGCATGGATGTGCTGGTGCTGTACAACTGTGTACATTTTATGGAAGACTTCCGGTATTGACACAAGAAAGGTTTGAGCCATGGCAAGTTTAGGAATACCTCAGAATACCATTGAAGTACTGCAAAAGTACCATTTTAATTTTCAAAAGAAATTCGGGCAGAATTTTTTGATCGATACCGGTGTGCTGGAGCGGATCATGGATACGGCCGATATCACAGAACAGGACTGTGTCCTGGAAATCGGTCCCGGCATCGGCACCATGACCCAGTACCTTGCGGAGAGGGCAAGGGAAGTGGTGGCGGTGGAAATCGACAGAGCACTGATCCCTATTTTGGAGGATACACTGTCTGCCTATCACAATGTGACTATCATCAATGCGGATATTCTGAAAGTGGATATCAGTAAGATCGCAGAGGAGAAGAACGGCGGACGTCCCATCAAGGTGGTGGCCAATCTGCCTTATTATATCACGACGCCCATTATCATGGGGCTGTTTGAGAGCAATGTACCATTAAAAAGCATTACCATCATGGTGCAGAAGGAAGTGGCCGAACGTATGCAGGTGGGGCCTGGCACCAAAGATTACGGTGCCCTTTCCCTGGCGGTGCAGTATTATGCAAAGCCCAGGATCGTGGCCAATGTGCCGCCCAACTGTTTTATCCCCAGGCCGAATGTCGGCAGTGCGGTGATCTGTCTGACCCGCTATGAGAAGCCTCCGGTGCAGGTGCAGGATGAGAAGAGGATGTTTGCACTGATCCGGGCTTCTTTCAATCAAAGGAGAAAGACCCTTGTGAACGGCCTGGGCAATGCCGGGGAACTGCAATTGTCAAAGGAACGGATTCTTGCGGCGTTGGATGAAATGGGGCTGCCCTCCACTGTGAGAGGAGAGACCCTTACGCTGGAACAGTTTGCGGTTTTGAGCAATCTGCTCCCGTCTTAAGAATTGAAGAATATTTCGATATTTAGTTTTACAAGATATGGTGCCCACACTATATCTTGTATTTTTTATGCATTTTTCAGTCATTTATTTTTGACAGATCTATAGATACTATGATAAACTTAGGGAGAAAAAAGTGGGGGAGTCTGCTTTTCGTAACTGTTGGGACCAAAGACTAGTAAAGGAAGCGAAATACCTTGGATAAGTATGAATATAAAGTAAGTGCAGATGAAATCAAGGAACTGATTGCCCGGGGTGAATATGCTCAGGCGGCAGAGATTGCTGATACCATAGACTGGCGGAGAGTCAAGAGTGTGATGATGCTCTGTACCATCAGCGATCTGTACAAGATCAACAGAAGATATGAAGATGCCAGGGATCTGCTTCTTCTGGCTTATGAGCGCAGACCGGGCGGACGTACGATCTGCTATTCGCTGTGTGAACTTTCCATCAAGACGGAAGAGTTTGTACAGGCAGTGGAGTATTACAAAGAGTTCGTGCAGGTGGCGCCCAAAGATCCGGGCAGATATATCCTGCAGTATAAACTTTACGAAGCCCAGGATGTGAGCCTGGAGGAACGGATCGAAGTACTGGAGGAATTAAAGAAGCGGGATTACCGCGAGAAGTGGGCTTATGAGCTGGCTTATCTGTATCATAGGATCGGCCTGGCTACCCGTTGCGTGGAGGAGTGTGACGAGCTGATCCTGTGGTTTGGTGAGGGTAAGTATGTCATAAAGGCCATGGAACTGAAGATGCTCCACCAACCCCTGACGCCGGAACAGCAGGAAAAGTACGACCAGCGTTTCGGGGCACAGGAAAAGATGGGCGATACAAAGGAATTTGGCACGGTGCCGGATGAGCAGACTGCTCAGGAGGGGCATATGTCCGAGGAGGAGATGGACGGACAGGACCAGAGTGTATATGAGGCAGAGCAGGTATCCGGCCTGTCAGGGCAGAGCGTTTATGAGGACCGGTCTCAGCAACAGGAGACAAAGACAAAGCAGGAGGAAGAACTGGATATCCATGTAAAGACCATGGATGTGGGAAAGTATAATACCATCAATCTCCAGGCGGAATTGGCGGCAGGGTTGAAAGAAGTGCTGGGCGAGGAGAAAAAGCCTGTGGTGGAGGATCCCATCACCCGTTCCATCGTGGCGCCTATGATGGATTCCGACACAGAATCCCTGGATTATCCTGAGATCGGGGAAGTGGATGAGGAGGATCTGGAACCGGAGTCCGGTGTGGAGGAAATGGAAAGCTCCGAGGTCTTTTTCGGAGAGACCGAAGAATTAAGTGATGTACAGCAATATATAGCACAGCAGGATACGGCACAGTCCTGCCCGGAGGAGCCTGCAGAACAGCCGTCTGCGGAAGAACAACTCTTGACGGACGAGCAGCTTTTGACAGAAGAATTGTCTGAGCCTGTGGACACTATCGCCCGGACTGTCATGGAAGAGTTCCGCCGTGAGAGCTTGGAAGAAGCGGAAAAGCAGGTTATCCATGCACAGCCCCCCAAAGAGCTTGCAAATGTGCTGGCACAGGAATCCGACGGGCAGATCAGTCTGGTGGTTCCCGAGAGCCGGAACGTGGAAAAGCAGATTACGGGCCAGATGAATATTGAAGATATTCTGGCCGAATGGGAGCGCATGAAGCGCGAAAATGCGGAAAAGAATGAAGAAGAGGTCCGCAGGCATGTATTGGAGCAGACAGGGGATCTGTTTGCAGAATTCGATGCTGCCATGAAGGAAGGCCTTTTGGAGAAACTGGAGAGTGAGGCAGAGACAGAGCCTGCGTACGAGGAAGAGCCGGAAGCAGAAGCGGAGCCTGCGTACGAGGAAGAGCCGGAAGCAGAAGCGGAGGCTGCGTGCGAGGAAGAGCCGGAAGCAGAAGCGGAGGCTGCGTGCGAGGAAGAGCCGGAAGCAGAAGCGGAGGCTGCGTGCGAGGAAGAACCGGAAACAGAAGCGGAGGCTGCGTGCGAGGAAGAGCCGGAAACAGAAGCGGAGCCTGACACCGACGAGGTGGAGGAACTGGAGGAGATCGCAGAAACCGAAGAAACCACAGAAACCGAAGAAACCACAGAAGCTGCTTTTGACCAGACTCCTGCAGAGCCCGTGGAACGGGAAAAAGCCAAGGTGCGCACCCTTACCAGGGAAGAAAAAGAGATGTTTGCTCCTTATGTGCAGAACAGATCTGCCAGAGAGCAGTTGGTGCATGTCATTGATAATATCACGATGGCGGCCTACACCGGAAACGTAGTCATCACCGGGGAAGAGGGTACGGACACCCTGGGGCTTGCTACCAACATCATCCGTGAGATCAAACAGACAGACAGCAATTTCTCCGGAAAGGCGGCCAAGATCTCCGGCCAGTCCTTAAACGGCAAGAATGTGGTGGATACCGTGACACAGCTTGACGGCGGTGCTTTGATCATCCAGAAGGCTTCCGGCATGACCGATCCCACGGTATATCTGCTGAATCAGTCCCTGCAGCAGGAACAGCTTGGCATTGTGGTAATCATAGAGGATACCAGACCTGCCATGGACAAATTCCTGGCAAAACATCCCGAACTACAGAGCGGATTCCCTCTGCGCATGGATGTGCAGGCTCTGAGCAATGATGCCCTGGTAGCATTCGGCAGACAGTATGCAAAGGAAAAGGAATATTCCATCAGTGAGCTGGGTGTCCTGGCACTGCATACCAGGATTGAAGAAATGCAGACCATGAATCACGCAGTTACCATAATGGAAGTAAGAGATCTGGTGGATGATGCCATTCATCACGCAAACAGAAAGACTCTGGGACATTTTATGGATGTGCTTCTGGCAAGAAGGTATGATGAGGAAGACATGATCATATTAGGAGAAAAAGATTTCAGTTAACAGGAGGAAACTGCCGTGGCAAAAAAGACTTCCCAAAAGAGAGAAACAGTATTTATCTCCGATGCGGATCAATATCTGTTCGCACAGGGCACCCATTATGATATCTACAAGAAGCTGGGTGCACATCTGTCCATGGAGGATGGAGAAGAGGGAACCTATTTTGCGGTGTGGGCGCCCAATGCCCGGACGGTTCATGTGATCGGTTCCTTTAATGGGTGGAACGAGACGGCTCATGAGATGGAGAAGTTAGGAGAAGGGGGAATCTGGGGACTTTTTATTCCGGGTGTCGGGGCAGGCGAGATGTATAAATTCCTGATCACTGCCCGGGATAGCAGAAAACTTTACAAGGCAGACCCCTTTGCCAACCAGGCGGAGGTCCGCCCCGGAACGGCATCCATCATCACCGATCTTGGAGGCTTTGCCTGGAAGGATGACAAGTGGCTGGCAGAGCGCAGGAAAAAGGACATAAAGAAGGAGCCCCTGGCAATCTACGAGTGCCATATCGGTTCCTTTATGAAGCATCCCAACAAAACAGAGGATGGTTTCTACAATTATCGTGAATTTGCGGACAGGATCGTGGGATACCTGAAAGAAATGAAATATACCCATGTTGAGCTGATGGGGATCGCAGAGCATCCCTTTGACGGTTCCTGGGGATATCAGGTGACGGGCTATTATGCTCCCACTTCCCGCTACGGAACCCCCAAGGATTTCATGTACCTTGTGAATGAACTGCATAAGGCGGGTGTGGGCGTCATCCTGGACTGGGTGCCGGCGCATTTTTGTACGGATGCCCATGGACTTGGGGAATTTGACGGCCAGTGCATCTTTGAACATCCCGATCCCCGGCTGGGTGAGCATCCCGACTGGGGCACCAAGATCTTCAACTACGGCAAGCCGGAGGTCAAGAATTTCCTGGTGGCAAATGCACTGTTCTGGCTGAAGGAATTTCATGTGGACGGTATCCGCGTGGATGCGGTAGCCTCCATGTTGTATCTGGATTACGGCAAGAAGGATGGCCAGTGGGTTCCCAACAAGTACGGCGGGAATAAGAATCTGGAGGCGATCGAATTCTTCCATCATCTGAATTCCGTAGTGCGGGGGACATACCCGGATTTTATGACCATTGCGGAGGAATCCACCGCATGGCCCAACGTGACCAGCGACATCGGAGAGGACGGTCTGGGCTTTACCTTCAAGTGGAATATGGGCTGGATGCACGATTTCTGTGAGTACATGAAACTGGACCCCATATATCGGAAAGGAAACCACTATGCCATGACCTTTGCCATGAGCTATAACGAAAGTGAGGATTATATCCTGCCCCTTTCCCATGACGAGGTAGTACACTTGAAATGTTCCATGGTGAACAAGATGCCGGGATATATGGTAGACAAATATGCCAATCTTCGGGTGGGCTATACTTACATGTTCGGACATTCCGGCAAGAAGCTTTTGTTCATGGGACAGGAATTTGGCCAGGAGCGGGAATGGAGCGAGGCAAGGGAACTTGACTGGTATCTTCTGGGAGAAAAGAACAACAGGGGCATGCAGGAATATGTAAAAGAACTGTTGCAGCTCTATCGCAAATATCCGGCGCTGTGTGAGATCGACAACAGTTGGAAAGGTTTTGAGTGGATGAACGCAGATGATGCGGACCGTAGCACTTATTCCTTTGTGCGCAAGAGCTCCACAGGCAGGAACAGCCTTCTGTTCGTGCTGAACATGACTCCCATGAAATGGGAAAATTATCAGGTTCCCGTACCCAGGAAGAAAAAGTATAAGCTGCTCCTAAACAGTGATGAGGAAAGGTTCGGGGGCTGGGGCAACCGGATTCCTGCCGAGATCACGGCAGAGAAGAAAGCGTGTCATTATCATGACTATTCCATTACCCTGGATCTGCCTCCGTACACGGCAGCAGTATTCCTGTTCTAGGCGGTATGGGGTTAAGAAAAATTTCAGAAGCACCGAAATAAAAGGTGAGTGCAGCGAAAGCTGTGCTCACCTTTTCCAATGACCGAGACAAAGATGGAATGATATAGAACGGGCAGGACCGGATAGGAGAACAGCGTGAGGATTACTTTTCAGACGGGAGAGATTCCGGAGGCAGGAAAACAGATACAGCAGGACAGAAAAAGGGAAATTGCGTCACAGGGTGGGGGGACATTGTCTCCAGCTGCTTATCAGACAGATGTCCTTTTTGAGAAGAGCTCCGATTGGTTTGGAGCAGCTATGGAAGGAAAGGAAAAGACCAGCACTATTGCGGATTTTCGGCAGGAATTGGCCTATCTGGATGTAGGAGTACAACAGGACTATATGACAGTAATGTCACATACAATGTCGGAGGAAGATTACGCCAAACTGTCCGGGGAAGGGTTTCATTTTGAACAGATGGACCCGGAAGAGGCAGTGACCATTGTAGATAAGATCAAAGCAGAGCTGGTCCGCTCCGGTCAGATCATAGCGGGCTATACGGATGATGTGGACATAGATACTCTGGCAGCGGCGGTGGGAAGCGAATCCCTTGCAAGGGAACTGGCAGATTGCTTCAGGCAGGCCGATCTTCCTCTGACGGAGGAGACTGTGGGAGAAGTCACACAGGCATGGGATATGGCCAGCCGCTTGGAAGCACCCACCGAGGGCGCCTGCCGGTACATGATCGACAATAACATGGAGCCTGAAATCTGGAACTTTTATCTGGCGGAGAACAGTGGAGCCCAAAGTCTGCCACAGCCGGGGAATCAGGACAAAATGTATGATTTTTATGAGGAAAACGGCATCCTGGAGCAGATCGACAAGGTGATTGCCCGCTCTGAGCGTGAGGTGGACGAAGAAAGCAGACAGGATGCCAGGTGGCTTATGGACAGGGGACTTTTTCTTACCCCGGAGAATCTTAAGAGGCTGGAAGATATAAAGAGTGTGGAATTCCCGGTACAGGAGCGGACGTTTGCCCGTGCGGCGGCCGGTGCCGTGGCGGCAGGGGAAAAGCCCATTTACGGCAATCTGTCCGAGGGGGCAACCATCTATGAAAAGGCTGTGGCGGTCCTGGAAAAGTACCAATCTGCAGAAGGCTGGGAGAGTTTCAAGGGAGACATTGCCGCCAGAAGACAGTTGGAAGAGATCCGGCTCCACATGACGGCGGAAGTCAATGTGAAACTGTTAAGGAGTGGATTTGCCATTGACACTGCTCCCATGGAACAGTTGTTAGAGGCATTGAAACAGGCGGAAGGCCAGGTGGCGCAAAAGCTGTTTCCGGGGGAAACGGATGAGCGGGCAGTCGAAAATTACCGGCTGTATCAATCCGCGGGCCGGGTTGTAGAGGAATTGCCGGCATTACCGGCACAGATACTGGGACCTTACAGTAAAGGAGATTTTGCTACCCTGTCGCACTTTCACAGGGAGGGAACTCTTTTGCAGGAGACCTGCCGAAAGGCCAACGAAAGCTACGAAGCCCTGATGACGGCTCCCAGAAGCGATCTGGGTGACCACATCCGTAAGGCTTTTGCCAATGTGGACGATATCGCAACAGATTTAGGACTGGAGCTTACGGAAGAAAACAGGCGCGCCGTGAGGATCCTTGGTTACAACCGCATGGATATGAATCTTGAAAATGTGGAGAAGGTCAGGGAGGCTGACAGACAGGTACAGTCGGTGGTGCAGCGCCTTACGCCTGCCGCTACCCTGAAAATGATCCGGGACGGAATCAATCCGTTGGAACAGAGCTTTGAGGAATTGGAGCACTATTTTGAGGAGAATTCCGGCGATTATGAGGAAAGCGCAGAAAGCTACAGCCGTTTCCTGTATGGGTTGGAAAAGAATCATGAGATCACCGAGGATGAGAGGGCGGCGTACATTGGTATTTACCGCATGGTGCATCAGATCGAGCGCTCGGACGGCGCAGTGGTGGGCGCCCTGGTAAACAGCCGGGCCCGGCTGCAGTTTTCCAATCTTTTGTCGGCAGTGCGGACCAGCCGGACAAAGCATATTGATGTAAAGGTGGAAGATTCCTTTGGTATGCTGTCTGAAGCGGTACAGAAAAAAGAGAGCATTTCCGACCAGATCGAGAGAGGATTTCTCAAGGAGGCAAAGAGCATTCTGGCAGAACTTTCCGAGGATGCCCGGATACAGGCAGATTATGACAGAGAGCGGCTTTTAGATATACGGGAAGCTGCCCTGACGGACCAGGAAGCGGCCGCATTGCTCCGAAGGGGGGAGATCCCCGCCAATGCAGGCAATCTGCTGGCTGCCCGGGGACTTTTACAGGAGAGGGAGAATCTGTTTGGTGAGATACGGGACCGGGTAAAAGAAAACCGGGAGTATGCGGAAATGGCGGAAACGCTTCTTGAGAGCATGGAGGATAAAGACACCTTTTGCGAGGCTTACAGGCATACTGTGGAGGAACTTGGGACGGCGGTTAAAGAGGCGAGCTTTGACAAGGCGGACACCAGTCTGGACGTGCGGAGCCTGCGTCTTTTGAACAGGCAGTTGAGCATCGCAGGAAAACTGTCCGATTCCGAGGAGTATGTGCTTCCCATGTACATCGGAGAAAATCTGGCAAAAGTGCATATGAAACTTGAGCGGGGAAGCGCAGAAAGGGGATGTGTGCACATTGCGGTGAGCCTGCCCCACAGCGGACATATCGAAGCACATTTTTTACTTCGGGAAGGACATATCGGAGGCTTTTTGGTAGGAAATACCCGGGAAGAGGTTACGAAACTAAAGCAGACTGTCGATATATTCAGTGATCACATCCTTGCAGGGGAAGAGGGCCTGCAGGGGCTAGAACTGGAAGAGCTGCCGATTACGGGCAGCGGCAATTATGCGGGCATGGATGCCGGTGACACAGAGACAGACGGAGCTGATAATATGGAACTGTACCGCATTGCAAAAGTGTTCCTGCGGGCAGTCCGGGAAGAAGAGGTATCGTATGAGGATCAATTATAATGTATCAGCCATGTTATCCAATAATGCCCTGGCAAACAATGACAAGAAACTCTCCGCATCTTTGGAGAGGCTTTCCTCCGGGCTCAAGATCAATCATGCCAAGGACAATCCGGCAGGTCTGGCAATGGCCAAAAGGATGAATGCCCAGATCCAGGGCGTGAATGTGGCCAGTCAGAATGCCAGTGACGGTGTTTCCGTCATTGAGATCGCAGACGGCGCGCTCTCCGAAGTTTCGGATATGATCCAGCGAATGAACGAGCTGGCCGTAAAGGCAGCAAACGGCTCCTTAAATGAAGAGGACCGGGCGGTGATCCAGGAGGAAGTGGCCCAGTTGAAAGACGAGATTGACAGGGTTTCGGACACCGTTGAATTTAACGGCCAGAAGTTGCTGAACGGCGAATTTGATCTAAAGGGTTATACCAACAAAACTGATATTAAAGTGAGCACCTATAGCAGGGAGGTGCCGGACGGAACCTATACCATCGACAATATAAGCTGGACCGAAAATGCAGACGGGACATACCGGGTGGACTGCGAATTTGGGGATGGGTTTGACAAGATCAGGGATTTGAAGGCATCCATGTCGGACGGAATGATCACCATACAGGGTGGGGACGGTTTTGAGATGACCCTGGATGTGAATGATGCAGGTGCGTCTGCTTATGCAGACGTAACGATAGAGGCTACGGGAATCGGGGCCATGCGCCTGCAGATCGGAGCCAATGAAGGACAGGTGCTGGAGATCAATATTCCTGACATGTCCTTAAGAAATATGGGCATCGAGAATCTGGATGTCACCACGGTAGAAGGCGCAAGGAAAGGGATCAGCAGCCTGGATGGGGCACTTCAGTTTGTGTCCAAGGTACGGGGACGCCTGGGCGCTTTTCAGAACAGACTGGAATCTACGGTGAACAGTCTCGATATTACCGATGAAAATATGACTGCTGCCTATTCCCGGATCATGGACGTGGACATGGCAGAGGAAATGACGGATTATACCACCAATCAGGTGTTGACACAGGCGGGCACTTCCATGCTGGCACAGGCCAACGAGCGACCTTCCCAGGTATTGCAGCTTTTGCAGTAAGAGGTAGGAACTATGACAAAGGAATGTAAACAACAATTCACTTTGCGGATCACCCAGGCCAACTCTACAGAGCTGGTGGTGATCTTATATGAGATGCTCTTAGTCTATCTGGATGAGGGAGAAACGGCCTGTAAGGCAGAAAACAGAGAAGAATTGCGGGAAGCAGTCCGCAAGGCAAGGAGCTGTATCAATGAACTGATGCATTCTCTCAACCTGGAGTATGAGCCGGCCCCGGCGCTCCTTCAGCTTTACCTGTATTGCGTGCGCAGGCTGGCTTTGGGTGAAGTGCGCAGGGATGACACTTGTTTTGAGGAGATCAGACGAGTGATACAGCCGCTGCACGATGCATACACCAAGATCGCCGCAGAGAATCACCTGGGACCGGTGATGAACAATTCCCAGGCGGTTTATGCGGGTCTGACCTACGGAAGGAATACCTTAACCGAAAACATGGCTGACCAGGGTGCGAATCGGGGAATGCTGGTATGAAGGCCCCTCTTCGGAAGAAGGCTCTGAAGCGGCCAGATCCGTCAAGTGCTTATACCGTTTTTGGAGAGAGTTGATCTCGTAAATATAGCTGTCAATTAAATCCGTTTCCAAGGCATTGTCAAAACCCGCATAAGCGATCTCAAGATCCCGGCGGGTTTTTTCTATGGAGGCCTGTAGGCTCACCGAAGAAAAATCTTCTTCCGGATATTCCGGAGTGGTATAGCCCTGATGAAAGATCATTTTCATGGGATATCGTCCTTTCCATGTTGTTGTAATAAGTATAGACAGGGAATTTGCAGAATATACCAGTCCCTTGGGAAAAATCTGTCAGTCATATTTTGGAAAAAAGGGACATAGGCTGTAGCAAAAACATGCAGAGTCAAAAATGGAAAACACAACGGGAGTATTTTTGATCGCAGGAGTGTGTGTCATTGTGTTATTTATGGGTGCTATCCGCACCAAAGCTGAGTGGCTGATGAACCTGGTGATGCGCAGCATCCTGGGGACCATCGCCATGTATTTTATCAACGAGGCCCTGGCTTTTGCCGGAATTTCTTTGAGCGTGGGCATCAACGGCGTTACGGTTTTGACATCCGGAATCCTGGGATTTCCTGGGATTTTAGCTCTTTACGGAATTGGGCTCTACAAACTTTTGTAAGATTTTACCGAAAATGATATTTTTGCTATTTTCCTCTTGCAAAAGTAAAAAACAGCGCATATAATGCAATTTACAACCAGTCAGGTTGACAATCTTACTACAGATCAAAGAGGCGCATCGCCTCGGATTTCACATCACATCCACAACGGAAGACAAAAGAACAAAGGAGATGATCGATTGGCGGCATTATGCGTATTGCTGGTAGTTGCCTGCGCCTATGATTACGGCAGCGGCAGGATACCGAATCTGCTGTTATTGGGAATGCTTGCCGCAGGAATGGTACAAAGGACTTTGGCGGAAGGTCCTTGGGGAGCGGCGGCATTTCTGACAGCAACAGCGGTAATGACAGCTCTTATGTATCCCTTTTTCAAGATCGGGGCCATGGGAGCGGGAGATGTAAAACTTTTGGGTGTCTGTGCGGGGTATCTTCCCGGCAGCAGGATCTTACTATTCTTATTTTTTTCTATGCTGACAGCAGCAATTTTTTCCCTGATAAAGTTTTGGAGAAAACAGAATCTGAAAGAGAGGATGCAGTATCTGGCGGAGTATCTGTGGGAGGTGTCCCGGACGGGAAACTGGCATTTGTATGTGGAGAACCTGCGGGAACAGAGGGAAGCATGCCTGTGCCTTTCGGGACCGGTCCTGATCAGCGCCCTGATGTACTGGGGAGGTGTCTATTGAAGCAAGGAGAAAACAGGCGGTTCGTACTCTATGATCCGGAGGAAGAATACGCACAGCTCATGACAGAGTTTTTGCGGGGCCATAAGGATCTGCCCTGGGAGGTTCATACTTACACGGAGGCAGAAAGCCTTTTAAAGGAGGAGCGGGGCCGGGTAGCCATGCTGGCGGCAGCAGAATCTGCATACACGGACGCACTGCAGGAGCTTGCCCCCGGGCAGATCGTTATCCTGAATGAAAGCGGTCTGGTGCGACAGAATGCGATCAGAAATATCAACAAATATCAGGAGGCAGAAAGCGTGTTGCGAGAGCTGCTGGAAGCTTACATGGAGGTTGCGGGGGAGGAGATGCCATGGATGCAGGCGGTGGGGCATACCCGGTTCATCGGAATCTATTCCCCGGTAAGAAGATGCCTGCAGACCACCTTTGCCCTGACAATGGGCCAGATACTGGCGGAGGAACATAGGACCTTATACCTGAATTTTGAACACTATGCGGGAATGGACGAGCTTTTGCCGGACCGGCAGGAAAAGGATCTGGCGGATCTGTTGTACTTTCTTGCTGCCGGCAGGGAAAAGTTCGGGCTGCGTCTGCGCACCATGATCCGCAGAAACGGGAACTTGGATTATATACCGCCCATGAAATATGGGCAGAATCTACTGCCTGTCACAGGCGGGGAATGGCTGCATCTTTTGCGCAGGATCGGGGAGATCGGCGAGTATGAATATGTGATCCTGGATCTGTCGGAAGATATGCAGGGACTCTTTGATATCTTAAGGCTTTGCACCCGGGTCTTTACCCTGACAAAGGATGACAGGATCGCAAGGAGCAAACTGCTGCAATACGAGCAGCTCCTGGCTCTTTGTGAGTATGAGGATGTGCTGGAAAAGACCTTAAAATGCGGCATCCCGCATATACGCAGGCTGCCGGAGGCATTGGAGCAGTACACCAAAGGAGATCTGGCGGATTATGTAAAAAAACAGCTGCAGGGAATCCGCTGACAGGAGGAAACGTGGAAGGTACACAGTTAAAGGAACAGTTGCGAAAAAAAGTACAGGAGCGTCTGGATTACGGCCATGATTTTACGGATGAGGAAGTGGAGGAGGTCATTGATGAAGTAATGATGACACAGGAAGATATGGTTCGCTGCCCGGTCCATATCCGTACCCGGATGAAAAGGGAGATCTTCAATTCTTTGCGCAGACTGGATATCCTCCAGGGGCTTGTGGAGGACAGCGCAGTGACAGAGATCATGATCAATGGCAAGGATCATATCTTTATTGAGAAAGACGGGAGACTTGGCAGATTGGAAAAAGGGTTTGACTCTCTGGAGAAGCTTCAGGATGTGATCCAGCAGATCGTGGCAGGCTGCAACCGGGCCGTAAATGAGGCGGTTCCTATTGTGGACGCCAGACTTGCCAACGGTTCCAGAGTGAATATTGTCATGAATCCGGTGGCGCTGAACGGTCCTATCGTTACCATACGCCGATTTCCGGACAAGCCCATCACCATGGAGCAGCTCATACACGGCCATTCCATTTCGGAGGAAGCTGCCGGATTTTTAAAGCATCTGGTGCAGGCCGGATACAATATCTTTATCAGCGGTGGTACAGGAAGCGGCAAGACTACCTTTTTAAATGTACTGTCCGGTTTTATTCCCGGGGACGAGAGAGTGATCACCATAGAGGACAGTGCAGAATTGCAGCTCCAGGGCATTGAAAATCTGGTGCGCTTAGAGACCAGGAACAGCAATGTGGAGGGCTGTGCCCCGATCAATATCAGAGAACTGATCCGAACCTCCCTGCGTATGCGTCCCGACAGGATCATCGTGGGAGAGGTCCGTGGGGCGGAGGCATTTGATATGATGCAGTGTCTGAATACAGGCCATGACGGAAGCATGTCTACCGGACACGCCAACAGTGCACAGGATATGCTTTCCCGACTGGAAAACATGGTGCTCATGGGTATGGATCTTCCTCTGGCGGCTATCAGGCAGCAGATCGCATCCGGTATTGATGTCATTGTACATCTTGGCAGGCTTCGGGACAGATCCCGGAGAGTGCTGGAAATCACAGAGGTCATTGGGGATGAGGGGCAACAGATCAGGTTAAATCCACTATATCAGTTTGAGGAGGAAGGGCAGGATGCCAAGGGTCGGATTTTGGGAAAACTTCAAAAAAAGGCAGAGCTGGTGCAAACAGGAAAGCTCCGGGCGGCGGGATTATAGCAGATACTGCTGGAGAAAAAGGGAATGGATGCTTTCGGTATCAGAGTCTGTGGCGGTGGTAATTCTGCTTTCCTGTTTCTTTTACAGAAGTCTTTGGGCGGTATTGCCTTTGGGTGGGATAGGAATCCTGTTTTTTAGAGAGCAGGACAGAAGAAAACGGGATGCCTGTATCCGGGAGCTGACAGTACAGTTCAAAGACTGCATCCTGTCTGTGGCAGCTTCCCTCAGGGCAGGCTATGCAGTGGAAAATGCTTTTTTGGAGAGCCGGGAGGATATGGGACTGCTCTATGGGGACAGTGCATTGATCTGCAGGGAGCTTGACCTGATAAAAAAGGGACTGGTGATCAATATTACCTTGGAAGAATTGCTTGCCAATCTGGCGGAGCGCAGCCAAAGCGCAGAAATCGTTCAATTTGCCCAAGTGTTTTCCATTGCAAAACGAAATGGAGGAAGTATCCCGGAAGTTATACAGTCTTCTGCAGAACTGATCGGCCAGAGGGTAAATGCCATACAGGAAATGCAGACTGTTCTAAGTGGCAGACGGATGGAACAGAATATCATGAAACTGATGCCATTTGGCATTCTGGCTTATGTGGGTTTTTCTTATCCGGGGTATTTTGACAGCCTTTATCACAACTGGCAGGGGGCCGCGATCATGTCGGTATGTCTGATCCTGTACCTGACAGCATATGTGATGGGGGAGCGGATCTTAAAGAAGATTGAGGAAGAGATCTGGTAGGAAAGGAGGTGAGAAGATGTATCTTGCAGCAGGGGCGGTGATGGCGGCATATCTGGTCTTGTGTCTGCTGTCGGTCAGAAGGCCTGTTACAAAAGAGGTGTCGGGCTCCCCAAGATTTATTTACCGGATGGCAGACTTTTTGTATGAATGTGCCAAAGCCCGGAACCTTCCGCTTTTAAACAGCCGTCAGGTGGAAAGGGATCTGGAGAAGTTGCATCCCGGTGAGGACAAAGAGAGACTGTGTAGGACGTACTATGTGGATAAGACAGCGAAATCTTTGCTGTTGTGTCTGGCGGGAACCATTCTTGGAGCTGTTCTGTGCTTCCGGGCAGGGGCAGGAAACCGTTTGGAAGAAGGCGGGCAGATCAGAAGAGGTACTTATCTGGAAGAAGAACAAGAGATTATTTTAGAAGAGATGTCGGAACAAGAGGTTTTTCGGATCAAAGTATCAGAGCAAAAGCTTGATAGGGAAGAAGCGGAAGCGCTGTACCGGGATTTCCTTGCGGAGCTGACGAACCTTTTGCCGGGTAAAAATCCATCATTGAGGGAGATAACGCAGGATCTGATCCTTCCGGAAGCCTTGGAAGGATATCCCTTTCAAGTGGAATGGAAAAGTGAATGTCCTGATTTCCTGAGTAGTTCTGGTAAGGTGAAAGCGGTATCCTGCGAGGAAGAGTTTCTGTTGACGGCAGTAGTGACTTACGAAGATATGGAATGGCAGCAGGATTTTCCTGTGAGGGTCACACCTTGCGTGCTTTCCGAAGAAGACAGGAAATATCGTGAAATTGAGATCCTTTTACAGCAGTCAGAGGAGGATACCCGCAAAGAAGCGGTGTGGATACTTCCCAAGGAATTGGATGGAACCTCGCTCGTATGGAAACAGGTGGTGAGAGATGACAGCCTTTTGTTCTGGGTGGCAGGACTGGTGACAGCCGCAGCGGTGTTTTTTCTAAAAGATAAGGATCTTCACGGCACTCTGGAAAAGCGCAAAGAGACCCTGAGGAGAGAATACTCGGGTATCGTTCAAAAGATCGTGCTGTACCTGGGTGCAGGAATGACCATTCGGGGAGTCTTTGGAAAGCTGGCAGGAGAATATCAGCAGGCAAGAGCGGCAGGTGCCTCAAAAGATCCGGTTTTGGAAGAAATCCTCTATACCTGCCGGGAATTACAGGCAGGTGTCACAGAGACCGTTGCCTACGAGCATTTCGGAAAGCGCACCGGAGTGCAGGAGTACATTTGTCTGTGCACCCTGCTGCAGCAGAATCTGAAAAAGGGCACCAGTACGCTTTTGACCAGATTGCGGGAGGAAGCGGACAAGGCAGCCCTGGAAAAGTTACAAAGCAGCCGCAGGAGAGGTGAGGAAGCGGTAACCAAACTATTGGTGCCGATGGTGATGATGCTTTTGGTAGTCATGGTAATGATCATGATACCGGCATTTTCTTCCACTACTTTTTAGGCAGAAAGGAGAGTTATGGGCAGATTGAAAGATATCAGACAGTTTGTCAGGGAAGAGGACGGTATGGGAACTGTAGAGATCATTTTGATCATTGTGGTTTTGGTCGGACTGGTGCTTATTTTCAAAGAACAGATCACCAAAATCGTCAACAATATCTTTTCCAAGATCACCACGCAGACCAATAAGGTCTGATCCCCAACCATAAGAGGCATTTCGGGAGAAAGGAGCATGACGGGATGCAGGGAAAATGTTATCAAAAGAGTGCAGCTTATCTGACGGTCTATCTGGCCCTTACCATGACGGTGCTGCTTTCTCTCTGCTTTGCCTTGATTGAAGGAGTAAGATGCAATGCGGTAGGGCTTGAGGCAGAATGTATCACAGATATCGGTTTAAACAGCGTTTTTGCGGAATATCACAGGGAACTGTGGAAGCAGTACAATCTGTTGGCCATCGATTCTTCTTACGGAACGGACTATGCTAATAAAGCGAATACCAGGCAGCATTTGAAAAAGTATATAGAGGGTAATCTGTCCATGGAAGATCTGTTTTTATCGGAGTTCCTTTACCGGGACTTTCTGGCATTGTCATTGGAGGAAATCGATGTGACAGGAGTGTCGGTATATACAGACGAAGGCGGCGCAGTGTTTCGCAGACGGGCAGCTGAAGCGGTAAAGGATGATATCGGACTGGCTCTTTTGGAGGAATTGCGACAATGGCTGCAGGTGGTGGAGGAACAGGAACTGTTAGGCCGTGATATAGGTGCCGAAAAACAAGCGGTGGACCGGGAGATGGAAGAACTCATTGAGGAAGAGGAAGAAGAGCAAGAGCAGGAGATCTTTGAACTGACCGGAAGAACGGAAAGCGTGGACATTGACTTTGAGAATCCTACCGGCTGGCTGGAACTCAAGAGACAGATGGGCATTCTGGAGTTTGCCGTAAGTGATTATGGGAATCTTTCGACCCGCATCCTGCCGGGAGAAGATTTGGTCATGCATCGGATGTCGAAAGAAAATATCAATTGCGGAAATCTGCAGCTACGGGCATTCACATCGGAGGAAGAATTGGTAGACCGATTCCTTTTTCAGGAATATCTCCTGCGTTATATGGGATATTACGGAGACGAAAAGGAAGACGGGATACTCAAATATCAGATGGAATATCTGATCATAGGAGAAGACTGCGACTTGGACAATCTGAGGAGTATGGCGGAGAGAATCTGTCTGATGCGGGAGGCGGCAAATGCAGTGTACCTATTCTCGGATGAAATCAAATGCGCAGAGGCGGAAGTACTGGCTACAGCAATTGCCGCACTGATACAGGTGCCGGACCTGGCGCCGCTGTTAAAGACCTCTCTACTTTTGGGATGGGCGTTCGCAGAAAGTCTGTATGACATAAAGGTACTCCTGGCCGGTGGCAAGGTGCCTCTGATGAAGGATGCGGACACTTGGCATTTTAGCCTGGAGGGAATCCTGCAGGAACAAGGATGTGGCGAAGAAGGATGGGAGCTTGGCCTGTCCTATGAGGATTATCTAAGGATATGGATGATGCTTACGGATGTGGATGATCTGACAGGCAGAGCAATGAATGTCATAGAAGCAGATATCAGACAGACGCCGGGAAATCAACACTTCCGGCTGGACGGGTGCTATGATCGCATAGAAGTCAGAGTAAATATACAAAGTGCTTATGGTTACGGACACAACTTTATAAGAGAAAAAGGATATTAAAAAGCCGGTTGGGAAAGAAGGTGAACAGCGATGTCCCCTTTATGGGAAAAACAAAACAACACGAAACCAATGACAATCCACAACAGACCTTCTTCGAGGTGTGATAAAAAAACTCTCCCCTTTACAACACAATCCCCATTTTTCATAGAGGGGACGTCGCTGTTTACCTTCCTTGGCCGGAAAGTTTTGGCCGGAATGACGGTGGAGGCAGCCATAGTGCTGCCGCTCTTTCTTTTCTTTTTCCTGAATCTGAGCTGTGCAATGGAAATGATCCGCCTCCACGGCAATCTGGAATTGGCGCTTTGGCAGACCGGAAATAAAATGAGTATAAGGGGGTATCTGCTTTGGCCGGAGGATGCAAAGGAAGGAAAAAATCCACAATCGGGCACAGAACCGGGATCGGAAGCCAAAGATGCCATATTTTCCTATATATATATAAAGCGTCAGATCGTGAAGTATGCCGGGGAGTGCTATTTGGAGGAGTCACCCCTTATATATGGGACAGACAGCCTGCAGTTTTTGGAAAGTGAAATTTTTACTTCCCAAGATGAATTTAAAATCGTCCTGACATATGGCGTATCCCCCTGGATATCCATGAAGGGAATTCATCCTTTCCGCATGGCCAACAAATATTATGGACATATCTGGAACGGCTATGGGATACCGGGTGTTGACGATACAGAGGACTGGGACGGAGAGACGGTCTACATTGCGGAAAACGGAGAGGTATACCATACAGACCGCTATTGTACTCATCTGCAGCTGACAATTAAAGAGGTAAAAACTGCCAATATTGGAAAAGAGCGGAATGGGGCAGGAAAAAAATATACTCTTTGTGAGAAATGCGGAGAGGAGACGGCGCCGGATAAGGTTTATATCGGAGTAGAAGGGGATAGGTATCACTATGACCGGGATTGTCCCGGTTTGACAAGAACCGTCTATGCCATCCTCAGGATAGAGGCGGGAAAATACAGGCCCTGCAGTCGTTGTGAGGATAAATGATCAGTGGAGGCATTATGTGGAAAGAGATAATTGGACTATTGTATGTGGCAGTGCTTGGGGCAATGGATATCCGGGAAAAGAAAGTACCGGTATGGTTATTGATCCTGGGCGCCATGGAAACGATTATGGTAAGATTGGCGGAGGGATTCATGGATGGCTGGCAGAAAAATACAGGCAGTATATTATGGGGAATGTTGCCGGGGCTTTTCCTTTTGGCTATGGCGTACCTCACAAAAAAGGCGGGATATGGTGACGGAGTGGTCCTGTGTCTGTTGGGAATCCGATGCGGATATCGTTTTTGCCTGGCGATCTTCTGCATGAGTCTGTTGCTGCTTTCGCTGACTTGCATGGTTCTTCTGCTGTTAAAAAGAGTAAGGAGGAATACCCGGATCCCCTATCTTCCCTTCCTGACGGTGGTATATGCCGGGTATCTGGTCTTTGGCGAGAGGTGGCAGTGATATGAGGAAAAGGATGGATGCCTATCTGACGGTGGAGGCGGTCATGGTTCTTCCGATAGTGTTCGGGATACTCCTGTTTATTATCTGCTTTTGGTTTTATCAATATGACCGGTGCCTGATGGAACAGGATGCGGGATTGCTGGCGCTGAGGGGGACTGTAATACCTGCAGAGGACGCAGAAGAAAGAATAAAGGCGGTAAAAAAGATACTGGCGGAAAGGCCAATAGAAAAATATATTGTCTGGGAGGATTTGGGGACGGATATCAAAATAGAAAGAGGAAAGATACGGGTGAGGCAGCGGGGCAATATTCGATTTCCATTTTCGGGATTGGCTTTTTGGGATGGGGAAGATATCTGGGAAATGTCAGTGCTATATGAGAATGAATTGATGTCACCCGCATCCCTTTTGCGGAAATATCAAAAAATAAAAGGAGGAACATAGATGTTACAGACAGAATTTGTAAAGAATCTGCACAGTAATTATGAGCGGATACTTTTGGAGGAAATGCCACAGGAGCGGCGCTATCAATATTGTATGTTGAGCCGGGGAGGAATCAAAGGCCTACTTCCCTGCAGTCTGCGTTACCTGAACGGCAGAGCGTATTTATATTATGATATTACCTCCTTGCAAAATGTGCAGCAGTGTTTTCAAAAACGAAAAATATCAAGAGAATGGATGAAGGATTTTGTGTGGAGTTTTAAACAGATCCGGCAGGAATTGGAACGGTTCCTGTTAAATGCCGGGAATATCCTTTGGTATCCCGGGCAGATATACCAGGATTTGGAGGACAATGTATTTTCCTTCTTTTATGTGCCGTATTATGAGGGGGATAACGGTTTTAGGGATTTACTTGAGTTTTTGATAGAGTATATGGACTATGAGGATGAAGTGTTGGTGGAATGTGTATACAAAATGTATGAGCAATACGAGCGGAATGGTGATACATACCTTCAACATCATTTTTTTGAAGATGCCAGGATGCTGGAGAAAGAAGAAACCGGGATCTGTGGGCAGGAAGGACAAAAGAAAGCGACGGCTCCCTGTACGGAAGATGTGAAGGAGGATATTTATGAACAATTGGGACGGGAAGCAGAGGATAATGATGTCGGAGAGAGAAAGGGCTTCTTGGCATTCTTTGAAAACAGACGGCATAAAAACCGGAAAAGAAAGGCGGATTACAGGCAGGAACTTCAGATTTCCATGGAGGGTTTCGCAGTTGCAGAGGAATTAGACTATGAAAGCCGGGAGAATGAAGATTTTGGAAAAACCGTTTATATAGAAGAACCTCAGGAAAAGAAAAAAGTTGTCCGCAGATTGTATTCTTCGGAAGGCAGGGTCTTGGCAAAATTGGAGGATGTGCTGACCATAGGAAAGAAGAAGGAGGAAGTGGATCTGGTGTTGGAGGATGCCTCCATAAGCAGGATGCATGCCAGGATTACCAGAGAGGGAGAGGATTACTTTTTGGAGGATATCAATTCTACCAATGGCACATTTAAAAATGGTCTCAGGCTTCAACCATATGAAAAGAAACGACTACAGGAAGAAGATGAAATTATGCTGGGAAAAGTCGGCCTGACATTTCGTTGAATTCTCTAACGGTTGAATTCTTCAACAGATAAGAAGTATCAAAAAGTGGGACTGTACTTTTACGGTCTGTCTGTTATATAATAATGAGAAGATCGGAAGTTTGGGAGGTGCCCTTTTGAATATCAATATTTATTACGGCGGACGCGGAATCATAGATGATCCTACGATTTATGTAATCAATAAGATGCAGGAAGTGTTGGAAGAGTTAAGAGTGAATGTGACCCGGTACAACCTGTATGAATATAAGAATACTATTACAACACTGCCCCAGACACTGAAGGAAGCCGACGGTATCATTCTGGCAACCACCGTGGAGTGGTATGGGATCGGCGGATATATGCAGCAGTTTTTGGACGCATGTTGGTTGTTTGGCGACAAAGAAAAGATTTCCCAGATTTATATGGCTCCTATCGTCATGTCCACCACTTACGGAGAGAGGGAAGCAAAGCTGAATCTTTCCACAGCGTGGGAGATCCTGGGGGGAAGGCCCTGCAGTGGTATCTGCGGTTATATTGAGAATACGGTTACTTTAGAGATGAATGCAGAGTATGCACATATCATCGGCAAAAAGGCGGAAAACATGTACCGTACCATCAATCAGCATATAGCTAGTTTCCCGGCAAGCAATCAGGCTGTCAAGCAAAGGATAGCGCTTCCCCGGGCAACGGACTTAACTCCGCAGGAGACAGAGCAACTTTCGGAATATGTATCCGATGACAGCTATGTGCAGAGACAGAAAGAAGATATTCAGGAATTGACCAGTTTCTTTCGGGATAAATTGAATAACGAAGGTGCTGAGAGGGAGGACGAATATCTGGAGGCCTTTCGAAAAACATTCAAGCCGCAGCCGGGGCTGGAGGCTGTCTATCGCATCAATATAGAGGAAAAGAAAAAAGGTCTTATCATTATCGTGAAAGGTCCCACAATGGAATGCTACTATGGCACGGTGGAGAATCCGGATGTAGAAATGCAGACGAACAGAGCTTCCATGGAAGATATCACCAATGGACGAATGAGTTTCCAGCGAGCTTTTATGTCAGGGGCTATGAAAATGAAAGGCGATTTCAGGACCCTTAGATTTTTGGATCAGGTATTCCTTTTTGGAGAATAAGGTTAAGAGAGGTGTTTTTGATGAAAAAAGAAGACTGTATTTTTTGTAAAATCGCAAATGGAGAGATACCGTCAAAGACTTTGTATGAGGACGAAGATTTTCGCGTGATCCTGGATCTTGGACCGGCTACAAAGGGACATGCTTTGATCCTGCCAAAGGAGCATGCTGCAAATATTTATGAAATTACAGACAGCCAGGCAGCTAAGGTGATGGTAGTGGCTAAGAAGATGGCCGCCTTGATCACAGAAAAACTTCAGTGTGATGGGTTCAATCTGGTTCAGAATAATGGTGAAACGGCAGGACAGACTGTGAATCACTTCCATTTACATTTGATCCCCAGATATCAGAATGATGGTCAGAAGATCCTTTGGAAGCCGGGTGAGGCCTCTCAGGAAGAACTGGAAGAAGTAAAGAGACAGATTACAGAGTAGGGGAGTACCTATGAGAACAATAGCGGTAAGTGAAATCACACAGAATATTAAGGAAATGTGTATCGAGGCCAATCATTTCCTGTCGGAGGATATGCAGAAGGCTCTTGCCGGTGCGGTTGAAACGGAAGAATCGCCCTTGGGAAAGCAGATATTGGAGCAGCTTCATGAAAATATGAAGATAGCAGGAGAAGATATGATTCCGATCTGTCAGGATACAGGTATGGCTGTTATTTTCATGGAGATTGGTCAGGAAGTACATTTTGAAGGCGGTGTGTTGGAGGATGGGATCAATGAAGGTGTTCGTCAGGGGTATGTTGAGGGGTTCCTTCGAAAGTCGGTAGTCAAGGACCCTTTGGAAAGAGAAAATACAAAAGATAATACTCCGGCAATCATTCATTATGAAATCGTGCCCGGAGACAGGGTCAAGATCACGGTAGCACCGAAAGGTTTTGGCAGTGAGAATATGAGCAGGGTATTTATGTTAAAGCCGGCGGATGGCATAGAAGGAGTGAAAAATGCTATTTTGACTGCGGTTAAGGATGCCGGTCCCAATGCCTGCCCGCCCATGGTAGTGGGAGTGGGAGTCGGAGGGACTTTTGAAAAGTGTGCTCTTATGGCAAAAAAGGCATTGACCCGCCCGGTAGATGAGCATTCACAGATTCCTTATGTGAGAGAGATGGAAGAAGAACTGCTGCAGAAGATCAATCATTCCGGTATAGGACCCGGAGGTCTGGGCGGAAGGATGACAGCATTGGCAGTTAATATCAATACTTATCCCACACATATTGCCGGACTGCCTGTGGCAGTGAACATTTGCTGTCATGTAAACAGGCATGCGGTGCGCATTTTATAAACTGAGGTAAAGTCATACACAAACGGAGGACAAAATGGATAAGCATATCAATGTACCCTTGAGTGAAGCAGACGCTCGTTCCTTAAAAGCGGGCGACTATGTATATCTGACAGGAACCATTTATACTGCGCGTGATGCTGCACATAAAAGAATGTATGAAGCGTTGGCCGATGGAAAACCGCTTCCTATGGACATGAAGGATAATGTGATCTACTATATGGGACCTTCTCCGGCCAGGGAGGGAAGGCCAATCGGGTCCGCAGGGCCAACCACTGCAAGCAGGATGGATAAGTACGCACCTTCCTTATTGGATTTGGGATTAAAAGGCATGATCGGCAAGGGGAAGCGCTCTCAGGAAGTAAAAGATGCTATTGTGAGAAATGGTGCTGTCTATTTTGCGGCAGTAGGAGGAGCCGGCGCTTTGCTTTCCAGATCGATTACCGCATCGGAAGTGATCGCTTATGATGATTTGGGGACTGAGGCTATCCGCAAGCTTACGGTTTCGGAGTTTCCGGTTATCGTAGTCATAGATTCTGAGGGCAATAATTTGTATGAAACGGCAATTGCTGCATATCATAAAGAATAAGCAAAAAAGCGATTGACAAATAGTTTGTCCTTATGTATAATAACTTTTGCGTCACATAAGGATGCTACAATAACATATTGGTAGAGATGCAATTCAGAATTAAGGAGAAATACTCAAGAGGCTGAAGAGGCGCCCCTGCTAAGGGTGTAGGTCGCTCACGCGGCGCGAGGGTTCAAATCCCTCTTTCTCCGTTTCACTGCCAATGCCAATCAAAAAGAATCTTGAGAGATTGAGATTTCTTTTTTTGCGCTTTTTGCAAGAGGAATATCTTGAAAAACAAAGGCGATTGGTTCTCTGAACAATAATGAAAAAGATAGTGAAAAAGATAGTTGAAAAATTATTGACAAGCAGAGTGGTATGTGATATTATGAAACTCCCGCGAAAAATGTAAAAAAATTGTGGGAGAAAAAGTT
Organism: Lachnospiraceae bacterium; assembly: GCA_017621075.1. Lineage (GTDB taxonomy): Bacteria > Bacillota > Clostridia > Lachnospirales > Lachnospiraceae > Acetatifactor. The sequence goes on from JAGATV010000032.1 coordinate 79,457, forward strand.
TGAAAAAACTTTAAAAAAGTTGTTGACAGAGGGAGACGGCTGTGGTATTCTAAATAAGCTGTCGCCGATGCAGACGACACAGTGTACCTTGACAAGTAAACAGTAATGCAACCCTGAAAATTCCAGAGAAGAGCATGGGAGACCATGCAGGGGATCGAAAAGATCCCGTCTGAGATTTCAGAGAACAAGTCTTTAAGAGAGACAACCCAAAAACAGTAAAGGACGGGGAAGCCGTGA
>JAGATV010000033.1 GCA_017621075.1 Lachnospiraceae bacterium
ACCCCTGTCTGTTCAGGGCAAGTAATTGCAGGCGGGTTATCCCGTTACCGATAGCAAAGCGCACAAGCAGAAGTTATCCCTGTCATTTTGGTGCGGGGAGGCATCCTTGTGAATTAGAGTGGTACCACGGAATGAAAGCCCTTTCGTCTCTAGCAGAGGAAAGGGCTTACTTTATTGTTTTTTTAGGAGGAGAAAGTTATGTCAGTACCTTACAACCACCATGAGGTGGAACAGAAATGGCAGAAGGTATGGGATGATGAGAAGGCCTTCAAGACTTCCGATGATTATTCCAAACCGAAATATTATGCACTGGTAGAGTTCCCTTATCCTTCAGGTCAGGGGCTTCATGTAGGACATCCAAGACCCTACACGGCACTGGATATCGTTGCCCGCAAGAGAAGGATGCAGGGATATAACGTGCTTTATCCTATGGGCTGGGATGCATTTGGACTTCCCACCGAAAATTATGCCATCAAAAATCATATTCATCCCAAGATCGTGACCAAGAACAACGTGGCAAGATTCAAGAACCAGTTGCATTCTTTGGGTTATTCCTTTGACTGGGACAGGGAGATCAATACTACCGACACCAATTATTACCGCTGGACCCAGTGGATCTTCTTAAAGCTGTTCAAGGCGGGTCTTGCCTACAAGACCGAGATGCCCATCAACTGGTGTACCTCCTGTAAGGTGGGCCTTGCAAATGAAGAGGTGGTAAACGGTGTCTGTGAGCGCTGCGGCTCAGAGGTAGTCCGCAAGGTCAAGAGTCAGTGGATGTTAAAGATCACCGAGTATGCAGACAAGCTGATCGAGGGCCTGGACAGCGTGGATTATGTGGAGCGTGTCAAGGTATCCCAGAAGAACTGGATCGGCAAGTCCCAGGGTGCGGAAGTTGACTTTGCACTCACCGGAAAAGAGGAGAAGCTTCGCATCTATACTACCAGACCGGATACTCTTTTCGGTGCCACATACATGGTGGTATCTCCGGAGCATCCCCTGATCGACAAGTCTAAGGATGAGATCACCAATTGGGATGAGGTGGTAGCTTACAGGGAGATGGCGTCCAAAAAGTCTGATTTCGAGCGTACTGAGCTTGCAAAGGATAAGACCGGTGTGCCCTTAAAGGGTATTACCGCAACCAACCCCGTAAATAATAAGGAGATCCCCATCTGGATTTCCGATTATGTACTGATGACCTACGGTACAGGCGCCATTATGGCAGTGCCTGCCCATGATGAGAGAGACTGGGATTTTGCAAAGAAATTCAATCTCCCCATCATCGAAGTGGTGGCGGGAAGCCCCGTCAGCGTACAGGAGGCTGTCTACACGGATGTGGCTACAGGAACCCTGGTAAACTCCGAGTTCCTGAACGGACTTTCCGTGGCGGAGGCAAAGGAGAAGATCATTGCATTCCTGGAGGAAAAAGGGATCGGCACAAGAAAGACCAACTTCAAGCTTCGTGACTGGGTATTCTCCAGACAGCGTTACTGGGGTGAGCCGATTCCCATTGTATACTGTGAGAAGTGCGGCTATGTGCCCATCGATGAGAGCGAGCTTCCTTTGGAGCTTCCCGAGGTGGAGAGCTACATGCCCACCGATAACGGAGAATCCCCTCTGGCAGCCATGACAGACTGGGTGAATACCACCTGTCCCTGCTGCGGAGGCCCGGCAAAGAGAGAGACGGATACCATGCCCCAGTGGGCAGGTTCTTCCTGGTATTTCTTAAGATATACAGATCCTACCAACGAAAATGCCCTGGCAAGCAAGGAAGCGCTGGAGTACTGGATGCCTGTAGACTGGTACAACGGCGGTATGGAGCATACCACACTGCATCTTCTGTATTCCAGATTCTGGCATAAGTTTTTGTATGATGAGGGTGTAGTGCCCTGTCCGGAACCTTATCAGAAGCGTACCAGCCACGGTATGATCTTAGGCTCCAACGGTGAGAAGATGTCCAAGTCCCGCGGCAACGTGGTAAATCCTGACGATATCGTAAGGGATTACGGCGCAGATACTTTGAGAACCTACGAAATGTTCATCGGTGCCTTTGAACTCAGCGCAGCATGGAGTGAGGATGGCGTCAAGGGCTGCCGCAGATTCCTGGAAAGGGTATGGAAGCTGCAGGATATCCTGGTGGATGGTGACGGCTACAGCGCTGACATGGAGACCAGGATGCACCAGACCATCAAGAAGGTAAGCAGCGACTTTGAAAACCTGAAATATAATACCGCCATTGCGGCAATGATGGCTCTGATCAATGAGTTTTACAAAAAGAATGCCATCACCAGGGGCGAATACAAGACCCTGCTCACCCTGTTAAATCCCGTGGCACCTCATATTACCGAGGAACTCTGGCAGAGTGCAGGTTATGAGGGCAGGCTGTATCAGACTACATGGCCGGAGTATGACGAGGAAAAGACGGTGGAGAGCACCATCGAAGTGGCTGTCCAGGTCAACGGCAAGGTAAGGACTACCATCAAGGTTGCCAAGGATGAAGATAAGGATGCCGTGATTGCACAGGCCAAGGAAGCCTTGGGCGACAAGCTTTCCGGCAATATCATTAAGGAGATCTATGTACCCGGTAAGATCGTAAACATCGTGGCAAAATAAGAAAAACATAAAAGCAGGGCCCGTTAAGTGCGGGGACCCTGCTTTGCTTTTGCCAGAAGACTGTCAATCTGGGACAGTTCCTCGGCGGTGCTGTGCTTGCGGATGGCTGCGATGGCGGCGTTCATCTCCTGTGGGGAAAAGGTCAGGTGTTCTTTTTTGGCCTGTTTCATCATGGGCATGATAAAGGCCATCATCTCTTTCTGGCTGCGGCCGTGGCTTTCGGCGAACATCCTTCCCAAAAAATCCAGTTTTTCCTGGGGGATTTCTTTTACCAGTTCATCCTCCATCCATGCCGGACGACTTCCGGCCTGATTTTGTTCTGACATAAAACAGCTCCTTTCATTGCATTGCCTGCATCATTTCCATGATCTGGGAAAGGCAGGATGGGTCCATGTCCATGCCGGGGATACTGCCCATTGCAGACAGGATGTCGGCAGGGGTTCCACCGATGCCTTCTCCTTCGGGAAACATCTCTTTTATGATATGCATCATCTCCATCATATCCTGCATATTCTTAAAGTTTTGCAAAGTTGCTTTCATTTGTCTCATATGCTCCTGCTCCCGGGGAGTGAGATAGGGAACCAGTTCCTCGCAGAGCCGGGAAAAATCCCCGGTGTCATCCGGGGCACCCGTGCAGGGACCGGCCAGCATGGCTTTCGGATGATCCCGGAAAAAAGAGATCGTGTAGATCAGTTCGGAGAATTTGATATACACTGCCATGGTCTTTTGAAAGGAAGCGGGCAGATAGGAAAGCAGTATCTTGTACATCTGGATCCGGTTGGTGGTAAAAAGTGTATCGAAGGCAGTGACTTTATCAGTATCCTTTTCGACCATGATGCTTCCTCTCCATATTCTGCAGACGCTCTTTTTCTATCCTATGAGTGAGTGGGCCATATCATGCAAGTTTGAGGCCGGCAAATCAAATAGGCTCCCGAAGGAGCCTACCTGTGTGATGCGCTATTTAGTTGCAGCCGTTGCAGCCACAACCGCAGCCGTTGCCACAGAAGCAGGAGAGAATCAGGATCCAGATGATCCATTCGCAGCAGTTGTTGTCGTTGCAGTCATTTCCACCAAAGATGCCGTTGCCACAGCCGTTGCCGCAACCGCCGCAGAAGATCAGTAACAGGATGATCCAGATGCAGCTTCCTCCCATAAAGCAGTTATTGTTGTGGCAATTTCCACAGCCACAGTTGGTAGCAGTCAAATCGCTCATGTTTGTTGCCTCCAAGTTTTATTTATGGTTTATTGTATGCAGGTATGCCTGTCAATGTTTCTATTGGGATTCTTTTGATTTCTTACACTATATATGGATAAAATGCTTGCATAAATTGCAACATATAGTAAAATAGAAGATGAGATAGAATACAGACAGTGTGATTACGGCAGTACATAAGGAAGATCATGGCAGTTAAGACATATATCGTGGAAGGAAGACAGTTTCGGACAGAAGCTGATTATAAGCTGGCCTGCAGGGACCAGCAGGTTGTTGAAAAGCTGAGAGAACGGATAAAAGGTGCGGATTCTGCCGCACTGGCTGAATTGAAGAAGGAATTGGCCGACGGGAAATATGAGTTTTACACTTTGGTGGGACAGGACTTCATGGATGAGGTGGATGAGAAACTCAAAAAAGCATCCCATGCAGGAACCGGGAAGCCGGCTGTAAAAAAGAGCATTTTGACGAAAAGGCCGTCTTCCCCGCAAAAGGCAGCTTCCGCAAAAAAGACGGACAAGGAGCTGGAGCCCTTTGTGCGGGAGGAGTTAAAGAGGCGGGAGAGGAACCGGAAGCTTTTGATCCTATTCTGCAGTATCTTTGCGGCAGGATGCCTGGGATATTTCGGGGTATATTCCTATTACAACTATCGTACCGATGCCACCTATAAACAACTGGACGCTTTGAAGGAACAGGCAAATGAAGCTGTCTCTCCGGCGTTAAAGCCCTCGGCTCCGGTCATCCACTATGATGCGGATAAGGAGACGCCGGAAGTTTTGGAGGAATATAAAAATTTATTAAATAAGAATCAAAAGCTAATCGGATGGCTCAAAATTGACGATACAAATATTAATTACCCTGTGATGCAGACTTCCGACAACGATTATTATCAGGATCACAATCTGAATCAGGAGTATGACAAGAATGGTTCCATCTTTATGGATAAGGACTGTGACGTGCTGAAGCCCAGTACCAATTTCATCCTTTACGGGCATCACATGAAGAGCGGGCAGATGTTTGGGGATCTGGATAAGTATGAGGACAAGAAGTATGCGGAGGCCCATCCATACATAGATTTTGATACGATCTATGAGCATGGGATCTACAGAGTCATGTATGTGTTCCGGTCAAGGGTATACAATGAGGAAGAGATCACATTCAAGTATTACCAGTTCATAGATGCGCTGAGTGAAAAGGAGTTTGATTCCTATATGGAGGAAATGGCAGAACTGTCCCTGTATGACACGGGGATCACGGCCCAGTTCGGAGATCAGCTCCTGACCCTGTCCACCTGTGATTATCAGGAAAAGAACGGCAGGTTCGTGGTGGTGGCCAAGAAAGTTGCAGCAAAGGAGTATTAAAGATGACAAAGGCTGTTAAAAAGAAAAGCAGAAGATTGAAGAAGACGGTAAGGAAGACACTGGGAGCACTGTTTCTGGCTTCCGCCATCATAGTGGCGGCCATTCCCGTGGACGGGCTGCAGGCAGAGGGAGAAGCGGTTGTTACCAGGACTGCGGAGTCTGTTACGGTGGACAGTACCGATGTCATTCCTCAGATCAGTGATCTGTCCACCACGATCTATATCAGTCAGGATAAGAAGTTCCGTTTTGCCTATATCAACAATGAGGCTGTCCTGCTTGGCTACGATAAGAGCAGACTGGAAAACAATACCCTGACCATTCCCGATACGGTGGATGCCTTCAAAAAGTATACCACGGCTTACGGTACTGACGGCGGGTATGTTGCGGTGGGTAAGAACGGCAACTTCCTTTTTTATAAGCATGTGACCTATAAGGATGTCACGGTTTCGGACGGGGACGGCAATACCGTGATCGAGCAGCAGGAGGATACGGTAACTTATGTTCCCTGCTATCTGGATTATATTGCGGACTGGGAGGATATTGATGTCAACAATTTCTATTATGACAGATCCGATCCCACGGGAAGCGAACTGGGAAAGATCCTGACTGCTGAGAATGCGGAGCAGACTACCAGGCAGGAGTACCAGCGCGTACAGAATGTGACAGTTACTTACATCAGTAATCAGTATATCGAACAGGACTCCAATACCGCAGAACTGACCCATGTGGGACAGGTGACGGCGGACAATAAGGAGAAGGGTATCTTTGCCCAAAACGGTAATATCGTCAATCTTGTGGTAGGACCGAACCTGAAGGGGATCGGAGACTATGCCTTTTACAAGTGTACCGGTTTGAGCAATATCACCACCAATGAGCCGGGTGAGGAGTATCTGGGCAACGGCCTGGCCATCATCGGTGCGGGGGCTTTCAGGGACTGTTACAGTATTACGGCAATCGATCTGAATCCCAACTCCAATATCAATGCCATCGGTGAGTATGCTTTTTATAACTGCCAGGGCCTTTTGAATTTTACGGTGCCAAAGCAGGTTTCCGTCATCGGAGATTGCGCTTTCGCAGGATGCCAGGCAATGCAGAGCATCAATTTGGGAGAGACAGGCTGTTCCCTTACCACGTTGGGGCGGGATCTGTTCAAAAACTGTGAATCCCTGCAGAATCTTACCTTCCCCGATAAATGTATGGACCCGGTGTATCTTTCCTCCTTTGAAGGATGTCGTTCTTTAAAGTGGATCTCCACCAGGAACAGGCAGATCACCTTCCCGGAGGAAGAGGGCGTATACACTTATGCGAAATTCAAGGAGATGTTAAGCGGCTATCCCGTGGAAGGCGCCTTCTATTTCGAGGGCTTTGATGATTCCAGGCTGCATGAAATGACAAAGGAGTATTGCTTTGCTTTCAGCTATATTGATTTTTTGAACGGCCAGCTGATCGATCTGGACCGTTATGAGCTGACAGTGGAGGAGGAAGGCGGAAGGGCTACCTACGAGGTGAATTCTTCCAACTATCTGACTTCCTGCATTACGGAGAGCGGGGTGAAGACCGTTACCATTCCCGGAAGGATCGGACCTCATTTCATATATTACATTGGTTCCAATACATTCCAGGACCACTGCAATATCACTAAGGTGACCATCCCTTCCAATATCCAGCGGATAGAGACGGAAGCTTTCAGAGGCTGCCATAATCTTGGGGATGTGATCTTTGAGACAGGCACCGTAGAGATCGGGGAGGATGCTTTCAAGACCCAGGACCCCAGGACACATGAAAACTGTCCTGACGGCGGTACCGTGAGAAAGGATCTGGACGATACACCGGCAGTCAAACTGCATTTTACAGGCCCCATCTCAGCTTCTTCCAAGCCGTTCGCTTATGCCATGAGCGAGAGCGGGAAATATAATAACCAGAATCAGCAGCCGTCCTATATCACCTACTACAGCGGATGGCCCACCAATCTGGAAGTGCAGTACAATCCGGATACAAGGATGAGTGAACTGGTGAATTTCCCGGCATTTTCGGACCTGAGAGAGGGAGAGTATACCCAGAGCAAGTATGCATATATTACTGAGGAACACGAAAGAGCTGCCCAGACGGCATTCGCAAAGTATCCCGACATGGATACCATGACGGAATACGAGCGGCAGATCGTAAATTCAGCATTCGAAATCGTGATCCCGGAAGGCGTTGAGTCTGTCAAGTCAGGACTGTTCAGGGAAAAGGAATTGGAGGACGTGGCATATTCTCCCGAGAAGAAAGTAACTGCCTACAGTTTAAAACGAGTGAAGTACGAAGAAGATTCTGACGTGTCCGGCGGAGATGCCGGGACAGGAACTTTTGCAGGATGTGAGAGGCTGTCCGCCATCACTTTGCTGGGGGAGACTACCACTGTGGATTCTTATGGATTCGCGGGCTGTGCGGGACTGGAGGAGGTCACTCTCCCCAATACGGTCACCAACATCGGCATCCGTCCATTCAAAGGCTGCACCAAGTTAACAACCGTGAATTTCCAGGACAATCCTGCGTATGTGTGTACAAATGGCATCATCTTCGGGCCTGATTCTTCGGGCAACAACAGAAAACAGGTACTGGAATATCTGGAATCCAGAAGATCCGGCGTGGTCAATGCGTCGGAGCTTGCAGGGGTGACGGAGCTTGCAAAGGAAGCCTTCATGGAGACCAATGTAAGTAACGTGGACCTGAAGGAGACTAACATAGCCTCCCTCCCCGAAAATGTATTTGCCAAGACGCCCAAGTTAAGCACCGTGAAGCTGCCCTATACCTGTCGTTCCATTCAGGCGGGAGCCTTTGAGGACAGTGAACTGGAGTATATCGAAATCCCTGTGGAGACGGCTGTCATCAGCCCGGAGGCCTTTCACGTCAGCAAGGACCATGAAGATGTGACTTTCTATTGTGAGGATGGAAGCATCGCTCATGATTATGCTGTCACTTACGGCTTTAACACCACATCCAAGCCTCAGGAGAAGCGTTACACCGTTAATTTCTGGGATTGGGATGAAACCCAGGGGGCCAATGTGATCGTTGATACGCAGACTGTCCTGGGCGGAAACGATGCAGTGCCGCCTACTCCCAGAGGCAGGGAAGGATATGTGTTCCTAGATTGGACTTTTGATTATACCGGTATCAGCCGGGATATGGACCTTGTGGCACGGTATCAGAAGGAAGACGAGAATCTCCACAAGTTTACCGTAACTTTTAAGGATCATGACGGAACAGTGCTGCGCACGGTCATGGTAGATCCCGGTGCGGATGCAGAAGCTCCCAATGATCCGGTAAGAGAAGGATATATCTTTATCGGCTGGCAGCCTGCAGTCACCAATATCCAGGAAGATACCGTGATCTGGGCACAGTATAAGGAAAGACCGGAAGATAAGTTCGTAGTAAGGTTCATCGATAAGGATGATAATGTCATCTATACCACTACCGTTGGGTATGGGCAGGATGCACCTGCCATTCAGGCGCCTGCAGTGGAGGGATATACCTTTACCGGCTGGAGACCCGGGCTGACCAATATCACCAAGGATACCGACACTTATGCACAGTATGTGAAGAACGATGATTCCGGCGACAACGGAAACAGTGGCGACAACGGAAACAGCGGAAACAGCGGAAACAGCGGAAATAGCGGAAATAATGGGAACAGCGGCAACAGTGGAACCGGCTCTGACGATAACAATAATACGGCCAAGACCTATACGCTGACAGTGCGTAACGGAAGCGGTTCCGGAAGCTATGTGGCGGGAAGCCAGCCCATCATTATCGCCAATGATCCGGCCTCGGGACAGGAGTTTTCCAACTGGACCATTGATCCTGCAGATACCAAGATCGCCAGCAAAGTGCTGACGGCAACCGTGATCACCATGCCGGAGGGCAATGTGACGGTAACGGCAAACTATAAGGCAAAGACGGGCACCTCTACGGGAAGCGGAAACACTTCCGGCAGTAATTCCAATAACCGGCCCAATAATCCGGGCACGGTGAATAAAGGCGGCACTACGGTAGTCATTGACAAGAACGGACTGTCCAATACCGGTGTGGTATCTGCCACAGTAAACGGATCTTCCGACAATTTTACCATCAAGATCACAGAGAGCAGCACCGCATCGGAAGCTGCCGTCAAAGCTTTGATGGCAGAATACGGAGATCTGAATCATATCAAGTATTTCCCTATGGATATCAGCCTTTATGATTCCACGGGGCAGACCAAGATCACTGACACTACGGGACTCTCCATCAGCATTACCCTGCCTTTGCCTGACTCTCTGGCTTCTTATGCCGGCAATAATAAGGTGGCAGGCGTGGTCAATGACCGGTTGGATAAGCTGACGCCCAAGTTTACCACGATTTCCAAAGTACCGTGCATTACCTTTACCGCAGAACATTTTTCACCTTATGTGATTTATGTAGACACCGGCAATCTGTCTTCCGGTACAGTGGTGGATACCACGCCCAAGACCGGAGACGGCATCCATCCCAAATGGTTCTTATCCGTCGGTCTGGCATGTATCTCTATTGTATTCTTTATGAAGAAAGATAAGAGGGCTGCCGTAAAGAGGACGGCCAGGGCATAGGACAGAGGAAATGATATGAAGGGAAAGAGAAGGCTGTTTGGTATCCTGCTAGTCATAGCAGCATTGATTATTATGCAGCTTCCCAGGTCGGAGGCGGATGCGGCTACATCCGCTTCCGATTTTAAAATGGAAGGCACTACACTGGTAAAATATCTGGGCACGGATAAAACCGTGTCTGTTCCTGCTACCGTGGAAGTGATCGGACAGGATGCTTTTGATGAGAATGACGGAATCGAGAAGGTGATCCTTCCCGATTCCGTGACAAAGATAGAAGCCTATGCTTTCTGGGGCTGTGACAATCTTCACACCGTAGTCCTGGGCGGAGGGCTTTCAGAGGTGGGGGATTTTGCATTTGCCAACTGCAAAGGGCTTGAGGAGATGAAGCTGCCGGAGAATATCCGCAGTATCGGCATCCAGGCTTTTGTGGACTGCGTGAATCTGACGGACATCACCATACCGCCTGAGGTTACCAACATCCATGAGTCAGCCTTCAACGGCTGTTACCGTCTGGTGATCCACTGTGAGGCAGGCACTTTCGCTGACAAATATGCCGGGGAGTTTTATCAGAAGCAGCAGGAAATGCCGGAATATGAGGATGTTGCAGAGTATGATCCCACGGACACGGAAGAGGGAAAAGACACAGAACAGGAAAAAGAGGACCCTGTGCGGGAAACCGAAGTGACAGGGGAACTGCTTGGCACCACTAAGGTGGTGGCCAATCAGGCCGTAGTATTCATTGACAATACCAGTCCCCGGGTACAGAGCGGGATGCCGGGACGTGCCACTTTTAAAGACAGTCTGTCCGAGGATAAGATTTCCAAAGACTATGGTACGGGTTTTCCTAAATATACCATCGTGGATGGAAGCGTTGTGGCGGATCAGGCTTATTACCGCAACAAGGAGCTGACATCTGTCGTTTTGCCGGGGGGAATAAAGGAGATCGGGCAGTTTGCTTATGCCAGAAGCTCGCTGACAGACATCGTCATTCCCAATGGGACCAAAAAGATCGGATACGGCGCTTTTTATCACTGTGATGCCCTCGTTTCCGTAGAACTGCCTGACACTTTGCTCTCCATTGAACCCAAGGCATTTGAACATACGGCATGGGTGGAGGCTTTCCTGGCGGGAGCGGACAATGGGGAGAACAAAGATTTCCTGATCAGCAATGGTGCGTTGATCGCATATCGGGGAAACACCTCCCGGGTGGATATCCCGGAAGACGTGAAAGTCATTGCTGCAGAAGCTTTTAAGGGGCATGGGGAGATAGAGGAGGTAAGATTCCCGGCAAGCCTTGTGGTGATCGGTGAAGAGGCATTTGAAGATTGCAGCGGACTGGCCAGGATCAGTAGTCCTGACGGGCAGGAGTTTTCTTTTCTGGAAGAGCTTACAGATATCAAAGACAGAGCGTTTGCAGGCTGCGCCTTGCAGAGTGTGAAGCTTCCTTCGTCTGTGGAGCGGATAGGGCTTTTGGCGTTCGATCAGGCGGCGGAGGTATCTTATGCAGGAAAAACCCCTGTGCTTTTCCATGAAACTTCAGCACAGCGACTGTCCAACGAAAGCTATAGAGCACCTAAGGAAGAGACGTCCGGGGCAGGCGTGACGGTAGAAGGGATGGAAGGGGTATCGGCACAACTGGAGGGCGCTAACAGACATTATACATTGAAGGCAGCTTCTGTTTCGGACACGGATCGTTCGGGCACCATGGCCATCGCGAAAGCTTTTGAACGGGCCGGCCTGGGAGGGATACCTGCAGATATGCTTCTGTATGAGCTGACGCTTTGTGATAACAGTGGGATACCTATCAGCAAACTGGGCAGGCAGATACTCACCGTGACCATGCCTTTGCCAGAAAGCTTTGGAGATCAGGGCGTGCAGGTCATCACTCTGGATCGGAACGGACAGTTGGAGACGGTGGAAGCTACCCGTGTTAAGATAGAAGGTAAAGATCATATCAGATTCCGCACCGATCACCTGTCCGTCTTTGGAATTTACAAAGATGGGACTTCGCTGGAAGAAAGTGAAGTCCTTCAGGAAATTTCAGTGACTGCCGGTCAGAATGCGGCACCTTTCCCCAAAGGACCTGTGGCGGCTTCTCTTAAGGGCGGTTCCGTCAGTATCCCTTACGGCAAGATCTTTGGATGCGGCCTTTTGTTGGCGGGCATGGTATGTATTTTCAAAAAGACCAAGAGATAAGATAAGTACCCATAACTTTGTCCCGGCATAGGATAAGATAAGACTATGCCGGGGCTTTTTGTATGCAACGTGTCAGAAGACAGATTGAGGTTCCCTGCCCGGAGAACGGGGACAAAGGCAATATCTATACGGGAAGAGGAATTACGGTGGCAGTTCTGGACACCGGTATCGGGAGGCATCCGGATCTTTCCGGGAAATTGGTTGGCTTTTGCGATTTCGTGAACAGAAAGCACCTGATGTATGACGACAGTGGGCATGGTACCCATGTCTGCGGGATTATATGTGGCAGTGGAAGTCTGTCCGGCGGACGTTTCAGGGGGATCGCCCCGGGTGCAGATCTGGTGGTGGGAAAGATCCTGGACGAAAAGGGGGACGGATGTGCGGAACACATGCTGGAAGGCCTGGAGTGGGTGCTTCAGGTAAAAAACCAGTACGGGATCAAGGTATTGAATATTTCGGTAGGAATCGGAATTATGGCGGATGAGCAGAAGGAGGATGCACTGTGCAGACAGTTGGAGAAGGTGTGGGACAGTGGGATCATCGTGGTCTGTGCAGCCGGAAACGGGGGGCCCGGGAACGGGACGATCTCGGCCCTCGGAGGAAGCAGGAAGCTGATCACGGTAGGCTGCCACGACGGAGCATTTTATCGGAACAATTCCGGGAGATGTGAAAACTATTCGGGACGTGGGGATGCCCTGTCTCCTTTGAGAAAGCCTGATATCGTGGCTCCCGGGACAAATATCATCTCCTGTAACGCATTTTGGAAGAAAGCAGGGGGATATTACAAGGATGCTTATGTGGCCAAAAGCGGGACTTCCATGGCAACGCCCATAGTCTGCGGGGCGGCGGCACTGGCATTGGAAAAATATCCGGCAATGACAGGAGAGGAGTTCAGGCAGAAGCTGACCTTTTCCGCCACGGACCTTTTGGAAGCCTGGAATAAGCAGGGCTGGGGAATGGTGAATGTAAAACGGCTTCTCACGTAACCCCGGCTTTGGCCGCCCTCCTTTTGGGGAATTTCCAAAAAGATATTGACACGCTTCTGAGGATTGTATACAATGATACGAGAATAATGTCATGTAAAGATCAGACCGCCAAGAGCGTGGTATAATCAGGAGGTTTTACCCATGAGAGAGAATGATGCATTCCAGAATCGCCCGGTCACAATGAATAAGAAAAACAATCTGCTGGAAATAGAGGAGCACATGTACATCCTGGACGATGTGGAGAAGCCCAATGTATTCCGCAATATGTTCCCTTATTCCGAGATCCCCAAGATTCCTTTTAATGACAGGATCGTGCCCCACAATATGCCAAAGGAGATCTGGATCACGGATACCACTTTCCGTGACGGCCAGCAGTCAAGGGCTCCCTATACTACGGAGCAGATCGTGACGATCTTTGATTACCTGCACAAGCTGGGCGGTCCCAACGGTATGATCCGTGCCAGTGAATTTTTCCTGTACAGCAAAAAGGACAGGGATGCAGTTTATAAATGTATGGAACGAGGCTATGAATTCCCGGAGGTGACCAGTTGGATCCGTGCCAGCAAGGAGGATTTTAAACTGGTTAAGGAGATCGGCATGAAGGAGACCGGTATCCTGGTAAGCTGTTCGGATTATCATATCTTCTTAAAGCTGAAGATGACCAGAAAGCAGGCTATGGAGCATTATCTGAGTGTGATCCGTGACTGCCTGGAGGAGGGCATCAGTCCCAGGTGTCATCTGGAGGATATTACCAGGGCGGATATCTATGGCTATGTGGTGCCTTTCTGTCTGGAACTGATGAAGCTGATGGAGGAGTACAAGATTCCCATCAAGGTCCGCGCCTGTGATACCATGGGATATGGAGTGAATTTCCCGGGTGCTGTAATCCCCAGAAGCGTGCAAGGCATCATTTATGCGATACATACTCATGCGGGCGTGCCTCACGAGCTGATCGAGTGGCATGGACACAATGATTTTTATAAGGCAGTTTCCAATTCTACCACAGCGTGGCTGTATGGCTGTTCCGGGATCAATACTTCCCTGTTCGGCATCGGTGAGAGGACCGGAAATACACCGTTGGAGGCAATGGTATTCGAGTATGCACAGTTAAAGGGTGATTTAAATGGTATGGACACCAGGGTCATCACGGAGCTGGCAGAATATTATGAGAAAGAGATCGGCTATGAGATCCCGCCAAGGACTCCTTTTGTAGGTAAGAATTTTAACGTGACCCGCGCCGGAATCCATGCAGACGGACTTCTCAAGAATGAGGAGATCTACAATATCTTTGACACCGAGAAATTCCTCAACAGACCCGTTGTGTGTGCGATTTCCAATACCTCAGGTCTGGCGGGGATCGCACATTGGCTCAACACCCATTACAAATTAAAGGGGGATGCTCAGGTGAGCAAGAACTCCGAATTGGTCCAGGAGATCAAAAAATGGGTGGACGATGAGTATGCGGGCGGCCGTGTGACTGTATTGACGGATGATGAGATCATTTCCTGTGTGAACAGGATCTGTCAGGAGAAAAATATAAAGATCGGTGAGTGATGGAATCAATCAGGGTCCCTTTGAGGACAGATGGGAGCAGAAAGTGAGCAATTTCGACGTGAAGCAGGAAGTGACGGACAAATACTCCCTGCGGGGACGGGTGTTCCATAAGCTGCGGGATGATATCCTGAACGGCAAGTATCAGGAACACGAAGAATTGAAGGAAATGACGATCGGTGAGGAGATGGGTGTCAGCCGTACTCCTGTCAGAGAGGCATTCAGACAGCTTGAACTGGAAGGGCTGATCCAGATCATCCCCAACAAAGGTGCTTATGTGACCGGTATTACGGAGAAGGATGTGAAGGACATCTATATGATCCGTTCTCTTTTGGAAGGACTGTGTGCCCGCTGGGCCACGGAACATATTACGAAAGAGCAGATGGAGGAGATGGAAGAAAATGTCTATCTGGCTAAGTTCCATGCACAGAAAGGACATTTGGAGCAGCTTGCGGAGCTGGACAACCGGTTCCATGATATCATGTATGAGGCTTGTGACAGTAAGATGCTGGAGCATCAACTGAAGGATTTCCACCAGTATGTGCTGCGTGTGCGGAAAAAGACGCTGTCCAGCATAAACAGGGGGCCGAAATCCAATGAAGAACATGAAAAGATCATGGAGGCCATCAAGGCGGGCAATGCCGACCTGGCAGAGCAACTGGCCCATGAGCACATGATCAACGCTTATGAAAATATGGTGAAATGCGGGCTTCATGAAGTGTATGCCAGACAGGATGCCGTGCAGGAAACAATAGACCCCAAAGTGAAGAAATAGCAAAAAGAAAGGTGAGGAAAGAAAGATGAGCAAAATTCAGATGACTACCCCTCTTGTGGAGATGGACGGAGACGAGATGACCAGGATCCTCTGGCAGATGATCAAAGATGAGCTTTTGCTTCCCTACATAGATTTAAAGACAGAGTACTACGATCTGGGACTGGAGCATCGCAACGAGACCAATGACCAGGTGACCGTGGATTCGGCCAATGCCACTTTAAAATACGGAGTGGCTGTTAAGTGTGCCACTATCACTCCCAATGCGGCAAGAATGACGGAATATCACTTGAAAGAAATGTGGAAGAGCCCAAACGGCACCATCCGCGCCATCCTGGATGGCACGGTATTCCGTGCACCCATCCTGGTAAAGGGCATCGTTCCTTATGTAAAGAACTGGAACAAGCCGATTACCATTGCACGTCATGCTTACGGTGATGTATATAAGAATACTGAGATCAAGGTCCCCGGACCCGGAAAGGCTGAGCTGGTGTTCACCGCTGAGGACGGGACTGAGATAAGAGAGCTGATCCACAATTTTGACGGTGCCGGGATCATCCAGGGCATCCACAACACGGAAAAATCTATTTCCAGCTTTGCGAGAGCCTGCTTCAATTATGCTATCGACACCAGGCAGGATCTGTGGTTTGCTACCAAGGATACCATTTCCAAGAAATATGACCATACTTTTAAGGATATCTTCCAGGAGATCTACGATGCAGAGTATAAGGCAAAATTCGAGGAACTGGGCATTGAGTATTTCTACACGCTGATCGATGATGCGGTTGCGAGAGTCATCCGTTCCGAAGGCGGGTTTATCTGGGCCTGCAAGAACTATGACGGCGATGTGATGTCAGATATGGTTGCTACCGCTTACGGTGATCTGTCCATGATGACCTCCGTTTTGGTTTCCCCAAGCGGTGTCTACGAGTATGAAGCTGCACACGGTACGGTACAGCGCCACTATTACAAGCACTTAAAGGGAGAAGAGACCTCCACCAACTCCATCGCCACCATTTTTGCATGGACAGGAGCGCTGCGCAAGCGCGGTGAGCTGGATGGGATCGAGGAACTTCAGGTCTTTGCGGATAAGCTGGAGCGGGCCTGCATCAAGACCATCGAGGACGGCAAGATGACCAAGAGCTTAGCGATGATCTCCACCTGTGAGAATCCGGTGGTCTTAAACAGTCTTGAGTTCATCAAGGCAATCAGGGAGACTTTGGACAGTCTGCTGTAATGCTGTACATGACAGATCAGGATGACACAATTCATAGAGCCGGAGATGCTTTTGCTGATCCGGCTCTTGTCTGTATCGGAAAAGTGCCGTCAAAGCGGCCGGACAGGAGGAAGAGATGGAACAGAAAAAACTGGGTTTTGGGCTGATGAGGCTTCCGGTAACAGATCCGGATGATCCAGCAAGCATAGACATAGAACAGGTGAAGGAGATGGTGGATGCCTTTCTGGAAAGGGGGTTCACTTACTTTGATACCGCCTGGATGTACTGTGAATTTCACAGTGAAAACGCTGCAAAAGAAGCACTGGTGGATCGCTATCCCCGCCACAGCTATACCCTGGCTACCAAACTGCATTCCTCCTATATTGATTCTAAGGAGGACAGGGACAGGATCTTTGATCTGCAGAGAGAGAAGACAGGGGTTTCCTATTTCGATTATTATCTGCTCCACAGCATCAATGCAGACAGCTATCAAAAGTATGAGGAGCTTGACTGCTTTGGCTGGCTTCAGGAGAAGAAAGCCATGGGGGTTATCCGCCATGCCGGATTTTCTTTTCATGACAGTGCAAAACTTTTGGACCGCATTCTGACAGCACATCCGGAAATTGATTTTGTGCAGCTTCAGATCAATTATCTGGATTGGGACAGTGAGTGGATACAGTCGGGGAAGTGCTATGAGGTTGCGGTGAAGCATGGGAAACAGATCATCGTCATGGAGCCTGTGAAGGGGGGCACACTGGCAAAGGTTCCCTCCACAGTGGATAGGCTTTTTAAGGAGTATGATCAGAAGGCGTCCGTTTCCTCCTGGGCAGTGCGCTTTGCAGCAAGCCTGGACAATGTGATGATGGTGCTCTCCGGTATGAGCAGCCTGGAACAAGTGCTGGATAATACCGGCTATATGGATGATTTCAAACCCTTGCAGGAAGAGGAGAGGCGTCTGATAGAACGGGCGGCAGAACTGATCAAATCATCCATCACAGTGCCCTGCACAGGATGTTCTTATTGTACGGACGGCTGTCCTATGAAGATTGCCATCCCCAAGTATTTTTCCCTGTATAATGCGGATATGCAGGAGTGCCGGGGAAAGGGCTGGACACCCAACGGCAATTATTATCAAAAGCTGACAGAGACCTTTGGCAGGGCAAGTGCCTGTGTGGCATGCGGTCAGTGTGAGCGGGTATGTCCGCAGCAGCTGCCCATCATAGCGTATCTGAAAGATGTGGCAAAGCATTTTGAAGGATAGAAGAAGGAGAAGATCATAATGAAAAAAAATTCTGCACTGCTTAATCTGGTATTGTCTGCCATGTTTCTGGCAATCGGCCTGATCCTGCCGTTTTTTACGGGACAGGTGCCCCAGGTGGGGAAGATGCTTTTGCCCATGCATATTCCGGTGATCCTGTGCGGACTGATCTGCGGCTGGCCTTACGGTCTGACAGTGGGTCTGATCCTGCCCCTTTTGAGATCGTTTCTGTTCTCTGCCCCCATATTGTACCCTACGGCTGTCGCCATGGCCTTTGAACTGGCCGCCTACGGCGGTGTGGTGGGATTCCTCTATGGGAAGTCTCGGTGGAAATGTATCGTGTCCCTTTACCGGAGCATGCTGCTTGCCATGGTGGCGGGCCGTGTGGTCTGGGGGATCGCCATGGTGATCCTTCTTGGCATCAGCGGAGGAACCTTTACGATCAGTGCATTTTTGGCAGGAGCGTTTTTGAATGCCATCCCGGGAATCGTGATCCAACTGATCCTGATCCCTGCGCTTATGGTGATCTTAAACAGGACCAGAATGGTACAGTTTTCAGAGAAAAAGGCATCCTGCACAAGTGCAGGGCAGAAGAACGGACAATAGGCGGCAGTATGTGGATCGATACAGAAAATCTGTGGGGATTTTTGCAGGGGGAAATAGAAAAGCTGTCCAAGGCAGACAGAACAGGGAAAATCAGGCCGGCGATCGTGGCCATAGACGGAAGGTGTGCTTCCGGGAAGACCACGCTTGCCATGCAGTTGAAAGAGAGTTTGGGTTGCAACGTGGTATCCATGGATGATTTTTTCCTGCAGCCCCATCAAAGGACAAAGGAGCGGCTTGGGACGCCCGGTGGGAATGTGGACTATGAAAGAGTGCTTGCAGAAGTCCTGGACCCGCTTTCCAAAGGAGAGCAGGCCGTCTACAGACCCTATCGCTGTCACAGCCGGAAATTTGATGGAAAGGTCGTGCTGGCGCCTGACAGGCTGACCATTGTGGAAGGCTCTTATGCCTGTCATCCGGCCCTCCGGGACTATTATGACCTTAGGATCTTTTTGACTGTGGAGCCGACGGAACAGCTTCGCAGGATCGCTCGCAGGAACGGCCCGGAAGGTGTGCCTGTATTTGAGCAGAAATGGATTCCTTTGGAGGAAACTTATTTTTCAGAGCTTTCCATCCCAGAGAAATGTGATTTTTGTGCGGTCACTGGATAAAGGAGGAGCTTTGCCTATTGGGCAAGCTCCTCCCATTTTTCATAAAGTTCGGTCAGTTTTTCATTCAGGCTTTCCTGTTCTTTGACCAGTTCCTGCAGCCTGGATACCTGGGTGCCGATAGCAGGGTCGGACATTTCGACATCGATCTCTTTCAACCGTTCTTCCAGGGAGGAGATGGCCTCCTCACACTTTTTTAAGTCGTTTTCCTTCTTGCGGAGTTTTGCCTGTTCTTCCTTCCTTGTCTTCCAGTCCTGTTTGGATTCTGAAATCTCTTTTGCGCTTTCCGGGGCGTAGGAGACCGTGGGAGAGACGGAAGCCATGACGGTATCGTGCTTTTCCAGATAATAATCATAATTTCCGATATAATTCACAAATTGTCCGCCGGTCAGATCCAGGATACGGCTGGCAGTACGATTGATGAAATAACGGTCGTGGGATACATAGAGAACAGTCCCTTCGTAGCTGTTGAGGGCATCCTCCAGGATTTCCTTTGACAGGATGTCCAGGTGGTTGGTGGGC
>JAGATV010000034.1 GCA_017621075.1 Lachnospiraceae bacterium
CCATAACACCGGATATCAGGGTGGCAGATACGATTTACAATACGGATCAGATTTGTGAAAAAATCGGGGAAGCGGTTAGTGCGGGAGCAAAGGTTCTTGTGTTTCCCGAGCTTTGTATCAGTGGTTATACCTGCAACGATCTTTTTTTGCAGGAAACGCTTCTTATGTCCTGCAGGCAGCAGCTGAAAAGGATTGCGGAGCAGACAAGAGGAAAGGATGCCCTTGTCTTTGTAGGACTACCCCTTGAGAGAGAGGGCAAGCTCTACAATGTAGCTGCGGCTTTGTCTGACGGAAAGATTCTTGCTTTTATTCCCAAAATGTTTATTCCTTCCTACGGTGAGTTTTATGAGACGCGCCATTTCCTTCCGGGAAATGAGAAAGCTGTTATGATGGATTTTGAAGGAGAAAAAATCCCTTTCGGAAGTCATATCCTATTTCAGGCGGACGGAATGGACGGTCTTGTGGTGGGATGTGAGATCTGCGAGGATATCTGGGTTCCTGATTCCCCTTCCGTTTTCCATGCAAAAGCGGGAGCTACGCTTTTAGTAAACCTGTCAGCTTCCAATGAGACCATAGGGAAGGACGCTTACAGAGAACTTCTGGTGAAATCTGCAAGTGCAAAGCTGATCGCGGGATATATTTATACCAGCGCAGGGGATGGGGAATCCACTCAGGACCTTGTGTTTGGCGGTCATAACATCATTGCGGAAAACGGTACTGTGCTGACACAGGCAAAACGATTTGAAAATCAGACGATCTATGGGGATGTGGATATTCACAGGCTCCGTATGGAGAGGCGGAGAATGAATACCTTTGTTCCCGACGACAATACAGATTATTTACGGATATCTTTTTCCCTGAAGGAAGAGGAGACTTCTCTGACAAGAACCTTTCCTGCAACGCCCTTTGTCCCGGGGGATCCGAAAGAGAGAGATGAAAGGTGCAATGAAATTTTATCCATTCAGTCTTATGGATTGAAAAAGCGTTATCAGCATACGGGTTGTAAAAAGGCCGTGATCGGTATCTCCGGAGGCCTTGATTCCACACTGGCACTGCTGGTGACTGTGCGTGCTTTTGATATGCTGGGGCTTCCCAGAGAAAATATTATCGCAGTGACTATGCCCTGCTTTGGAACCACAGACAGAACCTATGAGAATGCCTGTAAGCTTTCAAAGACACTGGGGGCTACGCTGGAAGAAGTGGATATCAGGGAAGCGGTTACCATTCATTTCCGGGATATCAGACAGGATATGGACAATCACGACGTGACTTATGAAAACGGGCAGGCAAGGGAGAGAACACAGGTCCTTATGAATATTGCCAACAGGGAAAACGGCCTTGTGATCGGCACCGGTGATATGTCGGAGCTGGCTCTCGGCTGGGCTACTTATAACGGAGATCACATGTCCATGTACGGTGTGAATGCAGGGGTGCCCAAGACGCTGGTGCGTCATCTTGTCCGGTATTATGCGGACACCTGTGAGGATAAGGCGCTTGCAGGAGTGCTTCAAGATGTTTTGAGTACGCCGGTAAGCCCGGAACTCCTTCCTCCCGTGGATGGGAAAATATCCCAGAAAACGGAAGATTTGGTGGGACCCTATGAGCTGCATGACTTTTTCCTGTATTATATGTTGCGATGCGGTTTTGAACCCTCAAAAATTTACAGAATTGCAAGACAATCCTTTGCAGGTCAGTACGAGGATGCAGTGATTTTAAAGTGGTTAAAGACCTTTTATCGGAGATTTTTTGCACAGCAGTTCAAACGTTCCTGTCTGCCGGACGGAC
>JAGATV010000035.1 GCA_017621075.1 Lachnospiraceae bacterium
AAAGCCGGACACTCTGATCACGGTGTTTGAGGAACCTGCAGATGTGATGATCTTTGACGGTTTCAAGGATATGGAAGAAGGGGAGCTTCGTGCACTCTACGATTCCCTGGGGCTGGCTATGACCTTCAAGGACTTTTTACATATCCAGAACTATTTCCGTGATGATGAGAAGAGAGATCCTTCCATGACAGAGATCAGGGTGCTGGATACCTACTGGTCCGATCACTGCCGTCACACCACTTTTTCCACCGAGCTTACGGAAGTGGAATTTGGGGAAGGATATTACCGTTCTCCCATCGAGACTGCTTACCAGAGCTATCTGGACACCAGGGAAGAGATCTTTCAGGGCAGGGAGGACAAGTTTGTCTGCCTGATGGATCTGGCGCTGATGGCTATGAGAAAATTAAAGAAGGACGGCAGGCTGGATGACATGGAGGAATCCGATGAGATCAATGCCTGCTCCGTGGTGGTGCCTGTGGAGATGGATTACGGCGACCATAAGGAGACGGAGGAATGGCTGGTGTTCTTCAAGAATGAGACCCACAATCATCCCACGGAGATCGAGCCTTTCGGTGGCGCAGCCACCTGTTTGGGCGGTGCCATCCGTGACCCTCTGTCCGGACGCGGCTATGTCTACCAGGCGATGCGTGTGACCGGTGCGGCAGATCCCACCGTTCCCGTTTCAGAGACCCTGAAGGACAAGCTGTCCCAGAAAAAGCTTGTGCGCGGTGCGGCCAGCGGCTATTCTTCCTACGGTAACCAGATCGGTCTTGCCACCGGCTTTGTAAAAGAGATCTATCATCCCGACTATGTGGCAAAGAGAATGGAGATCGGCGCCGTTATGGGTGCGGCTCCCAGAAAGAATGTGATCCGTGAGACTTCCGATCCGGGAGATATCATCATCCTGCTGGGCGGACGTACCGGTCGTGACGGCTGTGGCGGAGCTACCGGTTCCTCCAAGGTACATACAGAAAGTTCCATTGAGACCTGCGGTGCAGAGGTACAAAAGGGAAATGCGCCCACAGAGCGCAAGATCCAGAGATTGTTCCGCCGCAAGGAAGTGAGCAGGCTGATCCGCAAGTGCAATGACTTTGGCGCAGGCGGCGTATCCGTTGCCATCGGTGAGCTGGCAGACGGTCTTGTGGTAGATCTGGACAAGGTGCCCAAGAAGTATGCCGGATTAGACGGGACAGAGCTTGCCATCTCCGAGTCCCAGGAGCGTATGGCAGTGGTGGTAGGACCTGGGGATGTGGAAGAATTCCTTGGCTATGCGGCAGAGGAGAATCTGGAGGCGGTAGTAGTGGCTACCGTTACCGAGGAACCCAGACTGGTATTAAACTGGAGAGGAAAGCCCATCGTCAATTTGAAGAGAGCGTTCCTGGATACCAACGGCGCTCATCAGGAGACTACCGTAAAGGTGGATATCCCTTCCGAAGAAGACAACTATTTTGAAAAATATGCAGTCCCCGCAGTGGGTGAAAAATTGGAAGCCGGCGACGTAAAAGGCGCATGGCTGACCCTTTTGAATGATCTGAATGTCTGCTCCCAGAAGGGACTGGTGGAAATGTTCGATGCTTCCATCGGTGCAGGCAGCGTGTTTATGCCCTACGGTGGTAAGTATCAGTTGACCGAGACGCAGACCATGGTTGCAAAGCTTCCCGTACTGAAGGGCAAGACCGATACCGTGACCATGATGAGCTACGGCTTTGATCCGTATCTGTCTTCCTGGAGCCCTTACCACGGTGCGGTTTATGCGGTGGTGGAATCCATGGCAAAGATCGTGGCAGCAGGCGGTGATGCCGAAAAGATCCGCTTTACTTTCCAGGAATACTTCCGCAGGATGACCAGCGATCCCGAGCGTTGGAGCCAGCCTTTTGCAGCACTTCTGGGCGCTTATGACGCACAGATCGGTTTCGGGCTTCCTTCCATCGGCGGCAAGGACAGTATGTCCGGCACCTTTAACGATATCGATGTACCCCCCCACCCTGGTATCTTTTGCAGTGGATATCGCAAAGCACGGTGAGGTGGTGACACCTGAACTTAAGACTCCCGGCAATAAGCTGGTGCAGTTTGAGATTGAAAAGGATGATTTTGATATTCCCATGTATGAGTCTGTGTCTGCACTGTATGGGGCGATCCATGAACTCATAGTGGACAAGACTATCGTGTCCGCTTATGCCCTGGATGCAAAGGGCGTGGCGGCAGCTATGTCCAAGATGGCGTTCGGCAACAAACTGGGTGTCAGGATAGAGAACGGTGTAACCAAGGACGAACTGTTCAAAAACAGCCTGGGAGGACTTTTGGTGGAGATCCCTGCAGATAAGCTGTCTGTGCTGGATGAGAGGGAACTGGATTACGATGTGGTGGGAACTGTCACAGAGACGCCGTCCTTCGTATATGGGGATGTGGTCATTTCCATGGAGGAAGCCCTGGATGCATGGACCTCCAAGCTGGAAAAGGTATTCCCCACCAAGGCAGAAAAAGGAACGGAAGCAGTAAACAGCGACTGCTATAAGGCAGATTCCGTTTATGTATGTAAGCACAAGGTGGCAAAACCTACCGTATTCATTCCGGTATTCCCGGGAACCAACTGTGAGTATGACAGCACCAAGGCCTTTGAACGTGCCGGCGCCAATGTGGTGACCAAGGTGTTCAGGAATCTGACGGCGGAAGACATCAGAGATTCCGTGTCAGAGTTTGAGAAGGCCATCGGTCAGGCGCAGATCATCATGTTCCCCGGCGGTTTCTCCGCAGGTGATGAGCCCGACGGAAGCGCTAAGTTCTTTGCTACCGCTTTCCAGAATGAGAAGATGAAAGAGGCTGTGAACAAACTCCTGCATGAGAGGGATGGTCTGGCCCTTGGCATCTGTAACGGTTTCCAGGCACTGATCAAGCTGGGGCTGGTGCCTTACGGTGAGGTGGTAGGACAGAAGGAGGATTCTCCTACCCTGACCTTCAACACCATCAATCGCCACATTTCCAAGATGGTATATACCAAGGTGGTATCCAACAAGTCTCCATGGCTTTTGGGTGCGACTCTGGGTGCAACCTACTGTAACCCGGCATCCCATGGTGAGGGCCGCTTTGTAGCTCCCGCAGAATGGTTGAAGAAGCTGTTTGAGAACGGACAGGTGGCTACCCAGTATGCGGATCAGCAGGGGAATGTATCCATGGACGAGGAGTACAATATCAATGGTTCCTACTGTGCCATTGAAGGTATCACCTCCCCTGACGGAAGATGCTTCGGCAAGATGGCTCACTCTGAGAGACGCGACGAGGCTGTTGCCATGAACATCTATGGAGAGCAGGATATGAAGATCTTTGAGTCCGGCGTGGCATATTTTCAGTAAGTACGTCCGCCGGGAAGTCTGGTATTGACAATAAAGGGAGGAAAGGGAATCGGCTTTTGGCATAGTCGATTCCCTTTTTGAAACAAGGAGAATCTGTATGCGGGAGAAAAAAGTACAGCCTGTAAATAAGGAAGCCTCCGAGGAAGCAAGAGAACTTCTCGACTATTTGTACAGCGTGGCGGGGAAGGGCATCATCACCGGACAGCATACCCAGACCAACGGGATGGAGGAAATTGCATATATCCGGGAACATACCGGGGCAGAACCCAGGCTGACAGGTTTTGAGCTTCTGGCTTATTCCCCCAATATCAATTACAAGGATGCCTCGAAGGAATGCCTTACCGAGGTGTATGAGAACCGGGGCACGGTGGATACGGCCTTACGGTGGGCTAAGGAGACGGGAGGCATCGTTACGCTCTCTTTCCATTGGTTCTCCCCTCTGGGAGGACATGACAAGAGCTTTTATGCAAAGAACACGGAGTTTGATGCGTCCAGGGTTCTTCAGGAGGGAACGGCGGAAAAAAAGGCATTCTATCATGATATGGATGTGATCGCAATACAGCTGAAACGGTTTCAGGAGGCAGGCATCCCCGTGCTGTGGCGTCCTTTTCATGAAGCTGACGGCACCTGGTTCTGGTGGGGGGCCAAGGGAGCGGCGGTTGCGAAAGAACTGTATCTTTTGATGTTTGCCCACTACACACAGGTTCACAAATTAAACAATCTTTTGTGGGTGTGGAACTGCAGGCTGCCGGAGGGATATCCCGGAGATGATTTTGTGGATGTGATCTCGGTGGATGTGTACCTCCCGGAATATCAGGCGTCGGATTATGCAAAGGAATACAGAGAGCTGATCGAGGCTACCGGCAGCCACAAGGTGGCTGCACTGGCAGAGGTGGGCTATCTGCCGGATCTGAATCTGCTAATGGGTTCCCATATTCCCTGGGCTTATTACATGGCATGGTCCAAGGAATTCTGCATGGGGGAGCAGTACAACCGGGTGGAGAAACTGAAGGAACTGTATACCTGCGACTATGCGGTGAAGCTGTGAATTTGATATGGTATTCCCACGGAAAATGTGATACATTATTCTTAGATAATATTTTCAGGAAAGGGCGATGGTAGAAACCATCGGATGGGTGAAAGCAATGTTATTGGCGCTCATTCCTTTGTTTGACGAAAATATGGCAGTCAGTGCCTATTCCATTTTTTCCCAGAGGCATAATTATCTGCTGAATCCTCTGCTTCAGGGAACGGGGCGGCATGACGGTGCCACGGATATCCCGGGTCTTGATGTGATAGACAGTATGGGGATACAGACGCTGTCCGAGGATAAGGAAGTGTTTGTCCCTGTTACGAGCATCTCCGTTTTTTCCGATATTGCGGGGCAGTGCAGGGCCCCTCATGGCCGTATTGTCCTTTTGCTCGATAATACCATTCCTCCTGTGGAAATGTATGTGAACCGTTTGAAAGAGTTAAAGGATATGGGGTATAAGCTGGCAGTGCGGAAACTGGCAGTGTCTGAGTTCGAAGCCTACAGGCCCATATTGCAGCTTACAGATTATATGTTCTTAAATAATAAGAAGATCGCCATCGATAAGGCCAGGATCTATTTTGGCAAGCTGTATCCGAACATTAAGCTCTGTGCCGGAAATATCGATACCATGGAGATCTTTGATAAGCTGAAACAAGAGGGTGGGTATACTTTCTATGAAGGAACCTTCTACCGTATGCCCATTACCAAAGGCCAGAATGAAGTATCTCCCCTGAAGGTAAATTATATCGCCCTTTTAAATATCGTAAACGACGACAACTTTGATCTGACCAAGGCGGCAGACATCATCGGACGGGATACGGCACTTACCATCTCCCTGCTCCAGATGGTAAACAGGATGTCCGTAAACGGCGGCATCACCACTATCCGCCATGCGGCGGCCATGCTGGGGCAGCGCGAATTGAAACGGTGGATCAATACGGCGGTGGTCAATGCCCTGTATGCGGATAAGCCAAGCGAGATCACCAGGCTTTCCCTGCTTCGTGCCAAATTTGCGGAAGAACTGGCAGGGTCTTTTGGGCTGGCGGCAAAAAGTGAGGAACTGTTCTTAATGGGCCTGTTCTCCGTGTTGGATGTCATTCTGGAAAAGCCGATGAAGGAAGCGTTGGATATGGTACAGGTGGCAGGCGAGATCCGGGCTGCACTGGTGGACCGTACCGGGAAATATGCTCCGGTGCTGGATTTCATGGAGCATTATGAAACTGCTGACTGGCAGGAGGTTTCCAGACAGATGATCCTGCAGGATATCGACATGGATGTGGCATACAATGCTTATCTGGAATCTTTAAAGTGGTATCGGGAATTGACAACAAATTAACAGATTCGCAAGAAAACAGTGTTTTAGGGCTCAATAGATTGAATTTGGTATATTATGGCAGAGAAAATTGCGGTATGATACGGTTGTAGGAGTATCATACCGCATTTTAGTCAGCAATAGGAAGAAGAATAGAGGGAGTGCGTCAGTACATGAATCATATAACGGAGGAAAGATTTTATACGGAAGAGATCCCGACAGAAGAGGCACCTGCGGAATCCGCTGCCGGGGTACAACTGTCAAAGCGGGATGTTGCATTCCGGGAAGAGAGCTTAAACGGGAGCCTGTGGAAGGTGATCCTGTCCGTAGGATTTCCGCTGGCGCTGTATCAGAGCCTGAACCAGCTTTTCAAGATACTGGATACTATGATGGCGTCCCATATCAGCAGCCAATCCGTTTCGGCGGTGGCATATCTGTCCCAGATCAGCATTTTTTTGTCCTCAGTGGGCGCCGGACTGGCAGTGGGGGCAGGCATCCGTATCAGCCGTGCCTACGGCGAGGGGGATTATGAGATGGTGCGAAAGAGAGTCAGCACCCTCTATGGGATCTGTGCCATGGTGGGAGCGGTTATCCTGGCCGGCATCCTGCCTTTTGTGGAGCCCTTTCTTGGGATGGCAGGGACTCCGGAGGAGCTGATCGCCATAGGCAGTGCCTATTTCAGGGTAGAACTCGTCGTCATTGTGGTCCAGATCTTTAACAATGTCTATATCTCCGTGGAAAGGGCCAGGGGCAATTCCAGACGCATCATGTACCTGAATATGATCGTTATCGTGCTGAAACTGGCATTTACCGCATGGTTCGTATACGGGCTGAACGGGGATCTGGTGATGATCTCTTATGCTTCTTTGATTTCGCAGACCTGTCTGCTGGTATTTGGCGTATGCAACAGTCTGCGGCAGAAGAATCATGCCTTTGGGTTCTCGCTGGGGGCCATTTCTTTCCGAAAAGAGGTGGTGGCACCCATGCTGACCCAGTCATTTCCTGTCATGGTGGAAAAGATGGCTTTTTCTTTTGGCAAGAATATCATCAATGCCATGAGCGTGGTGTATGGTTCGTTGGCTGTAGGAGCCATGGGCGTGTCCAACAATATCGGCGGTATCAACACCACACCCCAGAATGGTTTTCAGGAGGGCGGCGCTGCCGTCATCAGCCAGAATATGGGGGCGGGAAAGCCTAAGAGGGCCATTTCGGCATTTTACAGGGTGCTTTTGATCAATGTGGTGATCGGTGCCTTTTCCATGATGATGACTTTGTGGAATCTGGAATTTTTGGCAGGATGTTTTGACGGCGGGGATGCTGTTTTCCATGAGATGATCATGGACATGTACCGCTTTGAGGCCCTGGGTGCAGTGACGCTGGGCGTCAATTCTGCAGTCATGTCCCTGCTGTATGGACTGGGTAAAACAAAAGTGACTCTTGCCATCAATTTTTCCAGAGTCTTCATCTTTCGGATACCGGTACTCTGGGCATTGCAGCAGTTTACGGATTTCGGAGCCGAGAGCATGGGGATCGTGATGATGGTCAGCAATATTTCTGTGGGCGTGGTGGCAGCCGTGGTGGCGGCAGTGGTGATCCGCAGGATGAAGAAAGAACTGTGACAGGCAGAAACACTTAGATTTTACAGAGATTTTACAGAAGGAAGGTTGTTAAATGCGCCTGTTTGTGGCAAGATGATAAGTAAGACCAACATTGGCGGAAGCTGTTTTTGGAGCCATAGACCGGAGGATGCGACATTGACTTATAAAGAGATAAAGAAGAATGAAGAAGTACTTGCGCTCTTAAAAAAAGGAAACGACAATCTGGGGGTGCTGGGATACACCGATCACTCGGCAGCACATAGCTGTCTGGTGGCAGAGCGGGCCGGGGATATCTTAAAGAAATTCGGCTATCCGAAGCACGACATCGAGCTGACCAAAATTGCAGGATTTCTGCATGATATCGGAAATGCCGTGAACAGATCCCGCCATGCGGAATACGGAGCCATACTGGCAAACGATATCTTAAAGGGGACGGATATGTCCATGGAGGACCGTATCATCGTCATGTCTGCCATCGGCAATCATGACGAGTCTACCGGCAGAGCAGTAGATCCGGTGTCTGCGGCCTTGATCATCGCTGACAAGACCGATGTGCGCCGGAACCGGGTCCGTCCCCAGGAGCGCTCCAATTTTGATATCCATGACAGGGTCAACTATGCGGTTACCAGGACAGAACTGAAGATCGACACCGAGAAACGGGTGATCACTCTGGACTTAAAGATCGATGAGAGTATCTGCAGCATGTATGAATACTTTGAAATCTTTCTGGGGCGGATGATGATGTGCAGGAGTGCGGCGGAGATCCTGGGTGCCAAGTTCAAACTGACTGCCAACGGAAGCAAGATCCTGTAGGATGACCGGGAAGGCGTATCGTGTACTTTTTTCAGAACTTTTGTAAAAAGTGGTTTTCAATAAGGATATAATTTGTTACAATGATTGTAAGTATGTGATACAGGTGCCAAGCACCGGAATGGAGGAACCATGAGATATTTTTTTGAGTCTAAGGTTGAAAAAAAAGATGCAGGATACACCATCAGGATTCCCTTTAACGTATGGGAGGTTTGTAAGCAGAGAGAGGTCATTCAGGGCGACCTTGTCCTTGATAATAAGATTATCGCGTGTGAGCTTCATCCCATGGAGAAGGGCAATTACGAGATCTATATCGCTGACGAGTCTGCGGTAAGTGTAGAGCTGGGTGTGCCCCACAAGATCCTGCTTCATGTGAACGGTTCCCTGATCCGTATGGATCAGAACAGCCCTTATAGTTTTGAGCATCCCATCCGTAAGATCGACGGTATCAATGTGATCATCCAGCCCGAGGACGGATTGTGCGGACAGGCTTGCGTGGCAATGCTTGCAGGTGTTACCATTGCAGAAGTGATCAGCGTTATGGACTGCAGAGAGTGGCAGGCTACCATGGGACGCGTGATTTCCGCATTGAACTACTACGGCATCGACCACACCGATATCATTGTATATAACGAAGGCAGGGATGTGGTACTGCCCAAGTGTTGTATCCTCATGGAGAAGATGGGGCGTTTCTGCCACTATCTGGTTCACTATGACGGTAAGTTTTACGATTCCAACCTTGGTGTTCTGGAAGAGTATGATACCAGCAAGCTGCTTGGATATCTGGAGATCAAGTGCTAAGACCATAAGAAATGAAGAAGCTGTCCGAAAAGTCGGGCAGCTTCTTTTTTGTAAAGAGGAGCTAAAAATTATAAAGGAAATATTAAATCGCTTTCTACACGGTTGAATAAGAAAAAGAGAGTAAAAGTGAGAAAACACGAGAAAATAAGAGAAAACAGAATGCAGATTGCCGTGCATCAACTTGCAAAGACTTACATATAAAACTAATATATGGTTTAGTGATTAGCACTCAAGGATAAAGAGTGCTAACAAAAAGAAGCTATATGCTGATAAGGAGGCAGAAATATGAAATTAGTACCCTTAGGTGACAGAGTCGTGTTAAAGCAACTGGTAGCAGAGGAAACTACCAAATCCGGTATCGTTCTTCCCGGACAGAATAAAGAAAAACCCCAGCAGGCAGAGGTGGTAGCAGTAGGCCCCGGCGGTGTGGTAGACGGCAAGGAAGTAAAGATGGAAGTCAAGGTTGGAGACAACGTGATCTATTCCAAGTATGCAGGCACAGAAGTAAAGCTGGATGAGGAAGAGTTCATCATCGTAAAGCAGAATGATATTCTGGCAATCATCAATAATTAATAAAGTAAGAAATCATAAAGGAGAATGATCATTATGGCAAAGGAAATCAAATATGGCGCAGAAGCGCGTGCAGCATTAGAGTCCGGTGTAAATCAGTTGGCAGATACCGTGAGAGTGACCCTGGGACCCAAAGGAAGAAATGTAGTCCTGGATAAATCTTTCGGTGCTCCTCTGATCACCAATGACGGCGTGACCATCGCAAAGGAGATCGAACTGGAAGATGCATTCGAGAATATGGGTGCACAACTGGTAAAGGAGGTTGCCACCAAGACCAATGATGTGGCAGGTGACGGTACAACCACCGCAACCGTTCTGGCACAGGCTATGGTAAATGCAGGTATGAAGAACCTGGCAGCAGGCGCCAACCCCATCATTTTGAGAAAAGGTATGAAGAAAGCTACCGACTGTGCAGTGGAAGCCATCGCTGAGATGAGCCAGAAGGTGAACGGCAAGAACCACATCGCAAGAGTAGCGGCAATTTCTGCAGGTGACGAAGAAGTAGGACAACTGGTTGCAGATGCTATGGAAAAGGTAAGCGGAGACGGTGTCATCACCATTGAAGAGTCCAAGACCATGCAGACGGAACTGGATCTGGTAGAAGGTATGCAGTTTGACAGAGGTTATATCTCCGCATACATGGCAACCGACATGGATAAGATGGAGGCAGTGCTGGAGAATCCTTATATCCTGATCACCGACAAGAAGATCTCCAATATCCAGGAGATCCTGCCTCTGTTAGAGCAGATCATACAGTCCGGCGCAAAGCTCCTTATCATTGCTGAGGATGTAGAAGGCGAGGCACTTACCACCCTGATCGTCAACAAGCTGCGCGGTACCTTCAATGTAGTGGCAGTAAAGGCTCCCGGCTACGGCGACAGAAGAAAGGCAATGCTGGAGGATATCGCTATCCTGACAGGCGGTACTGTGATCAGCTCCGAGCTTGGTTATGAACTGAAGGATACCACCATGGATATGCTGGGCCGTGCAAAGAGCGTTAAGGTTCAGAAAGAAAACACTGTTATCGTTGACGGTGAGGGCGATAAGGATGCCATCCAGTCCAGAATCGCACAGATCAAGAAGCAGATCGAGGAGACTACCTCCGAATTTGATAAGGAGAAACTGCAGGAAAGACTTGCAAAGCTGGCAGGCGGCGTAGCTGTGATCCGTGTCGGTGCAGCAACCGAAACCGAGATGAAGGAAGCAAAGCTCCGTCTGGAGGATGCACTGGCAGCTACCAGAGCAGCAGTGGAGGAAGGTATTATTTGCGGCGGTGGTTCCGCTTACATCCACGCTTCCAAGAAGGTTGCAAAGCTGGCTGAGACCCTGGAAGGTGATGAGAAGACCGGTGCAAGCATCGTATTGAAGGCACTGGAGGCTCCTCTGTATCACATTGCGGCAAACGCAGGATTAGAGGGCAGCGTGATCATTAACAAGGTAAGAGAGTCCGAGGTTGGTGTAGGCTTTGATGCCCTGAAGGAAGAGTATGTGAACATGGTGGAAGCAGGCATCCTGGACCCTGCAAAGGTTACCAGAAGTGCCCTGCAGAATGCTACCAGTGTAGCAAGCACTCTGCTCACCACCGAGAGCGTAGTGGCAAATATCAAGGAAGAGACCCCCGCAATGCCTGCAAACGGCGGAATGGGCGGCATGATGTAATCCACAGTTTCTTTATAGAGTGATAGGTATAACAGGCATGGGAGAGCTTCTCCTGTGCCTGTTTTTTGTGTCGCTATTGTTGAAACAAAAGAATTGTGGTACAATAACCAAGGAATCCCGCCGTTTTACGGTTTTGGGATATTTGTATCGTTTATGGAGGATGCATGAAAAAGTTATTGTCGGAAGTGAGCTGGTTTTTGCAGCAAAAGTTATATATCATCGCAATGTCCCTGACGGCGCTCTGTGCCTACGGATTTGCCATCACTCATTACAGCATCGGTATCGATGACACGGCGGTAAGCCTGTATTTGGAGGACGGGCTTGAAGTAGTCATGGGAAGGTGGACAGTGTTTCTTTTGAACAAACTGTTCCATATGTCAGAGTTTTCTCCTTTTATGATGGAATTGATCGGGGTGCTTCTGTTTATGCTGGGGATCACCCTGTTTTGCGTGCTGTTGCGCAGGATTTTGGGCGAGGCAGTGGATATCCTGGGATATACCATTTTCGGATGTGTCTTTTTGTCCAGTCCCATCATCAGCGAAGTGTACATTTATTATTATCATGACGGCGTGGATCTGGGTTATATCCTGACGGCTCTGTCCCTGCTTGCTTTTTTGGAGGCACTGGACCGGAGGGGGAAAAAGAAGATAGGCTGTTTTGTGGGCAGCATGCTCTTTATCTGGGCGGCAGTGGGATGTTATGAATCCTTCCTGCTGTTGTATATCCTGGGGATCATCGTGATCCTGTTCTTGAGAGGTATGGTGGGAAGGGAAAGACTTGGTTTTTCCTGCATGGTCCGCAATCTGGGGATTGGGGCTCTTTTGGCTGTGGGAAGCGTGGTGCTGCGCACTATCATGATCCCGCTCATGACGGCGGTGTTTGGTTTGCAGGATGTGGAAGGGCTGCTGGCACAGAGGAGCCTTACGGAAATGTTCGTGCTGTTTCGTGACAGGGAGGGCCTGGAAAAACTGGTGATGCTTCTGAAGCGCTTCTGGATGCTCTATCATGTGAATGCCTTTGCCTATCTGCCCATTGCCGTTTATGAATTTGCAGTGTTTTTTATCGGCGGATTATCTCTGCTTTTGGCAGTTAAGAAAAAGAATCTCTGGTATCCCGTGCTGTATGGAGGCATGCTGGTGACTCCGGTGCTTCTGACCATTGCGGAGGCCAAGGTCACTCACTACCGCTCCTGCCAGTTTTTGCCTTTTTTTGCGGCACTTGGGGTATTCCTTTGTTACCGGGCCCTTGCAGGGCTCCGAAAGAAGACCGGCTGTTATGTCATGGCGGTGTTTGCCCTGATCCTGGTATTCAACCAGTCGGCCATGATGAACAAGAGTTTTTATGTGGATTATCAGAAGTATCAGATCACCAAGGATACCTTGAACCAGGTGGCTTATGAGATCGAGGCAAAATACGGCAATGAGATCCCTGTGGTATTTACCGGGCATTATGATGTGCCCCCGCAGTTGTTGTCGGATTATTATCTGGACTATACTTCCTGGCGATACAGAGCTATTGCTGCCATATCGGATCTGGTGGATGAGAATCTGAAAGAAAAATATTTTTCCTATCATGGGTATTGTTTTGTGGGAGAGGCTCAGTATCCCTTTATCCAGTGGGGGCTGGATGCCTTTGACGAGACTAACCGGGAAATGATCGCCTTCCTAAGGATGCACGGACATTCCTTTACCACCATCACAGATTACGAGACTCTGACCCGGATCAGGGAAATGGCGGCAGATTATCCGGGCTGGCCGGCGGAGGGCTCCGTTTCCCTGCAGGACGGTTATGTGCTGGTGAATTTTGATTGATATCTGAAGGACAGGAGAGCATCATGAGCAGATTTTTGTATCTTGTAGAGAGTATTGACGGGGACTACGCCCATCTGAAAAAAATAGCAGAGGACCCGGACCGGTCCGGCACCTTCACGGAGGTGGAGGATGACGGAGAGCGGAAGCTGGTGGCGAGAGCACTGCTCCCGGCGGAGATCACCGAAGGCACCAGGCTGTTGTACGAGTGGATGCAGTACTCTATTTTGTGAGAGGAGATGATTTGAATGTGGTTTTGGTGGTTTATGTTTGTTTGCAATATGTTATATTCACTTACAATGATTCTTGCAGGGTGGTATATGTGGAAACACTATCCCAAGGAAATTAATTCTGTTGCAGGATATCGTTCCGGGCGTTCACAAATGAATATGGACACCTGGAAATTTGCAAATGAAAATTGTGGAACGAGATGGTGGAAAATTGGCTGGATCATGCTTGTACCGACAATCATAGTTCAAATCCCGTTTTATGGAAAAAGTGATGATGCCATTGGTTGGATTGGATTAGCAATATGTATCATAGAATGTACTATTTTGGTGATTTCCACTATTCCGACAGAAAAAGCTCTTAAGAACCAATTTAATGAAGATGGAAGCAGGAAAAAGTGAGGATTCGCTTATGAGCATCAAAACCTCAAAAACAATGATCTTTATGACCTAGATGTTTTACTGGTTGCACTGACAATCTTTTTTGCGATTCTTTACCACAATCTTGGTCGGGATTGGATGTTGTCTGTGTATGTAACGATGCTGACAATATCATATCATTTTGTGATGAGGCTGATTGTAGGGCAAGCAGTAGTCCGGACACTTTGTTGCATAATGTCGCACAGGCAGAATTGGTACACCGGATCATCATGGGATTGTCATTTGTGCCATTGGTGTTGATCATTCCTTATGGTGTCCCGGCGGTGTTTATTTTAACATCTGTTTTTGCCTGCCTGATCGATTTGCAGTTTGTGATGATCCAACGATATAATCGTCCGAGAGTCATCAGATTGATGGAGATGAAAACACATTAGGAGGCCTTTATGAGCGAACAAAGAATTTATCACAACCCGGTACAGAGAGGATTTTTCCCGGACCCGTCGGTGATCCGGGTAGGTGATGATTATTATATGGTCAATTCCAGTTTTCAGTATTTTCCTGCTATTCCCATTTCTCATTCTAGGGATATGGTACACTGGCATATCATCGGTCATGCTATATGCAACCCGGAGTGGCTGGATTTAAGCGATATCCGTGATTCTCACGGGATCTGGGCGCCGGATATGGAGTATGTGGACGGGAAATATTATATTTATGCCACTCTGCGCCTGAATGCCGACGGCAAGCGGGGCAACAACGTCATGCGCCGCCAGCTGGTGATGGTATCCGATCATCCGGAGGGGCCCTACAGCAAGCCGGTCTGCCTGGAGGTGGACGACATCGATCCCTCCCTGTTTGTGGACGATGACGGAAGCAGATATATGATCATTGCCAAGGCCGCACAGAGCTATCCTTTGAGCGGGGACGGACTGAGGGTGACAGGACCCGGCAGGACCGTTTGGAACGGCACCGGGGAGAGATGTCCGGAAGGCCCCCATCTGATGAAGAAGGACGGCTATTATTACGCCATTGTAGCTGAGGGAGGCACCGGGTACGGACATGGCATCAATGTGGCAAGGAGCACGGAGCTTTACGGAATGTATGAAAATTCTCCGTACAATCCGGTGATGCGTCAGACTGATCCCGAGGCGCCTATCCAGAGGGCAGGACACGGCAAGCTGGTCCAGGACCAGAACGGCCAGTGGTGGTGCTATTATCTCTGCGGCAGGCCCAATCAGGGCAATTACACCACTGTGGGCCGGGAATCGGCGTTGGACCCCGTTCAGTGGACAAAGGACGGGTGGTTTACCATCAATGAAGGAAAGGGCCCCAGTCTGACCCAGACGGCCCCTGATCTGCCGGAATGTGTCTATGAAAGAAATCTTCGGGACGATTTTGACGATAGCAGACTGAATTTGGAGTGGGAGTTCGTGCGCAATCCGGACAACGGTTCCTGGTCCCTTACCGAGCGGCCCGGTTATTTCCGTATCTGGACAAGGGACGGACAGTTAAACGAGATCCGAGCCAAGAATACGCTGCTTCGCAGGGAGCAGGAGCTTTCCTACACAGCACAGACCAAGGTGGAATTCTACCCCGATAAGGATGGGGAGCAGGCAGGCCTGACCTGTTATTACAGCACTGCCACTTATGCAAGGTGTGCCGTGTGTTATGAAAACGGGCGGAAGATCCAGCTGGTAATCAATCGTAACCATGGCGAGGAGCTGATGGCAGAGGTTGAAAATGTGAAGGAAGCCCCCGTGTATCTGAAGGTGGTGGTGGAGAAGCTGACCAGGACCTTCTACTACAGCTATGACGGGCAGGAGTGGATGCTTGTGGGGAAGCTGGAAAACTGCATCTATCTGTGCGATGAGGGCGTGCCGGACGATCCTAAGAGACATACGGGAACCCTGGTGGGCATCTACGCCAACAACGGCGGATGCGGCAGCAGGAAGCCGGCGGATTTTGATTACTTTCAATATGAGGACCAGTATGATGAAAATAAATGACCGGTCAACCGGACTGGAGGAATCCGTCCGGCTCACCCGCAAGATCGTAAATGCGGACCAGACGGTGGAGGAAGCGGCTGACGTCGTTGTTAAAGAACATTTTCTGGATGTGTTTGTCAATGAAAGACTGGTGGCAAAGCTGGTCTGCACTCCCTCCCATCTGGTGGAACTGGTGCTGGGAAGGCTTCTGACAGAGGGCGTCATCTTGGGTGCAGAGGATGTGGAGAGCATTTATATCTGCGAAAAAGGGCACACGGCCAAGGTATTCCTTAAGGAGGAGGCCGTCTGGCACGCAGACGTGGTGCAGGAACCCACCTGCTGTACCGGAAATCAGGTATTCCTGCAAAAGACAGGCACAGGGGATTTAAAGCCTCTGCCGGAGGGAAATGGGCAGGAGAAGTACCCGTCCAAGTGGATCTTTGCCCTTGCCGATATTTTTGCGGAGGACTCTAAGATCCACAGAAAGACTAAGGGCACCCACAGCTGTTATCTGGGTGTCAAAGGGCAGTGCGTGTTCTCCGGGGAGGACATCGGCAGGCATAATGCCATGGACAAGTGTATCGGATATATGCTGTTAAAACAGATCGACCCGTCGGACGGTATCCTGTTTACCACGGGGCGTGTCCCCACGGATATGGTAAAAAAGGCTGTGGCTGCAGGTGTCCCGGTGCTTGTTTCCAAGGCGGTGCCCACGGACGCAGCGGTGGAGATGGCGGCGGAGTATAATCTGACTCTTATTTGCAAGGCGTGGCCTGACCGGTATGAGGTCTACCACGAAGGAAAGTAAAGATGGGCACCCGGATCACGGTGCCGGAAAAGAAAAACAGGTGGAGTGTATG
Organism: Lachnospiraceae bacterium; assembly: GCA_017621075.1. Lineage (GTDB taxonomy): Bacteria > Bacillota > Clostridia > Lachnospirales > Lachnospiraceae > Acetatifactor. The sequence continues at coordinate 16,395 of JAGATV010000035.1, forward strand.
CTGGAAATAGAAGAATGCGTAGAAAAGCTGCTTGCAGAAATAACCCCTAAGGAACTTACCGAGACCGTTCCCCTCATGGAAGCTGTGGGAAGGGTCCTGGCAAAGGAAGTGCGGGCGCAGATGATGGTGCCTCCTTTTCCCAAGTCGGCCATGGACGGTTATGCGGTGCGGGCAGAGGATATCAGTGCTGCCACAAAGGAGCATCCGGTAAGGCTTGGGGTCACAGGGGAGCTGCTGGCAGGGGATTATGAACAGGTCCCTTATGAAAAAAATACGGCAGTGCGGGTGATGACAGGCTCTTATGTGCCGGAGGGCTTTGACAGTGTGATCCGGCAGGAGGATACGGATTACGGTGGGAAAACGGTGGAGATCTATGCTTCCGTGCCTGCCTTTGCCAATTATTGCAAGGTGGGAGAGGATATCCGGATGGGGGATGTGGCAGTGTCCTGCAATACCAGGCTGACCCCGGCTCATCTTGGCGTCCTGGCGAGCCTTGGGATAGAGGAAGTATGTGTCTATGAGACCGCTGCCGTTGCCATTCTTTCCACGGGTACGGAGCTTACAGAAGTTGGAAGTCCTCTTGCACCCGGAAAGATCTATAATAGTATTGCCTATATGCTGGGCGCATCCATCCGCAGTCAGCAGCTTGCAGTAAGCAGCATGGAGACCTGTGCGGACGAGGAGGAGCTGCTTTCGGAAAAAATCAGGGGAGCTTTGGAAAAAGCGGATTTTTTGATCACCACAGGTGCGGTTTCCGTGGGCAAGAAGGATATCGTGCCGGCAGTGTTGAAAAATTTAGGGGCCAGAGAGCTTTTCAGAGGTGCCAACATTCAGCCCGGCACCCCCACTTTGGGCAGCGTGTTGGACGGCAAGGTGATCTTAAGTCTTTCCGGCAACCCCTATGCGGCTATGGCCAATTTTGAACTGTATTTCTGGGCGGCCATGGCAAAGCTCATGCACAGCAGTTCTTTTGAGAGCAAGAAGGAGAGGGCAGTGCTTGTAAGCGAATATCCCAAAGTAAACAGATTGCGGAGGCTGATAAGGGCTTATGCCGACGGAGGAAAGGTCACGATCCCTTCCCCGGTGCATGCTTCCTCAGTGATCCATAATCTCACAGAATGTAATTGTTTTATCGACTTAGAGCCGGGCAGGAGCGTAAAGCCCGGAGATACCGTGAGAATCCGGTACTTTAAGGGTTGGGAAGGATAACAAGATCACATGAAACTCAGTACAGGTATCCTGGCGGGGGGCAAGAGCACCCGCATGGGCCAAAACAAGGCCTTGCTGCAACTGAATAATGTAAGATTCATTGACAGGATCAGAAAGGAATTGAGCGGCTTTTCGGAGACGCTTATTTCTGCTGCCGCAAAGGGCGAATATGAGGATATGGGTCTGCCTGTCGTCTATGATGAACATCAGGATATCGGACCCATCGAAGGAATTTATCAGATCTTAAAGCATGCGGGCCAGGAGTATGTGTTTATCTGTGCGGCCGACATGCCTTTCTTAAAAAAGGAACTGGTTCTTTACATGGCGGAGTTCGTCTCCTCCGATTATGACGTGTTCTGTCTGATGGACGAAGACCGTGTCCATCCCCTGTGCGCAATTTATTCCAAACGTGTCCTTGGGGTGGTTGAGGAGCTGATCGCAGGGGGACAGTACCGTCTGGTCGACATTTTAAGCAGAGTGCGCACCAAATATATCAAACTGGAGCAAAGCTGTTTTGAAAAGAAGTTAGTTAAGAATATCAATACAAGGAAAGAGTATCAGAGGCTGGTCCTGCCTGTGGTATTCTGTGTCAGCGCGGTCAAGGACAGCGGGAAGACAGGACTGATCATCCGATTGATCAATGAGTTTATTAAAGAGGACTACTCGGTTGCTGTGATCAAGCATGACGGGCATGATTATAGTATGGATCATGAGGGAACGGATACTTACAGATTCCGTGAGGCGGGAGCGTTATACAGCGCTATTTTTTCCGACACCCAGTTTTCTGTGAATGGCAGGAGAAAGTCTTCTGTTTGGGAGATGATCGCCCGATGTGAGGATGCGGACGTCATCATCATAGAAGGCATGAAGGAATCCAGCCTGCCCAAGATTGAAGTGGTGCGGCAAAAGATCTCTTCCGCAAGTATCTGTGATCCCGATACCCTGATCTTGATAGCCACCGATGTAGTATCCCCCAAAGAAGTATCCTGTCCCGTTTACGGACTGGATGATACAGAGGGGATCTTTTTATGCCTGAAACAGTATTTTGGGCTTACTTAGTGCGGACAGAAAGGCAAGGTATTGCTATGAAGCTGATAAGAACGGAAGATGCGGTGGGGCAGGTACTGTGCCATGATATCACACAGATCATCCCCGGCGTGGTAAAGGATGCGGTGTTCCGGAAAGGACATATTGTTACAAAAGAGGACATTCCTGTGCTGTTATCCGTGGGAAAGGAGCATCTCTATGTGTGGGAAAAAAAGGAAGGAATCCTGCATGAGGATGAAGCGGCGGAGATCCTTAGGGATATCTGCCTGAATGAAAATATGACGGCTGCCGATCCCAAGGAAGGAAAGATCGAGATCAGGGCGGCAGCGGACGGTCTTTTGAAGATCGACACCGAAAGACTGCATGCGGTCAACGGTCTGGGAGAGATGATGATCGCCACGGTGCACGGCAATTTCCCGGTGAAGGCCGGGGACAAGATTGCCGCTACCCGTATCATTCCGCTGGTGATCGAACAGGAGAAGATGGACCGGGCTAAAGAGGCGGCAGGTGAGAAGCCTCTTCTTGCCATTTTGCCCTTCCGCCATACCAGGGTGGGAATCGTCACCACGGGGAGCGAGGTGTTCAAGGGCAGGATCGAGGATGCCTTTGGCCCTGCTATCCGAAGGAAACTTTCCGAGTATGACACGGAAGTGATGGGACAGAAGATCCTGGATGACAGCCGGGAGGATATCGTGCAGGCCATCCGTTCTTTTATAGAGGAAGGTGCGGACCTGGTGCTCTGTACCGGCGGTATGAGCGTGGACCCGGATGACAGGACCCCCGGCGCCATCAAGGCTACGGGCGCAAGGATAGTTTCCTACGGGGCCCCGGTGCTTCCGGGAGCTATGTTCCTGCTGGCTTATTATGAGGAGGCCGGCAGGCAGATACCCATTCTGGGACTGCCCGGCTGCGTCATGTATGCCGGCCGCACGATTTTTGATCTGGTACTGCCGAGGGTATTGGCGGGCGAGATCCTGACGCAGGAGGATCTGATAAGCTATGGGGAAGGAGGGCTTTGCCTGAATTGCGAGGTATGCCATTTCCCCAACTGTGGTTTTGGAAAATAGACGGAGGTATGGAATCATGTCAGGTTTTACTCATTTTGACGAACAGGGAAATGCCATTATGGTGGATGTGACGGACAAAGCGGTGACGGAGCGCACGGCTGTGGCAAGTGGCTGCATCCGCTTAAGCAGCCAGGTGTTTGATATCATCAGAAACGGCACTGCCAAAAAGGGCGATGTGCTGGGGACTGCCAGGATCGCAGGCATTATGGCGGCCAAGAGGACTTCCGACCTGATTCCCTTATGCCATCCGTTGATGCTGACAAAAGTAACCATTGATTTTAGCTTGGAGGAGGCCACAAATTCCATTCAATGTATCTGTACGGTCAAGCTTTCCGGCAAAACGGGCGTGGAGATGGAGGCCCTTACCGGTGTGAGCGTGGCACTGCTGACCATCTATGATATGTGCAAGGCCGTGGACCGTGGTATGGAACTGGGCGAGATCCACCTGGTAGAAAAAATGGGTGGAAAGAGTGGTCACTTCGTAAGAGAGAAATAGGAGTGATATGACCATGAAGAACAACAAAATAAGAAAGATCGTAACGATGATGACAGCGCGGGCCGTGAGCACCCTGATGATGGGAACACTCACTGCCTGCGGAGAAGAGGAAGAGAAACAGGGGACCACTCAGGCGGACAGCCGGGCCAAAGAGCCTGTGGAACTGACGATCCTTGCCGCTGCATCCCTGACAGATGTCTGTAATGAGATAAAGACCCTGTACGAGGCTGCCAATCCCAATGTAACGCTGACCTTCTCTTACGGCGGTTCCGGTGCCCTGCAGACCCAGATCGAGGAGGGGGCACCTGCTGATCTGTTCCTTTCTGCGGCCACCAAGCAGATGACGGCATTGCAGGAGCAGGGACTGATGGAGGATGACAGCATCGTGCAGCTTTTGGAAAACAAGGTGGTGCTGATCGTTCCTGCGGACAGCAGCTTAGAGGTGGCTTCCTTTGAGGATGTGACGACAGACAAGGTGACCATGATCGGTCTGGGAGAGCCCGGAAGCGTTCCTGTGGGACAGTATTCAGAGGAAATCTTCACCACCCTGGGTACACTGGATGAAGTGAAGGCAAAGGCCAATTATGGCTCTGATGTAAGAACGGTGCTCTCCTGGGTGGAGACCTCTGCTGTGGACTGCGGCGTGGTCTATGCAACGGATGCGTACACTACCGATCGGGTAAAGATCGTGTGTGAGGCCCCGGAAGGCTCCTGCAAAAGGGTCATCTATCCTGCGGGAATCGTAAAGGCCAGCGGGCAGAAGGAGGAAGCTGCAAAGTTCCTGGAGTACTTACAGAGTGATGAGACCTCAAAGCTGTTTGCGTCTTATGGATTCTCCCTCATGAATTGATTTTGGCTTGATGGATACAGGAAGGAAGAAAAATGGATTTTTCACCATTATGGATATCTTTGAAAGTAGCGTTTACTGCTACGGTATTTACTTTCCTTTTGGGACTGATCACCGCAAGGCTGGTAGTCTCCATGGGAAGGCTTGGGTCCCTGATGGACGGGATCTTTTCCCTGCCCATGGTGCTGCCTCCTACGGTGGTGGGGTTTTTCCTGCTGCTGATCTTTGGAAAGAACAGTGCGTTCGGCCGGTTTTTGATGAAGCTGGGCATCAATGTGCTGTTTACCTGGCAGGGTGCTGTGATCGCGGCGGTAGTGGTATCCTTTCCCATTATGTACCGCACGGCCAGAGGCGCCTTTGAGCAGGTGGACCCAAATCTGATCCATGCGGCCAGAACTCTTGGCATGACGGAATCCCAGATTTTTAGGCGGGTCATGCTGCCGGTGTCCTGGCCGGGAGTGGCGGCGGCAACCATCCTTGCCTTTGCCAGGGCCTTGGGGGAATTCGGTGCCACCATCATGCTGGCGGGGAATATTCCGGGCAAGACCCAGACGATGTCCGTTGCCATCTACACGGCGGTACAGAGTGGTGACCGTTCCCTGGCATACCGCTGGGTGGCCATCATCATGGCAATCTCCTTTGCCACTATCATTCTCATGAATTACTGGATGGATTACCAGACCAGGCTCATGAAGCGGGGAAGGTAAGGTGGAACCATGGCATTGTATGTGGATATCGAAAAGAAATGCGGAGATTTTTGCCTGAAAGTTAAATTTGAGGCAGAAAGGGAAGTGTTTGCCATCCTGGGCGCTTCTGGCTGCGGAAAGAGCCTGACATTAAAATGTATCGCCGGCATTGAAAGGCCGGACAAGGGCGTCATCCGGCTGGATGGCAGGGTGCTTTTTGATGCGGAAAAGCATATCAACCTGCCTACAAGAAAGCGCAGAGTGGGTTATCTGTTCCAGGATTACGCCCTGTTCCCCAATATGACCGTGCTGCAGAACGTTATGTGCGGAACCGGGGACAAGGAGGAGGCAGAGAAACTGGTCGAGAGATTCTGCCTGACAGGAAAGGAACACCTGTATCCGGCACAACTGTCCGGGGGTCAGAAGCAGCGTGTGGCCATTGCCAGGATGCTTGGCGCAAAGCCGGATCTCATCATGCTGGATGAGCCATTCTCGGCACTGGACAATCATTTAAAGACAAGGCTGGAGCGGGAGATCATGGAGACACTCGACTCCTTTGGAAAGACGGCCCTGTTTGTGTCCCATGACAGGAATGAGGTCTACCGCCTGACGGACAGGATCGCAGTCATGGAGGAGGGACGGATCGTGGAGCTGCAGCCCAAGAAAGAACTGTTCCAAAATCCCAGGACTCTGTCGGGAACCCTGCTTACCGGCTGTAAGAATATCACGCGGCTGGAAAGATCTTTGCCGGGAGAATTCTGGGCCGGGGACTGGGGCATCAGGCTGCGCATTCCGGACACCGGGCAGAGCCCTAGCTACGCAGGCTTCCGCGCCCACTATTTTCAGGTGACGGACCGGATGGAGGATGCCAATGTCTTTGACTGTGAGGTCCTGCGGGTCATAGAGGACACTTTTTCGGTGATCGTTCTATTCAGACAGCGGGGGTATGAGGCGGCAGGAGAATTTGGCGTACTGACTTATGAGCTTCCCAAAGAAAAGTGGGAACAGATCAAGGATGTCGGTTTCTATTTGAAAATCCCGGCAGGACAACTGATTTTGATGGAAAAGTGATCGGAGAAACAAGATGACAGACGGTTTTGGAAGGACCATTGACTATTTGAGAATATCCGTGACGGACAAATGCAATTTGCGGTGCCGTTACTGTATGCCCCGGGAAGGCATCGCCCTGATCCCCCACCGGGAGCTTCTGACCCTGGAGGAGGTTTACCGGGTGGTGCGGATCATGGCCGGAATGGGGATCTGTAAGGTGCGCATCACCGGGGGAGAACCTCTGGTGCGGAAGAATGTCACCAAACTTATCAAAGACATTCACGGGCTGCCCGGTATGGAGGAGATCGCCATGACCACCAATGGGGTGCTTCTGGGAGAGCAGGTGGAGGAACTGAAAGCAGCGGGGCTTACCGGGGTGAATATCAGCCTGGATACCCTGCATCCCCAAACCTTTGAGCGGATCACCGGTTTTGATCGTCACGGACAGGTCATGGAAGCTGTGGAAAAGGTGCTTGAGCAGGGTATGAAGCTCAAGATCAACTGTGTGCCCTGCAGAGGACTGAATGACACAGAACTGACAGAACTGGCATCTTTGGCCAAGGAAAGGCCTGTGGATATCCGGTATATCGAGCTGATGCCCGTGGGCTGCGGCAGGGATTTTGAAGGCATCCCCTCCCATGAGATCCTGGCAGGACTTGAGGCTTGCTACGGTAAGGCGCAGCTCTCGGAAGAAAAACGGGGGAACGGTCCGGCCCGATATTATGATTTTCCGGGATTTTGTGGCAAAGTGGGATTTATCAGCCCTATTTCCCATAAATTCTGCGGGGAGTGCAACCGGGTCCGGCTCACGGCGGAGGGCAGGCTGAAGCTCTGCCTCCATTATGACCGGGGACTGGAGTTAAAGCCCCTGCTTCGGGGCGGTGCCACGGATGGGGACATCCGTCATGAAGTGGAGGAGGCTTTGCAGAAGAAGCCAAAGGAGCATGATTTTGAGCACATTGGGGAAAGAGAAGGTTCCGAGAAGCGCAAGATGGTACAGATAGGAGGATGAACATGGGAGAAGTAGTTGCAGTATGCATCAGTGAGAAGAAGGGAACAGCCAAGAAAAATATCGGCCAGTGCAGATTCCTGGAAAACTGGGGGCTTCAGAAGGATGCCCATGCCGGAGACTGGCACAGACAGGTAAGCCTTTTGTCCTACGAAAGGGTGGAGGAATTCAGAAAGCGCGGCGCCGATGTGGCAGACGGCGCATTCGGCGAGAATCTTCTGGTAAAGGGCTTTGATTTCAAGACTTATCCCGTGGGAACCATTTTTCGATGCAATGATGTGGTGCTGGAGATCACCCAGATCGGCAAGAAGTGTCATTCCGAGTGCGAGATCTTCCATCAGGTGGGGGACTGTATCATGCCCAGAGAGGGAGTGTTCGCCAGAGTGCTAAAGGGCGGAGTGATCAAAGTGGGCGACGAACTGGTGCTGGTGGAGGAGAAAAAGAAATTCCGGGTGGGAATCATCACCGCAAGCGACAAAGGAAGTCTGGGACAGAGGGAGGACTTAAGCGGTCCTGTCATTAAAGAGATCCTGGAGGCAGAAGGCTATGAGATCATCAGCAGCAAGGTGCTGCCCGATGATGAGGACTGCCTTTATGAAGAAATGGTACGCCTGGCAGACGCAGAAAAGGCAGACTTGATCCTTACCACAGGCGGTACGGGACTGTCCCCCAGGGACAATACTCCGGAGGCCACCCTCAGGGCAGCCACCAAGAACGTGCCCGGTATTGCGGAGGCCATCCGCTATCAGAGCCTTCAGATCACGCCCAGGGCTATGCTCAGCCGTGCAGTCAGCGTCATGCGCAACCGCACGCTGATCGTCAATCTTCCCGGCAGTCCCAAGGCGGTGCGGGAATGTCTGGGATTTCTGCTTCCTTCCCTTTCCCATGGACTGGGTATCATGACCGGGGCGGAGGGCGAATGCGCAAGGTAGACGTGCCTAATGGCAATAATTGCCGGTAGCATTCTTAAATGTTACATGTTAGTATAAATTTTGTAATAATTATGTAACATTTAAGGAGGAAACCATGAAGAACAAAAGATTATTGGCAACCGTATTCTTATCGGCGGCAGTGGCGGCGGGAAGTATTGCTGTTCCTGCCCATGCAGCGGAAGCAGGGACGGTGAGGGAACTGACCGGCGGCTGTTACAAGGTGTACATCGGACAGGGGACGGAGAGCCTGTCCCGGTTATTGGAAAAGATCTGTACGGCAATGGGCAATGGTGGAAATCTTTGTCCGGAAACCCCGGCTCCGGAAACACCCATTCCACCGATTGCGGAGAATCCGGGTGTACAGGAACCTGACATGGCTCCCTCAGAGGGAGAAGCCAAAGAAGAGGACCTTTCCTACGGAGAGCAGATCGTAAAGCTGGTCAACGAGGAGCGGGCGAAGGCAGGACTTGCGACTCTTACGGTGGACAAAGACATTACGGCTGCCGCAAATGTGCGGGCAAAAGAGATCACACAGAAGTTTGCCCACACCAGACCGGACGGCAGCAGTTTCAGCAGCGCGTTGAAAGAACAGGGCGTAGTGTTCAGAGGCAGCGGTGAGAACATTGCCTGGGGCCAGAAGTCTCCCCGGCAGGTGATGGAGGGCTGGATGAACAGTGAAGGGCACCGGGCCAATATCCTGAATGCGAATTTTAAGAATATCGGAGTGGGACATTACCGGGACGATAACGGTGTGAACTACTGGGTACAGTTATTTACCTACTGATCGATTGCAGACAGGCGGCTCTTATGAGCTGCCTGTTTTTGCGCTGTTAAAGCTTCGTTAAAATTTTAATTTATTGTATAATTTTTTTCAGTATAGTATAATTGGCTTAGGTATGACTATCTATGTCTTAAATACATTAAGGAGGCTTTCATGTACTCAGAGAATGTTATACAAACCAATGAAATGAATGAAAAAACAATGAAGTTCCTGGATAAGTTTGTCAAGCGTGTCAAGGCGAATCCTCCGGGCGTGTGCCCTATCGCAGTACAGTTGTCTTTCCTGCAGAGCGCAAGGAGCCAGACCTGCGGAAAGTGCGTGCCCTGCCGTGACGGACTGGAACAGGTGGAGAATATGATGCGGGAGATCCTGGACGGCAAGGCCGACATCGACACCTTCAACAACATGGTGGAGCTTGCCAGGATGATCCAGGATACCGCAGACTGTGCCATCGGTTATGAAGCAGCCAATATCGTGCTTCAGAGCGTGGAACTGTTCAATGAAGAATACATGAACCATATTAAGAACCACAGATGTCAGGAGGAAGTGGGACAGAAGGTGCCCTGCATTTCCTATTGCCCTGCCCATGTGGATATTCCCGGATATATCGCACTGATCGGGGAGCACCGTTATGCGGATGCCATCAATCTGATCCGTCATGAGAATCCTTTTCCCACGGCATGCGCCTTTATCTGTGAGCATCCCTGCGAGGAAAAATGCCGCAGAGATCTGCTCGACAGCCCTGTCAACATCAGGGGATTGAAGAAATTTGCAGTGGACCAGATCGCAGCCGACCAGGTAAAGGTCCCTGACTGTAACGTGGCAACAGGCAAAAGGGTAGCCATTGTGGGTGGAGGTCCTTCCGGTCTGACTACGGCATATTACCTTTCCCTGATGGGTCATAAGGTGGTAGTGTTTGAAGAGAGGGATCAGTTAGGCGGTATGCTCCGCTACGGCATTCCCAATTATCGTCTGCCCAAGGACAGACTGGATCAGGATATCAATGCCATTCTTTCCACGGGCAATATCGAGGTGAGATACCATGTTGCCGTGGGAAAGGATATTTCCATGGAGCAGCTTTTGGAAGAATATAACGCAGTCTACATAGCGATCGGCGCCCAGATCGGTAAATCTGTCAATGTAGAGGGCGTGGAGAGTAACGGCGTCTATTCCGCAGTGGATATGCTGGGGGAGATCGGCAGGGGCAATATCCCGGATTACACCGGCAAGAGAGTGGTCGTGGTAGGCGGCGGCAACGTGGCTATGGACTGTGCCCGTTCAGCGATCCGCTGCAACGCAAAGGAAGTAACCGTTATTTACCGCAGAAGACAGGTGGACATGACCGCACTGCCTTCAGAGATCCAGGGCGCCATTGAGGAGGGTGTGGAGCTCCTTACCCTGAATGCGCCTGTCAGGATCAATGCCGATGCAGAGGGAAATGTGTGCGGCTTCGTGGCACAGCCCCAGATCATCAGTGTATACGACAGACAGGGCAAGCCTTCCGTGACCAAGGCCAACAAGGAAGAGATCGAAGTGCCCTGTGAAGTGGTGCTTATGGCTATCGGTCAGGATATCGTGTCCCAGCCTTTTGAGAAATACAGTGTGAATCCCAGAAGAAAGACTTTTGAGACCGAACCTACCACCAGAGTGAAGGGGTATGACAAGGTATTTGCAGGCGGCGACTGTGTCTTCGGCCCCGCAACTGTCATCAAGGCTATCGGTGCAGGCAAAGTTGCCGCACTCAACATCGACGAATATCTGGGATATCACCACAAATATCTGGACGATATCAAGATCCCGTCCCCCAAGGACAATGACAGGACTCATTACGGCCGGGTACATCTGACGGACCGTTCCGCCCGTGAGAGAAAGACCAATTTTGAGCCGGTGGAGAACGGCATGTCCTACGACGAGGCAATGCAGGAGTGCCGCAAGTGCTTACGGTGCGATCACTTCGGATGCGGTGTAGTGGAAGGAGGCAGAGTATAATGGTTTCACTGACGATTGACGGAAAGCAGATTTCCGTAGATGAAAATTTAACGATTTTAGAAGCTGCCCAGGAAGCTGACATCAAGATCCCCACCCTCTGTTATCTGAAGGAGGTAAACGAGGTCGGCGCCTGTAAGATGTGCGTGGTGGAAGTGGAGGGAAAAGATCATCTGATCACTTCCTGCAATACCAGGGTGGCAGAGGGCATGGTAGTGCACACCGGTTCCGAGAGAGTCATTAACAGCCGCAAGCAGGTATTGAACATGCTTCTTGCCAACCATGATGTGAGGTGTTTCTCCTGTGGTAAGTCCGGCGACTGCCGTCTGCAGGATCTGTCCAATGAGTATGGCATCACCAAGTCCTGTTATGTGGGAAGCGCAGCCAAATATGAAGCCAAAAAGGAAAATCCTTTCTTAACCTATTATCCCGAGCTGTGCATCAATTGCCAGCGGTGTGTGAGCACCTGTAATAAAGTGGCCGGCAACGGAACGCTGCATAACGGCAAGATCGGTACAAGGACCCTGATCGACGCACCCTTTGGCCCCGACTGGAAGGAGACAGACTGTGAGTCCTGCGGCAACTGCGCAAGAGTGTGCCCTACCGGAGCTTTAGTGGCAAAGAACCGCAAGAAATATCAGGTGGGCAAAGTAGAGAAGGTGCTTACCACCTGCCCTCATTGTGCAACCGGATGTCAGTACTATCTGGTGGTAAAGGATAATGAGATCGTGGATGTGGAGCCGGCAAACGGTCCCTCCAACAAGAATCTTCTCTGTGTAAAGGGCAGATTCGGTTCCTTCAATTTTGTACATTCTCCTGAGAGGCTGAAGTATCCTCTCATCAAGAATAAAGAGACCGGAGAGTTTGAGAGGGCTACCTGGGATGAAGCCCTGGATCTGATCGCTTCCAAATTCAATGAGATCAAGAAGCAGTACGGTTCCGACGCCCTGGCAGGTTTTGCCTGCTCCCGTTCCCCCAACGAGGACTGCTATATGCTGCAGAAGATGGTGCGCTGTGCTTTCGGCACCAACAATGTGGATAACTGTGCCCGTGTATGCCACTCTGCAACCGTTGCAGGTCTGGCCATGACTCTGGGCTCCGGCGCAATGACCAACCCTATCAGTGATATCACAAATGATGTGGATGTCATCATGTTGGTGGGTTCCAATCCTGAGGAAGCCCATCCCGTCATTGGTATGCAGATCCGTCAGGCAGTGGACAGAGGCACCAGGCTGATCGTGGTGGATCCCAGAGATATCGGCCTTTCCAAGAGGGCGGACATCCATTTGAAGATCAAGCCCGGCACCAACGTGGCCTTCGCAAACGGCATGATGAATGTGATCATCAATGAGGGACTGGCTGATGAGGAATTTATCAGGACCAGGACGGAAGGCTTTGAAGAATTGAAGGAGATCGTAAAGGAATACACTCCGGAGAAGGTTGCCGAAATCTGTCATATCGATCCGGACCATTTAAGAGAAGCGGCTCTGATGTATGCAAAGGCAAAGAAGGCTCCCATCATCTACTGTCTGGGCGTTACCGAGCATTCCACCGGTACTGAGGGTGTTATGTCCATGTCCAATATGGCGATGCTGGTGGGCAAGATCGGACGTTCCGGCTGTGGTGTGAATCCTCTGCGCGGACAGAATAATGTGCAGGGTGCCTGTGACATGGGTGCGCTGCCCGGCGATTTCCCCGGCTATCAGAAGGTTACCAATCCCGAGGTGGTGGCAAAGTTTGAGAGAGCCTGGGGCGTAAAACTTTCCAACAAGCCCGGCATGCACGCAACGGATGTGTTCGGTGCGGCCATCCGCAAGGAGATCAGAGGCCTCTTCATTTTCGGTGAGGACCCTGTTGTCACCGACGCCGATCAGAACCATATTAAGAAAGCGTTGGAAAGTCTTGATTTTCTGGTACTTTCCGACCTGTTCATGACAGAGACCGCCCAGTATGCGGATGTGATCCTGCCCGGCACCAGCTACGCCGAGAAGGAAGGTACTTTCAGCAATACCGAGCGCCGGGTACAGAGAGTCCGCAAGGCGGTAGAACTGGAAGGGGAAATGAGGCTGGATACCGATATCTTCATCGATCTGATGAATCGGATGGGTTATCCTCAGCCCAGGCTTACTGCGGAGGAGATCATGGACGAGATCGCTTCCGTGACGCCTATCTTCGGCGGCATCAGCCACAGAAGGCTGGATAAGGGTGAATCTATCCAGTGGCCCTGCCCGGATAAGAACCATCCCGGCACCCCCATCCTCCATGTGGGCAAGTTCTCCAGAGGACTTGGCTGGTTCTATCCTGCGGAGTATGTACCCAGCGCAGAGCTTCCCGACGAAGAATATCCTTTCATCCTGATGACAGGGCGTATCCTGTATCATTACAACACCAGAGCCATGACAGGCAAGACCCCCGGACTGATGGAGAGAGAGGGTTCCTCCTTTATTGAGATCAACACGGAGGATGCTGCAAGGCTCGGTATTGAGAACGGAGAGCAGGTAAGGGTTTCCTCCAGACGAGGGACCATCATATCCACCGCAAGGGTGGGTGAGAAGGTTTCCCCCAGGGAGACATGGATGCCCTTCCACTTCCCTGATGGAAATGCCAATGTGCTGACCAATGCAGCATTGGATAAATATGCAAGAATTCCGGAGTATAAGGTCTGTGCCATCAAGATCGAAAAGATCACGGAATAAGAGATATAACGACAAGGCCGGAGGTAAGGATACCTCCGGCCTTAGACGATGGACGGTCAGGCCTGTTTGTATTCCAGGCCCTTTAAGTAGAAATACAGCCTTGCAAGAAAGACTGAATTGGAGGGAACAGCTTTATCCGGCCGCACACAGTTCTTGAAGATGCTGTCGATGAATGCAAGATCGCCGTATAGCCATGCGGTGTTGATGGCGTGTCTGATGGCACGTTCCACTCTTGCGGGTTTGGTATGGAATTCTTTGGCAATATCGATATACAGCCCTTTCGTCACGGAATGAAGATAGCCGGGGTCGGCCATGATGAGCTTCATTGCGTGAATGATATAGCTGTATCCGTAGATGTTGGGTGGAATCCCTATGCTCAGGATCAGGTCATGGAGCAGATTGTCATCGGTTTCAAAAAAGTCTGAATCCATAGATTCGTTCTTCCTTTCTACAAAAAAGTCTGATAAAAATGCTACATTGCCATCATATTTCAAATATTGACAAGAAAAAATATTAAAGGTAACATTTATTTTGTAAATTTATTGTGTAAAGTATGTCGAGAAAGACACGGGTGGGAAAATGATCAATGAACGTTTGAGAGATTTGCTGGCCGACAGGAACTTGTCTATCGGGGAGTTTGCGGAGATGTGCGATCTGCCGTTTGAGACTGTGAGGAATATCTATTACGGGAGAACCACGGATCCTAAAGTGTCAACCCTGATGAAGATGAGCAGAGCATTAGGGCACAGCGTCAATTTCATGATGGGAGAAAGTCCCCTTGCCCGGGAGGAAGGAATCCTTCTGGAGTATTACAGAATGTGCGGCAACCACGGGAAGAGCCTCATCGAGCTGGTGGCCAAGTACGAGGCCACCACGGCAAAGGCGGAGCGGGAGAGCATGGACCGTCACAAGATCCCCTGTCTGATCGCCAACAGCGATATTATTGAAGGCATCGATTATGAAAGGTGCGAGGTGGTGGAAATAGAGACTGCTGCCAGGGATGCCTTTACCGCCATTAAGCTGATGTTCAATGACCTTGTGCCTGCATACTGCAAAGGGGATGTGATCCTTTTGGAAAACCGTTTTCCGAGGCATGGGGAAAACGCAGTGTTTTTCATAAGAGGCAGGGCTTTTATCAGAAAGTTTCTGGAAGAGGAGTCGGGATACCGTCTGAAATGTCTGCACCGCAGGGGAGAGGATTTCCTCTGTAAGAGAATGGATCAGGTGGAGTACATAGGCACCTGTATCGGTGTGGTGAGGGAATAGCCGCAAAAATCACGACAAACCGTGAAAAAACCTATTGACATTTCCTTAAGAAGGGTCTATACTAAACAAAGATTATGATAGTTACTAGAGTAAGAGTGGCAAACGCCACTCTTTCTTGTTTGTTTGGACCACAACGTGGAGAGATCCCCGGGGACCGGACAGAAACAAAACAGGAGGATGCTATGTCCCAGAGAGAAAGCTATGAGACAAAGACAGAGGAACTGCTTTTGCCCATTACTGAAAAGTACGGCGTAGAGATCTACGACGTGGAATATGTGAAGGAGGGCAGCGATTATTACCTGAGGGCTTACATCGACAAGCCGGAGGGAGTGAACATCACCGACTGCGAAAATGTGAGCCGGGCGTTATCGGATGCACTGGATGAGAAAGATTTCATAACGGATGCCTACATCCTGGAGGTGAGCAGCCCCGGTCTGGGGAGAACTTTAAAGAAAGATAAGCACCTTGCAAAGAGCATCGGAAGTAAGGTGGAGGTCAAGCTGTTCAAAGCTTTGGAGAAGCGGAAAGAATTTTCCGGTATCCTGGAGAGCTTTGACAAAGAAACCATTACGATCAATGAGGACGGAACGGAACTGACTTTTGAACGGCCGGCCGTGGCACTGATCCGTCTTGCACTGGATTTTTAAAACAATACGAAAAAGATTTGGCAAAAAGCCGGAATGGAGGAAATGATGAACAAAGAATTGATGGAGGCACTTGACATCCTGGAGAAGGAGAAAGAGATCAGCAAGGAGACGCTGTTCGAGGCGATCGAGAACTCTTTACTTACTGCCTGCAAGAATCATTTTGGGAAAGCTGACAATGTGAAGGTGGAGATTGACAGGGATACCTGCGATTTCCTGGTATATGCAGAGAAGG
>JAGATV010000006.1 GCA_017621075.1 Lachnospiraceae bacterium
ACCGTGACGAGTTCTGTCTTTACCTCACCAAGGTCCTCCTTCACCGTGACGAGTTCTGTCTTTACCTCACCAAGGTCCTCCTTCACCGTGACGAGTTCTGTCTTTACCCCGCCAAGGTCCTTCTTCACTGTGACGAGTTCTGTCTTTACCTCACCAAGGTCCTCCTTCACCGTGACGAGTTCTGTCTTTACCCCGCCAAGGTCCTTCTTCACTGTGACGAGTTCTGTCTCGACAACGCTCAACCTTTGATTGAGAGGTTTTAACTTCTCATCCAGTTTTCTGTCCAACAATTCTCCCATGGCATTCAGCAATTCTCTATCCATTTCGTCTCCTTTCTGGCAGAGGCACTATATCAGCACCTCTGCCACTATGTGTTTTCATCTCTGAGTAAAGTGGCAGAAGTGCCAGAATGGGTGATATGCACCAACTAATGATTACCCTTTGATAGGTTTATTATATATTGGGAAACGGACAGTGTCAATTTGTTTTTGGGATATTTATAAACGAAATTTCGTTAAGTTCTGTCGTCCTCACTATACCGGTATGTCGGGACTATCTCCTTTACCGCCTTCCTGATATCTGCAGTCTCTGACTTGGCTTCCTCGCCAAGTTTCTTTAACTGCTCCAGGAATCTTTCTTCATCAAACTCTATGGGTTTTCCAATGTAGATCATCTTGTTGGCGGTTTTTGTGAGGCCCTCCTCATTCATCAAAAGTTCCTCATACATCTTTTCGCCGGGACGTAAGCCCGTAAACTTGATCTCTATATCTTCTCCAACTTTGTAACCGGACAGCTTAATCAGATTGGTAGCCAGATCAAGAATCTTCACAGGCTCACCCATATCCAGGACAAAGATCTCACCGCCCTTTGCATAAGCTCCTGCCTGGAGAACCAGGGATACCGCCTCCGGAATGGTCATGAAATACCGAATGATATCGGGGTGGGTAACCGTCACAGGGCCACCTTCGGCAATCTGCTTTTTGAACAGAGGAATCACGCTTCCGTTGCTTCCAAGCACGTTTCCAAAACGCACTGCCACGAAGTTTGTTTTGGACTTTTGGTTCATGGTTTGGATCACCATTTCACAGATACGCTTGGATGCTCCCATGATATTGGTGGGATTCACCGCTTTATCCGTGGAAATCAACACAAATTTTTCTACGCCGTACTTGTCAGCCGCCTGGGCAGTTTTGTACGTACCCATCACATTATTCTTGATGGCCTCATTGGGGCTTGTCTCCATTAACGGCACATGTTTATGGGCCGCAGCATGATATACGATATTGGGACGGTAATCCTCAAAAATCTTGTTGATCCTGTTGGTGTTCCTGACGGAAGCGATCAACACCACAAGATTCAGGTTAGGATACTTCCTGAGCAATTCCTGTTGAATCTCGTAAGCATTGTTTTCGTAAATATCCACAATGATCAACTGTTTGGGATGGTGCGCCGCAATCTGGCGGCACAATTCGCTGCCGATGGAGCCGCCGCCGCCGGTTACCATGACCACCTTACTGCTGACATACTCCAACACCTCGTTGGTATTGATCTGAATGGGATCACGTCCCAACAGATCTTCGATTTCCACTTCTTTCAGTTTGGAAACGGAGACATCACCATTGATCAGCTGATACATGCCGGGCAGGGTACGAAGCTTACAGCCGGACTCCTTGCAGATATCCAGGATCTCCTTCCTGGTCTTTGTATTGGCAGAGGGAATGGCAAAAATAATTTCATCGATTCCATATTGTGCTGCAGCCTCCAGGATCTTGTCCCTTCCGCCCACGATAGGAACACCTCGAAGCAATTTGCCATGGCAACCCTCATGGTCATCCACGATACATCTGACTCTCATGTTCAGGTATTGGCTGCTCTCAATCTCTTTCAGGATCATATTGGCAGCAGCACCGGCTCCTACCAGCATGACATTGACCTTTTTATTTTTTCCTACCATCTCTTCCCGTTTGGAATTGATCAGGCGCAATATCCTGTAGCCAAACCGTACCACACAGGTGAACACCGTCAGAAGAAACCAGTAGATCGCATAATAACTCCTTGGCATGCGGTTGTCCGTGGCATAGCAAAAGATCAACTGGGCCAAGGCCGCACAGGAGGTTGCAAATATAATGTTGATCAGTTCTGTGGCACTGGCGTAGCGCCAGACGCTGCGGTAAAGCTTCCACACCACAAAAAACAGCAGTGTAAAGGCAACGTTATATACAATAATGTTTTCATATACTTCCAGAAACGTTCTGTCTATCCCGCTGAAGCTGAAGTCAAAACGAACATAAATAGCCAGAAAAGAAGCTGCGATAATGGACATGATATCCATCAATAAAAGCGCCATCACACGGCTTGCCGGAATGGCAAGAAAATTCTTTTTTCCTCTCATAACAAGTCCTTTCCGTCCTGCACTCCTCATATAAGCAGAGCATTCTACAACTATTATAGTTTACCACGCATTATTCTGATGTGCAACGGAAAAACTTCTTAAGATTTATGGCTCCTGCATCCGGGCCTGCCCATCTACTCTGGCAATTGCATCTGCACAGTCCATAATATGAGCAAGCACTACCGTCTTCTCTTTATCATCACTGCAGTTTTCCAGAATTGCCAATAAGGCGGCCGCCCTTTCTGTTCTTTGTGCAAACGGATAAGTAATCATGCATCTTGTCTCTTTGAACTTCTCATCCAGTTTTTTACATATCCGGCAAATTCTGCATTCTCCATTCGTATGACTTTCCGTGGCTGATAATACGGAATGGACGGATTCATACAGACTATATCTAACGCATACGCCTGATCCTCGTTTGTTCCCAACACTGTAGAATGTGCAATGCTCCCCCACAACTCCTCATAAAATTTCTCCTGAAACAGTTGTTTGCGAAAAAGCACCTTCACCACTTCGTTCCACATATTTCCATACTCGCCATTGCTTTTTTCAATTTGACTGCGCAAATCATCTGTAAGTTCAATATATCTTTGTGTTCGGAGCTCACACATCCCATCAATAAAGAAACAGAATAGTTTCAGATCCTCTGTCTCTTTTAATATCCCGATTGCCTTTTGGCAGACTTCATATAAATGCAGACTTTCCATTTCTAACAGCTCTATAATTTGCTTTCTATATTCTTCCTTCATTTCTCATTTACCCCACATTATTACTGATACTCTCGGATTCTAACACAGCAGCATACGCAAAGCTGTCCATATATAGATTCGACATGGTATTGTCCCTATTCTGCCAAGTATTCAACATCTGCCTGCTGTGCATTCCTTTTCCTTCATCCAAAAATCTTATGTCAAAGCCATACCCGGGACTTGCGTTTCCCTCGAGTTCCAATATTTGATCCAATTTAAATATTTTTTTACGCACCTCCTTCTGACACGGATAATTTTTGCAGGCATATTGAAAAAGAGCCATTCTGTTTTTGCTTTCCACTCTTTCAATCAGGCGCTCCAGCAATTCTTCTATTTCTTTCTGTTCTTCTCCAACCAAACGGCTGCGATAATACTTTTTCCCGGTTTCCGAAAGAAAATAATATTTGAATTTTCCTGTGTTCGTGGATATGATCATGTGCTGCCCGTCGCCGGCTATTTTTTTCATGATATTAGTTAATTGATTGGGTTTTATGGATAATTTTTCAGCCAGATCTTTATGTTGTATATAATCTACTTTTGATAATTCTTGAAAGATCAGTTTGTAATATTTCGTATCAGGATGCGATACGGCATATTCCTCAGCCTCCTTTTCTTCACGCCTTCTTTGTCTGGCCGCAGCTGTCACTCCATTCAGAAGTCCCATGCAGTATGCTATATTTTCCTCCTTAGTATCCATGCAGGATCGATATGCCTGGGTCCAGAAAGCGCTTTGACGGATAGCCTCCTCCAATTCCTTATTCCGCTGTTCCAATGCGTATTGCCGGATGGCTTCTATTCTTTCACTGACCACTTCATTCACTTTCTCAACATTTTTCATAACCAGCGCCGAATACATATTTTCATTATTCAGTTTTAACAATTCGTTCGGCTCTCTCATACTGCTTCCTCCTTATTATCATCAGTTGCAAAATGGCACCATCCGAGCTTTTTCGCCTGCGCTTTTGTAAGCCTGTTTTTCATTGGGACATCAATATAGAACAGACAGTATTTTTTGCATTCACGATTAATTCCACTGATCCCTGCGCAACAAATATCTCCTACTTCAAATTGGCGGGTACTGTCATATCGATACAAATGCTGCACTGCACAGGAATTGCACCATATCACTCTGCAATCCGCCTCATTCCCACGGGCTGCGATCTGTATGAACTCATCCACTCCTTTGGAAAAAGAAGGGCAAAGGATCAGGTTTGCACCTAGTATTTGAAATAATTTGTTCCGATATTCTTCATTTATCAGATCCGCACAGATTGGAAATACCACTCTTCCAAGCCCCGGTAAATGTAAGACATGTATTACCTTATCAGATTTAATATCTTCAAGCCTCCCCTTCTGGTCGCCTTCCGAATCCAGATATGAATTTTGTTTCTGTTGGGCAATAGCCGCCTTAAAGGATATGCCGTCAAGAATATCCTGTGTCATTGCAACATAAAGCACATTGGAATTATTTCCCTCCTGCCACTGATCCTGCATTCCCGCCCCAGCAGTCTGCCAAACCGTTGGAAGCAGTACGAGAAACGGCGGCCTCTTATTCCGCATTTCTTCCTCTGCGATCTCCTTTAATGCCTCTTTAACTATCTGCCTGGTCCCCAACATTTCGGGATACACTAAAATATCAGCCTGATTCTCTGTGGCCCAGCGGATATCTCCTAAAACCTTTTGTTTCCGATGTTTCCTCTCCCACTCACATTTCACCTTCGGCAACAGTATGATGCCCGTTTCGTCAGCATTGGGATTCAATGCTATCATTTCTCCCAATATTGTATCCTTTTTCATAAAATGGCTTACATCCCCTCCAAAGGATAACTTTCTGTCTATATAAAGTAAAGCAGTTAACATAATTTCAGTTCTGTCCTTGAGATTTGTGTCAAACAGTTCATCATAAATACTGTCGGATGTATTCTCCGGAAAGTGATTCTTCTGCAGAATGCTGTATACTTGTTTCTGATAGGTATTTCTGACACCTTCACTCCGTGCTATAAACTTTTGTATCTTTTCATCCGTAATCTCCAATTTGAACAGTTCGCCTATCACTGCCGCCAGCAGATTCCAATTATCTTTTCCCAAGATCATGTAAATTCCCCCTAAATGGCTATCTTTTGCGTATATCTATTATACGCAAAAATGAAGAAAAGCAAGCCAAAAATTGATTTTAATTCACTTTTTGTTCACTTATTTGATCATCATAAAAGTCCCGCAAACCTTGGTGCCAAGTTCTGCGGGACTTCGCTATGACATTAAAAGTGAAAATCGTCTTCTTCCCAAAATCTCCTACATGATATCCGGTGTCCATTCCATATCTGCATCGTTGCTACCGTCGTCAGAGCTTCCGGCGTCAGAGCCGCCCGATTCACTGCCGCTGTCAGAACTACCGCTGTCACTGTTTCCACTGTCTGAACTTCCGCTGTCAGAACTTCCGCTGTCAGAACTGCTGCCGGAATCATCACTGTCATCGCCATCATCCGGTTCTTCCACAGGGACCGGCGTAGGAGTCGGCTTCGGCGTCGGTGCCGGAGTGGGTTTCGGCGTAGCTGCAGGCTTCGGCGTGGATGTATCAGGCTTCTGGGTCGGTTTCGGTGTGGCTGCAGGCTTTGGTGTGGAGGTAGGCTCCGGGGTCGGTGTCACTTCCGGTTTCTGTATGTTTTCCAGATCCAGACCTCCGGAAATCTCTTCCGCAGGAATTTTCCCCGCTGTTTTCTCCGCATTTTTCCGTTCATAAGCATAGAAAGGATCTTGCTCCTGATACTCTTTTGCGGCTCCAAGTGTCTGCCAAAGCTGTCCGTCAAACCATTGAAGCTGTCCGTCAAAAATTCGGACCATGGGTGCTGTGGCAGAGCTTTCGCCCGTGGCACCTTGTTTGGGATCGTCATTTTCTGCAACAGCATTTACGGAATATGTTGCAAACCGGGGATAGGCCTCCAGATTCAGGGCAAACTGCTGCAGCTCTCCGATCCCCTCTTCATCAGCCTGTCCGGTGTAGGAAACATACTCCAGATTGTCACGGTTGTTCCAAAGATCATAGGGGTCGCCGGAAGCGCTTCCTTCAAAGATATCCAGGGTGTATTCCCCGGTATAGATCCCCTGTGCGAAAGTACCCTGTTCCTTTAAGATGCTGCCGCCGGCGCCATCCAAGACCCAAAGAGTAAACGGCCCTTCATATACACCGTCTTCCACCCCTGTACTCAAAATCTGCACCATACCGTCACTGTATTTCAACACCTGAATGTCATCTTCGCCGCTATGATACCACAAAGAGCAAAAACAATTTCCCTCTTCATCATAGCCCGCCCGCAGGTAGATCTTTACCTCTCCGGCTTCTTCCAGATAGTAATTGCGCACGCCTTCTTTCAGCTTAGGCATCATCATCTCAAACCACTCCGGGCTTTCTATCTGATGTATGCTCTCTGCAAAATACCCCGGCGTATCCAGATTCTGAAGCATCAGCTGTACCTCTGACTGAATAGTCTCCTCTTCCTCCGCTACATTTACGGTAATGTCCTGCAAAAGTTCAAAGGCTTCTTTGTCATCGTAAAGACGGTAGCTCTGTTCCAGCATATCTCTCTGTTTTCGGATCAGCCCCTGCTCTTCATAAAGAGCTGCCAGGGCGTGGTAATCCTCCAGGGAAAATTCCCCGGAACTGTATTTCACTTCATAATTTAATGTAGAGACCTCTGTTTCTGAGCGGACAGGCTCCGGCGTCATGGTGATCGCCCGGGTAGGGATTCCGCCCTCTGCACTCCCGTCACCGCATCCTGCAAGCATGACCATTCCCCAAATACAAACTCCCACACTATAAATCCATTTTTTCATAAAAACCTCATTCTACTTTGCGTCAGTGATCAGTTGTCTCAAGAAGGCATCCGCCGATGATCCCGGTGGATAAATCCCTGCATTCAAGAATTGTTCTGCCAGGTTATAGATGCTCTTTGCCACCACGGGTCCATAAACCACGGTCTGCACACCGTCCTTCTCTAACACCGCATAACCCCGGAATGCAAACTCTGTCTTGTACTGTTCCGGAGGCAGTCCCACCAGCACGGAGGTGAACCGGTATCTTCCGTCCACAGTCTCGTATATCTTATCCACAAAGCCTTCCTTTTCATCATTTCCGTAGGAAACACCGTTTAAGACTTTCCGTCCTCCCTTGACCATGGGATACTGTCCACGGTTGGCATTGTTCATGGCCAAAGTTCCGTATTCTTTCAGCATATAGCCGTTCACGCCCTCCGTCAAAAGCCGGTTGCGAAGTTCTGCGGAAATACCTGTCTTAAAACGGATTCCCGACTTGCCCGTGATGCGGATGGAAAACCCGTGATAGGTAAGAAGGTCCGTCAACTGTGGCTGTGCCGTTGCCACATAAGCATTGTTTTGATAGTCCAAGGTCCACAAATACATCCCCACAGGGACTCCTGCTTCATTATACCGATATGCCACTGCCGTTCCGGCTCCTGCGTCCGGTGCCGTCACGATCACTCTGCCATTGCGGCTCACCGGGGTGTAAGCCACACCGTCCAAGTGAACGGTAGTATCATAACCGGAAGGAACCTGCAGCACTACATTGGTAGAGGAAGTGGGCATTGCCGCCTTGGTCTCGGGCATATTCTGATACACCGGGATCTTAAAGAGGAAGGGGCTGTCCAGGGCTCCTGCATTCTTATAGATCTTGTACATGCTCTTTCCCTCCGAAGTAGGCGCAGAAATATTTTGCATGTACTGATGTCCGTAGGTATCATTGGTGGTGACGTTAAATTTTTGCAGGTACAGGGTATCCTGGCCTTTCAGGATATAGTTGGCGGAAATGATCTCCGCCCCGCCGTAAATGGATCTGTAAGCATCGCTCCACCCCTTCTTCTGCGCATAGCTGAGTCCGTTTAGGATGTACTGTTCATTGGCATTGCCCGTGGCACCGATATTGAAATAATTGTAATAGCCTTCATATCCCGGATAAGTTCCGGAAATCATGGGCTTATCTGCGCTTCCCTGTTCCTGAAGCACACGGGCGGCCAGATGGTAGGGGCTTACCCGCAGTTCTACACCGATGGCCCAAAAGATGGTGGAAAAGGTCATGTCCGTCCCGGGTGCATTCCCGCTATCGTTCATAAAGGTGCTGTTTAAAAACACATCAAGCGCCGCCTGGGTATGCTTGCTCTCATTGTAGATCAACTGCTCAAACTGAAAGATATTATCTTCTGCCAGAGCATTGCGGGGGTCCATGAAATATTTCAGGATCTCCTCGGAAGCATAATACCAGTTGCCGTTGTCATAAGAACCCTCCTTGGTCCAATCACCGTATGTTTTGTAGATCAGGCTCTTGCCTCCGCCTATCTCATTGGTGATGACTGTATTCCAGTCCAACCCGGTATTCATGGGGACGAATGTCCAGTTTGGATGAGCTTCTTTCAGCTTCTGCAAATCCGCCTGATAACTTACCGGAAACTGGGCCACATCAGGCGCAATGGCTGACGCTTCCTGGGCATCCGTTCCCGCTCCACTGCCCTCCATCGTATAAAGTGCTTCGTTTGCCGCCGGATTCATAGCATATTCCTGCTCCCACTCAAGAAAACGCTCGTCTGCGCAGGCGATATGGTCTCTGGGAATATATCCGTGATATTCCTGATCTTCATAATAAAGATCCACATACGCCCAGGCCTCGTAAGAGTCCTCCGCAAAGACGATCTCCACATCCTTGATCTCTATGGTCTGTCCGCTGGGCACAGTCACTATGGTGCCGCTTTCGTAAGATGCCGCTGCTCTCACAGGATAGGTATCGCTTAAGTACACCAGTCCCAATATGGGCTGTTCCTCCGTAAGCCCGGCAAGCACATCCCTTGCCTCCCGGATAAATTCCAAAGTCTCTTCCATCCATTCCGGAGAGTTCTCCGGGTCCGGGACAGCATACACCCTGCCCGGCACGGCCCCCATCAAAAGGACGGCTGCCAGCAGGCAAGAAGCCATTTTGTACAAACAGCATCCGGCTTTTTTTCTTCTGTTCCATCTCATCTTGTCTGTTTTTCTTTTTCTGCTCATTGGTTCCTTATAACATTTCATTTGGTGGTTTACAAGTTCTTTAGGATCTACCAAATGGTATCATAGTTCCTCTCATTTGGGAGCTGGAAGTATTTGTCAACTCCTTTTCAGGCGGGCATGGATGCGCCTGGACATTGCGGGTGCCAGTGCAAAAATCGTGTGGTAAACCTTATTTTTCCGGGTAAGGTAAGGATTTGTCATTGCCCTGAACCAGTTCTTCCTCAGATACTTCACCACGCTCCTGTAAAAATCATTTTCCTTGTTCATCTGGTCCACAGGCACATGGAGCATATAGTCCAGCCTTTGGAAAATGCCGAAACGGAAAGCCAAGGACGTCAGAGACGGATACTGTTTCTTTACAATTTCTGCCACCATATCCGCATTGTTCACATTATCCATGAACACTCTGGAAAACCCATGCTCCTTTCGGGTATTGCTTCCCATCCTGTAACATACATGGTAACCGCGCTTCGGAAGGGATGCGATGCTCTCGACCTTAAACAATATATGCACCAACAGATGGAAATCCTCATTCAGAACGCCCACAGGGAATTGCATGTCTTCAAACAATTCCTTCTTTAACAGCTTGGTACAAAAAGAACAGTCTCCTTTATGCATCAGAAGTTCCCGCATAAAATCTTCTGCGGGAATACATTCCGTTTTCATTGGAGGCACACAGATATCAGGCAGCCTGCTGCCGTCTTCCGTCCATTCATCCCTGCCGATCTGGGCCACATATACACGATTGTTGCAGATCGCATGGTACAGGGATTCATACATATCCGGTTCCACATAATCGTCGCTGTCCACGAAGCCCAGATAAGCTCCCCTGGCCTTGACGATTCCATAATTTCTCGCAGCGGAAGGTCCCCCGTTGTCCCTGTGAAAAACTCTGATGCGGTCGTCCTCCTGAGCCAGTCTGTCGCAAAGCGCTCCCGTACCGTCCGTGGAACCGTCATCCACCAGCAAAATCTCAATCTGCTTATAAGTCTGCGCGCAAAGAGAGTGTACACAGCGCAGCAGATATTTTTCTATATTGTATACCGGTACGATGATACTGATCAGTTCCTGTTCCATGATGCTTTCCTTTCTGTGACTCATTTCTGCCCGTTTTTATCTGTTATCTGCGCTCCCTGCGCAGGGCATCATACATCTTCCGTTCCGGGATCACCGGGGCGGGAGATCCGGGACCACTCACCGGGTTTTGCTGTGCTTCAAAAGAAACCCGGTCCGATGCTGCCAACACATATTCTTCCCTCAAAAAGCCTTCCCTGACGCAAAGTCCCAATAGACGCAGTGCAGCCGTCTCACTGTTCCATTCTTCCGTGATGGTGCGATAGGCTGCCTCACCGGTCCTTCGGCACAGATCCCGATCCATAAGCAGCTTCTGTAAAATATGGAACAGTTCCTTTTCGTCACCATCCCGGTAGATAAACCCATTTTCGCCATGTCTGATCAGGAAGGGCACGGCGCCTGCCATATGGTCAGCCACCACGGCGCAGCCGCTGTTCATGGCCTCGTTCACCACAGCGCCCCAGCCCTCCTGCCTGTCGCTGGTCAGGAGGAAAATCTCGGCCCCCTCCATCAAGGTTCTGACTTCGGCGGGAGTACGGTAGCCCAGAAGGCTCACACAGTCGGAAAGTCCGTATTCCTCCAGCATCTTCTTTACATTGCCTTCCAATTCTCCGCCTCCCACCATATCCAAGTGAAAATTACACCCGTTATCTTTTAGGTATCTTGCGGCCTTTAAGGGCAATTCCGGATGCTTCCAGTCAATGAACCTGGCCGCCCACAGGATATGGGCCGGTTTCTTGCCGTTCATGAGCCTGTCCACATCATAATGCCTGGTCTCGGGGAAATATCCCCAACGGAGCATCCTGCCCGGATAGGCACGCACGATATGGAAATCAGAGGGCACATAAGCCCCCGCACAAAGCATGTAGACATTCTGCTTCCGATATTTGGTATGGTCCTTATATTTTTGGATCAGCCCTCTGGGGCTGATGGCCTTCCACTGTCCCTGTTTATACAGGCGTTCGTGATAACGTATCACAGGCTTTCCCGCCTCTAATCGTGGCTTGATATAACTCTCCTCATCTGTTCCGCCAAAAAGCACCACCGCAGCGGCATCGATCCACGCTTTACATTGTTCCGGCTCTTCATAGTAATACCGGACATAAGGCAGTTTTTCCCCATCCTGCCATCCCATGCGCTTCCGTTCTTCCTCCATGGGCTCAGTCTGAATAAACAGATACCTCCCCCCCAGCTGTTCGTATAATGCATTACAAAAAGGGATCTGGTGGTGATTGATGTAATTGGAGACAAATAAGAGCAAGGGCTGCGTAAGTTCTTCCGGCGCCTTGTTTTCTCCCGCTGCCCCAGAGATCACACTTGCGTAAATTTCCATCATTTTTTGATAATTAGCCTCTCTATCATGGCTTTTTTTTGCATGATTTCTTGCATTTTTACAATAGTCCCTAATTTTTGCAGGGTCAGACCACATTTCAAAAATCGCTTCAACAAGGTTATTTACAATTTTTTCCAATTCAGTTCCGGCTGTTATATTTGAATTACATGCGTTATTAAATTCTTTTTTTGTAATTCCGTATCCCGGGTACAGGATCCCGTCCTCTTTGTCGGTGAAAATACTGGGTATCCCACCTACATCGGCACTGACACAGGGCATGCCAAGAAGCATGGCTTCCCCCAGGGAATTGGGAGAATTTTCAATGGACGAACAGCACACAAAGAGGCTGCTGTTCAAATACTGCTTCTTCATGGCCTCCGCATCCAGCCTTCCAAGAAAACAGACGCAACTTTCCAACTGATAGTTCTTTATCAGTTTCCTCAAATATTTTCCATAAGCAGAAAGCTTCAGTCTCTGTTTCAGGCTTCCCGCCCGAGTCAGATTATTTCCTGCCACATACACCTTCACATCGGGGTATTTTTCCCGGATTTTTGGCAGCGCCAGCAGCATATAGTGAAGTCCTTTGAGAGGATAATCTCCCTGGCTTAAAAAAATGGAATGCGGTTCGCACTCAGACTCCTCCCAGCTTCCGCTGTAGAAATTGCTGCGCAGGGTCTCATTCATGGGATAATAGACTGCTTTGGGATTCCATTTCCGGGTGTAATGAAGATCCCAGTCCGTTCTTCCGGTGACATTGCCGGCCAGCTTAATGGCTTCGATCTCCATTTCCCCGCGCTTTTCAAATTTTTTCTGCTGGGCAAGAAGGCTGTCCCTCCGCAAAAAATCCCGTAGGGTCACACGATGGATGGCGCTTTGGGGCATACTGGCAAAATAAGCCTTGGCGATATCGGAACACACACCCTGGATCCCCAAAAGGAGTCTGTCCTTGTGTGGGAATACCCGGCACATTGCCAGGGTATGGGGATATTCCGTGCCAAAGCAGTGCACCAGATCCGGATGAAAATCCTCCGTAATACTGCGAAGCTGTCCTTCTAAAGACGGGTCATAACGATGGGGCGCAGAAGGGTATCGTCCCACGAAACCGTAGCAGGCGAGCGTTCCCTTTCCCACAGGCACCTGAAGGCGCAGTTCTTCCGCCGCCGGAAATGCCACCGCCAGTTCAATGCCGTTCTCCTCCTGTCTGTCCATGACTACCGACAGCAGCCCGGAAATCCAGCCTTCTTTATTGGAAGCCTCCATATTCAGATATTCCGCCACAGCCGGAAGCATGATATTGCACAGCCACAGGACTTTCATGGAGTCCCTCCCTTCTAATTAAAGATCCAGTTCAGATAGGGCAGAAGCCTTACATCCACCGCATACATTCCTTTTAACAGCAAACCGAAATACAGGATAAATGCCGATACCACACCCATATAGCACAAGGTCTTAAACCACCCTTTGGACATATTGTGCAAAAGCTCCGGGATCAGGAAGATCTGGGAAATCATCATATAATATCCCACCCTGGATACCTCCGGGATGAAAGAACCGCAGCAATATGCCACAAAAGCTGCCACATTCAAGAAAAAGTAAAAGCGGAGCTTCCTGTCTGACACAGGATCTTTCAGGCTCCTTTTATAACATACGGCGCACAAAGCCAGAACCGCCAGACATTTTGCCAGATTTGCATAAGAAAGCTGTCCGTTGTCAAAAGCAGAATCCTTGTAATAAGGGTAGAAATGAAAAATAATATTTCGGTAAAAGTCCCTTGCGAAAACCAGACTTAAGGCAAAAGCCCCCCCCAGGGCATAATGCCACGCC
Source organism: Lachnospiraceae bacterium (assembly GCA_017621075.1). Taxonomy (GTDB): domain Bacteria; phylum Bacillota; class Clostridia; order Lachnospirales; family Lachnospiraceae; genus Acetatifactor. Next base: position 13,421 of record JAGATV010000006.1, read on the forward strand.
CTAAGCCGCACACAAGCCAGCCAGTCTGCGGCCAGGTATACCGGGATCACCAACAGGATAGATTTGTGAAATGCCGTTCCCACCAGTATCCAAAGAATAAACTTTCCATATTCCCCCCGGAGTACATATTTCATGGAATAGAGCGCTATGGCCAGAGCCAGATAGTAGCGCACGGAATTTAAGCTGTTAAAATAGTAGCCACCGGTCATCAGCAAAAACAGGGCAAAGGCATAGTCCGCAGCCTGGTCATGCAGGGCTTTTACAAAGAAAAGCACCGTCAAAAAGGAGAACAGGGCAAAGATCGGCAGATAATTGTCATAGCCGAACAGGTTCTGCATTCCCTTCACAATAAGATTAAAACCAAATTCAGAAGAAACATATCTTTCCTGAGCAATGAGCCGGAAGTTGAAACGGTAGGGCCAGTAGTCGTTGCCCACTGCGATACGGCAGGCAGAAACCCCTGTCAGCAGACAGAAAATAGCCGTTTCCGCCACCAGATTCCTGGCCTGTTCCCGGCAGAAAGGCTGATGTCTGCGGTCAAAATGCCCGCTCCCCACACGGCCCGGTACATAGTCCCGGTTCCTGATAAAGAAGGCAAACGTTACGGTTATGACGGTCAGAAAAATATAGATAAGGGCACTGCTCTCCATCAGGAAGACCTCCCTTCCCGGATACCGTCCTTCATCCACCGACGGGCCCGGGCTACACTGACCTCGCTGCACAACTTTGCTTTATGGGCAAGCAGAAAGCGCAAGGCCATGACCCCCGCCAGCCTGCCGTACAGATAATGGTACAGCACCCCTCTGTCACGGAAGAATTTTTCGTGATAGCCCTGAAACCAGGTGGAATCTCCCGCCCGCTCCCTTCCGATGGTCACAGGTGCGGTATAGACCTGATATCCTTTCGACATGAATTCTTTTAAAAACAAGCTGTCCTCGCCATTACTGTACTTTGCCCCGCCGCCAAACAGCAGAGAGAAGGTCACTCCCGAGGCAAGGAGGCTCTCCCGTTTCACCGCAAAACTCACTGCGCCGTAACGCCCGCAATTGTACCAGTGTACTTTTTTGCGGTCCGTGATATGATAAGTGCGCCGTTCCTCCTCCACGGTAATATTAAAGAGGATCATGTCGGCCTTGGGATTTCGGGCAAATTCTGCTTCTATTGCCTCTGCATATCCCTTTTCGTACACGATATCCTCATCAGAAAAAAGGCAGATATCCCTATCTGCTCTCAAAATCGCTTCATTGCGGCTCCTGCCGATCCCTCTTTCAGGAAAGGAAAAAAAGCGCACCCTGTGCCCGTTATGTTCCCTTTCCTCGCAGGCAAAGCGGTCACACTGATTGATGATGACCGCATCCGAGTCCAGATTCATTTGTGACAGGATGGTCTCCACGGAACTGTTCATCACAGATGCAAGGACTTCTACGCTCATACTCTGTTTCCTCCCGGAAGTAAGTAATAGGCGCGGATCAGCTTCTCATCCGCCTCCCACAGTAACACTGCAGTGACTTTTACATCCTGAGCCCCAAGATATTCCAATACATGTTCAAGAGGCTTTCCCACATGTTTCCCGGCCTTCACCACCAGGAGAACGCCTTCCATTCCCCGAAGGAATTCTGCGCTCTCAGCGCAGAGAAGGGGCGCCGGAACAGGAATCCAGGAAAGTTTTGACGCAGCATCCTGTCCGCCATCCTGCAGGGTATCCTGCAAGGCATCCGCCACCTGCAGAGGGTCAATATCCTCATCCACCGCACACAGGGCCGCTTTTCCCATTCCTTGAAAGCGGTATGCCAGATTGGGGGCAAGTTCCCTGCTCTTTATGGTGCCCACAGGCACCAGCCCGTATCGATTGTGAAGGGTAGCCGGAAGCCAGATACTGTCGGCACCGATTTCCCCGATCAGATAAATTGTCAGTGCAAAAAACAAAGAAAGGATGGCGCTTAAGATCACGGCCCTCAAGGGGCGTACATCCGGAACTAGCTCTTGGGCCTTGCGTCCCGGGTCCATGACACTGACCCTTTTCAATTCCGTTGCAATGTCGGTAAGGTCTTCCGTCATGGCCGCCTCCACCGCCTGTGCGATCAGCAGGCTCTTACGGTCGTCATCCGTCACAACGGTAGTGGTGGGAATGTGCCAGTCGGAGGGAAGCTTTGCAGAAATCATGGCAGCCAACGCCTCTGTATCAATCTCAATCGCCAGTTCCTTTTCAGAGGCAGTAGTCCGGGCAAGATGCTCCTGCACCGCAGACAGGAATTCATAAGACTGCACATAAGTGTTCCAACTCATCTCATTGATATAGTAATCTCCTGACTTGGCAGGCTCCTCCACATATTCCACTTTATAGGTGGAGGTGACGGAATATTCTTTCTGGTCCCTGAGCAGTACATTTTTCACATAATAGCCGCCGCCAAAAAGCAGGGTGCCCAGCAGAGTGACCGCTATGATCCCCGGCAGATTCCGCATCAGCCTGAGTACTGTCAGCCTTAGGTCAAATGGTTCTTTGCCATAATATCCTTCCCACATACACTCCTGTCCTCCATAGCTTTTTATCAGCCGGCTCTCCAAGCCTTATTCCTCCAGAGTCTTTTGTACGTCCCGGTTCTTCTTTTGCTCTTCCCGCAAAGCTGTGATCTGCTCCGTCTCTACCCCCTCTGTGCTGTCAGGCCACAGCAGGATCTTCAGAGTTAAGAGCATAAGCTTTAAATCCATCCAAAGAGAATAGTTCTCAATATAAGTCAAATCCAGTTTTAATTTGTCATAAGGCGACGTATTATATTTGCCGTAAACCTGGGCAAAACCGGCCAATCCGGCCTTTACCTTCATGCGATAACAAAACTCCGGCATGATCTCCTGATACTGTGCAATGATCTCCGGTCTCTCCGGCCTTGGACCGATAAAGGACATATCGCCCTTCAATATGTTGAACAACTGGGGCAATTCATCGATCCTGCACTTGCGGATAAATTTCCCGATGGGGGTGATCCTGCTGTCATTTTTCTGTGCCAGTCTGGCAACGCCGTCCTTTTCCGCATCTGTGCGCATGCTGCGGAATTTCAGGATGTAAAACTGCTTCTGGTTGATGGTACAGCGAACCTGCTTATAAAGCACCGGACCGCCGTCATACAATTTGATAGCAATAGCTGTGGCCACCATGAAAGGGGATGCCAGCACCAAAAGCAGGAGTGAGCACACAATATCAATAGTGCGCTTTAAAAACCTCTGCTCCATGGTCAGGCTGTATTCTCTGGTCAGCATGATGGGGGTGTCAAATACATGGAGTTCTTCTGCCCCCATTAAAATAACATCTGTAATTTTAGGCATCAGATAGACTCTGATGGAATTGGCATAGCAGAATTTTAACAACAGATTCCGATCCCCCACGGAAATATCCCAAAGCACCACAGCATTGCAGCGGCCTGCCCGGCAATCCTCCATGATCTCCCGGCATATAACCGGCACACCGGCCTCCACATGAATGCATCTTGTCACGCGATACTTGTCCTTACGGCTCTCAAATTTGCTGCAGATATCCTGTATGGGCCTGTCCCCATGTACCAGCAAAAGCTTCCTTGGCGGAAAAATGGAGCGATAGAACCTATTGGCTATGTTGATATACAAAAGTACCACAAAAAACTGCTCTATCATCATCAGGATAAAGACCTCGGGTGTGAAGAGCTGAAATGCCATAACGGACAGTTCTGCGTAAATCAGCACATTTGCCATAAACGTGGCAAAGATCTGAGAGAATACGATTTCTGCATTCTTGAGATATCCCAGGCGCATACCGCCGTACATATTGGAAAAAGAAAACAGGATCACACCATAAATGGCGATTTCCAACACATGTCCCTTGAACCAGAACACGTTCCGCAGGTCCTCTACCAGACTGAACTGGAAATGATGCAGCCAGTTATAGGCAAAAATTGCAATCTCAAGGCCCAGACAGCCTGCAGTCAGTGCCAGGTTGATCAGTCTCTTAAAGGATTCCATCCTCTGCAATTTATTTTCACTTGTATCGTTCATCAAACTCAACTTCCTCCGTGTTACCAAACTTTGGCAAGATACACTAAATTATAGTATACCATATCCCACCTCCTTTTGGCAACGTCAGACCCTTCTTTTCACGGCGCGCACCGCCCAGAAGCAAAAGTGATAGGCGCTGCTTAATACGCCCATGCCTTCCGCCTTCCGATAAAGATTCCAGATCCGGCGGATAGCCTCCAGTTTGTTGGAGGACAGGCTCCTGCCCGCACGCCGGTACTTCACCAGATTTTCGTCCAGCCCCCAGGCAATGGTCCCCTCTCTTAAGATGCGCCACCAGAGAGCAGTATCCTCGCTTTTCATAATGGGCATCTGCAGCTTTTCTTTCGGGAGCCTGCTGCTGTCAAACATTACCGTGCTGGTAAAGATGGTGGTATTTTTCAGTGCCTCTTTATAGTTTAGGTGTTCCGGCACTCTCACGACCTTTCCCGTGCCTTTGCCTTCCTCGTCTGCGAACTCATATCCCGTGAACGTAAAAGCAGCCTGTTTCTTGCGCAAAAAGGCAAGCTGCTTCTCCAGCTTATCCGGCTCCCAGAGATCATCCGCATCCAGATAGGCAATATAACGGCCCCCGGCCTCCTCAAGTCCTCTGTTGCGGGCGGCGGCCGCCCCCATATTGGCAGGCTGGCAGATCAGCCGGATACGCTCCTCCCCGGTCTTCTCAATGTATTCCCGGATCAGATCTGCGCATCGGTCCCCTCCGCAATCCTCGATCAAAAGGAGTTCCCAATTGGGATATGTCTGCCTGCGGACACACTCCATAGTCTCTACAATATAATTTTCTACATGATAGACCGGCACGATAACACTGATCATTTCGTCCCGTTTCGCCTCCATGTGCGTTCCTCCTTACTTGTAATGCTTATAAGCAGAACAGATAGTATCCGTCTATTTCCTGACCCTGTATGCCCAGGATCTCTTCCAGCTTCGTGATATATTCCTGATCCAGATATCCCGGGATCAGTATCCTGTCCACTCCATTTTCCAGAGCGGCTTCCAGATTTTCCCCGGCTTCCTGCTGCCACCGGGCTTTTTCCTCCTCCGTGGGTCTTGCATACTCCGCAAACAGCTCCTCCGGCCAGATTGCTTCCGTGTCACACATCCACCGGTACATAGCCTGTAAGTCCTCCCCACAGTTCTCATAAGAATAAGCATTCAGTCCATTATCCCAAAGATTCCTTCCATAAGGGAGAAGTATCCTGCCCGAATAACGTCTGGCTTCGTCCATGACTTCCACAGGCGCCCACAGGCAGATCGTATCTTTTCCTTCCAGGGCAGCATCCAATGCCGCCCGGATCTTCTGTTTTTTCTCTTCAGGCTGACTTTCCTCCCAGTCCCGATCCCCCAGACGCTCCCCTGTTTTCTGCCAGTCCGGCTTTCCCATGCTTCCGCACAAAAACAGCACCCCAATGCAACAGGCTGTCAGCAAGACCGGTTTCCAAAATCCCGTCCTGCCTGCAATCCTTCCTTTTTCATAGTTTTCCCAGATCTGTGCCAGAAAAACCGTACCGCCGTAAGCGATCACCGGTGTTACCGGCACCAGGCTCCAGACCCATTCATAATTGTAAAACCGGGTCTGATAAGCCATGAGCAGAGCCGCCGTCAACGGGCAGATACAGAGGCCTGTCACGCAGGCCGTATACCAAAACAGTGTCCTCTGCTTTCTATGTTTTCCCAACCACAGGAATAGCAGGACTGCCAGAAGGAGTGCCGCTATCTTGCCCTGATCCGTATACTGCTGCCAGCCAAGCCAGGCATTTTGCACTAACTCACGCATACAGGGCCCTCCTTTTCACTGCGCTGACCTCTCCGATATGCAAGGAATCTGCCCGACAGATACATTCCGGCAAGCAGGAACAGACAGGCCCCAAGCCCATAAAAGGTCCAGACCACACAAG
>JAGATV010000036.1 GCA_017621075.1 Lachnospiraceae bacterium
GATCATTTTGTGCCGAACAAGGATATCAAATCCGCAGAGCATTGCAAGTGCGTGAGAGAATTTGCGAGAAAGAATGAGATCACCAATTATTTTGAAGTGGGACAGATGGGTATCGAGCATGCCCTCCTCCCCGAAAAAGGACTTACGGTTCCCGGAGATGTGATCATCGGAGCCGATTCCCACACTTGTACCTATGGTGCGCTTGGTGCATTTTCCACAGGCGTCGGCAGTACCGACATGGCTGCGGGAATGGCTACCGGCAAGGCATGGTTCAAGGTGCCTTCTGCGATCCGTTTCAACCTGACCGGCAAGCCCTCCCAGTGGGTTAGCGGCAAGGATGTGATCTTACATATCATCGGCATGATCGGCGTGGATGGCGCCCTTTATAAATCCATGGAGTTTGTGGGAGACGGCATTCAAAATCTGACTATGGATGACCGTTTCACCATTGCCAATATGGCAATCGAGGCCGGGGGAAAGAACGGTATCTTCCCTGTGGACGATATCGCCATCGCTTACCTGAAAGAACACACCAACAGAGAGTATACTGTTTATGAGGCAGACCCGGATGCAGTGTATGAGGAAGAGTACACCATCGACTTAAGTACCCTTCGTCCTACCGTTTCCTTCCCTCATCTGCCTGAAAATACCCATACCATTGATGAGATCCACGCAATGGAGCCTATCTGCATCGACCAGGTGGTGATCGGTTCCTGCACCAACGGGCGCATCGATGACCTGCGCATTGCTGCAAAAGTCCTTTCCGGCAGAAAGGTGGCTACAGGTGTGCGCTGTATCGTGATCCCTGCCACCCAGGCAATTTATATGCAGGCCATGGAAGAAGGCCTTTTAAAGACCTTTATCGAAGCCGGAGCGGTGGTCAGCACCCCTACCTGCGGCCCCTGTCTGGGCGGTTACATGGGTGTCCTGGCACAGGGGGAGAAATGTGTATCCACCACCAACCGCAACTTTGTGGGAAGAATGGGACACATTGATTCCGAGATCTATCTGGCAAGCCCTGCCGTTGCTGCGGCAAGTGCTGTTACCGGAAAGATTTCCTGCCCCTGTGAGTTCTGATGCTTTTTTCTATGACAGCTATCCGGGAAAAACCATTATCAAGCGCGCTTTGACAGCGCAGAAAGAGGACTGATATGAACGCTAAAGGAACAGTTTTTAAATATGGTGACAATGTGGATACCGATGTGATCATCCCTGCAAGATACTTGAATTCCTCCGATCCTGCAGAGCTGGCATCCCATTGCATGGAGGATATTGACAAGGAATTCATAAACAAGGTACAAAAAGGTGATATCATCGTTGCCAATAAGAATTTCGGTTGCGGTTCTTCCAGAGAGCATGCGCCCATCGCCATCAAGGCGGCCGGCGTAAGCTGCGTCATCGCAGAGACCTTTGCCCGTATTTTCTACAGAAATGCCATCAACATCGGTCTGCCCATCATTGAGTGCCCTGAGGCAGCAAAAGCCATTGAGGCAGGAGATGAAGTGGAAGTGGATTTCGACTCCGGCATCATCACTGACGTGACAAGGGGAACCACCTTTAAAGGGCAGGCTTTCCCTGAATTCATGCAGAAGATCATCGCTGCAGAAGGTCTTGTGAACTACATCAACAGCAAGCAGTGATCTCCTAAGCGCATGCTGCATGGGTCAGACTTTCATTTTCCGATAGAAAGCAGCACGGTACTGGGAAGGCGTCATACCGGTCTTTCGATGGAATACTTCCGTGAAATAGCTGTGGCTGGGATAGGCCAGGATAGCAGATATCTCAGAGACCGAGTAATCGGAATACTGCAGCATGTTTTGGGCGGTTTCCAGCTTCCGGGATTGGATATATGCATTGATGCAGACACCGGTTTCCTTTTTGAACAGGCGGGATAAATAGGCGGGTGACAGCTTTGCCTGCGCAGCAAGGACGTCCACAGTGATCCGTTCAAACAGATGTTCATAGATGTATTCAATACATTGAAGCACTTGTTTGGAACGTATTTTCTGTTTTCGCATATCCTGCATTCTTTTGGTATAATTCATGCACATGGATCGATGCAGATCGGATAATTCCTGCAGGGAAGTACATTGGTCTGCAGAAAGAATGTAATAGTCGCTCAGAGTGTATGAGCCGTTGAATTCCATTCCCCCTTCGATACAGTATCTTGCGATCAGGGCGGCAGTAATGGCAAAATGATATTTCATATTTTGAAGGGAATTGTTTGACAAGATTCCGAGTCCGGTCTTTTCTGAAAAGGGTTCTTTACAGAAATCCCGGACTTTTTTTATGTCTCCGTCCCGGATGGCATTATAAAATTCCAATTCCGGATTGTACGGCGCCCGCATGATTTCATTTTCACGGCTGAGAAATTCTCTATATAATAGTTTGTTGGAAATCTTCATGATAACCCCCGTTTTCTTTTTACTCATTATAGCATATTTACGACAAAAAACACAAGAAAACGATAGAATACCATTGAGAGATCTAATAAAGTAAAATGGTAACCTAATTCATCGCTATATGATAGGAGGTCGTTTTATGAAATTAGACAGAGGAATCAACTTGGGAGGATATTTATCACAATGCTGTCACAGTGCAGAGCATTACGATTCATTTATCGGGAAAGAGGATGTGAAGCTGATCGCAGAATCAGGCTTCGACCACATCCGCCTGCCCATCGACTATGAAGTGCTGGAAACGGATGAGGGAGATATCCGGGAACAGGGCTATGCCCGCGTGAGGCGCGTGATTGACTGGTGTGTGGAATACGATAGGAACGTTATCCTGGACCTTCACAAAGCTTATGGGTATGATTTCAATGATGCGGGCAATGAGGAAAAGAATTCCCTGTTTGCCTCTGAGAAACTGCAGCAGAGATTTATCCGCCTCTGGAGACGGATGGCAGAGCAATTTGCAACTTATCCCAATGTTGCTTTTGAACTGTTGAATGAAGTGGTGGAAAAGGAAAATGCGCCGGCATGGAACAGTCTGATCAGACGTACCCTTTCTGAAATCCGCCAGATCAGCAAAACAGTGCCTGTCATTTATGGCGGGATTCAGTGGAATAGTGTGAAGACACTGAAACTTTTGGAGATCCCCAATGACCCCAATGTCATATTTACTTTCCATTTTTATGAACCCCTTTTGTTTACCCATCAAAAAGCTCCTTGGGTTGAGACTATGGCCCCCAACCAGACAGTTCCTTATCCGGAAACCATGGAATACTATCGCAGGGAGTCAAAAAAGCTGGGATTTCAGGGTGAAGTCGTTACTCTGGCCCGGTCGCAGACCATGGGGACGCAATTTATAGAGGAAATGATAAAGGAGGCCATCGATGCGGCTCAAAAAGCAGGAGTTTCCTTGTACTGCGGAGAATTCGGCGTGATCGACCGCGCTCCGGCAGAAGATACCTTAAGATGGTTTCAGGATGTCAATACAGTATTTACAAAGTACCATATCGGCTGCGCAGTGTGGTCCTATAAAGAGATGGACTTTGGGATCACAGACGCACACTATGCCCCTATCCGGGATGCGCTGTTTCAGCTGTGGGGTGTAAAACCGAGGACATAGTCTTATGAAATGCATGAAGAGAAAGCCCACAGTTTTCATTGTGGGCTTTTTGTGGTATAATGATTCTGCTTGCGCAGAATCCACGCTGGATGACGCCATCGTGCCATAACTTATGCGAAACCGGAGGAATAATGTCAATGCGCCATAATATAAATGCAAGTCCCGATCCTTTCGGACATCTCTATTTTGTCAGACATGGCCAGAGTCTCTGGAATGTGGAAAATAAGATCTGCGGGGCCACGGATATTCCCCTGACCCGGCTGGGACATACCCAGGCCATTGAAACCGGGAAACAATTTGTAGCCCAGGGCATCCATGCAGATGAGATCCTGTATTCCCCCTTAAGCCGTGCTGCCGAGACCGCCAGACATATTTCGGAGATCACCCGGATTCCCATGCGGGCGGAAGAACGGCTGCGGGAACAGAATTTTGGAAAGTATGAGGCAACTCCCAGAAACGGTGCCGAATTTAAGGAGGCAAAAAAACAGTTTGTCTGCCGTTATGAAGGGGGCGAATCCATGCTCCAGCTGGCACAGCGGATCTATAATCTTTTGGATGATATCAAGGCTCAGGCCGGTCATAAGACCTATATCCTGGTGGCCCACAACGGCATTGCCCGGGTGATCCAGTCTTATTTTTATGAGATGACCAACGAGGAATATGCCGCTTTTGGAGTTGAGAACTGTACCATAGTGCGGTATGATTTTAAGGCATGAAGAATTTACAGCAAAACAAGAATAGATGCAAATGGCTTTTGGCAGCTATTTTAGTGTCGGCAATCCTGTGTATCAGCGGATGTGGCAGAAAAGAGCAGGTGGCTGAGCCTTTTTATGAATATTATAATCCGGACGGCAGCCTGCGGATGATGCTTTACTATGATCCGAAGACGGGAGAGGGCCGAGGCTTGTTTATGAGGATATCTATGTGACCCACGGCAGCATGGACTATTATTATATTTATGAAGGGGACGAGCCTGTTCCCGCATACTGCCTGATATTGGATTTTAACGTGGGAGACTGGTTGCCGGAGCTGGTGAGATATACGGATCACAGGTAACTACATAGCCCTAATTACGGCAGTCTGGAAGAAAGAAGGAAATTTGTCATCATGAGCATCAGTCAGTCAAAAAAATATGAGATCGATATGTGTAACGGACCGTTATTCGGCAAGATCCTGGTATTTTATATCCCCCTTATGTTGTCCGGCATATTACAGCTTTTGTTCAATGCGGCGGATATCGTGGTGGTGGGGAGATTTGCGGGAAGTGATGCTTTGGCGGCGGTAGGCTCCACCAGTTCTTTGATCAATCTGTTGGTGAATCTTTTTATTGGGCTGTCTGTGGGCGCCAATGTGTTGGTTGCCCGTTTTTATGGAGCCGGTCAGCAGAAAGAACTGTCGGAGATGGTGCATACGGCAGTACTCACCTCCTTTATCAGCGGGTGCATCCTGGTGGTGCTGGGAGTCTGCCTGTCGGGCCCGGCCCTGCGCATCATGGGAACCCCGGAAAATGTCATAGGACAGGCAATCCTGTATATGCGGATCTTCTTTTTGGGCATGCCCTTTATGATGGCATATAATTTCGGAAGCGCTATCCTCAGGGCTGTGGGGGATACCAAGAGACCGCTTTACTATCTTTTGGCGGCCGGTGTCATCAATGTGATACTGAATCTGATCTTTGTGATTGTCTTTTCCATGGGAGTGGCAGGCGTTGCAGCCGCAACAGCGATCTCCCAGGCAGTGTCCTGCGGGCTGGTGCTGCGTTGTCTGATCCGCTCGGATGCAGTCTACAGACTGGAACCTAAAAAGCTGAAGATCGCCCCGGACAAACTTTTTAAGATGGTGCAGATCGGTCTGCCTGCAGGACTGCAGGGGGCGCTGTTTTCCATATCCAACGTATTGATCCAGTCCTCGGTAAATTCCTTTGGCTCCGTGGCCATGGCCGGCAACACGGCAGCTTCCAACATTGAAGGATTTATTTATACTTCTATGAACGCCCTCTATCAGACGGCTATCAGTTTTACGGGTCAGAATTACGGTGCCCGGGAATATAAGCGCATCGGCAGGATCTTGGGGATATGTCTTGGCTGCGTCACAGCGGTGGGGCTGGTGTTCGGAAACGGGGCCTATTTCTTCGCGGGAACTCTGCTGCAGCTCTATTCTACAGAAGCTGAAGTCATTGCCTTCGGAACCCTGCGCATGAGTATTATCTGTACAACCTATTGTCTGTGCGGCATGATGGATGTCATGGTAGGTGTCCTGCGGGGAATGGGCTACTCCATTATGCCCATGCTGGTTTCCCTTACGGGAGCCTGTCTCTTTAGGATACTGTGGATCTATACCGTATTTCGGCAGCTTTACACGTTGGAATGCCTGTATCTGTCATATCCCATCAGTTGGGCGCTGACATTTACGGTACATGTGATCTGCTTTGCGGTGGTTTATCATAAAGTATTGCAAAAAGCATCTTGAAACGTATGTTCGATTATGGTACAATGAATCTGCAAGGCAGTCCGATAAGGCCTGTTTTCCAGGAGAGAAGATATGATAGCTTTTTTGAACGGTATAATAGAGGATATCGCCCCGGATAATGTGGTGATCGACGTGGGCGGTGTGGGGTATAATGTGAAGATATCGTCAGACACAGCCTCAAGGCTTCCCGGGATAGGGGAGCTGGTGAAGCTGTATACTTACACCTGTGTCAGAGAGGATGCGTTCCTGTTATATGGGTTCTTATCCCGCAATGACTTGGAGATTTTTAAAAAGTGCATCACGGTAAACGGCATCGGGCCGAAGGGGGCGCTTGCTATTTTGTCCGTGATGGATGCGGATTCCCTGCGTTTTGCCATTATGTCAGGGGATACCAAGGCTATTTCCAAGGCTCCCGGGATCGGTGCCAGGACGGCTGAGCGCCTGATATTGGATCTGAAGGATAAGATCAGGATCGACGACACTATGATCTCCCGGGAAATTGCATCCACAGCAGGGGTGAATGTCCTGGCGGACAGCCCGCAGAAGAAAGAAGCAGTAGCTGCCCTGGTGTCCCTGGGATACGGACAGGCAGAAAGTTTAAAGGCAGTCAATGCCATTGAGGGAATCGAGGACATGGATTCCGGTGCGATCTTAAAGGCAGCACTGAAAAAGATGTTTTAAAGGAGGTCTTATGGCAGTCAGGACCATTGAGACGAATATTACAGAAGAAGACATCAAAATCGAAGGCAGCTTAAGGCCTCAGACTCTAGATGACTATATTGGTCAATCCAAGATCAAGGAAAATCTGAAGATTTATATCGAAGCGGCCAGGCAGCGCAATGATGCCCTGGATCATGTGTTGTTCTACGGTCCTCCCGGACTGGGCAAGACCACCCTTGCAGGTATCATTGCCAATGAGATGGGAGTGCATCTTAAGGTAACCAGCGGCCCTGCCATTGAGAAACCGGGTGATATGGCAGCCATCCTTAACAATCTGGATGAAGGGGATCTGTTGTTTGTGGATGAGATCCACCGTTTGAACCGGCAGGTGGAAGAGGTGCTTTATCCTGCCATGGAGGATTACTGTATCGATATCATGATCGGGAAGGGTTCTTCGGCCCGTTCCGTGCGCTTAGAGCTTCCAAGGTTTACCCTTGTGGGGGCAACTACCAGAGCGGGACTTTTAACAGCCCCTTTGCGGGACCGCTTTGGCATGATCCATCACCTGGAATTTTACAGTGTGGAAGAATTACAACAGATCATCATGCATTCTGCCAAAGTGTTGGAAGTGGAGATCGAGCCTGCGGGGGCAAAGGAGATGGCAAGAAGGAGCCGCGGTACTCCCAGGCTTGCCAACCGCATCTTAAAACGCGTGAGAGATTTTGCACAGGTAAAATATGACGGCATCATCACAGAGGAGGTAGCCCGCACGGCCCTTGACCTGATGGATGTGGACAAGCTGGGTCTGGATCACATTGACCGCAACCTTCTCCTTACCATGATCGATAAATTTGGCGGTGGTCCCGTGGGTCTGGATACCCTTGCGGCGGCTATCGGTGAGGATGCAGGGACCATTGAAGATGTTTATGAGCCTTATCTGATCAAAAACGGATTTCTGAACCGTACTCCACGGGGAAGAGTCGCCACCGATCTGGCTTACAGGCACTTGGGGTTAAGCTGAGAAAGTGCTTGCTAGTATCCGGAATCTGATATATAATAAATGTTGGATTATTTTCTGACAGATCGAACAGATATCCTGTTTGCAGATACTTACGGTGAAAGAGGTGGAGTGATGTCTTCCAAGACGGATACAGAGGTTATCATTGGCGGCAAGGTATTTACCTTAAGCGGATATGAAAGCGAAGAATATCTTCAAAAAGTAGCTTCTTATATCAACAATAAAGCAAATGAATATGGGAAGCTGGATAATTTCAGACATCAGCCGCTGGACACCCAGAGCGTATTGTTACAGTTGAATATAGCGGATGATTATTTTAAGGCAAAGAAACAGATTGCCCTTTTGGAAGAGGATATCGAGACCAAGGATAAGGAATTGTACAATTTGAAGCATGAGCTGATTTCTGCCCAGATCAAATTGGAAAATTCCGAGAAGCAGGTAAAAGAACTGCAAAAGGAAATCAGTGAAAATGCCAAGAAAATAGTCCGTCTGGAAACAGAGTTGAAAGGGAAATAGAGGGAAGCTGTCCGTTTCGGACAGCTTTTGATTTTGGAGAATAGGATGGAACAGGGAGCAAGGGTAGAGCTTCTGGCACCTGCAGGCAATAAAGAAGGCTTTTACGGTGCGATCCATGCAGGCGCAGATGCCGTGTACCTGGGTGGAAGCCGTTTCGGCGCCAGAGCTTATGCAGAAAATTTCACAGAGGAAGACTTGACAGAATGCATCCGTTATGCTCACTTGTGGGGCAGAAAGGTCTATCTGACGGTGAACACACTGGTCAAGGAAGCGGAATTTGGGGAACTGTCCGGATATTTGAAACCATATTATGAAGCAGGACTGGACGGAGTTATTGTTCAGGATATAGGTGTCCTTGCTTTCCTGCAGGAAACGTTTCCCGGAATGGAGCTCCATGCCAGCACGCAGATGACTCTGACCGGTACAGAGGGAGTGCGGCTCTTACAGGAGATGGGCGTCTGCCGGGTGGTCCCCGCAAGAGAGCTTAGCCTGAGAGAGATTTCCGCCATCAAACAAGAGACCGGCGTGGACATAGAGTGCTTCATCCACGGAGCGATGTGTTACTGTTATTCCGGTCAGTGCCTTTTCAGCAGCATCTTAGGCGGAAGGAGCGGCAACCGGGGAAGATGTGCGCAGCCCTGCAGGCTGCCGTACCGGGTCATTTCTGCCGGGGGAAAGAGCAAAGAGTGTTTTCCTTTAAGTTTAAAGGATATGTGCACCATTGAGCATATCCCGGAACTGATCGAGGCAGGAATCGATTCCTTTAAGATAGAAGGGCGTATGAAAAAGCCGGAATATGCGGCGGGTGTGACCGCTATTTACCGCAAATATATCGATGCCTATTATGCGATAAAGGCGGAGGAAAACCAAAGAAACGGACAGCAGACTGCCGAAGCCCCGTCAAAATGGAAGATATCATCCAAGGATCTGGAAGCTCTGGGAAGCCTTTATATCCGAAGCGAGCGGCAGGACGGTTACTATTACAAACATAACGGCCGGGATATGGTTACCCTGGACAGCCCTGCTTACAGCAAAAATAAGGCAGAACTGCTTGATGCCATCCGTCAGGAATATCTGGAAAAGCGCCCCAGGCGACCGGTCCGGATCAGGGGGACTTTTCTGACCGGAAGCAGAGCAAAGTTGGAAATGTGGCTGGAGGATTCCGAACTTTCCGTGACGGTGCTGGGGGATCCTGTACAGGTGGCGGGAAAGCAGCCTGTGACAGAAGAAAATATCCGCAGGCAGTTGGGAAAGCTGGGGGACAGTATCTTTGAGATCGGTACTCATTTAGACACAGACTTGCACAGAAGTGCCCAATCCATGGAACTTCATGTCAGTGAAGATGCATTTTACCCATTAGGTGCCATAAACGCTCTCCGCAGAGAAGCTGTGTGGCAGTTGGAAGAAAAATTGATCGCAGCAAACGGGCTTACCGTGCGGCGCAGGATGCCCAAGGAGTCTGCGGACAAGCATCCTGTGGTTTTGAAAAGTGCTCAAACAAATACCCTTACGGATGCCAAAGATCGTCTGCCGGCCGGAGCAACCTCTTACATTTTGTCTGTCCACACCATGGAACAATTGGATGGCGTGTTTCGTGTTGTCCAAAGTAACGGAAATGTCCCCGGGGATTCCAAGGGCAGGACTCTTTTTAAGCGGATCTATATCAATAGTGATCTCCTTTGGGAGAGAGAACAGGAGACTATTGCCAAATGCCGGGAAATGGCAGATACACAAAAAAATGCTTCCGGTGGTCAGATATCTTTTGCCGTAGCATTTCCTTATATCATCCGCAAACAGGATCAGGCATATCTTGACAGGTTGTTTGGGGTGCTTACCCGGGAAAAACGGCTCTTTACAGGAGTGCTTATAAGGAATCTGGAGGGCATGGGTGCATTAAAGTCCTGCGGTTACCGGGGAGAGATCTATGCGGATTCCGGTTTTTATATATGGAACAGAAAAACGCTTAAAACATGGGCAGATTCTATTTGCGGATTTACCTTGCCTGTGGAATTGAGAAGTGGCGAACAGCGGGAGCTCCTGTCCCCCAAAGAGTCAGATTTTGCCCTTCCTTCCTGTGAAAAACTGATCTACGGGCGGATTCCCATGATGGTGACAGCCAACTGTGTGGCCAACACCGTACAGGGCTGCCGGAAAGGGCACAACGGGGGACACAGGGAACCGGTCCTGTTTTTGGAGGACCGGTACAACAAGAGGTTTCCCGTGGAATATAATTGTATCCACTGTCTGAATCTGATCTACAACAGTGTGCCGCTTTCCCTGCACGGAGAATGGTCCAAATGGGAAGGGAAGGTATGGCCCAGGATCGATCTTACGGTGGAAGATGGGAAGGAAACCCGGAAAGTGCTGGATTTCTTCCTGAATGGCGGGAACAAACCACCCTTTCAGGAATATACTACCGGTCATGAAAAACGTGGCGTGGAATAGAAAAGGATTGAAAAATGCAGGAGTATATTATTGAATTATCCAGATATTTTATCATGATTTTTATGGTCTTGTATGCGCTTTTAGGATTTTATGTGTTCCGTTACCGGGATGAAGAGCGCAGAAAGCCCCTTTATGTAATGCAGAATGTACTGATGTTCCTGGTGCAGGTGCTGGGATTTCTGGACCTTTCCCTGGTGAGCGGGGACATTCAGTATCTGTTCTTTTTTGCCTTTATCCAGATCTTTTTGTTTGCTGCCATCATGCTGGTGTCCATGATCTACGAAAAGGCGAACCGGCTTCTGCTCAACAATATGTGTATGCTTTTGGGGATCGGTCTGTGCATGGTCGCCAGATTATCTTTTAACAAGGCGATCAAGCAATATGTGATCGTGCTGATGTCCTTTGTGATTTCCCTGTTCATCCCCTGGCTGTTTACCAAAGTCAGATTCTTAAAGAAATTCACCTGGCTGTATGCTGCCATGGGTGTTGGGCTTTTGAGTATCGTACTGATCGTAGGGGAAGCCACCCACGGTTCCAAGATTTCTTTCTCCTTGGGCGGTGTGACTTTTCAACCCTCTGAATTTGTGAAGATCCTGTTCCTGTTTTTCCTAGCGGGAGCACTGTGGGAGGATGTCTCCTTAAAAAGAGTGATCCTTACTGCGGTTGTGGCAGGACTTCATGTAATGATCCTGGTGATCTCCAGGGATCTTGGAAGTGCCCTGATCTTTTTTGTCGGTTTTGTGATGGTAGTGTTCGTGGCCAGCAGGAACTATCTGTATCTGTTGGCAGGAGCAGTGGGAGGCAGTGTCGCCGCTTATGTGGCATATCTGCTGTTTGACCATGTAAAGACCAGAGTGCTGGCGTGGCAGGACCCCTGGTCCTATATCGATGCGCAGGGGTATCAGATCACTCAGTCTTTGTTTGCTGTCGGCAGCGGAAGCTGGTTCGGCATGGGACTCTTGAAAGGCAATCCCAAGGCCATTCCTTATGTAGATGCCGATTTTATCTTTTCCTCCATATGTGAGGAATTTGGCGTGATCTTCGGGATATGCCTGGTGTTGATCTGTGTCAGCAGTTTCATTGCCATGATGAACATTGCCATCCGTATCCATGACAGATTTTATCAGATGATCGTATATGGTATTGGTGTCATGTATATTTTTCAGATATTCTTAACCATAGGCGGCGGCATTAAGTTCATTCCCCTGACAGGAGTGACACTGCCCTTTATCAGCTATGGCGGAAGTTCTGTCATGACCACTATGTTCATGTTCTTTATCATACAGGGAATCTACATCCGCCTGTGCAGACAGGAGGAAGACCATCCTGCAAAACCTCGTTCGGAAACCAGCAGATTCCATATCCATTTGTGGAACGAACGGGAGATCCTGCTTACGGCCGGGGCATTTTCCCTGCTGTTTGCTGGAATGATCGGATACCTGTGCCATTTTGTGGCTACCAGCGAGCAGGATATGATCAACAACAGCTACAACTCCAGACAGGAGATCCTGCTTTCCAGGAATTATCGGGGAAGCATCTATTCTCGTGACGGGGAGGTGCTGGCAGAGACCGTTCTGGATGCAGAAGAAAATGAAGAGAGAGTATATCCTTTCGGCAACCTGTTCTCCCATATCGTAGGCTATTCTACCCAGGGCAGGATGGGAGTTGAAGCACAGGCCAATTATTACCTGATCAACACCAATACTTCCTTGAACAACAAGGTAGCCAACGATATGGCCGGGAAAAAGAATCCGGGAGATAATGTATATACCACCCTGGATGTGCAGATCCAGAAGATTGCAGACGAGCAGTTGAATGTGTACAAGGGAGCTGTAGTGGTGACCGAGGTTAAGACCGGCAAGATCCTGGCAATGGTGTCCCATCCTGACTTTGATCCCAATGAGATTGAAACAATCTGGGACGATCTGGTGACAAGCGACAGCAGTTCCATTCTGGTAAACAGGGCTACCCAGGGACTTTATCCCCCCGGCTCCACTTTCAAGATCGTAACCGCTTTGGAATATTATAAAGAAAATAAAGACAGCTATCGTAATTATTCTTATACCTGTAACGGCTCCTACAGGCTGGGAGACAGTAAGATCGGATGTTACCACGGCACAAACCACGGTGTGGTAGGTTTTCAGAAATCCTTTGCAAAGTCCTGTAATGCCTCCTTTGCCAATATCGGAATGAGCCTGGATAAAGAAAAATTTGCCAAGACCCTGGATGATCTCTTGTTTGGCAGGGAGCTTCCACTGACCTTGAACTATGCAAAGAGCTCCGTGCAGATAGATCAGGATACCCCTGATGCGGATATGATGCAGACATCCATCGGACAGGGCAAGACCCAGATCACGCCCATGCATCTGAATATGATCACCTGTGCCATTGCAAATGACGGTGTGCTGATGAAGCCATATGTCATTGACCGGGTGGAAAACGATGCCGGAAATACCGTAAAGACCTTCAAGCCGAGCAGCTATGGCCGGCTCATGAGTGAGGATGAATCTGCCGTGCTGAAAGAACTGATGACAGCAGTAGTGGAAGAAGGTACGGCCACCAAACTGAAAGGTCTTGATTATACTGCAGCCGGCAAGACAGGTTCTGCGGAATACAATAACGTGAAAGGGGACAGCCATGCCTGGTTTACCGGCTTTGCACCGGCTGAGGATCCTGAGGTCTGTGTCACCATTATCGTGGAAGGCGCCGGTTCCGGCGGTGATTATGCCGTCCCGATCGCCAAAAGACTGTTTGATGCTTACTTTGCCGAAAAGACCAAGTAACTGAGGGCAAAAACCTTGTCCAAAATATAAGTTGCATGAATTCCGAAATTGGGATATACTAAATTCAGGTTAGTACACACCGATCGGGAGGTTTTGCAATGATTGAGGCAACGAGTTGTGGCGGTGTGGTAATTTTTCGTGGTAAGATTTTACTCTTGTATAAGAACTACAAGAACAAGTACGAAGGCTGGGTCCTGCCAAAGGGCACAGTAGAGCCGGGTGAGGAATTCAAAGAAACGGCCCTTCGGGAAGTCAGGGAGGAATCGGGTGCGAAAGCTACCATCATAAAGTATGTGGGAAAAAGCGAGTATACTTTTGCGATTCCGGAGGACACCGTTGAAAAGGAAGTCCACTGGTATCTGATGATGGCAGACAGTTATTACAGTAAGCCACAGAAAGAGGAATTCTTTGTAGATTCTGGTTTCTATAAATACCATGAAGCCTATCACCTGTTGAAATTTGCAAATGAGAAGCAGATTTTGGAGCGTGCATACAATGAATACCTGGAAATGAAAAAAACGAATCATTGGAACAGCCGGAAATATTCTTGATATTCCGGCTGTTTCTTTTGATCCGTTTTTAATTTAACTATACATTCTTGACGATCTTCAGTTCCGGACGCATATTCAGATCCAGGATCTGATTACTCTCATTGCGCAGAATAGGACGGGAGAGCTTGTTTTGCTGTATGATGAGCACTTCCCAAACAGAATCGTCACTGAGTTGAACATGGGTTCCGATCTGGGCGTCCGCAATACGTTTCATCAGAGGCATGAGCAATTCTATATCATATTTGTCCAGACTCATCTCAAAATTTTCCAAGATCTGCCGGGGCGTGAAAGCAGGACGGTAGACTCTGGGAGAGGCCATTGCGATATAAGTATCAACGATTGCGATATATCGGGCAAAGAGATCGATCCTGGTGCCTTTCATGTGATAGGGATAGCCGCTGCCATCAAAACGTTCATGGTGCATGATCACAGCATTTTTTACATGCTCATTCAGGTTGTAGTCATTGCGGACGATACTGTAGCCGATGACAGGATGATCTTTGACCCTGCGGTATTCTTCCTCTGTCAGCTTGCCGGGTTTCCAAAGGATATCGTATGGAAGCGTCCATTTGATATCATAATAAAATCCGCTGAGAATAAGGATCTTTTTGTCTTCCTCACTCATTAAGATCCAGTCGGCAAAGGCCCCTGCCAGAAGAGCGGCATTGAGTCCCTGAGTATAGGTCAGCTCATCCTCATTGGGCATCATATTATAGAGAAAATCCAACAGTTCTGCACCACCGGAGATCTTTTCGGCAACGTCATAATAGATCTGCATGAGCACACTGTCAAAGATGGCCTGTTTGGTGCCTAAAAAGCTCAGCATAACGCCCTTGTAACGCATCAGGCATTCTCCATGCCGTTTTGCAAATTCCTGAAAGCGCTGGTCGAAGCGGATCTTTTCATAGTGTGTGGAAGCAAAATCTACCTCTTCCTTTACGGTAACACACATAACCGAAGAATAACGACCCACACGCTCGATCATTTTCTCATCCATAACGGTATCGGCAGCAAAGATCACCTGATCCTGATAGACAATATCTTCACCTAATACCATTCCCGGTTTCAGTTCCATTTTAGTGATGACTTTCAATGGAGTTCCCCCTTATCGTTTGTGCCTTAAGTCCTATTTCTTTTAGTATAAAATATTCTGAAAATATGTCAACAGAATCTTTCCTTTCAAATTGTTTTTATCCACAATGTATGATATACTGATATTGTCTGGTCTTTATGCAACAGTTAGGAAGGGTTTATGGGAAGAAAATTCGTATATTCCCCCAAATTATATCTTGGGGAGAGCATTTCGGAGAAAAAATTGGATAAAATCAAGAAAAAGCTTGAAAATAAACCTTTGCAGGCCCATGTCTACCTCCTGACTCTCGCAAGCAATCCAAAGGAGCAGATCGAGTTCTATGATGCAAGGCAGCTGGTGCAACCCCATTACAGAGGGCAGGTTTCTTATGTGATAGGGCTGGCTTCCAACTGGGATGAAGCTGTTTTGCTGGTAGAACGGATCACAAAAGAATGTCTGCAGGAAAGAGGGGATTGTTCCCTGAGGGAGTATCTGTTATGTCAGCAATCATCTTAAAGATCCTTTCCATAATCGGTATCTTTCTGCTGGTCCTGTTGGGAGTGGTCCTGCTAATCCTTCTTCTGGTATTGTTCTTCCCCGTTTCTTACAGACTGAAGGGCAGTAAAGATGCGGAGCGGATGTGCATAAGAGCAAGAGTGTACTGGCTGTTCGGTCTTCTTCGCATAAGGTTTGACTACCCGGAACCCGGAAGACTCATCGCAAAAATGCTGTGCTTTACCGTATATGATTCCGGGGCGGAGAAAAAAGAGAAGACCTCAAATAAAAAAACAGCTTCCCGGGCTAAAGGAGGATCTGCACCCAAGAAGGAGCAGGAAGACAAAACGCAGGCACTCTCCAAACAGGAACCTGTGCCAAAGGAGGATGCGGCCGAACAGGATCAGACCTCTGCAGAGAACGCCGCTTCTTCTCAGGAACAGCCTTCCGGTATAAAAGACAGGATTTTTGCCAAATATGAGAAGATAAAGTACACAATCCTAAAAATATATGATAAAATAAAAGAGATTCCGGATCACATCGCATATTACCGTGAGCTTTTGGAGGAGGATGACACAAAAGAGCTTCTGAGACATGCCGGGATGCGCATTGGAAAGATATTGAAAAATATCCGCCCAAGAAAGCTTGATGTCAATATCCTGTTCGGGGCGTCTTCTCCCGACAGTACAGGCTACTTATATGCGGTATACGGAATGATTTATCCCACCTTGGGGAAATATGTCCTGCTCACCCCGGACTTTACCCGAGCGGTATTGGAGGGAAATGTGGACATGGCAGGACACATTACATTGTTCATGGTTTTATGGAATGGAGCAATGCTTGTTTTAGACAAGCGTCTGCGCATTCTTGTAAAAAAGATCAAAGCATATAATAAACAGTGCGGAAATGGAGTATGATATGGCAGATAAGGACAATCAGTTTCAGGGTGTAGTGGAATCTTTACTTCGCGGTATGGATACCGTGCTTTCTACCAAGACAGTGGTTGGTGAGCCTACCCAGGTGGGCGATACCATCATCCTGCCCTTGGTGGATGTGACCTTTGGAGTCGGCGCAGGGGCCGGCAATAACAGCCAGAAAGGTTCTGCCTCCGGCGCAGGCGGCCTGGGTGGGAAAATGACCCCCAGTGCAGTGCTTGTGATCAAGGACGGTTCTACCAAGCTGGTCAACATCAAGAATCAGGATACCGTCACCAAGATCTTAGATATGGTTCCCGACATCATTGACAAGATCTCCAAGCCCAAGGAAGAGGGTATGACCGATGCCGAGGCAGTGGACATTGCATTTCCGGAAGAAGAACAACCGGCAGAATAAAGGGTAATGGTTTGGGTCCCCTGCATATAATACAGTAAGAACGATCATCGGGATGCACCATGAAGAGAATTATCGGATTGATCCTCTTTTTCATAGCCATAGGCATGCTGCTCATGGTCATGGTACACAACAGGCTTTTGGGTCTGATCATTATCGGCTTACTGTTGTTCGTAGGGTATAACTGCTTCTGTGACGGCTGTTAAGGGGCGATGATATGATTGATTGGGAAGAGATTATCAAAGCGGAGAGCGTGGAAGAATTGAAATCAGCCAAGCTTTGGCTCTTTCAGGAAAATATGCGTCTGGAAAATGAGCGCAGGGCTCTTGAAAAGGAGCAGAAAGATCTTGCGGAATCCAAAGACAGTTTTTTAAAGGAACGGGTCAGATTCCGCGACGAACTGGAAGAACTGAACCGCCGTACCGTTCAGGAGCGAAAGCGTCTGCGGGAAGAAAATCTTTTTTTTGATAAGAAGATGGCGATCCTGCAGGATGGTTTCCGCCACCTGGAGGAAGATCGGAAAAGTTTTGAACAGAAAAAAAAGGATTGGGCGGAGGAACAGAATGCTCTGTCCCAAAAGGGGACAGGCACCGACGGCGGAAATATCGGTGAAATTTTGTTCCGCAGCGTCAGCAATCCCCTGGGACTCAAGAAACGCTATAAAGATCTGGTAAAGATTTTTCATCCGGACAACCTGTTCGGAGATGAGGAACTGTCGCAGCTCATCAACAAAGAGTTCCAAAAACGAAGGAAAGAAGAATAGATTATCACATCTGTTTTCGTAGGTGTGGTAGTCTATTCTTCTTTCTAAAATAATAAGCAAACATTGACAAGATACGTGAAATCGATTATGCTAGAACAATATATAATAAAATAGCTTTTTAACTACAAAGGGGGCGATTATTAAGAGTGTAATAAGGGTAACCGAAAATTGTGTAGTGTGAACAAAGGAGAATGAACATGAAGAAAGTAATTATGAGTAGTATTTTAGCAATTTGTCTTTTGCTTAGTGGGGGTTCTGTATCAGCAAGTGGAATCAATGGTGATATGTCTTATGAAGAAGGAGCGCAAAGAGTCATCATCACTGAGGAAATGAAGCAAAGGGAGCAGGAAAAATTAGATAGTTTTCGAAAATCAAGGAGATATGACAGTTATGTTACATTACCGGTGACTCGTTATGAGCAGGAAACTAATTATTATTGTGGACCTGCGACGGTAAATCAAGTAGTTTGTTATGTAACAGGAACTTACAGACAACAGTCTTTTTATGCAACAGAATTAGGCACTACTACAGCCGGTACTGACATGACCAGAATCACCGGTGTTTTGAATGAATACATATATGAGGACCATTATGTATATTCCTCCATTGGCACCCGATCTGAATGGTTGGAAAAGATTCGATATAGTTTGGACTGTAATAGACCTGCAGTATTAGATATTAACACAGAAGATACAACTTTAGGATTTCCTTATACATCAGAAGGACATTTCGTAAATGTCAGTGGCTATGATGGAAGCAGCGGAACGGTAAGGATAACAGACCCAACGATCCTAATGGAAATGTATGGTATCCCATACGCAATCTATAGCAGCGAATAATAATCATTTCAGGAAGGCAATTATATGGTAAGATACCGAATTGGAATATTGTTTTTGGTCTGTGTCATCCTGGCTTGTGGCTGTAGTGATTCCACCGACACCTCTATGGTTGCAACGTCGGATAACAATACACAATCTTTCCATGAACAGACGCAGAACACCACAGATGCAAAGCAGGGGCAGGAAGCACTCCTGCAAATCATGAGTGTTGGTGATGGTTGGGAAGATACGGGTACAGCTTCCATTCCGCTTGATGAAGGCATTTCTTTCATAGGAGCCGTAGACGGAGGTTTTTTTTTCAGTGAAGAGACCGACCGAAAAGGTCCTAATCAGGATATTGTGGGATGCCGATATTATTTTCAGAGTAGTTCAGGAAAAAAAGAAATCCTGTTGGAAATTGAAGGGTATTACTATGCCACCTCCATGATCTGCGGGGATACCCTCATTTTTGCTGCCAGTTTATATGGCGATGAAGGAAACAATGGTACCACCATATTCCGCATGGCGGAAGGGAAACCTGCCGAAGTCATTTTGGAGCAGTCAGATTTTATGCTTCCCGCACTCTATGATAATGGCGATGAGGTTATCATGGTAGTCAGAGATAAGAGTGCGGATGGCAAAACTTCCGTCAGCCGCCTGGCCGTTTACGATCTGAATACCAAAGAAATGACTTTCATAGCAGAAACAGAACTGTCCAAATACGGGAACGGGGAACGGATTATCTGTGCCGGAGGCACTAAAGAAGATATTTATTATGCCGTAAAGAGTGTAAAGGAAATGCGGATTGTGAGATATTCCCGCACAGAAGACAGGATCGCAGCTGAGTGTGTGTCAGACAATTCCATTAATTTTATCACTGGTATGGATGATATAGTAGTCTTGTCTCAGACTTCCGATAAGGAATATTTAAAGGATGCAGGCTTTATCGGCATTCTGTCAGAGAATGATTTTGAAAAAGCCGCTGTGATTCCACTGATCACGGCAACCCATCCTATCAGAGAGGCACGGATGACGGAGGACGGACTGTATTTCCGGGCCCTTGAGTCTGCTTATTTGCTAAGGAAAGATTCCAATCTTTCCCTATATACCTACAATCTGTCTGCAGGCAAAAGAGGTCATGCCTTTGATGTATGCGACAGCGGCATCCTGCTTTTGGAAGATGACTCCAATATACGCAAAGTTTCCGTAAGGAATGAAGATTAAAATTGAAAGATCATTACTAAAAATCCCCGGTTGTACAAACAACCGGGGATTTTAAAATCAATTTAACCAACCAAAAGATTAAGCACGCTCAACAGCTCCGCTTCTTAAGCATCTGGTGCAGACATGTAATCTCTTAGAACCGCCATTCACTTTGCACTTAACGCTCTGCACGTTAGAATTCCACATTGCATTACTTCTTCTATGAGAATGGCTTACGTTATTACCAAAATGAACGCCCTTACCACAAATATCACACTTAGCCATATTGACACCTCCTCGACATGAATTACTCACAACAGTGATATATTAACAGAAAAATAAAAGAAAAGCAAGTAAAAATATTTCTTTTTTTATATTTTTTGATTTTATGGTTTCTTTTTTCGGGGAAAGCTGTTAAAATACAATATATATGTCTGAAATTATTTAAGGAGGTTCTTATATGAAAGGTTCTTCTATGAATACCCATTTGGGAAGTATTGTCATTGACAATGAAGTGATTGCCCAGTATGCAGGAAGCGTTGCCGTAGAATGTTTTGGGATCGTGGGCATGGCCGGTGTCAATATGAAGGACGGTCTTGTGCGTCTTCTGAAGAAGGACAGCCTTACCAGAGGTATCAATGTATCCCTCAATAATAATAAACTGATTCTTGATTTCCATGTGATCGTAGCTTATGGCGTGAGTATCATTGCCGTTTCAGACAATCTGATCAGCAACGTCAAATATAAAGTGGAAGAGTTCACCGGAATGGAGATTGAAAAAATCAACATCTTTGTAGAAGGTGTAAGAGTGATTGATTAAGGAGGATTTTTACTGTGGCTTTACAACAAATCGACGCTAAGATGCTTTCAAAGATGTTCTTGGCCGGAGCAAAGAATCTTGAAAATAAAAAAGAGTGGATCAATGAACTGAATGTATTTCCCGTTCCGGACGGAGACACGGGCACGAATATGACCATGACCATCATGTCCGCTGCAAGGGAAGTTACCGCACTGGGGGATGATGTGACCATGGAATCCCTGTGCAAAGCCATTTCCAGCGGTTCCTTAAGGGGCGCCAGAGGCAACTCCGGTGTTATCCTTTCCCAGTTATTCCGGGGCTTTACCAAAAGGATCAAAGAAGAATCTGTCATTACGATCCCCGTGTTGGCAGAAGCTTATGAAAAAGCAGTGGAAACCGCTTACAAAGCTGTTATGAAGCCCAAGGAGGGTACGATTCTTACCGTGGCAAAGGGTGCTTCAGAGAAGGCAAGGGCGCTTGCGGAGGACGGAACAGAAGATATGGAAACCTTCCTTTCCGAAGTGATCGGACATGCACGGTATGTGTTGAGTCAGACTCCGGAAATGCTTCCTGTATTGAAACAGGCAGGGGTAGTGGATTCCGGCGGTCAAGGGCTGGTAGAGGTCCTGTCCGGCGCTTTTGACGCTTATCTGGGCAAAGAGATCGATCTTTCCATGCCGGACACTCCTGTGAAGGCAGCCCCTTACGGAGTCAGCAGTGTTTCTTCCAGAGAAGCACAGGAAGAAGCAGATATCAAGTTCGGTTATTGCACCGAATTCATCATTTTGCTGAATAAGACTTTCAACATCAAGATGGAGATGGATTTCAAGGCATATCTGGAATCTATCGGTGACTCCATTGTGTGCATGGCGGATGACGATGTGGTAAAGGTGCATGTACACACCAACGATCCCGGTCTGGCGATCCAGAAGGCATTAAAGTATGGAGCCCTTTCCAATCTGAAAATCGACAACATGAGACTGGAGCATCAGGAAAAGCTCTTCAAGATGGCAGAGAAGGAAGCAGCAGAAGCGAAAGCACAGACGGCTCCCCAGGAGGAAGCAAGAGTCGAAGAGCCTGCAAAGCCTTTCGGTTTCATTGCCGTTTCCATCGGTGACGGAGTCAATGAGATCTTTAAAAGTCTCGGCGTAGATTACATTATTGAAGGCGGACAGACCATGAATCCCAGCACCGCAGATATTCTGGATGCCGTGGAGAAAGTCAATGCAGAGACGATCTTCGTCCTGCCCAACAATAAAAATATCATTCTGGCTGCGAACCAGGCGGCAGAACTGGTAACGGACAAGACCCTGTTAGTCATTCCCACCAAGACCATTCCCCAGGGTATTACCGCAGTGATCAATTTTGTACCTGAGATGTCTGCTGATGAAAACGAGCAGAACATGATGCGTGAGATCGGCAATGTAAAGACGGGTCAGGTGACTTACGCCGTACGGGACACCATGATCGATGACAAGGAAATCAAGAAGGACGATTACATGGGCATCGGAGATCAGGGTATCCTTTCGGTAGGTCTGGACATGATGACTGTCACGGAAGAAATGATAGCACAAATGCTGGATGAAGATTCCGAACTCATCAGCATCTATTACGGTTCTGACGTGGAAGAGGATGCCGCTGAATCCCTTCGTGCAAAGATGGAAGAGACATATCCTGACTGTGACGTGGAATTGCAGTATGGCGGTCAGCCCATTTACTATTATGTGATTTCTGTGGAATAAGACAGATAAGGGAGGCAGGAATTCTGTCTCCTTTTCTTTTTGGAGGTGGCTATGAACCGGAATACTCCCATTATGGAAGTGAAAGGTGTAGGAGAAAAGACCCGCAGGCTTTTTGAAAAACTGGATATCCTCACTGCAGGCGATCTTCTCGGGCATTATCCCAGAGATTATGAAACCTTTCAAAAACCCGTTCTTATAAAGGAAGCTCCCTGCGGTGAAGTGTCTGCCGTCTATGTGCAGGTGACCTCCATCCCCAATCAGAAGAAGGTGCGTAATCTGATAATCCTAAATGTAAATGTGAGGGATGCATCCGGCACCATGCAGCTTACCTTCTTCAATATGCCCTTTTTAAAAAAGATTTTAAAACCGGGGGGATATTATCTGTTCCGTGGTCTGGTGCAGAGCCGGGGAGCCTCAAAGATCATGGAGCAGCCAAAGCTGTATTCTTATGATGAATATCAGAAACAGACAGACCGGCTTAAGCCAAGATATGCCCTTACCAAAGGGCTGACCAATCAGACGCTGCAAAAGACTGTACAGCAGGTGCTCTCCCTGTATGAGTTCGAGGAAGAGTATTATCCGATGGAACTATTGGAAAAATACCATATCATCCCTTATAAGGAAGCTGTTTTTGGTATTCATTTCCCGGCGGATGCAGAAATGCTTTCCAAAGCCAGAAACCGCCTGGTCTTTGACGAATTCTTTTCCTTTCTCTTAGGGCTTCGAAAAAACAGGGATCTGACAGAAGGCCTTAAAAATGCTTATCCCATGTTTGAGACTGCCGACACGGTACGGTTTTTGGAGCAGTTACCCTTTTTACTGACGAACGCCCAGAAAAGAGTGTGGCAGGAGTTAAGACAGGATATGGGGAGTCCTTACTGCATGAACCGGCTGATCCAGGGCGACGTGGGTTCCGGCAAGACTATTGTGGCTGTGCTGGCACTTTTAATGTGTGTGGCAAATGGTTACCAGGGGGCAATGATGGCGCCCACAGAGGTTCTTGCCATGCAGCATTTTGAAACCATTTCCGGATATACCAGGGAATATCATCTGGCTTTCCGCCCGGTACTTTTAGTGGGCTCTATGACAGCAAAAGAGAAACGGGAAGCCTATTCCCTCATCGCTTCCGGGGAAGCCAATCTGATCATCGGCACCCACGCTCTGATCCAGGGGAAGGCAGTATACAAATCGCTTGCGCTGGTAGTCACTGACGAACAGCACCGTTTCGGTGTCCGACAGCGGGAACACCTTGCCGCAAAGGGAAAAGATCCGCATGTCCTGGTCATGAGTGCCACACCCATTCCCAGGACCCTGGCCATCATTTTGTACGGTGATCTGCATATTTCCGTGATGGACGAACTGCCTGCCGACCGTCTTCCCATCAAAAATTGTGTGGTCAATACCTCCTACAGACCCAAGGCTTATGCTTTTATCGCCAAGGAAGTAGCTGCCGGAAGACAGGCTTATGTGATCTGTCCCCAAGTGGAAGAAGGCGAGCTTGAAGATGTGGAAAATGTGGTGGATTACACAGAAAAGCTGCGCTCTGCGTTGCCGGCAGACATCCAGGTGGCATATCTTCACGGGAAAATGCGTCCTTCTGACAAGAATAAGATCATGGAAGAATTTGCTGCACACAATATTGACGTACTGGTGTCCACTACAGTCATCGAGGTTGGGATCAATGTGCCCAACGCCACTGTGATGATGGTGGAGAACGCTGAACGCTTCGGACTGGCACAGCTCCACCAGCTTCGGGGCCGTGTAGGGCGTGGGGAACATCAGAGCTATTGTATCTTTGTAAGCAGTAAGGAGCAGAAGGAAACCATGGAAAGACTGGAGATCTTAAATAAGTCCAATGACGGTTTCCATATTGCATCCGAGGACTTGAAACTGCGTGGCCCCGGGGAACTGATGGGCGTCAGACAGAGCGGTGCTTTTTCCTTTACACTGGGAGATATCTATTCCGATGCCGGTATCCTGAAACAGGCATCCGATGCGGTGGAGCAGCTTCTTTTGGACGATCATGAACTGAAGAAGGAAGAACACAGACTGCTTCGGGAACACTATGAGCAAATCCGGCAAGGCAGTGTTGACTTTCGGACTATATAACAGTAAAATGTAACAAACGACAGTAAAGCGAAAATAAGAGAAGGAACAAGGTGTTGACATGGCAAAAATCGCAATTGTTACAGACAGTAATAGCGGGATCACACAGACACAGGCAAAGGAACTGGGCGTCTGCGTCCTGCCCATGCCTTTTATGATCGGTACAGAGACTTATTATGAAGATATCAATCTGTCCCAGAAAGATTTTTTTGAAAAATTGAAATCAGGGGAAGCAATCAGTACCAGCCAGCCTTCTCCCGAATCCGTGACCAAACTTTGGGATGATCTTCTGCAGGAATATGATCAGATCGTACACATTCCCATGAGCAGCGGTCTTTCCGGTTCCTGCCAAAGCGCCATGATGCTGGCCCAGGACTATGAAGGCCGAGTGGAAGTGGTAAATAATCAGCGGATTTCCGTTACCCAGCGCCAGTCCTGCCTGGATGCCAAACTTTTGGTGGAGAAAGGCCTGAATGCCAAAGAGGTGAAAGCATTCTTAGAGGAAGACAAATTTAACAGCACCATCTATATTATGCTGGACACCCTGTATTATCTGAAAAAGGGCGGCAGGATCACTCCTGCAGCGGCAGCTATCGGTACTATGCTGCGCTTAAAACCGGTGCTTACCATCCAGGGAGAAAAGCTGGATGCCTTTGCCAAAGCCCGCACTACCAACCAGGGCAAGTCCATCATGATCAATGCCGTCAAAAACGATATCGAGACACGTTTCGGCGGTTTCGGAGACGGCAAGGGTATCTGGATGCAGATAGCCTATACGGATGACAGAGAAGCGGCAGAGGCTTTCAAGGAAGAAGTACTTGCCCAGTTCCCCGGCTGCGACATTCATATGGACCCCCTCTCCTTAAGCGTCGCCTGCCATATCGGACCGGGTGCCCTGGCATTGGCCTGCTGTAAAAAGATTTTCCTTTCTTAAGAAGGCTTCCAACAAAATATGCCCTGATACACAGCGGAGGAATCGGTTTCCTCTGCTGTTTTAAATTCAAAAAAATGTCAAAATGTTGTAGTTTCTACTTTTATCCACACAAAATATATGGTATAATTTTTGCAAAGTGGCTATAGAAGGAGTATACTTTTGTATGGCAAAGACAAATAATTATGATGCCTCCAGCATCACGGTGCTGGAAGGACTGGAAGCAGTCAGGAAACGTCCGGGTATGTATATCGGCAGCGTGTCCACCAAAGGTTTGAATCATCTGATCTATGAGATCGTTGACAACTCGGTGGACGAGCATCTTGCAGGAGTCTGTGACACCATCAGGGTGACCCTGGAGGCAGACGGCTCTGCCACGGTGGAGGACAACGGTCGTGGAATTCCTGTAGGAATGCATGAAAAAGGCATCAGCGCAGAGCGGTTGGTATTCACTACCCTGCATGCAGGAGGCAAATTCGACAATTCCGCATATAAGACCAGCGGCGGTCTCCACGGTGTGGGTTCCTCGGTGGTAAATGCCCTTTCCAATAGGTTGACTGTTCGGGTCAAAGCAGGCGGATATATTTATGAGGACAGCTACGCAAAGGGTGTACCTGTGGTGGAGCTGGAAGACGGTCTTCTTCCCGTGGTAGGAAAGACGAAAGAGACCGGAACCACCATCAATTTCCTGCCGGATGACACTATTTTTGACAAGACACGTTTCAAAGAAGATGAGGTAAAGAGCCGTCTCCATGAGACCGCTTACCTAAACCCCAATCTGACCATCATCTTCACCGATCGGAGAAAAGAGGAGCCGGAAGTCATTACTTTCCGGGAACCGGACGGCATTATCGGTTTCATCAAGGATATGAATAAATCCAAGGAAGTGATCCACGATGTGATCTATTTTTCCGGAGAGAGTGAAGGGATCTCCGTGGAGGTGGCTTTCCAGTATGTCAATGAGTTCCACGAAAATGTCCTGGGCTTCTGCAACAACATCTACAATTCCGAGGGCGGCACTCACCTGACAGGTTTCAAGACCCAGTTCACCAACGTGATCAATACTTACGCAAGAGAGCTGAATATCCTGAAGGAAAAGGATTTGAATTTTACCGGTGCCGATGTCCGTAACGGGATGACGGCAGTGGTATCCCTAAAGCACCCTGACCCCCGCTTTGAAGGCCAGACCAAGACCAAATTGGACAATCAGGATGCGGCAAAGGTGGTGGCAAAGATCACGGGGGAGGAGATCGTCCGTTTCTTTGACCGCAACCTGGAGACCTTAAAAAATATCATCGGCTGTGCGGAAAAGGCTGCCAAGATCCGCAAGACAGAAGAACGTGCCAAGACCAATATGCTCACCAAACAGAAGTTTTCCTTTGATTCCAACGGGAAACTGGCCAACTGCGAGTCCAAGGATGCCTCCAAGTGTGAGATCTTCATTGTGGAGGGTGATTCTGCAGGCGGCAGTGCCAAAATGGCCAGGAACCGCATGTATCAGGCCATCCTTCCCATCCGTGGCAAGATCCTGAATGTGGAGAAGGCAAGTATCGATAAAGTGCTTGCCAATGCGGAGATCAAGACCATGATCAACGCTTTCGGATGCGGATTTTCAGAAGGATACGGCAATGATTTCGATATTTCCAAACTCCGCTACGACAAGATCATCATCATGGCCGATGCGGACGTGGACGGTGCCCATATCTCCAATCTGCTCCTGACCCTGTTTTACCGTTTCATGCCGGATCTGATCTTTGAAGGGCATGTATATATTGCCATGCCGCCTCTCTACAAAGCAATGCCGGCCAAAGGAAAAGAAGAGTATCTGTATGACGACAAGGCGTTGGAAAAATACAGGAAGACCCACAAAGGTCCTTTCACCCTGCAGCGCTATAAAGGTCTGGGTGAAATGGATGCAGAACAGCTCTGGGAGACCACTCTTGATCCGGAGCGCCGCATGATGAAACTGGTAGAGATCGAAGATGCCCGCATGGCTTCCGAAATGACGGAGATGCTCATGGGCACGGATGTCCCTCCCAGAAGAGCCTTTATTTATGAACATGCTACCGATGCGGCACTGGATATTTAGAACAGTGTGATAATTACCTGTCCCATTGCGCAGGCAATGCGGCAGGACAGAAACGAGGATGAACATGGAAGACAGAATCATAAAGACGGAATATTCCGAGGAGATGCAGAAATCCTTCATCGACTATGCCATGAGCGTGATCATTGCCCGTGCCCTTCCCGATGTCCGGGATGGCTTGAAACCGGTACAGCGGCGTACTCTCTATGATATGCATGAGCTGGGTATCCGCTACGACAGGCCTTATCGGAAAAGTGCCCGTATCGTAGGGGATACCATGGGTAAATATCATCCCCACGGCGACAGCTCCATCTATGAAGCCCTGGTAGTCATGACCCAGGAATTCAAAAGAGGGCTTCCCTTGGTGGACGGTCACGGAAACTTCGGCAATATTGAAGGAGACGGTGCAGCGGCAATGCGTTACACCGAGGCAAGGCTCCAGAAGATTACCCAAGAAGCATTCCTGGCAGATCTGGACAAGGATGTGGTGGATTTTGTCCCCAATTTTGATGAGACCGAAAAAGAACCCTCCGTCCTGCCGGTAAAGATCCCCAATCTATTGGTAAACGGTTCCGAGGGTATCGCTGTTGGCATGGCCACCAGCATCCCTCCCCACAATCTGGGTGAGGTGATCGATGGAGTCAAAGCCTATATGCAGAACGAAAATATTACCACCAAAGAACTGATGCGCTATATCAAAGGGCCGGATTTCCCCACGGGCGGCATCGTGATCAACAAGGATGAGCTGTTGGAGATCTACGAGACAGGCACCGGCAAGATCAAGGTCCGGGGAAAGGTAACATTTGAGAAAGTAAAGGGCGGCAAGACCAATGTGGTCATCACAGAAATCCCTTATCCCATGATCGGCGTCAATATTGCCAAATTCCTGTCCGATGTGGCTTCTCTGGCGGAGACAAAAAAAACCCAGGATATCGTGGACATTTCCAACCAGTCCTCAAAGGAGGGCATCCGCATTGTCATTGAGCTGAGAAAAGACGCCGATGCCGAAAATTTTGTGAATATGCTTTACAAAAAGACCCGGCTTGAGGATACCTTCGGCGTGAACATGCTGGCTATCTATAACGGCCGGCCGGAGACCATGAGCTTAAAGCAGATCATAAAGGCAAACGTGGATTTCCAGTATCAGGTTGCCACCAGAAAATATACCAATCTCCTGGCAAAGGAAATGGAGCGCAAGGAGATCCAGGAAGGACTGATCAAGGCCTGCAACGTCATCGATCTGATCATTGAGATCCTGCGTGGTTCCAAAGACCGCAATATGGCCAAGGCATGCCTGACGGAAGGAAAGACCGACGGCATCCGGTTCAAGTCCAGGGAGTCCGGCATCATGGCAGCGCAGCTTAAGTTTACGGAAAAACAGGCAAATGCCATTCTGGAAATGCGTCTGTACAAACTCATCGGTCTGGAACTTGAGGCCCTCATCAACGAACATGAGGAAACCATGGCCAATATCTATCGCTATGAAGATATCCTGGAGCGCAAAGATTCCATGGCACAGGTCATCATGAATGAACTGGATGACTTCAAGAAAGAATACAGCCGCAAAAGAAGGACCGTCATTGAAAACGGTCAGGAAGCTGTCTACAAAGAAAAAGAACCCGAGGAAATGGAAATTTTCTTCCTGATGGACCGTTTTGGCTATGCAAGGACCGTGGATACGTCCACCTATGAGCGCAACAAGGAAGCGGCGGATGCTGAGAATAAATTTGTATTTTCCTGCAAGAATACAGGTAAAGTCTGTCTCTTCACCAACACGGGACAGATGCACACCATCAAGGTGTCAGATATCCCCTTCGGCAAATTCAGGGACAAGGGCGTACCCATTGACAATATCAGCAACTACAGTTCCGACAGGGAAGAGATCGTCTATATCACCAGCCAGACCGAATTAAACTTACGTCAGGTAGTCTTCGTCACTGCCAAATCCATGACCAAGATCGTGGATGGCGGGGAATTTGACGTGGCAAAGCGCACTGTTGCTGCCACCAAGTTAGGAGAGGGTGACAGTGTGGTGAGCGTAACGACCTTATCGGATCAGAGAAATATCGTACTGCAGTCTAAGGAAGGATTTTTCTTGCGCTTCCCCATTGAGGAGATTTCCGAAATGAAAAAAGCAGCCATCGGTGTCAGAGGCATGAAACTTGGAGACAAGGACAGCATAGAGGCTGTTTACTATACCAGGAATTCCGATGAGACTGCCATCGAATACAAGAGCAGGAACCTTGTACTGAACAGTATCAAACCCGGCAAACGCGACGGCAAAGGGATCAAGGTGCGTGCCTGACAGGACAGGAGGAGCAAAAATATGAGAGTAATCGCAGGAACTGCAAGAAGCCTTCCGCTTGTCACACCGGAAGGTGCGGATACCAGACCAACCACGGATCGTATCAAGGAAACCTTATTCAATATGCTGCAGACGTACATTCCGGGCTGTGCATTTGCGGACCTGTTCAGCGGAAGCGGAGGGATCGGCATTGAAGCCTTAAGCCGGGGTGCCAGAAAGGCATACTTTATTGAAAATGCCCCCAAAGCGATTTCCTGTATCGAACAAAATCTGGCATTTACGAAATTAGAGGAACGTGCTATATTATTAAAGCAGGATGTATGTGCCGGACTGAACAATATCTACGAAAAAGAAATAGATGTGATCTTTATGGACCCTCCATACGGTCAGGAGCAGGAGAAGAGAGTCCTCTCTGTACTTCATGGCATGAAATATGTGACCCGGGACACTCTCATCATCGTAGAGGCTTCTCTTTCCACGGATTTTTCCTATCTGGAAGAGATGGGCTATACCCTGGAAAAGGAAAAGCGATACAAGACCAATAAGCATGTATTCATCCGCAAAGCTTAAAATCCCAAAAAGAAAACAGGTGCGCCCTTTGGCGCAGATGGAGCAATCATGAAAAGAGCAGTTTATCCCGGAAGCTTTGACCCCATGACTTATGGGCATTTGGACATCATCAGACGTGCGTCTGAGATCTTTGACATACTGATCGTCAGCGTTCTGAACAATAAGCCAAAGACACCGTTGTTTTCTGTGGAAGAACGTGTTAAGATACTAGAAGAAGCAACAAAAGATCTGCCTAACGTAAAGGTTGACAGCTTCAGCGGCCTTCTCAGTAATTATGCGGCCGAAAACAATCTTCATGTGGCAGTGAGGGGCCTTCGTGCGATCACGGATTTTGAGTACGAATTGCAGTTGGCCCAGGGTAACCGTAAACTGTCAGACGGGCATCTGGACACAGTGTTTCTTACCACAAGCCTGGAATATGCATACTTAAGCTCCTCCAGTGTGAAGGAGATCGCCAGTTTCGGTGGGGATGTGAGCCATGCTGTGCCGGAGTATGTTGCCAGTCAGATGTATGAAAAGTTTAAACAGATGAAAGGTATGGACTGATATGAACAGCAGAATTGAACAGTTAATTGATGAAATCGAAGAATATATTGACAATTGCAAGCCCAAATTCATGTCAAATACCGAAATCATCGTAAACAAGGAAGAGATGGACGAGCTTTTGCGGGAGCTGCGCATGAAGACTCCCGATGAGATCAAGCGCTATCAGAAGATCATCAGCAACAAGGAAGCGATCTTAAACGATGCACGGTCCAAAGCGGAAGCCCTGATCAATGAAGCTACCAAGCAGACCAATGAACTGATCAGTGAGCATGAGATCATGCAGAAGGCTTATGCGAGGGCCGACGAAGTCGTAAAGATGGCACATGAGCAGGCTCAGAATATCGTGGACAACGCTACCATCGAAGCCAATACCATCCGTTCTGCAACTGCACAGTATATGGAAGATATGATGAACTATCTGGAGAGTGTCATCTCTTCTTCCGCCCAGTCAGCTTCTGCTAACTATGAGAATCTGATCGCCTCTCTCAATCACTACGGCGAGATCATCCGAAATGACCGCAAGCAGCTCCATCCGGAGGAAGATGACTCAGATATCATAGTATCGGATCTGGACGAAATAGAAAAGACTGGGAACGCAGATGCGGGTGTCTGAGAACAAGAGAAAAACTGGCCAGTTTTCGAAGGAAAGCTGGCTTTTGTTTTGAAGCAAAAGGAAAAGATCAGGAAATCATTTATGTTGATGACAAGTAGAAACAGCCAATTTTTTCAAAGAGTACGCATTTTGTTGAGCATCCTGTTTTCAGCAGGGATCTTTCTTGCGGGAGGAACAACATCCTTTGCCGCTCCCAGATTACAGCCCGTAGAGGACAAGATCGTGATTGTGATCGACCCGGGACATGGGGGCAAAAATGAAGGGACCACAGAAAATGGTTTTCAGGAAAAGTCCATGACTATGACTACTGCCATGGCAATGTATGAGGAATTGTGCAAATATGACAATGTGGAAGTATATCTGACCAGGACTTCTGATGTGAATCTGTCCCTGGAAAAAAGAGCCCAGTATGCCGCAGACAAAAATGCGGATTTCCTGTTCAGTATCCACTACAATGCATCCCTGTGCCATGAAATGTACGGAACGGAAGTGTGGATTCCGGCTTATGCGCCGTACAATGCTTACGGATATCAGTTCGGCTATGTACAAATGGAGACCCTGAAGGATACCGGACTGTTCCTTCGAGGAGTAAAGACCCGCCTGGGAGACGACGGAAACGACTATTATGGGATCATCCGGGAGTCGGTTGCCCGGTCTGTTCCGGCGGTCATCATTGAACACTGTCATGTGGATCAGGAAAATGACATTCCCTTCTGCGATTCAGAGGAGGATCTGATCGCCTTTGGCAGAGAAGATGCCAGGTCAGTGGCAAAATATTTTGGATTAAAGAGCACCGAGCTTGGGGTGGATTACAGCGATGACAGTCTTGTCCTTGCTGAGGCTTCCGAAAACGGAAGGGCAAAGCTTTCCCTGAATGACGAGACAGATCCTGATGTCTGTCAGATCACCCTGTCAGATGCGGATTATGACACCTGTGAAGCCACTTTTGAAATTTCAGCCGCCGACTATGACAGCATGCTGCTGTATTATGATTACAGTCTGGACGGCGGCAAGACCTACAGTGCAAGATTCCCCTGGCCCGACGCAAATGTGTTTGACGGCACCTACACGGATACCTTTACCACCACACTGCAGATTCCTTCCGACACACAGCCAAAGGTTATCTTTCGTGCCTACAATCTGTATGATCTGGATACCGAGAGCAATATGGTTTCTTTTTCCCAGACCTTTCAGTACAAAGAACCGACAAGCACACCAGAGGTGCAGCCAGCCTCTGATGCGGTTGCTGTGGACGGCCCCGCATTGGAACAAACACAGACGGCAGAAAAGCTTCCCGAAGCGGAACCTCTTCCTGATACGGAAGAGGAAGTAGGGATTTTGGACTTCCTTATGATCTGCCTTGTGGTGGTCATCGTCCTGTTCGTGATCGTGCTGGTTTCTCAGATCCTTGCGGAAAGGAAACGCAGGCAGAGAAGGCGTCAGCGCAGGAAGGATGCCGGGGATGACACATACCAAAGCAGATAGTACAGGGCAGTGATCCCTGTCAGGAACAGTTTATGTAAGACATATTTCCCGATGGGGACCGGCGTTTTTTTGATACAACTGTAAGTCTGCGCAATACAGGAAAGCCCGCCGAAAGGAAGTACCAGCAGCGCATAGAGCGGACTGCTTTTGCCAAGGAGCTTTAAGCCTCCGCTAATTTCAAACAGGGGCGCCGTCCATACAGGAGGGTTGCCCAAAAGGATATGCGGCAACAGATTCAACAGATTGAATAAGATCATATATCCACCTAAAGTCAGGATACTCTGAAGGGCTGACTGGATGGCATCATCGATCTGGGCAAGAAGTCCTGCCTTGAAACGGTGTCTGCGGATCGTCTTCTCATATTCCAGGTCCCTAAAGGCGGTATATCTTAACAACAGCCCATACAGCAGGGGGATTGCGTACATTCCAAGGATATAAGGAAAAATCAGTCTTCTTTCCAGAAGGGGCAGCACAAAACTCACAAAATATACCGGGCCGATATTATTGCAGAAAGCCAGCAGATATTCCGCTTCTCTTGGGGTGATCAGATCCCGTTCATAGAGATCCGACACTGTTTTGGCTCCCATGGGGAAACCACACAAAAAGCCCATGATCATGGCATACCCTACATTTCTGGAAACCCGGAAGGTATAGCGCAGAGCCGGATAGACAGCGGTGGTGACATATTCCGTAAGTCCCATGCGGATCATGATGCCGGACAGGATCATGAAAGGCAAAAGTGCAGGAATCATTTTTTCATACCACAGGTCCAGTCCAAGCAGGGCATAAGAAAGGCTGAGCCCGGAATGTGTCAGGATACATCCTGTGAACAGTAAGAACAGCAAAGTATAGAAGATCTTCATAAAAGCAACTGTCCGGCCTTTTTCATAAATATATGTTGGGAGAATCGGTTTTCATGCGACTTGACAGATTTTTGTGTGAATTGAATATCGGAACCAGAAGCCAGGTCAAGGAATATATCCGCCAGGGTATCGTTTCCGTGAACGGACAGATCGTCAAGGCTCCTGACTGCAAGATCGCGGAAGAGACAGACCGCATTGTCTTTAAGGGGGAGGAACTTTTCTATCGACAGTTTGTCTACTATATGCTGAACAAACCCAAGGGAGTGGTATCTGCCACAAAAGACAATACGGCAGATACGGTTCTTGGCCTCTTAGATGCCCCCACGGGAAAGAATCTGTTCCCGGTGGGAAGGCTGGACAAAGATACGGAAGGCCTTCTTCTGATCACCAATGACGGAGCTCTGTCCCACAGGCTCCTTTCTCCCAAAAATCATGTGGACAAGACTTATCTGGCAGAAATCAGAGCACCCTTGTCTTGTGAAGATATCCAGGCGCTGGAAACAGGTGTGGACATCGGTGATGACAAACTCACAGCGCCGGCAAAGGTGAAAGTCCTTTCTGACAGGCAGATTACCCTCACCATCCACGAAGGCCGGTTCCATCAGGTAAAAAGAATGCTTCAGGCAGTGGACAATGAGGTCCTTTCCTTAAAGCGCATCCGCTTTGGTCCTCTTTTTCTGGACGAAAGCCTTGCCCCCGGAGAGAGCAGACTATTGACAACCCAGGAGGTGGCACTTTTACATGAATCATGAGATGCTTCAGAACATAGAAGCCGTGATCTTTGATCTGGACGGTTCCCTGGTGGATTCCATGTGGATGTGGAAGGCCATCGACATCGAATATCTGGGACGCTTCGGTATTCCGCTTCCCGAAGATCTGCAGTCTAATATCGAGGGTATGAGTTTTAGTGAGACGGCCGTTTATTTTAAGGAACATTTTCCCATTCCAGACCCCATCGAGAAGATGAAGGATGACTGGAACCGGATGGCCTGGGAAAAATACGAAAAAGAAGGTCCCTTAAAGCCGGGCGTCCGGGGATTTTTAAAAAGCTGCAAGGAAAATCACATCAAGCTGGGCATTGCCACCAGCAATTCCAGACAGCTTGTGGACCATCTTGCCAAGGTCCATCATCTAAACGATTTTTTTGAATGCATCATGACAGGCTGCGAGGTAAAGCGGGGAAAGCCCGCTCCGGATATCTATCTGGCCGTTGCCGAAAAACTTGGCGTAGATCCTGCAAGGTGCCTGGTATTTGAAGATATCATACCCGGCATTCAGGCCGGAAAAGCGGCAGGCATGCGGGTATGTGCAGTGGAGGATGAGTATTCCGTCGCCGCCAGGGATGCCAAGGAAGCCATGGCGGATTACTATATCCGGGATTACCACGGCCTTTTTGATCGTTTTCTGCCCCTCTCAAAGGAAGATATGGAAGACAGAGAGTGGGATCAGGTGGATTTTGCCTACGTCATCGGGGATGCCTATGTGGATCATCCCTCCTTTGGGCATGCCATCATCAGCCGGGTGCTGGAATCCCACGGTTACCGGGTGGGCATCATATCCCAGCCCGACTGGAAGGATGAGAAGAGCATTACGGTATATGGCAGGCCGAGGCTCGGCTTCATAATCTCTGCCGGGAATATGGACAGCTGTGTGAACCATTATTCCGTTTCCAGGAAAAGGCGGTCCACGGATGCTTATACCCCCGGCGGAAAGATGGGCAGACGTCCCGACCATGCTACCGCTGTTTACGGCAACCTGGTCCGCAAAGTCTACAAAGATGTGCCCATTATCATCGGCGGCATTGAAGCCAGTCTGCGCCGCCTGGCTCATTACGATTACTGGACGGACAGCTTCAAGCGTTCCGTGCTGTTGGACAGCCAGGCTGATCTGATCTCCTACGGCATGGGGGAAAGATCCATCGTGGAGATCGCTGATGCCCTAAACGCAGGCATCGCTGTGAAAGACATTACCTATATTGCCGGAACCGTCTACAAGACCAAAGATATTTCCGGCGTTTACGAGGGCATAGAGCTTCCTTCTTATGAGGAGATGAAGCAAAATAAAGAAAGCTATGCCAGAAGCTTTGCCATCCAGTATGAAAACACCGATGCCTGCACGGGCAAACCTCTGATGGAGGGATATCCCGGCGGTGTCTATGTGGTGCAGAATCCGCCCCAGCCGCCCCTTACCATGCAGGAGATGGATGATGTATATGATCTGCCCTATATGAGGACCTATCATCCCTCTTACGAGGAACAAGGCGGTGTTCCTGCCATCCAGGAGATCAAATTCTCCCTGATCAGCAACAGAGGTTGTTTTGGCGGCTGCAGTTTCTGTGCCCTTACCTTTCATCAGGGAAGGACCGTACAGGTCAGGAGCCATGAGTCTATTTTGAAGGAAGCAAGGCTGATGACCCAGGATAAGGATTTCAAAGGATATATCCACGATGTGGGCGGTCCTACCGCCAATTTCAGGCATCCTTCCTGTGAAAAGCAGCTAAACTATGGCGTCTGCAGGCACAAGCAGTGTCTGTTTCCCAAGCCCTGCGCCAACTTGAGGGCAGATCACTCCGATTATCTGGAACTGCTCAGAAAGCTTCGGGCATTGCCGGGAGTAAAGAAGGTCTTTATCCGTTCCGGCATCCGTTTTGATTATCTTTTGGCCGATCCGGACGACACCTTTTTTAAGGAGCTGGTGGAGCACCATGTCAGCGGACAGCTGAAGGTGGCACCGGAGCACATTTCCGATGCTGTGCTAAAGAGGATGGGAAAGCCGGAAAATGCCGTCTACGAGCGCTTTGTGGCAAAATATAAGAAGCTGAACAAGGAGATGGGCAAGAATCAGTTTCTGGTGCCTTACCTCATGTCCTCCCATCCGGGATCTACCTTAAAGGAGGCCATAGAGCTGGCGGAATATCTGCGGGATCTTGGCTATATGCCGGAACAGGTACAGGACTTTTATCCCACACCCTCCACCTTGTCCACGGTGATGTATTACACGGGGCTTGACCCCAGGGATATGAAGCCTGTATATGTGTGCAGAAGCCCTCATGAGAAAGCTATGCAGCGGGCCCTGATCCAGTATCGCAATCCCAAGAATTATGAGCTGGTGCTGGAAGCCCTGACAACGGCGGGAAGGACGGACCTGATCGGCTTTGACAAGAAATGCCTGATCCGTCCCAGACAGCCTGTGGGAGAAAGACCGCTTACGGTAGCACAGTCTGTAGGAGAAAAAAGGCAGGAAGGCGGCAGGAAGGTTTCGGACAAAAGACCCGAAGCCGGCCGGATGCCCGCCCGCAAAAAGAAGACCATCCGCAATATCCACAAGAAGAAATAATCTGTGTTATAATGAGGTTGATGGGGAATTTTGAAAACAGAAAGGAAATGTGGCATGAACATTATCGTTATCACAGGTGCGTCCTCCGGAATCGGTCTGGAATTTGCACTCCAAATGGACAGTT
The DNA here is from genome assembly GCA_017621075.1 of Lachnospiraceae bacterium. Lineage (GTDB taxonomy): Bacteria > Bacillota > Clostridia > Lachnospirales > Lachnospiraceae > Acetatifactor. The sequence continues at coordinate 37,202 of JAGATV010000036.1, forward strand.
ATTTTTCCAATATAGATGAATTCTGGCTGGTGGCCAGAAGCAGGGACAAAATGGAGGAATTGGCCGGGGTCTTACATCATCGGACCCGTATCTTTGCCATGGATATCGCCAAGGAAGGACAGATAGCCAGACTGGAGGATATGCTCCGGGAGAAAAAGGCTGTAGTACGCATTCTGGTAAACTGTGCAGGCTATGGTCTCATGGGGCCCTTTGTCAAGCAGGATCCGGAGGGAGAGCTTGGCATGATCCGCTTAAACTGCGAGGCTTTGACAGCCATGACCCACAGTCTGATCCCTTATATGAGAAAGGGAAGCCGTATCATCCAGCTTGCTTCCAGTGCGGCGTTCCTGCCCCAGCCTGACTTTGCGGTATATGCCGCCACCAAATCATATGTGCTCAGCTTTTCCAGGGCGTTGGGAGAGGAACTTAAGCAACAGAAGATCTATGTGACCAGCGTCTGCCCGGGCCCGGTGGATACCTCTTTCTTTGATATCGCAGAACGCACAGGGACCACTCTGAAGATCAAAAAATATACCATGGTGTCCCCTGAGAGGGTAGTGGCACAGGCATTGAGAGATTCCTACCACAAGAGACCTCTGTCCGTATGCAGTCTTCCCATCCAAAGTTTCCGGGCAGCCTGCAAGTTCTGCCCGCACGGACTGATCCTGGATGTCATGGGCATTTTAAAGAAATTACATTTTTGATCTGATTTACAAAAGGAGCAACCGGCATGAAATTTACAAGGATCTTTTCGGGGGAAAACTTTCGGGGCACCAGGGATTATTTAAGGACCCAGCGGAAATATGAGATTTTCCGAACTCTGCTTTATTTTGCCATTTCAGCAAGCATCTTCATCGGCGGTTATGTGTCCACCAAAAGCCGCATGAATCTGTTGACCATCGTTGCGGTACTGGGCTGTCTGCCAGCCTGCAAGAGCGCAGTGGAAATGATCATGTTCCTCAAGTTCAAAGGCTGTTCTAAAGGGAATGCAGATTTGATCGCAAGCCATACAGAAGGTCTTACCGGGCTTTATGACATGATCTTTACTTCATATGAGAAAAATTTCAATGTGGCCCACATCACCGTAAAAGGAAATACCCTCTGCGGTTTCACAGAAGATGAGAGCTTTGACGAACAGGCTTTTTACAAACATCTGGACGGCATCCTGAAGTTGGAGAACTACAGGGATACCTCCATCAAGATTTTCAAAGATATCAGAAAATACACGGAGCGTCTGGACCAGTTAAGAAGCCTGGAGGCAGACGAAACCCATACAGAAGGAATCGCTGCCACTCTAAAGAGCGTGGTATTGTGATCCCGCCCAATATTTTGATCCGAGGGGAAATTACATGCAGTCAGTAACAATCGGCAAAAATCAGGCCGGACAGCGGCTGGACAAATTCTTACATAAATATCTGCCGGAAGCGGGAAGCAGCTTCTTATACAAAATGCTGCGCAAAAAGAACATTACTTTAAACGGCAAAAAGGCTGAAGGGAAAGAAATCCTGGCAGAGGGAGATGTGGTGCAGAGTTTCTTTTCCGACGAGACTTTTGCCAGATTTGTCGGACAAGAGATGCAGACAGTACAAAGCACACCCTCCGGATATCACAATGCTTATCAAAAGTTAAAAGATATCACCGTAATTTATGAAGATGAAGATATCCTGATCCTGAACAAGCCCGCAGGGCTCCTTACCCAGAAAGCAAAAGATGAGGATCTGTCCTTAAATGAATGGCTGATCGGGTATCTTCTGGCAGCCGGAAGCATTTCCAAGGAGGAGTTGAAAACCTTCCGTCCTTCTGTCTGCAACCGTCTGGACCGCAATACCAGCGGTCTGGTGCTTTGCGGCAAGAGCCTGAAAGGCTCCCAGTATCTGGGCCGTATCATCAAAAGACACAGCCTGCGCAAATTTTATTACACGATCTGCGTAGGGCTGATCGAGAAAGAGAGTCTGTTAGAAGGGTATCTGCAAAAAGATTCAAAGGCCAATAAAGTAACGGTCTGTAAAGAGATGACGGACAAAGAAAACCGAACAAATGCTTCCCATCCCGACTATATCCGCACCGCATTGACTCCTTTAGCCTTTGGAGAAGGGTACACTCTTTTGGGCGTGGAGCTTTTTACCGGCAAGACCCACCAGATCAGGGCGCACCTGCAAAGCATCGGGCATCCCATCATCGGGGACCGGAAATACGGCTTTCCCAAGGAAAACGCTTTCTTTGAAAGAGAGTTTGGCTTAAGGCATCAACTGCTCCATGCCCATCATATCATTTTGCCCGAAGAGACCGATCCGGATGGTACAGGGGCCTTTCTGGCAGCAAGGAGGATCACGGCGCCATGTCCGGGACAATTTATAAAGATCGCCAAGGCGCTGGGCTTTGAAGAACTGCTTTAAAATACAGAACGAGGTAACATACACATGGCCACCTGGAAATCAAGAGGACTCCGTGGTTCCACCCTGGAGGACATGATCAATCGGACAAATGAAAAATATGCGGAAAACGGACTTGCCCTGGTGCAGAAGATCCCTACCCCCATCACCCCTATCAAAATGGACAAGGAAAACCGCCAGATCACCCTTGCCTACTTTGAACAGAAGAGTACCGTAGACTATATCGGTGCCGTACAAGGCATTCCCATATGTTTCGATGCCAAAGAATGTGCAGTGGACACCTTTTCCCTGCAGAATATCCACGAGCATCAGGTGGAGTTCATGGGCCGGTTTGAAGCCCAGGGGGGTGTGGCCTTTTTTCTGATCTATTACACCCACAAGGACATCCTGTATTATCTGCCCTTTGAAATCTTTAAATTTTTCTGGGATCGGGCAAAGGAGGGCGGCAGAAAAAGTTTCCGTTACGAAGAGCTGAACCCGGAGTATATCCTGCCCAAAAAACACGGGATACTGGTTCCCTATCTGGATATCCTGCAAAAAGACCTGTATGACAGGGAAACCTGAGGAAAAAGAAATCCCTCTGTGGCCAATTTCCGTAGAATACGACTTGACAGAACCGGCAAGTTTCGTTATACTACATAAAAAGTTTATTGTGCTACCATGGTAGCACGTTAATGCGATAAAGTAAAAGGATTGGTAAAATCGCCATCCAACCAACAATCGGAAAGAGGATCTATGAGCAAACAATTATTACATACCCCGGAGGGAGTCCGGGACATTTACGGCAAAGAATATGCTAGAAAACTGTGGGTGGAGAACAGATTACAGGAAACCATCGCAGGCTACGGATTTGAAGATATCCAGACACCCACATTTGAGTATTTTGATGTCTTTTCCAAGGAGATCGGTACCACCCCCAGCAAAGAACTGTACAAGTTTTTTGACAAAGAAGGGAACACCTTAGTCCTTCGGCCGGATTTTACCCCCTCTATCGCCCGCTGTGCAGCAAAATATTTTATGGAGGAGCAGGTGCACATCCGTTTCAGCTATGTGGGCAATACCTTTACCAATACCTCCAATCTGCAGGGCAAACTTAAGGAAGTGACCCAGACAGGTGCCGAACTGATCGGCGATCCTTCCGTGGAAGCGGATGCGGAAATGATCAGCCTGGTGATCGAATCTTTGAAAAATGCAGGGCTCGGCAGATTCCAGGTAAGCATCGGCCATATAGAATATTTCAAGGGGTTGTGCGAGGAAGCGGGACTGGACGAGGAGACAGTGCTTGATCTGAGAGCCTGCATCTCCGGCAAGAACTATTTTGCCACACAGGAGCTTTTAAATGAGCGCAATGTAGCAGAACCTTACAGGAGTATTCTGTTAAAAGTGGCCGATATGTTCGGGGATATGACCTCCCTAAGTGAGGCCAAGGCTCTGGTAAAGAATGAGCGTTCCATCCATGCCATCGAGCGCCTGGAAAAGCTGTATGAGCTTTTGGGACTGTACGGTGTAAAAGAATATGTTTCCTTTGACCTTGGTATGCTGAGCAAATATAATTATTATACCGGTGTGATCTTCAAGGCATACACCTATGGTGTGGGAGATGCCGTGGTAAAGGGCGGACGATATGACAATCTGCTCCACCAGTTTGGCAAGGATGCGCCGGCTATCGGGTTTGTGATCGTGGTGGATGACATCTTAGAGGCGCTTTCCAGACAGAAAGCACAGATCGCACTGCCCAAGAGTGCCGCCGTACTTTCTTACGATCCGTCTGACAGCAGCGATTATGCCGCCAAGCTGAAAGAAGCACAAGCACTCCGGGCAAAAGGGCAGGCAGCCATCCTGACCCCCGGACGGCAAACGCCGCAGGGTAATTCCAATCCCAAAAGGGCAGTAACGGAGGAAAACAATGAGTGAAGACAGATACTTGACATTTGCTCTGGGCAAGGGGCGTCTGGCCAACAAGACCCTGGAGCTTTTTGAACAGATCGGTATTACCTGTGAGGAAATGAAAGATAAGAATTCCCGCAAGCTGATCTTTGTAAACGAAGAATTGAAACTTCGGTTCTTTCTGGCCAAGGGACCGGATGTTCCCACATATGTGGAATACGGCGCCGCAGATATCGGGATCGTGGGCCGCGATACGATCTTAGAGGAAAACCGGGATGTCTATGAGGTGCTGGATTTGGGCTTCGGCAAGTGCCGTATGTGCGTCTGCGGACCCGAGTCCGCAAGGGAACTGTTAAAACACCATGAGCGCATCCGGGTAGCCAGCAAATACCCCAATATCGCCAAAGAATACTTTTACAACAAGAAGCATCAGACCGTGGATATCATCAAACTGAACGGCTCCGTGGAGTTGGGCCCTCTGGTGGAGCTTACCGACGTGATCGTGGATATCGTGGAAACAGGCTCCACCCTTCGGGAAAACGGACTGGAGGTTTTAGAAGAAGTATGTCCCCTGTCCGCCAGGATGATTGTCAATCCCGTGAGCATGCAGATGGAGACAGCCCGCATCAAAAAGCTGGTGACACAGCTGAGAGAAAAATGCCAGTCTAAAAGCTGATGTCTGTTGTCAGCAAAGTTTTGTTCCACAATATTTTATATCTTAAGAAAGGCGGCACAGCCATGAGAATCGTAACATTGACCAAAGAAACCAAGCAGAGCATCTTGGATGACCTGTTAAAGAGAAGCCCCAACAATTATACCCAGTATGAGTCCACAGTAAATGAGATCATCGAAAACGTAAGGTCCAACAAGGATGCAGCCATCTTCGACTATACCCTGAAATTTGACAGATTTGCCCTGAATGCGGAAAATATCAGGGTGACAAGAGCTGAGATCGATGAAGCATACCGTCTGTTGGACCAGGAACTGATCGAAGTGATCAGACAGTCTGCCGAAAATATCCGCACCTTCCACACAAAGCAGCTTCGCAACAGCTGGTTCGACTCCAAAGAGGACGGAACCATCTTAGGGATGAAGATCACCCCCATTGCCAAAGCGGGTGTATATGTGCCCGGCGGCAAGGCAGCTTATCCCTCCAGCGTGCTGATGAACGTCATTCCCGCAAAAGTAGCGGGAGTTGGCCAGATCATCATGACCACTCCTCCCGGAACGGACGGCAGGGTCAATCCCGGCACTCTGGTGGCAGCGGATATCGCCGGTGTGGACACCATTTATAAAGTGGGCGGTGCACAGGCGATTGCTGCCATGGCATTCGGCACAGAATCCATTCCCAAGGTGGATAAGATCACCGGTCCAGGGAATATCTTCGTAGCACTTGCCAAGAAAGCAGTCTACGGGTATGTGAGCATCGACTCTATCGCAGGTCCCAGTGAGATCCTGGTACTGGCTGACGAGACTGCAAATCCCCGCTATGTGGCGGCAGATCTCTTGTCTCAGGCAGAGCATGATGAGCTTGCCAGCGCCATCCTGGTAACCACCTCCAAAGGATTGGCAGAACAGGTTTCCAGGGAAGTGGATGGCTTTGTAAAGGAATTGTCCCGGTCCCAGATCATACAGAAGTCTCTGGACAATTACGGCTATATCCTGTTGGCTGAGAATATGGCAGATGCCATTGACGCCGCCAACGCCATTGCTTCCGAGCACCTTGAGATCCTCACAAAGAATCCTTTTGACACCATGACCCGCATCCGCAATGCAGGTGCCATCTTCTTAGGTGAGTATGCTTCCGAGCCCCTTGGCGACTATTTTGCAGGTCCCAACCACATCCTGCCCACCAACGGGACAGCCAAGTTCTTCTCCCCGGTAAATGTGGATGACTTCATCAAAAAGACCAGTATCATTTCCTACTCCAGGGAGGCTTTGGAAAAGGTACATGAAAATATCGAGCGCTTTGCAAAGAGCGAAGGCTTGACCGCACATGCAAACAGTATTAAAGTAAGATTCGAGGACCAATGATCAAAAGCATCAAAACATCAGAAAGCAGATAAGGAGATTTTTCATGGCAGATAGGGAACGCATTGCGACTGTAAGCCGCAAGACAAAAGAAACAGATATTCATATGACCTTGAATCTGGACGGCACCGGAAAGGGAGAGATTTCTACAGGGATCGGTTTTTTTGACCATATGCTGGAGGGCTTTGCCAAGCACGGCTTTTTTGACCTGGACTGCACCATAAAGGGCGATCTTTCGGTGGACGGACACCATACTGTGGAGGATGCCGGGATCGTACTGGGAAACGCTATCCGGGAAGCAGTGGGAGACAAGAAAGGCATCAATCGTTACGGCTATTTCATCCTGCCCATGGACGACGCTCTGGCTCTGTGTGCCGTAGATCTGTGTGGCCGGCCTTACCTTGATTTTACATGTGAATTTGATGTTCCCATGGTAGGAGACCTGGATACCCAGTTAGTAAAGGAATTTTTCTACGCAGTGTCCTACAGCGCTGCCATGAACTTACATATCAGGATGCTTGCAGGCAATAATGCACACCACATGATTGAAGCAGTGTTCAAAGCATTTGCCAAGGCCCTGGACCAGGCAGTAAGCCGTGATCCCCGCATCAAGGACGTACTCAGCACCAAAGGAAGCCTGTAGGAGGATACCATAATGATAAAGAAATTCGTGCCCTGTATCTATCTCTATCATGAGCATGCCGTGCGCGGACTTACAGATACC
>JAGATV010000037.1 GCA_017621075.1 Lachnospiraceae bacterium
CCATCTCCATGAAAGTCAGCGGTATTCCGTTTGGAATATTTTGCGTCTGACCAGAAGTGGATAGGCTGTACCACTCTTGCACACTTGGTTGCTGAAAAGATGCGTAATTCCGAGAAAGATGCTTAATAGTTGAGATTGCCACTGTTTTGCCAAACATTGAGATTGGAGTTGATGTAATGATTAAAGAAGATTATATTTATGTGGGTATCGATTTACATAAGGAGACCCACACAGCAGTTATGATTGACTGCTACAATAATAAACTGGGCGAGATTACTTTTGCCAACAGACCAGCCGATTTTCCTAAGCTGGTAACTAAAGTGAAGAAATGTAATACTGATGGAAAAGCTGTAGTATTCGGACTTGAGAATGCTTATGGTTACGGCAGACCTTTAGCGGTATGGCTCATTGATAAGGGGTATCTCGTGAAAGATGTAAATACAGCGATATCCCATCGTCAGGCGAAACACAGAGGTGCCATGTACCGAAAGAGTGACAGTGATGATGCTGAAGCTATTGCTCTGGCAACTTTAAATATGCTTGATAAACTTCCAGATGCGTGTCCGAATGACGCGTACTGGTCATTAGGTCAGCTGGTGCATCGTAGGGATAATATCATGAAACAGCGAACCAGACTGGTTAACCAGCTTCATGAACAGTTGTGCATTGCGTATCCGTCGTATAAGTCGTTTTTTAACGATATCAGCAGACCTACAGCTTTATATTTCTGGGAGCATTACCCGTCCAGAAAGTATCTGAAGGGTAAGAGTGTGGAAGATTTGCGTGAGGAACTTGTTCCTGTAAGCCACAACAAGTGTTCCACCAAGACCTGCGAAAATATCTTAAATGCGGTAGCTGGTGATAAAGTAAAAAATATCGATTATCAAGATGCCAGAGATATGGTAACACTCAGCATTGTCAGTGATTTACAGCACTATGACAAACAGCTGGCAGAAGTAGATAAGATGCTGGAAAAGATGTATGATATGCTGGGCTGTACACTTACAACCATTCCTGGGGTAAATGTTATCACAGCAGTAAAGATTCTGTCAGAAATCGGTGATATCAAACGTTTTTCGAATGCCAATAAACTGGCACAGTTTGCTGGTATAGCACCGCTCCATCTGTCATCCAGCGGTAAAGGTAAGGATTTTGCTACAAAGCAAGGTAACAGAAGGCTGCAGGCTACGATTTATTTTCTTGCGATTCAGATGGTGCAGGTATCTTCTAAAGGTACACCAAGAAATCCAGTAGTGCGTGCATATTACGAGAAGCGTAAGGCAGAGGGTAAGAGCAGTCAGCAGGCTCTGATTTGTATATCCAGACGACTAATCAGTATTATTTATGGAATGTTAAAGAACGGTACAGAGTACCGTATGCCAGTAGTGGAAAATGCTGGCGAAACTGTATAGTAATAATGGCAAATATGTGATATTATTTTTAGCAGATGAAACAGTCGGCTTTGGGAAGTGCATTCATTTTTCGGAAGAGTGGCATCGGCTTGGATAATTATAAGAGTAAAGAGTCTTTGTCAAGAGTGGTACATCAACATTGGCTCAGTATGGGGATGACTTTGGAAAAATGGGTACATATGTTGAAAATCCTAATATTAAAGTCGACTGGACACAATATGCAGAACATGCGGCAGAACGAATGCAACAGCGAGGAATGACGCAAGAAATAGTTAACAATATTGTTGAAAACGGTAAAGTACTTTCACAAAATAATGGTAATAAATTTGCTTATATAACTCAAGAAGGTGTAGCAATAGTAAGTAAAGAAGGAAAATTAATTACAGCATGGAGTAGTGCAGATTTTGATAGTAGTATGTTAGAAATAATAAGTAAACTATTTGGAGAGTAGGTGAAGCAATGGAAAGGATAACACAAATTATAAATGATTGGGACCCCATTGGATTTTTCCCAATGGCTCCAAAAGATGAATACATTAATGAAATAAAAAAAATATATGAATTTGTTTGCGATAATTACAATCTACAAGTTCATACATTGGCACAAGAAATAAATAAAATATTTGTAGAAACATTTGGAACGGATGTTTATTATGAAGACTTGGAACAATGTACAATAATTGCAAAAAGAATACTAAAGGTAGAGGTGAAATGATTGCTCTTAATTCCTTGACTATTCCAAAACATCCATGAACAATGGCACTCACCAGGGGTTATAGGGGGAGAAAAATTTCCTCTGCAACAAAATAAAAACGCAGTATCAGCGTATTTCAAACTTGGAAAAGTCATGAGATACCCTTGATTTTCTGTTCATCCTTATAAGTTTGCTAGCTGCATTAATAAGGAAAAATAGCGATTGTGTCAAAACAGTATAGCATAAAAAAGTTCTTTGGTTGAAGAAAAATTATGTCATACCATACTTCACCCAACGGCTCTGTCGGTGGGTGTCTTTCGGCTTATGCCGCCTATTGGCGGCATAAGTTCTTTAACTTGCACTATTTTCGACCCTGTTTATTTTTGTTAAGGAACGGTACGGAGTACCGAATGCTAGTAGTGGAAAATGCTGGCGAAAATATGTAGAGCAAATGTAAAATATGTGGTAAAATTTAGCTGATGCAAAAGTTGGTTTTGAGAAGTGTATTTTTTTTAGAAGTTGAGCATCGGATTGGATAATCATAAGAGTAAAGAGTCTCTGTCCAGACCAGCTATGGGAAGTCAAGTGGAAAATTAAACTGGGATGCAGTAGTGAGTAGACGAGGAGAAACTAGAAGAGCACATGTTGCATTGCATGAAACAAATGATTTAAGTAAGCCATCGCATGGAGTGTTTTATGGTGATTCTGTTTCGACAATAAACAAAGCTTGGGATAATCGTGCAAATGGATATATGCTATCTGAAGGAAATACCGATTTATATATTATTCCATATCAAAATGCAGGATTTGCTGGTGGATATGGTGGGCAAAGAAATAATCTCAATTATGTCACAATTGTTACACAAAAGGGAACTAATAATATAATTACAGGATTTCCGGGAAATGGCTATAAATACACAGCGGAAGGTCTTATAGGTGGTGAATGATATGTATGAAAATAAAGTAAAATGGTGTCCAATATGTAATCAAGGTTGGGTGGAGATTGTAAAGGATATATCCACAGGAACTTTATTTTGCTGTTGTTCGGAATGTGAATCAGAGTGGAACACACCATTCAATGTTGAAAAAAACACTTGCAATTTGAAGAATAACTTTGGCTTTATAGAAGACCCGGACTATGACGAAATTGAGAAACTGGGATGGGATAAGTATATTTTAAGGGCATAGCAACTAAGCCTCTCATCCGAGGGGCTTAGGAAACATTTTGGATTGCATTGTTATCACACAAACTTCACCGGCTCATACGGCTTACCATCCCTAAGTACAGCATAAATCACGGTAGTAAGCTTGTTTGATACAGCACCCACTGCACTGAGATGGTGTTTTCCCTGGCTTCGTTTCTTTTTGTAATAGTCATTCAAAGGGTTATCATGAAAGGAACAACAACTGGCGGCAAGGAAAATGGCATGTCTAAGGTACGGCGAGCCGCGTTTCGACATATGGTTTCTGGTGGAGCAGAATTCCCCGGATTGTTTGACGGTAGGGTCAATACCAGCATACGCGACTAATGCAGAAGAATTGCGAAAACGCTTAATGTCACCAATCTCACTTAAAATGCAGGCAGCAATAATGGGTGAGATGTTTGGAATGGTATGCAGATAACAATCAAAGGTTTCGTAGTATTTAAGGATTTCTGCATCCAGTTCTGCCACTTGCTCGTTTAATAAATTTAATCGTTCAAAGAGCTGATTTAGTTGAAAAGCAAAGGCACTTTGTGCTATCTTAATACCAAAGGTATTGGTCGCAGCCTCTTTTACGGAGAGGGCTTTCTTCATGGTAAGCTTGTTGTGGCTTTTATCCTTGATAAGGGAATACAGTTCATCGACAGGAGCGTTAGCGATTTTGTCAGGGGTGATATAAGTTTCTAATATGCCTGTTGATGTACTGCCCCAAAGATCAGAGAACTGTTTTTCGTATTCTGGAAATATTTGTTCCAGAATGGTGTTGATACGAAGCTTAATCTGTGTTCTGTCGGTGATAACACTGTCTCTGTAACGGCAGAGTTGACGCATGGCAAGCAGGTTTTCGTCAGCCAGTGTTGTGGTTGTAAACTGACCAAAACGAATGACTTCAGCGATTAAAAAAGAATCCTTGGAGTCATTTTTTGTCTGGCGGATGTACATGCTTCTGAGACTGTCTGACTGGATGGGATTGATGACGTAGACGGTGTAGCCTTTTAATTGAAGAAAAGAATAGATAGCATACCAGTAGTGTCCGGTGGCTTCCATGCCAAATGTAACGTTTGAATCGCTAATGTTTCTGGTTATGTGTTCCATGAGCTTGTCAGCCCCTTTGTGAGTGTTGGGAAAGCGGCAAGAACGACCGATTAACTTTCCGGAATAATCAATAATAGATGCCTCGTGATGATTTTTGCCAATATCAATGCCTACAATATACATGCTTGAACTCCTTTCATTTGTGTGTTGTAAGTAGGTAGAATCCTCACTTCAATGCGGGTTACAATCTGGTTCGAGATACGAAGTACAGCACAAATGCTGCCAACATCCAGCTAATACGCAAAATCCTGCAAAGCAGAGGGAGCAGTCTCAGGTTACGAAGTCACAAGTGCTTCAAGAGTGGTGACGCACACCTCTATCTATTACAGGATCATTGTGAAATAGGAATTAATAATAAGCAATAGAAAGAAAAGACTGCTTTGGTTCCTATGTGTTTAGCATACCAGAGTGGTACATCAACATTTAAATACAAAGAAGTCAAGATATTTACAGCAGATGAAACCAATCAATGGTTTATTGATAATGTAAAACCAGACTACAAGCCACCGTATAAGCCAGGAACAATAGTGAAAGAAATAGAACTTACCGAAAATACTACTTTTGCTAGAGTGTATGACAATATGCCGGACGGTTCAGGTATGTATGGAAGTTGGGTAATGAAAGCAGAAGATATCGAAGGATTAACACCTTTAGAGATACAAAATAAGTTTGCTTTACCTAATACTCCTAAATATGTATGCGATGTGGAATTAGAAGCAGGAACGCACATAAGAGTAGGCGAAGTTAATCCTTTAGAAGGCTGGGGTTCTGGTGGTGGAACACAGTATGATTTAATTGGACAAAGAATTGGTGATTTTAAAAATGAAAGACTTTTGGAGGGTAATTAAATGTATCAATACGAGAAGAATCATATTGAAATCAATAATAATAGTTATGACTTTGAATTTGATATACGTGCTGTAATCGAATACAAAGAAAATTACATAGTATTGCTCGCAATTCCGTTTAATAAAACAGAGATTAATAACATTTATTGTCTAGATAATCAAGCAAAATTAGTCTGGCAATCAGAAGATTTATCTGTTCGATACCCAGAATTGAAAAATCTTCTTCCTTACGAACAAATGGGAATAAAAGATGATATTATTCTTGCATCAGATTTCTATGGGCGTAATTACCGAATAAATGTTAATAGTGGGAAGATTGAGGGAGTTAAAACTGTTAAGTAATTCGTATAAATATGAAAGTCTGTAAATGCAACTCTTGTGTGATAATGTTTGGGCTGACCAGATTTTGGGAGTGGGTTAGATGTTAACATGCAACACAGCCCGGAAAGGAAAATACAAATGGAAGAAAAGAAAGAGAAGTACAATTCTGTTATTACAGAAAGATTGATCTATATTATGGGAGGAATCGGACTGCTTTTTGCGGCGGGCGGTCTCCTGGCAGGGAATTTGATCGGCATTGTAATTTTGGGAATCCTACCGGTTTTTTTATTAGTGATGTTTATGTTGTTTAAACATCCGGTGTATGGCATCCTATATACCATTTTGTTTGTATATGCTCGGAGCAATCTGCTTTTTACGTTGAATGTATATTGGCCGGTGACTGTGGTGATAATCGGTTTGCTCCTGTTCTTTGTCCATGTAGACTACAGAAGCTATGTCAGGTGGAAGGAATTAAAAAAGATTTCTTGAAATTTTTGGGGATTTCAGACCCAACCGCAAACAATGCCTTGACAAATACCGCCTGTATGCACTAAAATCACTTAAAGACAACAAGTGGCGATGAAAAGGGCCAGTACGGATGGGAAGCATCCCAGAGAGAGGATGGCATGGCGGCATGCGGCTGAGAGATCCTTATGCGGAAGATCCGGAACCTTCCTTGGAGCTTCGTATGAAAATACGGCGTAGAACCGGCGTTAACGGTATTCGAGGAGGATGCGTAAGAGCGCATCAATTAGGGTGGTACCGCCGAGCCTTCGGTCCCTTGCAGGGAGCGAAGGCTCTTTTTGCATGAATTTGGAAGGAATCAAATCAGACGAAAAAGGAGAACAATCATGGCAGACAAAAAAATGGTAGAAGAAATCACTTCTATGGATGTGGACTTTGCCCAGTGGTATACCGATGTGGTAAAGAAAGCAGAACTGATCGATTACACCAGCGTAAAGGGCTGTATGGTCATCAAGCCCGCAGGATATGCTATCTGGGAGCTGATCCAGAAGCAGTTAGACGCAAGATTCAAGGAGACCGGGGTGGAGAATGTTTATCTGCCCCTGTTCATTCCGGAATCTTTGCTCCAGAAGGAAAAGGATCATGTGGAGGGCTTCGCACCTGAGGTGGCATGGGTAACTCACGGAGGACTGAATCCCTTACAGGAAAGGCTGTGCGTAAGACCTACCTCAGAGACCTTATTCTGTGATTTTTATAAAAATGATATCCATTCATACAGAGATCTGCCCAAGGTATACAATCAGTGGTGTTCCGTAGTCCGTTGGGAAAAAGAGACCAGACCTTTCCTGCGTTCCAGAGAGTTTTTGTGGCAGGAGGGCCATACTGCCCATGCAACTGCCGAGGAGGCGGAGGCAAGGACCATTCAGATGCTGAATGTGTATGCGGATTTTTGTGAGCAGGTGCTGGCAATCCCTGTCATCAAAGGTCAGAAGACGGAGAAGGAAAAGTTTGCAGGCGCAGTAGCCACCTACACTATCGAGGCACTGATGCATGACGGAAAGGCGCTGCAGTCCGGAACCAGCCATAATTTCGGCGACGGTTTTGCCAAGGCTTTCGGCATCCAGTTTGCGGATAAAGACAATACCTTGAAATATGTGAATCAGACCTCCTGGGGCATGACCACGAGACTGATCGGCGCCATTATCATGGTACATGGTGACAATGAAGGTCTGGTACTGCCGCCCAAGGTGGCTCCTATTCAGGTGTGTATCATCCCTATCCAGCAGAAGAAGGAAGGCGTGCTGGACAAGGCTTATGAATTGCGGGACAGGCTGTCCGAAGATTTCCGTGTGAAGGTAGATGACACCGACAAGACTCCCGGCTGGAAGTTCTCCGAGGCTGAGATGAGAGGCTATCCCATCCGTGTGGAGATCGGCCCCAAGGATATCGAGGCAGGAAAGTGTGTGATCTGCCGCCGCGACACCAGAGAAAAGATCGAAGTGGCACTGGATGAGCTGGAAGCAAAGGTAGGAGAAATCTTAAAGACCATCCAGAAAGACATGCTTGAGCGGGCAAGGGCACACAGGGATGTCCATACTTACACTGCTGCCAACATGGAAGAGTTTGAAAAGATCTTTAACGAGAAGTCAGGTTTTGTGAAAGCCATGTGGTGCGGCGATCAGGAATGCGAGGACAAGATCAAGGAAAAGCTGAGTGTCACCAGCCGCTGTATGCCTTTTGAGCAGGAGGAGATCGCCAAGACCTGCGTATGCTGCGGAAAGCCTGCCAAGAAGATGGTATACTGGGGACGCGCATACTAAGGAGGAGAATATGATCCATCTCACTTATCAGTTACAGGTGAAAGGCTCTATGCCTGATGCCAGGCTCATTGTATATATACAGGACTATTCCAAGGATATGGCCATCCAGAAGCGGCCCCTGATCCTGCTGTGCCCCGGCGGGGGATATGGCAGGACCTCCGACAGGGAATCGGAGCCCATGGCGCTGAAATTTCTGGCAATGGGGTATCATGTGGCACTTTTGCGCTATTCCTGCGCTCCTGCAAGGTTCCCCACATCCCTTGCGGAACTGGCAAGCGCTATGGTCCTGCTCCGGGATCATGCGGAGGAATGGCATATCGATGCCGAAAAGATCGTAGTGCAGGGCTGCTCTGCAGGAGGGCATCTGGCAGCCTGTCTGGGAATGTTCTGGGATGAGGATTTTTTGGCAGAGGAACTGGGACTGGAGGGCCCTGACCATGAGATCTTAAAGCCTTACGGCATGATGCTGTGCTATCCGGTGATCACTTCCGGGGAATTTGCCCACAGAGGCTCCTTTGAAAACCTGCTGGGAGAGGCTGTGGAGGAATCTGAAAAAGCCCGTAAAGAGCAGTTGCTGGCAAAACTGTCTTTGGAAGATCAGGTGAGCGAAAAGACTCCCAAAACCTTTATCTGGCATACTTTTACGGATCAGTCCGTGCCGGTGGAGAATTCTCTTCTCCTGGCAGGCGCTTTGAGAAAAGCAGGAGTTTCCACGGAACTTCATATCTATCCCAGAGGAAAGCATGGACTGGCACTGGCCAACCGTTTGACCGAGACCCGTGACGGACGTGCCCTGCAGGAGGAGTGCACCACCTGGATCGGGCTGGCAGAGACCTGGCTTAAGAATCTCTTTGAAGATAATCTGGCAGACAGCCAACAAATAGAGACCGTGTGGTGATGAAAAGGCAGCAGAACCCTTACAAAAAGGATCTGCTGCCTTTATTTGAGAATTTATGCTTGTTTAATATTTTTTTTATTGTATTTTGCAAGGAATCCGCTATAATGAAATAGCGTTGTTCGCCAAATTATGGCACATAAAAGAAAGGAACAGTACAATGTATCATTCAATGAAGAGAAAATGTAGCGCAGGTATTGCTCTTGTACTGGGAAGCTGCATGATACTGACAGGCTGCGGTGAGGCAAAGACCACAGGGGCAGAAGTCCAGGATATTGTAGTGGATATGCAGCAGGCTCAAATCGGAGATCTGACTCTGCAGAACAGTTTTGTGGGAAGCGTGTCTCCCAAGGAGCAGGTCTATGTGATTCCCTTTGCGTCGGGAACCGTTACGGAAGTGAATTATCAGGTTGGCGACCATGTCAATGCAGGAGATGTGCTCTTTAAGATTGACGACGAAGGGGCACAGCTACAGTTAGAACAGGCACAGTTAAGTGCCACCAGTGCCAGACAGCAGGTGAATATGGCTAACGGAAGCCAGCAGAAGTCTGCGGATCTCCAGTTGGAAAGTTCCAAGGTCCAGGCTCAGAGCGGCTTTGAACAGGCCCAGATCGCTTATTACCAGGTGCAGAATGCTTACGATAAAATCGATGATGCAGTGGAGGAAACGGAGGAGGGCATCGAACTTTTGAAACAGCAGTTGGCGGCCACCGTCAGCGGCGGGGATGCAGTCACGGCGGAGCAACTTCAGAAAAAGCTGAACGAGGCCCAGACTGCTTTGACTGACCTGAAGAAACAGAGAGACACTTTGCATGATTCCCTGCTCCAGGCAGAATCCGGTTACCGTGCAGCACAGGCCGGGCTGGATATCGTGGAAGACACGGCAGAACTGACTCAGGGCCAGATCCGAACTGAGACCAGCGATCAGACCAAGACCAGTCTGGCACTGGCACAGCTTGGTGTGGACAGCGCCGAGCTGGCATTGTCCTATTATACCGTGACAGCTCCCATCTCCGGCGTGATCCAGAGCCGCAGTGTGGAGGTAAACAGCATTGCAGCAAGCAGCAGCCCTGCTTTTGTTATTGCCAATGACAACAGTATGACGGTTACTTTCCAAGTCAGCGAGTCCGTAAAGAATACGCTGGAAGTGGGCGATGCCATTACGGTGGAGAGACATGGAGAAGAATATAAAGGTTATATTACAGAGGTAGGTGTGGCAGTGAACCAGCAGACGGGTCTGTTCCAGATCAAGGCCTGCGTGGAGGCAGATGGGGACATTTTGCCAAACGGTGTGTCTGTAAAGATCACAGCGGACACCTACAGTGCACAGAGTGCGATCCTGATCCCTTATGATGCTGTTTATTATGATGGAAACGGTGCTTACGTTTATCTCTGTGTAGAGGGCAAGGCGGTAAAGACTTATGTGACCACTGGTATTTTTGACGATACCACCATTGCTATCGTGGAAGGTATTTCCCAGGGCGATACCGTGATCACAAGCTGGTCTCCCAGATTGCTGGATGGTGTGGCAGTCACTGCATCCGATGCGGCAGTAAAGTAAGGAGGCAGACACATGAATTTGACGAAACTTGCCTTAAAGAGGCCGGTGTCCTGCTTTCTGGCGATCCTGGCACTGGTGGTTTTCGGCACATCATCCCTTTTGGGGTTCAGACTGGAACTGACACCGGATATCGAAATGCCCATGCTGATCGTTATGAGTACCTATCCCGGTGCGGACCCGGAGAGTGTGGATGAACTGGTGGCATCTGTCATTGAGGATGCAGGTTCCTCCTTGAGCGGCGTGGATTCCGTTACTTCCATGTCCATGGAAAACTACTGCATGGTCCTGTTCACTTATGAGTACGGCGTGGATATCGCGGAGTGCCATGATGACTTGAGGGCGGCGCTGGAGATCGCAGAGCTGCAGTTCCCGGAGGATGCTTCCGAACCCACCATCATTGAGATGAACATGAATAGTATGGAAGTCATGTACATATCCGCCATAGAAGAAGGTGATGTGGATCTGCTGAAAGTAGTCAATGAGTCCGTGGTCCCGGAGCTTGAGGCGATCAGCGGCGTGGCACAGGTCAGCGTCAGCGGAGGCAGCGAGGAGTATATTAAGATAGAGCTGGATGAGACGCTGATGAAACAGTATGGGCTGACCATGGCGTCCGTATCCCAATTCCTCGGAGCAGTTGACTTTACCTATCCTGCGGGAAGCGTACAGCAGGGCACACAGAATGTCAGCGTGGCTACCTCCATGGAGTACAATACGGTTCAGAAGTTAAAGGAAGTCCCTATTATGACAGGAACCGGAAGCGTCATCACGCTGCAGGATATCGCAGACGTGAAGATGGCGTCCCAGGAGGCTGAGAGCATCAGCCGTTACAATGGGCAGGATAATGTCACCATAGGCATCCAGAATAAGAGCAGCTATGGTACTGTGAATGTATGTAATGCTGTTGAGAAGGAACTTAAGAAGATCCAACAGGAAAACCCGGCCATTCGTTTTGATATTACCTACAATGCCAGTGAAACCATCATGGATTCTCTTTCCTCTGTAGGCCAGACGCTGGCACTGGGCGTGGTACTCACTATGCTGGTACTGTTCCTGTTCTTTGGAGATTTCAAGGCCAGTCTGATCGTAGGAGTATCCATGCCGATATCCCTGTTCCTGACTCTGATCCTCATGAGCCTCATGGGATTTTCCATGAATATCGTGACTTTGGGATCATTGGTTATTGCAATCGGTATGATGGTAGATGCTTCCATCGTGGTGATCGAGAGCTGTTTCCGAAGAAGGGAGACGGAGGCGGATTTCAAGACTGCCGCATTGGAGGGCACCAAAGAGGTGACAGCTTCCATCGTGGCTTCCACCATTACCACCATTGTAGTATACCTGCCTTTGGCTGTGATGAAGGGACTGTCAGGGCAATTGTTCTCCCAGTTGGGCTTTACCATTGTGTTTGCCATGGTGGCTTCCCTGATTTCCGCTATGATGCTGGTTCCTTTGTTCTTTTATCTCTTTAAGCCGGTGCCCAAGCAAAATCTTCCCATTGACAGGCTTCTTTCCAAGATCCATGCAGGATACCGGAAGCTTTTGCCCAAACTTTTGTATCGGCGCAAGACGGTGATGATTTTTTCTGTGGGCTTGATCGTAGTTTCCGTACTGTTGGCGGGGACGCTGAACATGGAGCTGATGCCTGCCTCCGATGAGGGTATGGTACAGGTGTCGGTGAATTTCCGCCCCGGTACGACCATGGAAGTGCAGGATGAGGCTATCAGTTATTGGGAAGAGCTGGCACGGGAAGACGAAAACGTAGAAAGTTATTCTGTTTCCATGGGGACTGCGAATATTATGTCCGGCGGCGGTTCCAGTGCTTCTATGACTGCTACTTTGAAAAAAGACCGCACCCTCACTACCGCCCAGATGGTGGATAAATGGAATGAAGTGGCTGCGGGTATCACCAACATGGATATCACGGTATCTTCGTCCGGAAGCAGCATGAGCGGTATGATGAGTACCGACAGCTACGAGATCGATCTGCAGGGAAGCAATATGGAAGAATTGCGGCAGACGGCAGCAGATCTGCAGCTTGAACTGATGAAAGTGGACGGCGTGGTGAAGGTGGACAATTCTCTGTCGGAATCCAGTACCATGGCCAAGATCCAGGTGGACCCCTTAAAAGCCATGCAGTATGGCATGACCCCCATTCAGGTGGGCATGACCTTAAACAATGTGCTCAGCGGAGTGAGTCCCCTCACCATTACCAATGCGGGCTCCGAGTATGAGGTGCGATTAGAGTATCCAAAGGGGCAGTATGATGATCTGAATCAGTTGATGGACCTGGGGCTGAATACATCCTTCAACACAGTCATACCGCTGCGTGATATTGCAGAAATCGTTTATGTGGAGAGTGCGGAGACCATTGTGAAGCAGGATGGCATGTATCTGGTGAGCCTGACCTCCACATTGAACTCTGAAAAGATTTTTGAGGCACAGGAGGCCATTGATGCCATAGTGGCAGATACCGTGTTCCCGGAATCCGTCAAGCCGGCGGACAGTATGATGGTGGATATGATGAACGAGGAGTTTGCAAGCCTGTTCAACGCTATCTTTACGGCGGTATTCCTGGTATTTTTGGTGATGGCCATGCAGTTTGAATCTCCCAGATTCTCTATTATGGTCATGCTGTGTATCCCGTTCTCCCTGATCGGCTCCCTGTTGCTTTTGTTCTTTACAGGGTCCACCCTGAGCATGATATCCCTGATGGGATTTTTGATGCTGATCGGTATCGTGGTAAATAATGGTATCCTGTTCGTGGATTCCACCAATATGCTGCGGCAGTCCATGCCTGTGGAGGATGCGCTGATCGAGACAGGTGTTATCCGTCTGCGTCCGATCCTGATGACCACGCTGACTACGATCCTGTCCATGGTTCCTCTGGGTATGGCTATCGGCGGCGGCAATGCAGTTATGATGCAGGGTATGGCGTTAGTTATTATCGGTGGTCTGATAGCATCCACGCTGCTTACCCTGATCCTGATCCCAACCTTCTATCTGATCATGGACAAAAAGCAGCGGAAGAAAAAATGATTGAAATAAGCCTTATATGTGTTACACTAAAAGCAGGTGTAAATATAATATGAGGATATGTGAATGAATTACATTGTTTTAGATCTGGAGTGGAATCAGAGTAATACCGGTCTGGAGGCGGAAGTGGAAACTCTTCCCTTCGAGATCATAGAAATCGGTGCCATCAAATTAAATGACGCTTGTGTCATGGTTAGTGAGTTCAGTGAACTGATATGCCCTAAGGTATATCACGAGATGCATCATATCACCAGTAGGCTGATCCACATACAGATGCGGGAACTGGAGAGGGGGAAGCCCTTTCCGGAGGTGGCAGAAAGGTTCTTGGAATGGTGCAAAGGGGACGAATACCGTCTTTGTACCTGGGGAGTCCTGGACCTGCCGGAATTACAGCGCAATATGAAGTTTTACGGCATGGAGCCTCTTTCGGACGGGCCCATTCCCTTTTTGGATGTGCAGAAGCTGTTTACGATCGGCTATGAGGAGGATCCCAAGGTCAGGAGGAATCTGGAGTATGCCATTGATGCCCTGCAGATCGAAAAGGATATTCCTTTCCACCGGGCCTTCAGTGACGCCTATTATACGGCAAAGGTACTGACCCGGCTGATCCAGGACAAGCCGGAGGTCCTTGGCAATCTCTCTTATGATGTGTACAATCGGCCCAAGGATCGCAAGAGTGAGATCAAGGTGCAGTTTGATACTTATGAGAAATATATTTCCCGGGAATTCCAGGACAAGGCAGAAGCTCTGGCGGACCGGGAAGTGATCTCCAGCAAGTGTTATCTGTGCCATCGTAATCTGAAAAAGCGCATCAAGTGGTTCACGCCCAACGGAAGGCATTATTATTGCGTGGCCTACTGTGAGAAGCACGGTTATCTGAAGGGCAAGATAAGGATACGCAAGGCAGAGGGTGAGAGAGTCTATGTGGTAAAAACTACGAAGCTCATTACCCAAGAAGAGGCAGATGAGATCGCACAGCGCAGGAATCATGCGAAGGAAATGCGCAAGCATCGGAAGAAAAGAGAAAGCGGAAAAGAAGAACAGGGATCATGACTTAGTCATAATCCCTGAATCTATTTGTGCCTCTTGATTTAGAGTGGCGTCTGCTGCGCCGTTGTCTGCGTTTGGCAGCCTTTATCTGCTGCTTGCGTCTGGTAGCAAGACTGTCGGAGGAGGAGAGGGGCGTGCGGCGCTTCCTGCGCTCCCTAAGCCAGGAACGGCGGTTGTTGCGGGCGGCAAAATGGTAATTCTTTAAAATGTAACACACTGCAAAGACAATGCCTACCAGAACAATGGCACCTGCCACATACAGAAGGACCTTTATCACATTGATGAACAGGAAAGAGGTCTTTTCCTCCCGGGGCTCCTGAACGGGGGCATCCGGATTTTGGACTGTGATATCAAAGGAATATCCTTCTTTTGTGTCGACTGCCAGGTCTACGGAGGCGGCTCCGATAGGTATATCATGGTAAGTATAGGTGATCAGTGCAGCCTGATTCTCGTTTTGGGTATCATAGGAAATCGTGGAAACCGTATCCGAGAAATCTGCGGTCTTTGGCAGGACGATGAAAGCCTCCTGATTCAAGGAAAGAATGGGCTTGGAATTGCCAAAGATATCGTTGTCGCTGTAAAAAGAGCCGGTGGTGTCGATGTTGTACTTGGTCTCCGCCTGGGAGATATTTACCTTTTCAAAGTTGGAAAATCCGTAGTCAAAGAGGGCAATGGTGTCCTCATAGTGGTAGGGACTCTCATCCCGCAGTACCACACAGATCAGCTTCAGGCCGTCCTTTTCTGCGCAGGACACCAGACAGCTTCTGGCGTCATCGGTATAACCGGTCTTGCAGCCCACCAGGTACTCGTAGGAATACTTTTTGCCGGGGAGCAGTTCCATCTTGTTCACATCCAGATATTCACCGGATGCTTTGGGAATGCGCAGCATGGGGGTGGTGGTCATCTTGCACAGCATCTCATTGGCAAAGAAAGCCCGGCCGATCATAGCCAGATCATAAGCACTGGTATAATGGTCTTCATCAGGCAGACCGTTGGGATTGACAAAGTGGGAATCCACGCAGCCAAGCTCCTTAGCCCGTGCATTCATCTTTTCGGCAAAGCCTTCCCAGGTGCCGCCGATGTGTTCTGCTACCGCATAAGATACCTCATTGGCTGAACGGATCAGGATAGCGTTTAAGCATTGCTCCATGGTGAGGGTATCACCTTCGTTCATTGCAATATGGTTGCTGCCTGCCGGAATGCCATACACGGCATCGTGGGAAAAAGTCACCACCTCATCCATGGAAGATTCTTCCGCAGCGATCAGCGCTGTCAGGATCTTAGTAGTGCTGGCGGGATATTGTTTGGCATGGATATTCTTGGAGTACAGCACGGTCCCTGTCTCTGCCTCTATGAGAATGGCGGACTGTGCACCCACAACGGGTCCGACAGGCCAGTTGGGGATCTGGTTGGATTCAATGGTCATGGCACGCTGGTCTTCCAACTGTTTTTGTATAGCAGCGGAGGAGGCGGCTTGTACCGTCAGGTCAGGTATTCCCCCGGGTATAAGCAAAAGAGGCGCAGTTAAGCACAGGGCACAGGCTCCTGCCAGCACCCGGAAGGCCCATTGGCCCAAGTGTTTGTGAGACGGATTCTTTCTATGAAAAAATGTTGAATGCAACATTGCAGATGACCTTTTGTAAACCTTTCGTTCATAATATTCCATGATTCTATCTTACCATACATTGTTCTGAATTGACAAGATTGAGCAGATAAAGTAAATTGATAATATGTGCAGGAGCCTGCGGGGAAGCTGTGGCGGGAGAAGCACAAAGAAAACAGCAGAGGTTATGAAATCATATGAGATTGCGAAATATTACCGGCTCCAGGGAAGTCATTGCGGAGAGCCCTTTTGTGGTCAGGGAGGAAGTGTTGGAACAGTGTCCCGGAACCTGGCATGAAATTTTTGGAAATCCTCATCCCATTCACATTGAAGTAGGCATGGGCAAAGGCAGATTCATTTATAATATGGCAAAAGCCCATCCGGATGTAAATTATGTGGGTATCGAGAAATATTCCAGTGTCCTGCTGCGGGCTATCCAGAAAATGGAGGAAGAAGAACTTCCCAATTTGAAATTTATCCGCATGGATGCAGAGGATATCGATAAGGTGTTCGGCAGAGCCGAAGTGGACAGGATCTATCTGAACTTTTCCGATCCCTGGCCCAAGGACCGCCATGCCAAGCGTCGTCTGCCGTCCAGACAGTTTCTGGCGCGCTATGATGTGATCCTGCAGAAAGAGGGAACCCTGGAGTTTAAGACCGACAACAGGGATCTGTTCGATTTTGCAGTGGAAGAACTGGAACCTGCGGGCTGGAAGGCACAGGTCATCACTTATGATCTGCACAGTGACCCCAAACTGATGGAAGGCAATATTATGACAGAATATGAAGAAAAGTTCTCAAGTATGGGCAACCCCATTTACAAGTATGTTATTTACAGGTAAAATGGGAATCATACCAAGGAAGATATCAGAAAGGAGAAGTACGATGGAATATACGTTTACAACAGCAAATTTTGAGGAAGAGGTATTGCGGTCCGATCTGCCGGTGCTGGTAGATTTTTATGCGGACTGGTGCGGCCCCTGTAAGATGATGGCGCCCGTGGTGGAGCATATTGCCGAGCAGATGGAGGGAAAGCTCAAGGTAGGAAAGTGCAACATTGATGAGAATATGCCGTTGGCCCAGAAGTATCGGGTGGCCAATATCCCTACTTTCATGATTTTCAAGAACGGTGAGCAGGCAGCTATCTTCATGGGAGCCATGGGCACGGAAGAGTTTGTAGAGAAACTTGCGGATGCACTGAAATAAAAAAGGCCGGTCATTCCATCACGGAAATGACCGGTCTTTTTTACTGAAAGAACAGGACTAGCTTTGATGCTTATTTGCCAGTGCCGCAGCGATAAATCCCTTAAACAGCGGGTGAGGTCTGTTGGGGCGGGATTTTAATTCCGGGTGAGCCTGGGTGGCAATGAAGAAGGGATGCTCCGTGAGCTCGCACATTTCCACGATGCGTCCGTCGGGGGAGGTGCCGGAGAGGCGCAGCCCTTTTTCTGTCAGTATGGCGCGGAAATCGTTGTTGACCTCGTAGCGATGGCGGTGTCTTTCATAAATAGTTTCTTCCCCGTAGAGTTCATAAGCCCTGGAAGCCTTGTCAAGAACACAGGGGTAAGCTCCCAGCCGTAAAGTGCCGCCGATGTCTTCCACACCGTTCTGGTCGGGCATCAGTGCGATGACGGGATGGGTGGTGTTGGGGTTCAGTTCCACGCTGTGGGCGTCCTCGTAGCCTACCACATTGCGGGCATACTCTACGATGGTGAGCTGCATGCCCAGGCACAGGCCCAGGAAGGGAATGCCGTGGGTGCGGGCATAACTGATGGCCAGGATCTTGCCGTCAATACCCCGGGAACCGAAGCCGCCGGGCACCAGGATGCCGTTGCAATCTCTCAAAAGCTCCTCCACATTTTCGGGAGTGACTGTTTCAGAGTCGATCCATTTGATGTGTACGGTGGCATGATTGGTGATGCCGCCATGCTTTAGTGCCTCTACCACACTGATGTAGGCATCGTGCAGGGACACATATTTTCCTACCAGGGCAACGGTCACATCGTCTGTGGGGTGTTTCAGATCATTGACCATGGTGGACCAGTCGCTTAAGTCGGGTTCCGGGCAGTCTAAGTGCAGACACTCACAGACTACCTGGGCTAAGCGCTCCTTTTCCATGGCCAGGGGAGCCTCGTAGAGATATTCCACATCCAGATTCTGCAACACATGCTCGCTGGGCACATTACAGAACAGGGCGATCTTATCCTTGATCCCCTGGTCTAAGGGGTGTTCGCTGCGGCATACCAGGATGTCGGGCCAGATTCCCATGCCCTGCAGATCCTTGACGCTGGCCTGGGTGGGCTTGGTCTTTAATTCCTGGGAAGCACTCAGATAAGGGATCAGGGTCACATGGATCAAGATGGCATTTTCGTGTCCGATCTCATGCTGGAACTGTCGGATGGATTCCAAGAAAGGCTGGCTTTCAATGTCGCCTACGGTGCCGCCCACCTCGATAATGGCAATGCGGGTATCGGTATCGGTGAAGTTGCGGTAAAAGCGGCTCTTGATCTCGTTGGTGATGTGGGGGATCACCTGTACGGTGCCTCCGCCGTAATCGCCCCGGCGTTCCTTCTGGAGCACGGACCAGTAAACCTTTCCGGTGGTGACGTTGGAATTTTTGTCCAGGCTCTCATCGATGAATCTCTCATAGTGGCCTAAGTCCAGATCGGTTTCCGCTCCGTCATCGGTAACAAATACTTCGCCGTGCTGGATGGGATTCATGGTGCCGGGATCGATGTTGATGTAGGGATCAAATTTCTGCATGGTCACTTTGAAGCCTCTTGCCTTTAACAGGCGTCCGAGGGAGGCTGCCGTGATCCCCTTGCCAAGTCCGGAAACAACGCCGCCGGTTACGAACACATACTTTACTGCCATAATATTTCCTCCTAAGAATAAATGATAGTTGACTGTTCCAAATAAAAAAAGAGCAAAGAATCCCCCTGGGGAGCTCCTTTGCTCGAATTGACCAAGTTTGGTAGATTTTATGAAATCCGGCGTTGCCGGGTGTTACTTGTGATACAGTTTCTGGGACTGGTAATTGGGCTCGCAGGTCAGGTTCACGCCCAGCTTGCGCAGCACATTCATGTCGATCTGTGAAAGGATGACACTGGAATGTACCTCTGAACCCCTCAGATTCTGCAGCTGCTCCATAGCGCGCTTGGCGGTATCATCCGTCACCGCACAGATAGACAATGCGATCAGCACTTCGTCCGTGTGCAACCGGGGATTGCGGTTGCCTAAGTGCTTTACCTTCAGATCCTGTATGGGCCCGATGGTGGAAGGGGAGATCAGCTGTACTTCGTCTGCAATGCCGGCCAAAGCCTTTAATGCATTTAAGAGCATGGCGGAGGAAGCGCCCAGCAGAGTGCTGGTCTTGCCGGTGATGATGCGTCCGTCCGGAAGTTCTATGGCGGCGGCAGGCTCTCCTGTGGCCTCGGCTTTCACCTTGGCGGCACTTATGACAGGTCTGTCATCTATGGTGACTTCTGCTTGTTTCATCAGAAGCTCGATCTTTAAGATCTGGTCATCATCGGCAGCTCCCTGTCTCTTCTGGCACAAGGTATTGTAGTATCTGCGGATGATCTCCTGTTTGGCAGCCTTTCGGGTAACCTCATCATCGATAATGCCGAAGCCTGCCATGTTGACGCCCATGTCCGTGGGAGATTTGTAGGGGGATTCTCCCATGATCTTCTCAAAGGTAGCGCACAGTACGGGGAAGATCTCCACATCACGATTGTAATTGATGGTGGTCTCGCCGTAAGCCTCCAGATGGAAGGGGTCGATCATATTGACATCATTCAGATCTGCGGTGGCAGCCTCGTAAGCTAAGTTCACGGGATGCTTCAAGGGCAGATTCCAGATGGGGAAGGTCTCATATTTGGCATAGCCGGCCTTGATGCCCCGCTTGTACTCATGGTACAGCTGGGAAAGGCAGGTTGCCATCTTGCCGCTGCCCGGTCCGGGAGCGGTGATCACTACCAGGGAACGGGAAGTCTCGATATAATCATTTTTGCCAAATCCCTCATCGCTGACGATCACGGGAATATTGGAGGGATAACCGGGAATGGAATAATGGCGGTAAACCTTCATGCCCAGGGATTCCAGTTTCTTCTGGTAGGCAATGGCGCTGGGCTGGGCCGCAAAACGGGTCAGGCATACGCTTCCCACATACAGTCCGTATCCCCGGAATGCATCGATGAGACGGAGCACGTCCATGTCATAAGTGATGCCGAGATCGGAACGGACTTTGTTCTTCTCAATATCTGCGGCATTGATAACGATGACGATCTCGGCCTGGTCCTTCAGCTGGGCCAGCATATTGATCTTACTGTCGGGCTTGAAGCCGGGCAGGACTCTGGAGGCATGATAATCGTCAAAAAGTTTGCCGCCAAACTCCAGATACAGCTTGCCTCCGAACGCGGCGATGCGCTCCTTGATCTTCTCAGACTGCATTTTGAGATATTTGTCATTATCAAAACCTATTTTATTCATCTCGCGCGACCTTTCCCAAAACATTCCACATAAATCCACATAATGATATATACATTTTGTATCATACAAAAAAAATCGTCCAAAATCAATGGAGAATTTAGAAATCTTTTATAGATAAGAAGATTTTTTCATATTTATCCTATTGATTTATCTTTTCGCAATCTCTATAATAAAATAAGTTTACTGACGAAAACGGTGATTATTTCTGATCATCCTGGAAATAAATACTGAGAAACGGAGCAGATATGAATAATCAGATGAATGAAAATCATAACAGTGGCGGCGGTGGCGGACAGCCTCCCAGAAAACCAAGTCCGGTCATGCTGATCCTTGCGGCACTGACCAGCCTGTTGCTGGTTTTTGCCTTTTATACTTTTTTATTTGGAAGTGTTACTGATGCACAGGAGGTGGAATACACCAAGTTCCTCGAGGATCTGGAGGAGGAGAAGGTGGCGTCCGTAGAGGTCAATGTGGAAAGCGGGGAGATCCTGGTCACATTGAAAAAGGCGGAGCTGCCCGGCAAAGAGGGAAATACAGAGGGCAACAGGTCTGCACTGAGTATTCTTACCATGCAGCCGGCCAAGGTATACAACACCCTGATGATGGAGAGTGCGGATAAGCTGACAGAGAGGCTGGAAGCCCACAATGTAACAGCCAGGCGGGTGGTAAGCAACAGTTGGCTCACAGAGATCCTGATCTCCGTGGTGCTGCCTGTACTCCTTTTGTGGCTGGTAGCCGGATTCTTCCTGCGCAGAATGGGCGGAAGCGGCGGCCCGATGGGTGTGGGCAAGAGCAATGCCAAGGTTTATGTTCAGAAGGAGACCGGTGTAACCTTCAAGGATGTGGCAGGTGAGGACGAAGCCAAGGAATCTTTGGTGGAAGTGGTAGATTTTCTGCACAATCCCGGCAAATACTCCAAGATCGGTGCCAAGCTGCCGAAGGGTGCGCTTCTGGTGGGACCTCCCGGAACCGGTAAGACCCTGCTGGCAAGAGCAGTGGCAGGGGAAGCTCATGTACCTTTCTTCTCTTTGACAGGTTCTGATTTTATTGAATTGTATGTTGGTGTGGGTGCCAGCCGTGTGCGAGATCTTTTTAAGGAAGCCACCAAGAATGCACCCTGCATCATCTTTATCGACGAGATAGATGCCATCGGACGGAGCCGTGATTCCAAATACGGCGGCGGCAACGAGGAGCGGGAACAGACCCTGAACCAGCTTTTGTCCGAGATGGACGGCTTTGACAGCTCCAAGGGTATTCTGATCTTAGCAGCCACCAACCGCCCTGAGATCCTGGATAAGGCCCTGCTGCGTCCCGGACGTTTCGACAGGCGCATCATTGTAGATAAGCCCGACTTAAAAGGCCGTGTGGAGATCCTCAAGGTACACTCCAAGGATGTGAAGATGGATGAGACTGTGGATCTGGATGCTATCGCACTGGCCACCAGCGGTGCCGTAGGTTCCGATCTGGCCAATATGATCAATGAGGCGGCTATCAACGCTGTCAAGGAGGGCAGAGAATATGTGAACCAGCAGGATCTGTTCAACGCAGTGGAGCAGGTGCTGGTAGGCAAGGAAAAGAAGGACCGTATCATGAGCAAGGAGGAGCGCAAGATCGTCTCCTATCACGAGGTTGGCCATGCGCTGATCAGTGCTCTTCAGAAAAATTCCGAGCCCGTGCAGAAGATTACCATCGTGCCCCGGACCATGGGCGCCCTGGGTTATGTCATGCATGTGCCGGAGGAAGAGAAATATCTGAACACCGAGGCAGAGCTGCGGGATATGCTGGTAAGCCTGGTGGGCGGACGTGCTGCGGAGGAAGTGGTTTTTGACACGGTAACGACCGGAGCGGCCAACGATATTGAGAGAGCCACGGAAATCGCCCGTTCCATGGTGACCAGATACGGTATGAGCAAGAAGTTCGGCCTGGTAGGTCTGGCCACAGTGGAGAGTCAGTATCTGGAGGGCAGGGCTGCCTTGAACTGTAGCGATGAGACAGCGGCAGCCATTGATGAGGAAGTGGTAGCTATCATCAAAGAAAGCTATGACAAGGCTCTTGAGATGCTTCGTGAGAACCGTGAGCTCATGGATAAGCTGGCGGCTTTCCTGATCGAGAAGGAGACCATCACCGGCAAGGAATTTATGGAAATCTTCCGCAAGGAAAAAGGACTGCCTGATCCCGAGGAAGAAAAGAAAGACCGGGTTGATTCCGTGGAGGAGAAAAAGGATGTGGAAGAAAAGCCCGCAGCCGACGAGCCTCGGACGGATGAGGACGACCGCTATGTCTTTTCCAGGGAGCAGGATGGGGAGAACTCTCCTAAGGAAGAAACCCAAAGTGAGCCGGACCCTTCGGTGGGACGATTCTCTCATGGGAGCATTGAATAGAGGAAAAACTATAATAATTTGGTCTTCTGTGTTACAATAATACAGAAGACCTTTTATTTTAGGGAAGCAGGGAAACAGCGCTCTGCGATCCTGCATTTCCCAGAGCAGATATCAAGAGGACCACTATGTTCAACTTCGAGGAAGAATTGAAAAAGCTCCCCAAAGAGCCGGGAGTCTATATCATGCGTGACAAAAATGACGGCATTCTCTATGTGGGCAAGGCTGTCAATCTCCACAACCGTGTCCGCTCGTATTTCCGGGCCAATATCGGCAGAGGGCCTGCCATCGACCAGATGGTGTCCCTGATCGC
This sequence comes from Lachnospiraceae bacterium, assembly GCA_017621075.1. Taxonomy (GTDB): domain Bacteria; phylum Bacillota; class Clostridia; order Lachnospirales; family Lachnospiraceae; genus Acetatifactor. Next base: position 23,181 of record JAGATV010000037.1, read on the forward strand.
CCGGTTTGAATATATCGTTACCGATTCCGAACTGGAAGCACTGGTACTGGAGAACAATCTGATCAAGGAGCATTCTCCCAAGTACAATACTCTTTTGAAGGATGACAAGACCTACCCTTATATCAAGGTGACGGTGGGGGAGGAGTACCCCAGGATTTTATTTTCCCGTACCATGAAAAAGGACCGATCCAGATATTTCGGACCCTACAGCAGTGCGGCGGCGGTGAAGGACACCATTGAGCTTTTGAACAAGTTGTACCAGCTTCGGACCTGTAACCGGAATCTGCCCAGGGATATCGGGGTGGACCGCCCTTGTTTGAATTACCATATCAAGCAGTGTCTGGCTCCCTGCCAGGGATATGTGAGCAGGGAAGAATACAGGGAGCAGGTAAACGGCGCACTGGAATTTTTGAACGGCAACTATCATATGATTTTAAAGAGTCTGGAGGAAAAGATGAAAGCGGCCGCGGAGGCCCTGGAATTTGAGGAAGCGGCAAAATACCGGGATCTGTACGCCAGTGTCAAGTCTGTTTCCCAGAAGCAGAAGATCACGGACAGTGTGGGCGAGGACAAGGATGTCATCGCTCTGTATCAGGATGAGAGGGAGGCTGTGGTCCAGGTGTTCTTTGTCAGGGATGGCAAGCTGATCGGACGGGAACATTACTATATGACGAACGTGTCAGAAAACGACAAGTCAGGAACCTTACAGGATTTTATCAAGCAGTTTTATGCGGGGACGCCTTTCATCCCCAGAGAGCTGATGCTGCAGTACGAGATAGAGGATGCAGAGCTGATCGAGAAATGGCTTAGTGAAAGGAAGGGAGCGAGGGTGCGTCTTCGAGTGCCCAAGATCGGCTCCAAGGAGAAACTGGTGGAGCTGGCGGCACAGAATGCAAAGCTGATCTTGAGCCAGGACAGGGAGAAACTCAAGCGGGAGGAGGGCAGGACCATCGGAGCGGTGAAAGAGATTGCCGATCTCTTGGGACTTCCCAGGGTGGACCGCATGGAAGCTTTCGATATCTCCAATACCAACGGTTTTGAAAATGTGGGTTCCATGGTAGTCTATGAAAAGGGGAAGCCCAAACGAAGCGATTATCGCAAATTTCGGATCAAGAGCGTTTCCGGACCGGATGATTATGCCTGCATGAAGGAGGTGCTGACCCGGCGTTTTGTGCACGGCATGGAGGAGAGCAGGGAGCTTGCCGGGAAGGATATAGATAAGGAGTACGGAAGTTTTACACGGTTTCCTGATCTGCTTCTCATGGACGGCGGCAGGGGGCAGGTAAACATTGCCCTGTCGGTGCTGGAGGAGCTTCATATCTCTATTCCTGTGTGTGGCATGGTAAAGGATGATAACCACCGAACCAGAGGGCTCTATTTTAACAATGTGGAGCTGCCTATCGACACCCATTCCGAAGGTTTTAAACTGATCACGCGCATACAGGATGAGGCCCACCGTTTTGCCATTGAATATCACAAATCCCTGCGCAGCAAGGTGCAGGTAAAGTCTGTGTTAGATGATATCCCCGGGGTGGGGCCGGCCAGGAGAAAGGCACTCATGCGGCACTTCAAGTCCTTGGAGGAGATCCGCAATGCCTCGGTGGAGGAACTGATGGAGATCCCGGAGCTGAACCGTCAGACGGCGGAGGAAATCCGGAGATTTTTTGACAACACTCTTCACACGAAAAAAACCTTATGATACAATCAAAACAATGAGAATAAAAGTCCGGGAGGTACTTTATGGCAAGCGTAAGTTTACAGAGAATTATCGATAAAATGAAACTGGAGAACATGACACCGGAGATCGCGGTGGACAAGATCCGGATCACGCAGCCGGATATCAACAGACCGGCATTGCAGATCGCGGGATATTTTGAACATTATGATGCCACCAGACTGCAGGTGATCGGATTTGTGGAATATACTTATATGGAAAGCCTTACGGATGAGCAGAAGAAGGAGGCTTATGAGAAGCTTCTCTCCTACGACACGCCTGCCATTGTGTTCTGCCGGGAATTGAAGCCTGATCCCATTTTCAAGGAGACGGCTATTGCCCACGGCATTCCCCTTCTGGGGACCAAGAAAGCTACTTCTGCATTTATGGCGGAGATCATCCGTTGGCTGAATGTAAAGCTGGCGCCCTGCATCACCGTACACGGTGTGCTGGTGGATGTATATGGTGAGGGAGTGCTGATCACGGGTGAGAGCGGCATCGGTAAGTCGGAGGCTGCTTTGGAGCTGATCAAGCGCGGACACCGTCTGGTGACGGATGACGTGGTAGAGCTCAGAAAGGTCAGCGATGATACCCTGATCGGTTCGGCGCCTGATATCACGAAGCATTTCATCGAGCTTAGAGGTATCGGCATCGTGGATGTGAAGGCCCTGTTCGGTGCGTCCTCCGTAAAGGACACCCAGCAGATCGATCTGGTGATCCGTCTGGAAGAGTGGGATAAAGATAAAGAGTACGACAGACTGGGACTGGAAGAAAATTACATCGAGTATCTGGGCAACAAGATCGTATGCCACAATATCCCCATCCGTCCCGGGCGGAATCTGGCGATCATCTGTGAATCGGCGGCTGTCAACCACCGTCAGAAAAAGATGGGCTACAATGCGGCACAGGAGCTGTATGCCCGTGTACAGCAGTCTTTAGCAAAAAAAAGGGAAGAGGATGAATAGTGATGAGCAGATATGCATTTGGCGTAGATATCGGTGGAACTACCGTAAAGATGGGACTGTTTGACAAGGACGGCTGTGTGCTGGACAAATGGGAAATCCCTACTGTAAAAGAGAATGACGGGGCAGCGATCCTCCCGGACGTGGCAGAGAGCATTCTGGCCAAAATGAAGGAAAAAGGAATTGATAAGGATGACGTGGCAGGAGTGGGTGTTGGTGTACCCGGTGCTGTCACAGAGAGCGGATATATGGTAGGCGGAGCCGTGAACCTGGGCTGGGGGCCTTTCAATCCCGCCATCGTGCTGAACGGGTATCTGGATATGCCGGTGAAAGTGGCCAATGATGCCAATGTGGCAGCTTTTGGCGAACTGTGGCAGGGAGGCGGCAAAGGATACGATAATATGGTGGCGGTCACACTGGGAACCGGTGTGGGAGGCGGCATCATCGTGAACGGACATATCCTGACCGGAGCCAGCGGAGGCGGCGGTGAGATCGGTCATATCCAGGTGGAGGACAATGAGACGGAAAGCTGCAACTGTAAGAAAAAGGGCTGTCTGGAGCAATATGCTTCTGCCACAGGCATTGCACGCCTTGCAAAAAGAAGGTTGGAAAAGGATGATAAGCCCAGTGTGCTACGCAAGGGGCCCGTTTCTGCAAAGACCGTGTTCGATGCAGTGAAATGCGGGGATGAGATAGCCGTTGAAGTCGCAGAGGAATTTGGCGAGTATCTGGGCAAGGGGCTGGCAACGGTAGCCTGCGTGGTGAATCCGGAGGTCTTCGTCATTGGCGGAGGCGTATCCAAAGCAGGGGAAGTATTGTTCCAGTATATTGAGCCCGCTTTCAAAAGACATGTCTTTGCACCTTGCGGCAATGTCCGGTTTGCACTGGCAGCTTTGGGAAATGACGCCGGCATTTACGGTGCCGCAGCTTTGATATTGAATCAGGATGAGAACGGGAGCAAAGGGAATGATTAGCGGTGCAGTATTAGAGGCTTTTCAGAAGTTTGTACCAAAAGAGAACATCCACCTTGGGGAATCCCTGGCAGCCCACACGACTTTCAGAGTGGGTGGAGCGGCGGACTGTCTGCTGGAATTGGAAACGGAAGAACAGCTCATTGCTGTGCGCAGATATCTGGAGAAGGTAGGCATCCCTTTCTTTCTGCTGGGAAACGGCAGCAACACTCTGGTGCGGGATGAAGGCTACCGGGGCGTGGTACTGCAGATCGCAGGAAAGATGAATCGCATCCGGGTGGAAGGAAACCACATTATCGCCCAGGCGGGAGCCCTGATGTCCCAGGTGGCAAGAGCGGCCCTTGAGCACGGTCTGACCGGGCTGGAATTTGCTTCAGGCATTCCGGGGACGGTCGGAGGCGGCGTGGTGATGAATGCCGGTGCTTACGGGGGAGAAATGTGCCAGGTGGTGACCCATGTGCGGGTGGTGAACCAGGAGAGCGAAGTGATGGTGCTGGACAATGAGGCTATGGAATTCGGCTACAGACACAGCGCCATCAGACATCAGCCTTTTGTTGTGACTGAGGTAGCTTTTGCACTGGAGCCGGGCGATCCCGCCGAGATCAAGGCAGTCATGGACGATCTGGCGGCCAGAAGGAGAGAGAAGCAGCCATTGGAATATCCCAGCGCCGGAAGCACTTTCAAGCGTCCGAAAGGATATTATGCAGGGGAACTGATCATGAATGCGGGGCTGCGCGGCTTTCAGATCGGCGGGGCCAGAGTCTCGGACAAACATTGCGGTTTTGTGATCAATACAGGCAATGCCACTGCGGCAGATATCCTGGAACTGATTGGGGAAATACAGAGAAGAGTAAAGGAACGGTTTGGTGTGGAACTGGAACCGGAAGTCATTGTAAGGTAAAGAAGCGAGGGGCCTATGAGATTTGTAATCGTTACGGGAATGAGCGGGGGCGGAAAGAGAACAGCATTAAAGATGCTGGAGGATATCGGTTTTTATTGTGTAGACAATCTGCCGGTTTCCCTGATCGAGAAGTTTGCGGAACTGATCATCATGCCAAGCAGTGAGATCACCAAGGTGGCATTGGGACTGGATGTCCGTTCTGACAGATCTTTCACTGAGACTACCCATATCTTGCGGCAGTTGAGGGAAAAGGGCTACAAATTTGAGATCCTTTTCATGGATGCGGATGAAAATGCGCTGATCAAACGTTATAAAGAAACCAGGCGCGTCCACCCTCTTGCTGCGGACGGCAGAGTGGAAGACGGTGTCCGCAAGGAGAGGCAGGTGCTGGAGGGCATCCGCAAGAGTGCGGATTACGTCATCGACACCTCCAATCTGCTCACCAGGGAGCTAAAGGAAGAGATCGACCGCATTTTTGTGCGGAACGAGGAATATAATAGTCTCATGATCACGGTGATGTCCTTTGGTTTCAAGCACGGCATCCCCGCGGATGCGGATCTGGTCTTTGATGTCCGTTTCCTGCCCAATCCTTTTTACATTGAAGAACTGAAACCAAAGACAGGCAACGATAAAGAGGTGCAGGATTATGTTATGAGCTTCCCGGAGGCAGGTACTTTTCTGGATAAGCTGGATGATATGCTGCAGTTTTTGGTGCCCAACTATGTAAAGGAGGGAAAGTACCGTCTGGTCATTGCCATTGGCTGTACCGGCGGGAAGCACAGGAGCGTTACCCTTGCCAATGAGCTTTATGGGCGCATGAAGGTACAGGGACATTACGGTATCAAGTTGTATCACAGAGATGTGGGGAACCAGAGCACTTAGAGGAAGAGGACATGTCATTTTCAAGTGAAGTGAAGGAAGAACTGGAAAGACAGATCAGCCCTGCCAGGCATTGCCAGATAGCGGAGCTGGCGGCGATCCTGAATTTCTGCGGACAGTACGGCCGGGATAAAGAGGGAAGATACACCATCGGATTCCAGACAGAAAATATATCTGTTGTGAGAAAAGGCTTTACATTATTGAAAAAAACATATAATATAGAAACTGATGTCGCAGTAAGCGACGAGCAGATGCAGGCGCTCCACCAGAAGATAGGCAGTCTGGAGGAACCGGTGAGCAATCTGCTGATCAAAAATTCCTGCTGTCAAAGGGCATTTTTAAGAGGAGCTTTTTTGAGCATTGGTTCTATGAGCGACCCACAGAAGAGTTATCACCTGGAATTTGTATGTACCGATGAGGATAAAGCCAGACAGTTACAGAGTGTGATACAGGGATTTGGTATCGATGCAAAAATTGTACTTCGTAAGAAATATTACGTTGTCTATCTGAAAGAAGGCGAAAGCATCGTAGATCTTTTAAACATCTGTGAAGCTCATGTGTCCCTGATGAAACTGGAAAATATGCGCATCCTGAAGGAGATGCGCAATTCCATCAACAGAAGGGTGAATTGCGAGACTGCCAATATTACCAAGACGGTGAATGCTTCTGCCAGGCAGGTCGAGGATATTGAGTATATCCGGGACCATTACGGTTTTCAAAGGCTGCCGGACAGTTTGAGACAGATGGCAGAGATCAGACTGGAAAATCCGGATGCACCCCTGAAGGAATTGGGGGAATATCTGGACCCGCCCGTGGGTAAGTCAGGTGTCAATCACCGCCTCCGAAAGCTCAGTGAGCTTGCAGATAGGCTGAGGACGTAAAAAGAGGAGGAAATTATGACAAACAAGAACATCCGGATCAATTTGGAAAATGGGCTGGAAGCCAGACTGGTGGCACATCTGGTACAGGAAGCCAGCAAATATGAGAGTACAGTGCATGTCATTTCGGAAGGTAAAAAGGTGAATGCCAAAAGTATCATGGGAATGATGACCCTTAGCCTTTCTAACGGAGACGAGCTGGAAGTGATAGCCGAGGGCAAGGACGAGCAGGCAGCGGTGGACGGCATTGAGAAGTTCTTAAGCGGCAAGTAGAAACTGTTTCACAATCATACAAAAGAGGGCGGGATCAATAGGAAATATTCTGTTGGTTCCGTTTTTGATTTTAAGGAGGACAAGATGCCGAAACGTAAGATGCTATTTGTGTACAATCCCAGAGCAGGAAAGGAACAGATCAAGGGCAAGCTGGCTGATATCCTGGATGTTTTTGCAGGTGCAGGATATGAGATAACGGTGTGCCCTACCCGGTGTGCCGGGGAAGCTGTGGAAATTGTTGAGAACCGTGATCCCGGATTTGAACTGGTGGCCTGCAGCGGCGGCGACGGCACTTTGGATGAAGTGGTCACAGGTATGTTAAAGAGTGATTTTGGGACACCCATCGGTTATATCCCGGCGGGCAGCACCAATGATTTTGGCGGAAGTCTGGGACTGCCCAAGAGGAATATGCAGCGGGCGGCGGAAATCATTGTGGGAGGCCGGGACTTTCCCTGTGATGTGGGGACCTTCAACGAGGATGCCTTTGTGTATATTGCAGCCTTTGGCCTGTTTACAGAGGTCTCTTATGAGACGGACCAGGAGATCAAGAACGTGCTGGGACATCTGGCTTATCTGCTGGAAGGTATGAAATCCCTGCCCAACATCCGGTCCTATCATATGCGGGTCACCTGTAATGACAGGGTCATTGAAGATGATTTTATCTATGGAATGATCACCAATTCCGTTTCGGTAGGGGGCTTCAAGCGGATTACCGGCAGACATGTAAAGCTGGATGACGGTGTGTTCGAGGTCACTTTGATCAAACGGCCCAGAAATGCCATCGAACTCAATGAGATCATGGTATCTTTGCTGAACCGGGACATCAACAATGAAGCTATTTACTGCTTCACTGCTTCGGAACTGACCATAGAAGCGCTGGAGGAGGTGGCGTGGACTTTGGATGGAGAATTCGGAGGCTGTCATAAATCGGTGAATATCCGGAACCTGTGCAAGAAGATTCAGATCCGGGTGGCCGAAAAAGAAAAATAAATCTTGGATAAAAATTTAACAATATGGTTTTCTTTTGGACAAGAGTATGCTATAATGCAAGCAAAGAGTGATGAAAGACCATATCTTTATAAACATTTTAAACAAAATGGAGGAATGTACTATGTTAGTATCCGCAACAGAAATGCTCAAAAAGGCAAAAGCAGGTCATTATGCAGTAGGACAGTTTAACATCAATAACCTGGAGTGGACCAAATCCATTCTCTTAACTGCCAAGGAGCTCAGATCCCCCGTTATCCTGGGTGTATCTGAAGGCGCAGGAAAGTATATGGGCGGTTATCATGTAGTAGTGGGTATGGTAAACGGTATGTTAAAGGATCTGGACATCGATGTTCCTGTAGCGCTGCATCTGGATCACGGCAGCTTTGAAGGCTGCTACAAGTGTATTGAGGCAGGTTTCTCATCCATCATGTTTGACGGTTCCCACTATCCCATTGATGAGAATGTGCAGAAGACCACCGAACTGGTAAAGGCGGCTCACGGCAGAGGACTTTCCCTGGAAGCAGAGGTGGGCTCCATCGGCGGCGAGGAAGACGGTGTAGTAGGAATGGGTGAGTGTGCTGATCCCAAGGAGTGCAAGGCCATCGCAGACCTGGGGGTAGATTTCCTGGCAGCAGGCATTGGCAACATCCATGGCAAATATCCCGCAAACTGGAAGGGACTGAGCTTTGAGACTTTGGATGCTGTTCAGCAGCTCACAGGAGACCTTCCTTTGGTGCTTCACGGCGGTACCGGCATCCCGGCAGACATGATCAAGAAAGCAATCTCCTTAGGTGTTGCAAAGATCAATGTCAATACCGAGTGCCAGCTTTCCTTTGCAGACGCTACCCGCAAGTATATCGAAGCGGGCAAGGATCTGGAGGGCAAGGGATTTGATCCCCGTAAGCTCTTAGCTCCCGGCGCAGAAGCCATCAAGGCTACCGTAAGAGAGAAGATGGAGCTGTTCGGTTCCGTAGGCAAGGCTGACGAATAAGAAGAATGATAAGAAGGGGCATCCGGTTGGATGCCCCTTCTTTTATAGTTCCAGGCCAGAGAAAGCAATCAGCCTAAGGGAAGCATCCTCCAGGGACAAGTCGTCAAAGTGTGTCACCCAGAACTGTACATTTTCGTTGGAATCGGCAATCCGGGCATCCGGCGCCAGGGATTGGAAATCCTCTGTTATATAGAGAGAATAACCGTCCCCCACAAAAAGTTCAGCAGGTACTTCCTCCGTAAGACCTTCTATGGTGAAGGTGAGGGTGGTGGAGGGCGCTGCGCCTGAAAGTGCGGAGGATTGTGAGCCGGGAGGCGGGTCCATCAGATCCGTATCAGAGACCTCCGCCGGAGGATTCTCCTTGGGAGCGGCGGAGGTGGCAAACAGTACGATGACAGCGATGATCAGGATCAGAGCAAGTAAAATCGTAAGAAAAGTCGCTTTTTTGGTCTTCATGATAGAAACAATCCTTTCTTCGGTTGCGTTTTTGCTAAAGCTGTTGCAAAAGGGATATAATTTCCGCTTGGTCAACTCCTTTTCGTGTGATTCCGGCCCGTCCGGATTACTCCAGCTCGTCTACGATGGCTTTCAGCTTCTCGATCTGTTGGGAGGAGAGATTCCTGCGGCTCAGCAAAGAGGCAAACAGTTTATCTACGGAGCCGTCAAAGATCCTGTCGATCAGTTCATTGGTTTCCGCTTCCTGGACTTTTTCCTTGGGGATCAGGGCATGGCATACAAAATTAGGCTCAGAGCGTTTGATGGCTCCCTTTTGAATACAGCGCTTGATCAGGGTGTAGGTAGTGTTGATATTCCACCCCGTGCTTTCTTTGAGGACATCGGAAATGTGCTTGGCCGTGCTGTCACCTTCCCGCCAGAGGACATCCATTACCTTCAATTCCGAATCAAACAATTTTATGTTCATGCTTAGAATACTCCTTCCTGGGACATGGCACTACTGCAATAGTATGAATATATACTACAACAGTAGTATAGTGATGTCAAGAATAATTTATACTGAAATTTGTGTTTGCTTAAAATAGATGGAAAAACGGTAATGTAACCCTTGACATAGATAGAAAACCGATATATTATATAGACAATCGATATATAGGAAACCTATACAAAAGCATAACAAGGGAGGAATCAAAATGGACAAGACATTGGTATCGGGAAGTATGGCACTGATGATCCTGAAACTGTTATCAGAGAAGGATATGTACGGGTATGAGATGATCGACACTTTGCGGCAGAGATCCCAAAATGTGTTTGAGCTGAAAGCCGGGACTTTATACCCCTTGCTCCACAGCCTGGAGGAAAAGCAGTTTTTGACCTCTTATGAGCAGGAAGTGTCAGGGAAGGTCAGGAAGTATTACAGCATCACTAAGGCGGGGAGAAAGCGCCTGGCGGAAAAGGAAGCAGAGTGGAAGCAGTATTCTCAGGCAGTGGGCAATGTGCTTGCCATGGGGGTGTAGTTTATGAGTATGGAGGAATTTCTGAATACAGTCACGGAGCAGATCCGGTGGAAGGGTGCCAGGGGACCTGTCAGCGAGGAATTGAAGGCACATATCCTTGATCAGGCACAAAGCTATGAGAGGGAGGCAGACTGCCCCGGAACCGGAGAAGGGCTTACTGAAAGCGGCGCCCTGGAGAGGGCGGTCCGGGAAATGGGGGATCCTGTGGCTATAGGCGTGGAGATGGACAGGATACACCGGCCCAAGATATCCTGGGAAATTTTGGTGCTGGTAGGAGTGCTGAGCATTGCAGGCCTTATTCTGCATGGGGTCCTTAGAAGCTATAGTCCGGAGGAATATCACTTGAAAAGACAGGCTGCCTTTGTTGTGATCGGTTACCTGCTCATGTTGGGAGTCTGCCTGTTAGATTACAATTTCCTGGGAAGACACAGCAGGAAGATTGCAGCGGGATTCCTGCTCTTTTTGATAGGAGGCACCTTTTTCCCAGGGAGTTACGGCAGAGACACTTATAGAACCTTTGACATCCTGCATATCAAGCTGAATGTCACCGTATTGATCTATTTGTTCGTGCCCATTTTCGGGGCCCTGCTCTACAGCTATCGGGGACAGGGATACAAGGCTGTGGGCAAGCTGGCGCTCTGGGCGGCAGTGCCGATGCTCTTTCTGTATCGGCTTCCAGCCCTCTATACCGCTGTCACCCTGGGACTGGCACTGGCACTTCTGTTCACCGTAGCAGCAGCAAAGGATTGGTACCGCATCAACAAAAAGCTGGTGCTGGGAGGGCTGTGGACAGTCATCCTGGCAGTGCCCATCGCAGTCATATCCCTGGTCCTGATCCGGGGCACCGATCAGAGTCTGTTACGGGAATACCAGGCAGACAGACTGCTGGCATACATAAGAGGGGGTGAGGGAAGCTATCTGGTGGAAAATGTGGAAAAAGTTTTGGACGGCTGTCTCTTTATGGGGAGGGACAGTGGCAATCTGGAACGCGCGGTGAACCTGCCGGGACATAACAGTGATTATGTGTTGGTGAGTCTGATGTCGGCTTATGGAATTGTGGCGGGAGTCATAGTGGTTTTGTTACTTTTGTGGATGACAGGCAAGGTATTTTGCATTTCCATGGGACAGAAGAATCAGTTGGGAATGATCATCGGCAGCGGCTGCGGCATCGTATTCCTGATCCAGACCTTGTTCTGTGTGCTGGTGAACCTGAATCTGTGTCCGCCTGCCCAGACCCTTCTTCCGTTTTTGTGTTACGGCGGCAACACCACCATCGTAAGTTATCTGCTCTTGGGCCTGTGCCTGAGTATCTGTCGATACCAAAATATGCCCCTTGGAAGGCAGAAAAGCACTTTGAGATGGGAGATCCGGATCACAAGAGTGCCGAACCTGAAAGAAAATTAGCAGAAAATAAAAAAACTCCCCGGAAAGGGAGGATGCCAAGGGAGGTTATCCCTTGGCATTTATTATGAAAAAGTTTTAAAAAAATAGTTAACTGTAATCGGCTTGTGAATTATTTATCTTTCTGATATCAGTATATGAAACAGAAATGTCTAAAACATGATGTAGAATTGAAAAAATCTTAAATGATTTGTAAACAAAATGTGAACAACTACCTTGCTTTTTCCGGTTCCGGATAAGTCACGCCGAAAGTATCCACAGTTACATGTTCCATGATCTGGGGCTCTAAAGGTCTGTCACTGTAGTCGGTGGCGGTCTCGGCGATCCTGTTCACCACATCCATGCCCTCGATGACTTTGCCGAATGCGGCATAGCTGCCGTCTAAGTGGGGAGCATTCTTGTGCATGATGAAGAACTGGGAGCCGGCGGAATCGGGATGTGCGGCTCTGGCCATGGAAAGTACGCCCTCTGTGTGCTTTAAGTCATTTTTGACGCCGTTTGCGGCAAATTCGCCTTTGATATGATAGCCGGGACCTCCCATACCGGTGCCGTCAGGACAGCCGCCCTGGATCATGAAGCCGCGGATGACCCTGTGAAAGATCAGGCCGTCATAAAACTTTTTGTTTACCAGACTGATGAAGTTGTTTACGGAGATGGGAGCAACATCGGGATAGAGCTCAAGGCGGATTGTGTCGCCGCTTTTCATAGTGATCGTTACAATAGGATTTTGTGCCATAATAAAACCTGTACCTTTCTGAGATTCTGAATTATAATAAAATAGTCTATACGAATTTTATTGTAATAGAAAAAGGCAAAAACGTAAAGAGGCGAAACGGCAGTTGTCATGTATTATTTGCAGTCGGTGAAGATTTTAGTAGAAGCAGAAGAAAGACGAAGATTCATAGCCCTGGCAGAGAAACTGCAGAAGGAGGGCATCCGGTCGGATGTGGCAGACCGACAGACAGAGGAGTGCCTCCACACTCTGTGGATCACGGACAGCAGCGCCCGGGCAGCAGAACTGCTGCGGGAAGGGAAAGCTGTTTTGGCTTATCTTAGGGAGGAAAACCGTGCAGAAGATTTTTCCGGGGTGAAATATGCCTGTGAAGAACCGGAGGAGCTTTGCGCGGAATATCTGGAACAGGTGTACCGCCGGTATGCCGGGGTCCCCTGGGATATCTTAAAGACCGAACGGTGCAGTCTGCGGGAGACCACGGTGGAAGATGTGGAGGCCTTTTATGAGATCTACAGGGAGCCTTCCGTCACAGAATACATGGAGGATCTGTTTGAGGACCCGCAGAAAGAGAAAACCTATATGGAGGAGTATATCCAAAAGATATACGGCTTCTATGGCTTTGGGGTCTGGACTGTGTTAAAAAAGGACACGGGAGAGATCATCGGGCGGGCCGGGTATTCCTGCCGGGAAGGGTTTGAGGACCCGGAGCTTGGCTTTGTGATCGGAGTGCCCTGGCAGCGGCAGGGCTACGGGGAGGAGGTCTGCCGGGCAATCTTGAAATATGGGGAGGAAATGCTGGGATTTGAAAGGATACAGGCATTGGTGAAGCCTGGCAATGAGCCTTCTGAAAAGCTTTTAAGAAAGCTGGGGATGAGAGCGGAAGATACAGTATTTCTTCAGGAAAAGACCTACATCCGCTTTTTGAAGGACCTGCATCCGGATGAAAAAAGTTAAAATTTTCTAAAAAAGTATTTGACAATCCTTTTCAAGTGTGTATAATTAAGTTCAAACGAAGGCGTTTTCACAGTGGAAGTGAAAGCGCCTTTTTATTATTTTAAGGAGGGTGTCTTATGAAAAAATTGGAAATCATCATCAAGCCGGAAAAGCTGGACGATCTGAAGGCTCTTCTGAGTGAAAATGAAGTGAACGGACTTAACATTGTGAACGTTATGGGATACGGCAGCCAGAAGGGTGTCATCAAGAAGTACCGTGGCGCCGAATATCGTGTAGACCTGCTTCCCAAGGTTAAAGTGGAAACGGTTGTGGAGGACGAGAGAGCAGATGCATTGATCGACAAGATCGTGGGAGCCATCAATACAGGCAATGTAGGTGACGGAAAGATCTTCGTGCTGGATGTACAGGATGCCGTCCGTATCCGCACCGGCGAGCGAGGAAACGAGGCTCTGTAAGGCATGCAGGAAAAGAATAGAGAAAGAGATTATCGAAGGCGATAATACAGGGAAAGCTCAATGGGCTTTCGGTATTACCGCTTTTTTGTTTAAGGAGGAAAAGATATGTTATTGACGAGTGTAGATTCCGCTGCTTTGGAAGCGGTGAACAGCGTAGTATTCGGTTCCCATGGTGTCTGGTTCCTGATCGGTGCAGCCCTGGTATTCTTCATGCAGGCAGGATTTGCAATGGTAGAGGCAGGATTTACCAGAGCAAAGAATGCAGGCAACATCATTATGAAGAACTTAATGGATTTCTGTCTTGGTACGGTAGCGTTCCTGTTGCTTGGATATAACCTGTTATGTGGTGTGGGCAACAAGTTTATCGGCTGGGGCTTGAATCCCTTGGATTTTGAAAATGTAGACTGGTATGGTTTCGTATTTAACCTGGTATTCTGTGCAACGGCAGCTACCATCGTGTCCGGTGCCATGGCAGAGCGTACCAAGTTCATTACATACTGTATCTACAGCTTTGTGATTAGCCTGTTCATCTATCCCGTTGAGGCACACTGGGTTTGGGGCGGTACTGCATGGCTGACAGATCTGGGATTTGTGGATTTTGCAGGCTCCTGTGTCATCCACATGGTAGGTGGTGTGGCCGGATTGATCGGTGCTGCTTTCCTTGGGCCCCGTATCGGTAAGTATGACGAGAACGGCAAGTCCAGACCTATCCTTGGCCACAACATCGTAGTAGGCGCCCTGGGCGTATTCATCCTGTGGTTTGGCTGGTATGGATTCAACGGTGCCGCAGCAGCAGACGGCAATCATCTTGGGGCTATCTTTGCAACCACGACCGTAGCTCCCGCTGTAGCAACCTGTGTAGCAATGATCTTTACCTGGATCAGGAACGGCAAGCCCGATGTGTCCATGTCCCTGAACGGCTCTCTGGCAGGTTTGGTAGCGATTACTGCAGGCTGCGATAATGTAGATATTGTAGGCGCATTTATCATTGGTGCCGTTGCAGGTATCCTGGTCTGTGTTGCAGTATACTTCATTGAGAATGTATTAAAGATCGATGATCCGGTAGGTGCGGTTGCAGTTCATTTCTGTAACGGTCTCTGGGGAACCTTTGCAGTCGGCCTTTTTGATATAAATAATGGTCTGTTCTATGGCGGTGGTTTCCGCCAGCTTGGCATCCAGTGCCTTGGTATTGTTTGTATCCTGGCTTGGGCAGTGATCTGGATGCTGATCCTCTTCACCGTACTGAAGAAGACCATCGGTATCAGATGTTCTTTACAGGAAGAGATCGAAGGTCTGGATACTACCGAACATGGTCTGGAGTCTTCTTATCCCGATTTCCAGGCTACCAACTACAAATTCTAATCGCGTTCATCTAATCCCTTAGTTGGTATATACAGAAGCTGTACCTCATGCTGCGACTCATGTGGTGCAGGAACACCCCGGATGCTTCCACCATCCGGGGTGTTCGCCTTTACAATCCTTTTTGAAAGTGCTACAATGAACGATATCCTGTAGGAAACATGGAATGTTATGATTTGCAGAATGAAAGCGAGGAGAATCCATGGAAAAGAGAATCCTGTCCTATCGTAGGTATATTGATGAGCTGCTGAAAAAGGAGGATGTGGACTGGCAGCAGGCTGCGGCAGACCACCTGGTGCAGATCGGCTTTTTCCAGCATGAGCGGTTGGTGCATCTGATCGTTACCGTAACCTTTGCCATCTTGGAGATCCTGTCTTTATTTATGACACTATTGTCATTTGACCTTGGGAGCGGCAATCCGGGGCTGGGCTGTCTGTCTGTGCTTCTGCTGATTCTTCTGATCCCGTACATACGCCATTACTATATCCTGGAGAATGAGACCCAGAAGATGTATGTCCAGTATGACCTTATGC
Source organism: Lachnospiraceae bacterium (assembly GCA_017621075.1). GTDB lineage: Bacteria > Bacillota > Clostridia > Lachnospirales > Lachnospiraceae > Acetatifactor. The sequence goes on from JAGATV010000037.1 coordinate 38,647, forward strand.
GGAATAAGGTTGCAAAAGCGTTTCCAACTCCGTTATAAAATACCGGATCTGCCCAGGCGTGATCCCGGAATAATTGACGATCAAAGTAGATTCATACAGAGGATTCTTATGTTCGCAGTACTCAGAGAGGCAGGATATAAGGATCTTCTTTTCTTTTAGCCGGGAGATCAGTTCTTCGTCGCTCAGGGAGGTGTTTACCTTCAAAAGGAAATGGGTTCCTGCGGCATCTTCTATGATCCGGGTCTTGTCAGCCAGGGAAGACTGGCTGATGGAGCGGATGACGTCGTCCCGCTGCTTGATGTAGTAGCGCTTCATGTGGTTGATATGTCTCTCCAGGTAATTTCCTTCGATGAACTTGGCCAAGGTAAACTGGTCAAAGCTGGAAACGGAACAGGAATAAAAGCTTAAGGTGGAGAGATATCGCTCCATCAGTGCTTCCGGCAGCACCATGAAACTGATGCGCACAGCAGGAGCGATGCATTTGGAAAAGGTGTTCATATAGATCACCTTACTGCGCACATCTATGTTGTAAAGGGGTGGCACGGGCATGCCGTGGTAGCGGTATTCGCTGTCGTAATCATCCTCAATGATATAACGGTCCTTTTGGGCATTGACCCAGGAGAGCAGCTCCAGGCGCCTTGCGATGGGCATGACCAACCCCAGAGGGAAATGGTGAGCGGGGGAGACGTGGACCACATTGCAGTCAGACTGTTTCAAAAGGTCTATGCGGATGCCGTTTTTGTCCAGCGGGATGGCGCGGTAATTTACCTGGTTGCTGTGATAGATCGCCCGGATCTTGGTGTATCCGGGATCTTCTACGGCGAAGGAGGTGTCCCTGCCAAGCAACTGGATCAGGCGGGCATACAGGTATTCGGTCCCTGCACCCACGATGATCTGGTCCGGGGAGACTTCCATGCCCCGAAAATCCAGAAGATGTCTGGCGATGGCGATCCGCAGTTCCGAAAGTCCGTTGAAGGGGACGGTGTCCCACAGTCTTGTGGTGTCATAAGACAAAGTCTCCCGCATGATGCGGTACCAGGTGGAAACGGGAAACATCTCCATACTGTTCTTGTTGGCTTTCAGATCCACCAGATAGTCTTCATCCGTGTATTTGGATACATAAGGTTTGGTGGGATTGGAACGGACCCGGTAGTCGGAAAGTGCATTGACATAATAGCCCTTTTTTTCCACAGAATAGATATAGCCTTCCAGAAGAAGCTGGGAATAGGCGTTTTCAATGGTCTTGATGCTGATGCCCAAGTGTTCGGAGAGAGCCCGCTTGGAAGGAAGGGCCTCGTTTGGAAGCAGCTTTCGGATGATAATATCCCTTTTCAGGCTTTCATACAATTGGATGTAAAGGGATGTGGAAGAATCCCGGTCCAGATTGACGGTGATCATTCATCTGACCTCCTAAAATTTTCATAAATTGGATATTTATAAGATACCAATAGTTATTATAATAAAATTGTAACGAAAAAACAATAAAAAGCACAAAGCTTGAAAGAGCACAAACAGTAAGGAGGCAATTATGGGTGTATATGTGGTAACAGGCGGTTCCAGCGGGATTGGAGCAGCCGCTGTGGAGATCCTGAAAAGGGATGGACATGAAGTGATCAATGTGGATTTGAAGAATGGAGATATCTGTGCAAACCTTGCAACACCGGAGGGCAGACAGACCGCTATCGACGGTATCATTGCCAGATGTCCGGAGGGGCTGGACGGAATTATCTGCAATGCAGGTGTTTCCGGAAACTGCGGCAACCTGGAGCTGGTGGTTTCCCTGAACTATTTTGGCACGGTAAGGCTGGCAAGGGGTGTTTATGAGCTGCTTAAGAAAAAGCGGGGCAGTGTGGTGGTGACTGTATCCAACACCATCTCCCAGGGCACCGGCAGGATGGATATCGTGGATCTTTTGAATAATGTGGGGGATGAGCAGAGAGTAAGAAATATTGTAAAGCAGCTGGATGCTTCCAATCAGACCATAGGGCAGTCCATCTACATGGCCACCAAATATGCACTGGCAAGATGGGTGAGAAGGGTTTCCGCTTCCTGGGCTGCCAATGGCGTGCGCATCAATGCAGTGGCACCCGGAAATGTGCGGACCGCCATGACAGACAGCCTTTCCGATGCGGCAAAGTTTGCAGTAAGTGCGCTGCCGATTCCCGTGCGTTACGGTTCCGATGCGCTGATGGACCCGGAAGAGATCGCAGAGTCCATGAAATTCCTGCTGTCCAATGCGGCAAGGGGGATCAACGGGATCATCCTGTTTACGGACGGCGGAACCGATGCGCTGCTGAATTCTGAGAAAGTATACTAGGAGGGAATGAATATGAGACCGATTGAAAAATATATTGAAGCATTGATGAAGTGTGATAACAAGGCCTTGGCAGATATTTTTGCCCCGGACGGCACCCTCAGGGATTACTGCCCCAACAGTAACGGCCGCCAGGAGTACCATGTTTACGGCAGGGAAGCCATTGATATGTTCTTTAAGAATAAATTTTCTTTTCGCCAGTATCTGATATCCGATGCGGAGATCGTCAATGACAATCAGGCGGAATTTGTGGCATCTATCGGCGGCTATTTCGTTATGGCCATCGCAACGGTGCGCAGAGTAGACGAGAACGGTCTGATCACCAGACTGACGGTACGCCCCAAATAAAGGCGAAACGAACAGGAAAGATGAACATAAAAGGCCCCGGCAGCTTACGCTGCCGGGGCCTTTGGCTGCAGGTCACAGTTACTTTCCATAAAAGATCTGTGCAATGGGAGAATCGGGAGAGAGAATGACAGTCTTGTCACTTCCTGTCATGGAGTTTTTCAGGGCATCCAGGCTTCTCACAAAAGCGTAGAAATCCTGTTTGGCTCCGTCTGAGTAAGCCTCAGACAGGATGCGCATGTATTCTGCCTCTCCTTCCGCAATCAGGATCTCCGCATCTTTTTGGGCTTCGGAGATCATCACGGTCACTTCTTTGTCGGTGGTATTGCGGATCTTCTGGGCCTCGGAGCTTCCCTCGGCAGTGTAGGTGGCGGCAATGTTGTCACGCTCGGAAATCATGCGCTCGTATACAGCAGCTTTGTTGTCACTGGGCAGATCCAACTGCTTGGTCTCGAAAGCCAGAAGCTCGATGCCGTACTGATCCAGGGTGTTGCCGATATTTGCAACAATGGCGGCAGCCAGTTCCCCGTCACGTCCGGAGATCACTTCCTCCTGGGTAGTGCTGCTGATGACATTTTTGGTAGAGTTGTATACGGTGGTGTTCAGACGGGACTCTGCATTGGCGATGGAGGAGTTGAGGGTCTGGGCAAATTTCAAAGGATCGGTGATACGCCACAGCACATAGCTGTCACAGATCATGGTCTTCTTGTCGCTGGTGATGACATCGGAAGAGGACAGATCGTAAAGCTGGATGTTCTTGGGCAGAGTATCCACGCTCTGGATGAAAGGGATCTTAAAACTAACGCCTGCGGTTTCCACCACGTGATCCACTTTGCCGAACTGGCGGATCAGGCTGTATTCATCTTCGTTGGTGACAACAATGCTGGAGGCACCGATGCACAGCGCAGCCAGTAGGATAACGATCAACGCAATTCTTTTTACTGTCTTCATGGCAGGACCTCCTTATTGTTGGGAACCGGCGGTACTGCCGGTATTGTTGACTTCAAAATTGGCAAAGGACTCGATGGGATAGAAGGTCTGCATATCGCCGTTCGGGCTTTCAATGATGACCTTCAGCCCGGGAAGGACTTCTTCCATGGTCTCATAGAACATACGCTCTCTGGTAACGGCAGGATTCTTTATGTATTCTTCATACATGGCATTGAAACGTGCTACCTGTCCGGTTGCCTCATTGATACGCTCGGTCTTCTGGGCTTCCGCATCCTTGATGATGCCGTCAGCCTGTGCCTGTGCCAGAGGGATCTGCTCGTTGCGATATTTGTTGGCGTTGTTTAAGGCAGTTTCTTTTCCCTGCTTGGCAGTTTCCACGGCCTTGAAAGCTTCCATGACTTCTATGGTGGGGGGCTCAGAATCCTGGATGGTGATATTTACTAACTGAATGCCGATATCCTGCTCTTCCAGGCGGGCCATGATCATTTCCTTGATGGATGCCTGGATCTCGTTCTTGCCTGTGGTCAGCACATCATCAACGGCATAGCTGCCGATGACGGTACGGATGCAGCTCTGACTGATGTTGCGCAGGATGCCTACGGGATCTTCTGAGGCATAGACAGCCTTTACGGGATCACTGTAGCGGTATTCCACGAAGAAATCCACATTCACGAAATTATAATCGTTGGTGATCATCAGGGAATCAGAGATCTGGGATTCGTTGGAATTCATATCGTAGCCGATGGGAAACCCCTGAATGGTGGTGTTTACTTTTTTGACTTTCTGGATAAAGGGAATTTTAAAATGAAGGCCCGGTGTGGTGACTGCCTGAGCCTTCCCCAGGGTGATCAACACCGCCTGTTCCTGCTCTCTGATCTGATAGGTGGAATCTGCCACCAGGATCAAAAGCAGGATAACGGCAGCTACGATGCCGATGATCTTTCCGGGTGATTTTTTGATGGGTTCCGGCGTGCCGTCCATGGTCTCAAAACCATTCTGACGGTTGCGGAAGGAATCTTGTTTGCTCATTGACATACTCCTCTCTGTAATCGTGTGTAAAATACGGAAGCTGAATACTTCTGATGGAATCTATTATATGTAATAAAACGGGTTTTTGCAATGAGAAGAACGATACGATAAGGCATGGTAACGTGCAGAAAACAGTTGCGCAGAATGGGAAAAAGTACTACTATATAAAGGAATAGGGTGGATTGATACCCCAATAAGAACCGCAGGCAATGCGCAGATTGGAGTCCAGATGAAGGTATATACTTGTTTCCCCGGAGGAAAAGCAAAAGCACTGACCATGAGTTATGATGACGGTAAGGTAGAAGATATCCGCCTGTTGGAGATTTTCCGCAAATATGGCATCAAGGGAACCTTTAACTTAAATTATGGCACTATGTGTCAGGACCAGACCGGTCAGAAGCATCCCCGCATTCCCAAAGAGCAGATCAAAGAGCTGTATCGGGGGCAGGAGATCGCTACCCATACCATGACACATCCCACCATTGCGCGCTGCCCCCTGACTGAGGCGGCACAGGAGCTTTTGCAGGACAGAATGGGTCTGGAGAGCATTATCGGTACTCCCGTGAGAGGCCATGCGTATCCCAACGGTTCCTACAGTGAGGAGATCAAACAATTGTACCGTCAGTTGGGAGTGGCTTATGCCCGTGTGGTGGAGACCCAGGGCGTGGACCTTGACGGAGGGATCTTAGCTTCCATCGGGGCTTTTGCACTGCCGGAAGATCCCATGGAGTGGAAAGCCACCTGTCATCACAATGATCCCAACCTGATGCGGATCGCAGAGTTTTTTGCCAACTATAAGAAAAAACAGTATCTGAAGCTGATGTATGTGTGGGGACACAGCTATGAATTTGCGGAGAATGATAACTGGGAAGTAATAGAGGAGTTTTGCCGGTATATCGGTGGCAGGGATGATATCTGGTATGCCACCAATATTGAGATCATCGATTATCTGGATGCGGCTAAGAGGCTGCAGTTTACCGCAAACAACGAAGGAGTGTACAACCCCAGTGCCCAAAGTGTATGGCTGGCTGTGAATGACGATCAATATGCAGAGATTAAGGGCGGTACCTTTGTGGATCTGAATACAATTTAAGATAAAAAACAGGATACCCCACCTGTGCTGCCCCAAAAGAAAGGAGGCACAGGCGGGGTATTGCGGTTTTCAGGAAGGAAGAAATATGAAACAATACATGATGGCCCTGGATCAGGGAACAACAAGTTCCCGGTGCATTTTGTTTGACAAAGGCGGGAATATATGTTCCATGGCGCAGAAAGAATTCACACAGATTTATCCGCAGCCCGGATGGGTGGAGCATGATCCCATGGAAATCTGGTCCTCTCAGTTGGCGGTGGCCATCGAGTGCATGGCCAGGATCGGTGCCACGGCACAGCAGATCACGGGGATCGGTATCACCAATCAGAGGGAGACCACTATCCTTTGGGATAAGAGAACGGGCGAACCGGTGTACAATGCCATTGTGTGGCAGTGCCGCCGCACTGCGGGCAGGATCGAGGAACTGAAAAAGGACGGCCTTGAGCAGATGATCCGGGAAAAGACCGGTCTGATACCGGATGCCTATTTCAGCGCTTCCAAGATCGCCTGGATCTTGGACAATGTGCCCGGGGCCAGACAGCGGGCAGAGAGAGGAGAGCTTCTTTTTGGAACAGTGGATACCTGGCTGACCTGGAATCTGACAAAGGGGAGGGTCCATGTCACAGATTACACCAACGCTTCCCGGACTATGCTCTTTGATATCCATAAGCTTGATTGGGACAGGGAGATCCTGGAGTATTTTGGCATACCGGAAGTGCTATTGCCCCGGGTGAAGCCTTCCAGTTGTATCTATGGTTATACGGATGAAGCCTTTTTGGGCGGCGGCATCCCCATTGCCGGAGCGGCAGGAGACCAGCAGGCGGCATTGTTCGGACAGTGCTGTTTTACCCAGGGAGAGGTCAAGAATACTTACGGTACGGGATGTTTTATGCTGATGAATACGGGGGATACCGCAGTGGTTTCCGGGTCTGGCCTTCTTACCACCATTGCGGCAGGCACCTGTGGGAAACCGCAATATGCCCTGGAGGGAAGTGTATTTGTGGCAGGAGCTGCGATCCAATGGCTCAGGGACAGTATGCGGGTGGTGGAATCCGCACCCCAGTCCGAAGAATATGCAGGGAAGGTCAAAGATACCGCAGGGGTCTATATCGTGCCTGCGTTTGCGGGGCTGGGCGCACCTTACTGGAACCAGTATGTGCGGGGGACGGTAGTGGGTCTTACCCGGGGCTGTACCAGAGAACATTTCATTCGTGCCACACTGGAATCCATTGCCTACCAGACTGCAGATGTACTGGCTGCCATGGAACAAGACAGCGGTATCCGGTTGAAGAACCTTAAGGTGGATGGCGGTGCCAGTGCCAATGATTTTCTCATGCAGTTTCAGGCCGACGTGATGAATACACAGGTGAACCGTCCAAAGTGCATCGAGACTACCGCACTGGGTGCGGCTTATCTGGCGGGACTGGCAACAGGCTACTGGAGGGATCAGGAAGAGATCCGGGCCAACTGGCAGTTGGGCGCAGTATTTGCACCCCGGATGGAGGATGAACGCAGGCAGCAGTTGCTAAAAGGGTGGCACAAAGCAGTCAAGTGTGCCCTTGTGTGGGCAGAGGAGGATTCCTGACGCTTTTTCTTGTAATGTGAAGGAAACATGGTAAAATAAATTTGGAGGAAAAGAAAATGTTAGTGCAAAAGTATAAAGATATGTTATCGGGCAAATCTGTAATCAGACAGCTTTCCGAATTTGCCACTGCAAGAGGGAAGGAGATCGGTTACGAGAATGTCTTTGACTACAGTCTGGGCAATCCTTCCGTGCCGGTGCCTCAGGAATTTACCGACAGGATGATCCACTTGCTTGCCACCCGCGAGACTTCAGAGCTTCACGGCTACAGCCCCAGTCTGGGCATTACCGGTGTGAGAGAGGCAGTTGCGGCATCTTTGGAAAAGCGTTTCGGTCTGCCTTACCGCAAGGAGCATATTTTCATGGCTTCGGGAGCGGCAGGCGCTTTGGCCCATGCTTTCCGCCTGGTGACGGAGCCGGGGGATGAGATCCTGACGTTTGCTCCCTTTTTCCCGGAATACCATCCATATGTGGACCTGACAGGCGCTGTGCTGAAGGTAGTGCCGCCGGATTTTGAGGATTTCCAGATCAATTTCCAGGCTTTTGAAGAGATGCTTACCCCAAAGGTTATGGCAGTGCTCATCAATACCCCCAACAATCCTTCCGGCGTGGTGTATTCGTCAGAGACCCTGAAGAGACTGGCGGATATCCTGAGGGAGAAATCAAAGCAGTATGGGCATGACATTTATCTGATCTCTGATGAGCCTTACAGGGAGATTACCTTTGAAGGAGTGGAAGCGCCCTGCGTGTCTTCCTTCTATGACAATACCATTATGTGTTATTCTTTTTCCAAGTCCTTATCCCTGCCCGGTGAGCGCATTGGTTATGTGGCTGTCAATCCGGCCTGCAAGGATGCGGAAGATATGATCAATATGTGCGGTCAGATTTCCAGGGGGATCGGTCATAACTGTCCGCCCTCCATCATTCAGTTGGCGGTGGCTCAGGTCCTTGACCGGACGGCAGATCTGAAGGTATATGAAACCAACATGAATCTGCTGTACAAGGAATTGGTGGAACTGGGATTTACCTGTGTGAAGCCCGGCGGGACCTTCTACATATTCCCCAAGGCTTTGGAGGAGGATGCCAAGGCATTCTGTGAGAAAGCCTTACAGTATGATCTGGTGCTGGTTCCCGGGGATACCTTTGGAGCCCCCGGCTATTTCCGCATGGCATATTGCATCGATACGGAAAAGGTAGAGCGTTCTTTGGCGGCACTGAGGAAATTTGTACAGGAGACCTACTAAAGTAAGAAAGGTGGATTGGGATGTATCAGGCAGGACTTGTATTGGAAGGCGGCGGTATGAAAGGAATTTATACTGCCGGAGTGTTGGACTTTTTTCTGGATAAAGAGATAGAATTTTCCAGTGTATATGGGGTATCTGCAGGCGCTTGCCACATGTGCAGCTATCTGTCTAAGCAGAGGCGCCGGGCCCTGGAAGTGAATACGGATTATCTGGATTCCCGGAAATACTGCAGTGTGGAGAGCCTTCTTACCACGGGCGATCTGTTTAATGTAAATATGTGTTATCATTTGATCCCGGATTATCTGCATCCCTACGATCATGAGGCCTTTGAACAGTATCAAGGCAGGGCTTACAGCGTGGTGACCAACATCCGCACCGGCAGACCGGAGTACCTGCGCCTTAAGGATATGCACAAGGATATCATCAAGGTACAGGCATCTGCATCACTGCCCTTGGTGTCCCGGAATGTAAAGATAGGAGGCGAGCTGTACCTGGACGGAGGTATCAGTGATTCCATTCCTCTGCAGAAATCCATTGTGGACGGCAACACCAAAAATGTGGTGGTGATGACCAAGGAGATCGGTTACGAACGGAAACCTGCATCACCCGCCCAGCTTGCACTCATAAAGGCCCGTTATCTAAAATATCCTAAAGTATATGAGCTGATGGCGGAGCGCCATATCAATTATAATGAAACCCTGCGCTTCATCGAGCGTCAGCAGGAAAACGGTCAGGCATTTGTGATCCGTCCCAAGAAGGCCGGCAATGTGGGCCGGATCGAAAAGGACAAGGAGAAACTTTTGGCCCTTTATGAGGAGGGCTACCGGGATGCGGCAGACTGTTATGAGGAGCTGCTTGCGTACCTGAACAGATAAGGCGGAACCATTCCGACAGATAAAAATGATGATTGGGAGAATAGTAATGGCAGAGATTTTAAAAGCAATTTTTTACGGTATCGTGGAAGGGATCACGGAGTGGCTGCCCATCAGCAGCACAGGACATCTGATCCTGGTGGAGGAGCTGCTTCCGTTTTGCGGGACCAGCGAGGGCTTCTTTGATATGTTCGATGTGGTGATCCAGTTGGGAGCCATCCTGGCGGTAGTAGTGTTGTTCTGGAAGCAGATATGGCCTTTTGCCCTGACGAAACGGGAGCGGGAGAAGACAAAGAACAAGTCTTTCATCAAAATGGATATTATGACATTGTGGTTCAAGATCCTGGTATCCTGTGTTCCGGCAGCAGTCATCGGCATCCTGTTCGATGATGTCTTTGATGCATTGTTCTACAATTATTTCTGTGTAGCCATTGCACTGATCGTCTTTGGCGTGGCATTCATCATCATCGAAAACTGGAACAAAGGGCGCAGCGCCAAGATCAATTCCCTGGCTGACATCACCTATCAGGCGGCACTCTTGATTGGTGTATTCCAGGTGATTGCAGCGGTATTCCCCGGGACCTCCCGTTCCGGCGCAACCATCGTGGGAGCGCTCCTGATCGGTGTTTCCAGGACCATTGCGGCAGAATATACATTTTTCCTGGCGATTCCCGTTATGTTCGGCGCCAGCCTGTTAAAGGTGGTCAAGTTTGGTTTTTCCTTCACAGCACTGGAACTTACGGTACTTCTCGTCGGTACGCTGGTGTCCTTTGTGGTATCTCTCTTCGTGCTGAGATTCCTGATGGGCTATATCAAAAAGCATGACTTTAAGATATTCGGATGGTATCGGATCGCACTGGGCATTGTGGTGCTGTTGTATTTTGGATTGCTTGCGTAGGCGAAAGCAGATTTTTCAGGAAGCAGACACAATATGGGCTCACAAAAAGCACCTGTCCATTTTATGGACGGGTGCTTTTGGGGGTGAACTTAATATACATACTCCCACCAAATTGGGAGCTGTCGGTTTCTTTCGAAAGATAAGATATCAAGTTTCCTCAATTTCACTATCAGTTCAAGTTATGACTGATGATTAGTCAATATACTTCTCTATAAATCCCATCATTGCTTTATGGCAGTCCTTTGCCGCAGGTGTTTTATTGACCCATTCTGAAGGATAACCCTGCCTTGTTAATCCGTAGGTTTCTTCATCGGTATAGAAGTTCTCATTATCCACATTTGGTTTTGTAAAATTTTTAAAAAATGTTTCATGTTCTTTGGAAATCTGTCATCTGTTTCTGCTGTCATAAAAGCTGGCGGTTAATCCGCTGTTAAATAATTTATTGCTTTTTACAGTATTATGGTGGTGTAATACGGTGCAAACGCTGTTGAGTGCTATAAAAGCCGCTTTTACAGCTACGGACTTTTCGGTTTGTTTGATGAATGGATTACTCGAGGTGTTTATAAATTCTTTATAAATTTTATGAAGAAATGGCAAGGATATTGCAAGAATTTTCGTAACCCGGAATGCGATTGCTATACTTTTAAATTATCCATTGCATCCAGCCTTTCCTGCAAAATAAAAAAGCATTGTAAAAAACAACTTGAAAAAGTTCGCCAGAACGAATAGAATATATGTGTAAAGGAGAGCTTGATATGGATAAATATATTTCGGTAGTAGAAACAGCAGAGCGGTGGAATGTTTCTCAGCGTAGAATTCAAATATTATGTAATGAAAATAGAATTAAAGGTGCGATAAAGCAAAGTGGAGTATGGTTAATTCCATATGGTGCTAAAAAGCCTGATAGAATAAAGTCCGGCGTGAAAGTTGAGAAAGCGGCTCCGCTTAATGTTTTGTCTTTATTTTCTGGATGTGGAGGCATGGATTTAGGATTTGAAGGTGGATTTAATGTGTTGAAAGAATCCATAAATGAGATGGTTCATCCGGAATGGAAAGCAAAAAAGTGTGGAAAAACATGGGTGAAGTTACCGGATACCAGATTTCATACTGTTTTTGCAAATGATATAAAGCCAGAGGCGAAGGCTGCATGGTGCAATTATTTTAAGAAAAAAGGGATTGATGAAACATCATATTATTTGGATAGCATTGTTGATTTGGTAAAATTGCAAAAGGAAAATAAAGTAAATATCTTTCCTACAAATGTTGATATTGTAACAGGAGGATTCCCGTGTCAAGATTTTTCCGTAGCAGGAAAAAGAAAAGGTTTTGATTCTGATAAGGCTCATAATGGAAAGAAAGTTGATTCTGATGTACCTACGGTAGAAAATAGAGGACATTTGTATATGTGGATGAGAGAGGTCATTAGCATTACAAAACCTAAAATATTTATAGCGGAGAATGTGAAGGGGTTAACTAATTTACAGGATGCAAAAGAAATAATTGAAAAGGATTTCTCATCAATATGTGATGGTGGATATTTGGTGGTGCCTGCACGAGTGCTAAATGCTGCTGAATATGGCGTGCCACAAGGAAGAGAAAGGGTAATCTTTTATGGATTTAAGAAGGAAGCACTAACAGAAAAAGCATTGGAAGAATTGAGCAAAGATGATATTTCAACCGAATATGATCCATATCCGGTTGTTACACACTATATTAGTGAGAAGTGTGAGAATAATACTCTCCGACCATTTGTAACAGTTGAACAGGCTTTTACGGATTTGGCAGAACCAGAATTGTCAAATGATGTTTGTCAGCAAAAATATTCTAAAGCCAAATTTATGGGCAAACATTGCCAAGGTCAGCAGGAGGTAAAACTAAAAGGTGTAGGTCCCACTATTCGATCAGAACATCATGGTAATATTGAGTTTAGAAGGTTGTCGGAAGAACATGGTGGAGAGTATCATCAAGAACTGGCACAAGGAATGAAAGAAAGGCGACTTACTGTACGAGAGTGTGCAAGGATACAAACATTCCCAGATGATTATGAATTCATAATATCGAAGAAAGGAGAAAATGTATCGGTATCTGCATCTGAGGCGTATAAGATTATTGGAAATGCTGTTCCGCCATTGTTGGCTTATCACATAGCAAAAAGGATAGAAGATAATTGGCAAAGATATTTTGGAGGTTAGTATGTCACAAGAAAGAATGTTAGCATATTTAAACAGATTATATGATATGACAAAAAATATTGAAAACAAGCTACAGAATGAAAAAATAGGAGATAAAACTGTCAAGAAAATGTCGGGTACAGACTTTGAAGATGTGGTTTATGATAGCTTACTTGAAGCTGGTTTCGAAGAAAAAGAGATTTCACATAGTTCTCAAAAATTTCCTGATTTTGTTCTGGTAGATTTGGAAGATGGAGACAAAATGGGGGTCGAAGTTAAGAAAACGGATTCTGCTAAATGGGAAGTTATTGGTGGAAGTATCTATGAAAGCCTTAAGAACGATATAGAGGATACATATGTCTTAATGGCGAAACTGGGAGGCGATAAGCCAGAGGTTCGTTTGAGAAAATACGAAGAGTGTATTGATGACTTGAAGGTCACGCATAGTCCGCGTTTTTACTTAAACTTAGATCTTAAAGAAGGAGAGGATTATTTATCTAGAAATGATGCAAAAGATTTGCTGGAATTGTCTGGTGATGAACTGAATAAAAAGATAAGACAATTGCTTCGAACTCAAAAGTCTACATGGTGGAGTGAAGGTGAAACAGTTTCGTTTGCTGATTTGCCTCAAGATGAGAAAGGGGTATATCTCAATGAAGGAATTGCACTGTTTCCAGAAGTCTTTAAGGGGGATTATCGTAAATTTACACCGTGGTTAGTATATAGTTGTTTTGTATGGTGCGGTAATGTTAGAGATATTTTTTCGGCAGGAGGAAATAAGTACATAGAAGATATGCATATTTATGTGTCTGCGGTTATGTATAGGACATTACAGAATGTTTCAAGCATCCAACAGAGAATCATTGAAATGACAGAAGATGAGCAAATTAAATTCTGGGGAAAAAGTACAGATGATATTGGCGAAAGAATAGATAATTGGCTTGAATTAGTTGAGGAAAACCTAAAGGTTTCTTCAGACTTGATCGCAAATAATAAAAAACTACAAGTATACGAAAATTCTAGCGATGAACAAATTTGCATTTCAGTAAAAAGTGAATTTATGAGCAGATTGAATTGCATGATGAAAAAGGGTGGATAATCGAGAATGTGGCAAATTCATGTCTGCATTCTCCATCTAAAACAAGTCTCGCATATTTTAAAGGATCATCTGTTGCCAAGGCACTAAGTGAGCTTTGTGAGCAAGCAGTGATTTCCAATTCAACACATATTTTGTGTCTTTCATATTATCACACATTCAATACTTTCAAGCAAATAATCCTTTTTCAAAATGATTTGCACTTAACAGTATATAACAGTTGACAACAGTTATATACTGTTATATACTGTTTATAGACAGGAGGAAACTTCATGAAAATCATCTTAAATAATAATTCCATGATTCCCATTTATGAGCAGATCATGGATCAGATCAAGACCATGATCGCCAAGGAGACTTTGCATGAAAATGATGTCCTGCCCTCTGTCCGCTCTCTGTCCAAAGAACTGAAGATCAGTGCACTGACAGTGAAAAAGGCTTACGACAATCTGGAGCAGGAAGGATATACGGTCACGGTTCATGGGAAGGGAACTTATGTGGCGGCCCCCAGCAGGGAAATGCTGTTTGAGGAGCAGAAAAGAGCAGTGGAGGCCGATTTGGAGCTGGCCATCCAAAAAGGCAGAAGATGCGGAATGAAAGATGAAGACATCCGTACATTATTTGAACTGGTATTGGAGGAATAGGATATGTTGAAGATTGAACATTTCATAAAGAATTACGGAGATTTCCATATGGATTGTTCCATGGAGGTGCTGCCGGGCCGGGTGACCGGGCTCATCGGTGCGAACGGAGCCGGCAAGACTACCATATTTAAGGCGGCCCTGGGACTGATCTCTCCGGATGGCGGTAAGATCCGGATCTTGGGAAAAGACAGCAGAGAGCTGACCAAAGAGGATAAGCGAAAGATCGGTGTAGTGTTGGCGGATTCCGGCTTCAGCGGATATCTGACCATCCGGGATATCCTGCCGGTGCTAGGCAGTATGTATCCTAAATTTGACAGGGCGGCATTCCTTGGATTGTGCCGGCGATTCGGGCTGCCTGAAAAGAAGCAGATCAGACAGTTCTCCACCGGCATGAAGGTAAAGCTGAAGGTCATTTCAGCCGTTACCCATGATGCGTCTCTGTTGGTGTTAGATGAGCCCACTGCCGGCCTGGATGTGATCGCCAGGGAGGAACTCCTGGAGTTGATCCGGGAATTCATGGAAAAGAAGGAGGAGAACAGTGTTCTGATCAGCTCCCACATCTCTTCTGATCTGGAGGGACTGTGCGATGACCTGTACATGATCCACAAAGGAAGGATCATCCTTCATGAGGACACGGATGTGCTGCTCTCGGAATATGCGCTGCTCAAAGTGGATGAGGAGCAGTTTCAAAAGCTGGACCGACAGTATCTGCTCAGCGTGAAGAAAGAAAGTTACGGATATGCCTGCCTCACAGCACAGAAACAGTTTTATCTGGAAAATTATCCGGGGATCGTGGTGGAAAAAGGAGCGATCGATGAGCTGATCGTGATGATGGAGAGAGGAGAAAAACTATGAAGGGATTATTGATAAAAGATTTTAGGCTGATGGCGGGACAAAAGCGGTTTTTCGGAGCAGCGGTGGTATTTACGGTGCTGTTCGTGTTTTCCGGAATGGCGGAGATGACCATCGGTTATCTGACCTTTATCGGAGCGCTGTTTGCGCTGGGGACCGTCAGTTATGACGAGTTTGATAACGGAAATGCGTTTTTGTTTTCCCTGCCCTTTGACCGGAAAGAATATCTGTTGGAAAAATACCTCTTTGGCCTGCTCACAGGTGTTGCAGGAAGTCTGTTGGCCATTTTGGCAGTCCTGGCAAGCAGCCTGGTGGGAGGGGCAGAGTACCATTTGGGAGAAATGCTTCTGACATCCCTGGCCTGTCTCGCGGTGGCCAGTCTGGCCATAGCGTTCATCCTTCCTTTGCAGATCAAGTACGGAGCGGAAAAGGGGAGATATTTTGCCATGGGACTGTATGGGATCCTGTTCCTTTTGATCTTTCTGGCTGTAAAAAGTTCCCAGGGCAGCCCGGAAAGCCTGGAAGCGGCAGAAGCATGGTTTACGTCCCTGGACCCGATACCGGTAGCGATAGCGGCAGTGTTGATTTATATGACAGTGATGTCAGCATCTTATCTCGTGGGCATGAAAATACTGGAAAAAAAGCAATTTTAGCAAGCTTTTAGCGGTAATTTCTTTATTTTAAGTTGACATTTTGTTTTAAATGGAATAAACTGTTCTCTGTCAAGTAAAACTTGTGAGGAGAGAAACGATTATTGTGATCGAAAGAAAGGAGACGTCATTATGGCAGTAACAAAGAAAACTGTGGCTACAGCAGTAAAGCCAGCCATTGCAGAAACTCCGGCAGCTCCAGTTAAGACAGAAGAACCTGCAAAGAAGGAAACCGTTAAGAAAGCACCTGTGAAGAAGGAAGCAGTAAAGAAGGAGACCGTTAAGAAGGCTCCTGTAAAGAAAGCTGCAGCTAAGAAGGCAGAGCTTAAGAGTGCTTTACATATCCAGTTTAGTGGAAAGTCCTATGCGCAGGAAGATTTGATCAAGATTGCTAAGGATGTATGGAAGTATGACCTGAAGCAGAAGGCTGCAGATCTGACCAGCGTTGAGCTGTATGTAAAACCGGAAGAGAGCGTTGTTTATTATGTAATGAACAAGGAATTCACCGGAAGCTTTGCTATCTAAGTGAAAAGAGTTTTCAGAACAAGAAAATTGTAATGTGAAACAGAAAGCCCAACTCGGAAAAGAGTTGGGCTTTTTAATAATTATTTTAGAAATTTTTTCAGGGAAATCAGTTGACAATACCTGGTTAGGGTGATATTTTATGGTAAGAAGATGTTAGCACTCCACAAAGGCGAGTGCTAATAATCGGAAAGGAGTGAAGGCGATGCAGATGGATGAGAGAAAGACCAAGATCCTGCAGGCAGTCATCCGGAATTATCTGGAGACAGGGGAACCGGTTGGAAGCAGGACCATTTCCAAATACACTGATCTGAACCTGAGCTCCGCTACCATTCGCAATGAGATGGCAGATCTGGAGGAAATGGGTTACATCCTGCAGCCCCACACCTCCGCAGGAAGGATTCCTTCCGATAAAGGTTACCGCTTCTATGTGGACACTATGATGGAAGCCAAGGAGCGGGAGATGGTGGAGATGAAGGATATGCTCTTAGAGCGCCAGGATAAACTGGAAAACCTGTTGAAGCAGGTTGCAAAGGTGCTGGCACAGAATACCCAGTATGCCACCATGATCTCTGCACCGCAGACTCATTGCAACAAACTGAAGTTCATACAGCTTTCCAGAGTGGATGCAGAGCAGATCCTGGCAGTCATCGTAGTGGAAGGCAATGTGATCAAGAACAAGATCCTGAACGTTGCAGAAGAAATCTCCGATGAGACTATGCTAAAGCTGAATATCCTGCTGAACACCCATTTGAACGGTCTGTCCATGGAGGAGATCAATCTGGGGATCATCGCAGCCATGAAGCAGAAGGCAGGGATACACAGCGATATCGTAAGCGATGTCATCGATGCGGTGGCAGATGCCATCAAGGCAGATGAGGATCTGGAGATCTATACCAGTGGTACCAACAATATTTTCCGGTATCCGGAGCTCGCGGATCAGGAGAAGGCCAGCGAGCTGATCAATACTTTTGAAGAAAAGCAACTGCTCAGCGGTCTGCTTCAGGATGCTTCCAAAGAGGAAGAAAATACAGGCATCCAGGTGTACATCGGTGATGAGACTCCGGTACAGAGTATGAAGGACTGCAGTGTGGTCACAGCTACTTATGAATTGGGAGAGGGAATGAAAGGAACCATCGGCATCATCGGTCCCAAGCGTATGGACTATGACAAGGTGGTAGGAACGCTGAAAACCCTGCAGGGGCAGCTGGAAGAATTGTATAAGACCGACGATAACAGGGCCGACAGCAGCGGTTCTGGGAAAGGAAACAAATAAATGGCAGAACAGGAAAAAGACATTTTAAAGGAAGACTCGGAAAATGAGAGTATAGAAGCAGAACAGGAAGAGACCTGCGAAGAACAGGGCGCAGCAGAAGATTCTTGTCAGGAGAAGGCACAAGAGGAGGAGCCCCAAAAAGAGGTTGCCCAAGAGACACAGGATCAGGCCACCTGGGCAGAAAAAAAGGCTGCAAAGAAGCAGGCCAAACAGGATAAGAAGGAAGAGGCATACAAAGAAAAGATCGATCAGCTGGAGGACAGGGTAAAACGTCAGATGGCTGAGTTTGAAAATTTCCGAAAGAGAACGGACCGGGAAAAACAGGCCATGTTTGAAACGGGAGCAAGAAGCATCATCGAGAAGATACTTCCGGTGGTGGACAATTTTGAGAGAGGCCTTACTACGGTGGCGCCGGAAGACATGGAAGATCCTTTTGTAGATGGCATGAACCGAGTATATAAACAGCTTTTGACGGAACTCGACAATATGGGAGTGAAGCCCATTGAGGCGGTGGGCAAGGAATTTGATCCCAACTTCCACAATGCAGTGATGCAGGTGGAAAGCGAAGAGTATGAGTCAGGCATAGTAGCTCAGGAGTTGTTAAAGGGCTATACCTACCGTGATACCGTGGTAAGACACAGCATGGTAGCAGTTGTATCATAAAAACAATCAATCATTTCAAATAACGAGGAGGAAAAGATTATGAGCAAGATCATCGGTATCGACTTAGGAACAACCAACAGCTGTGTAGCTGTTATGGAAGGTGGCAAACCCACCGTTATCGCTAACGCAGAAGGCGCAAGGACCACACCTTCCGTTGTGGCATTTACCAAGACAGGAGAGAGACTGGTAGGTGAACCTGCAAAGCGTCAGGCAGTTACCAACGCAGAAAAGACCATTTCATCCATCAAGAGGGATATGGGTACTGACAGAGGACGTACCATTGATGACAAGAAGTATTCTCCCCAGCAGATCTCCGCAATGATCCTGCAGAAGCTGAAAGCAGATGCAGAGAGCTATCTGGGCGAGAAGGTAACAGAGGCAGTTATCACGGTTCCCGCATATTTCAATGACGCACAGCGTCAGGCTACCAAGGATGCAGGTAAGATCGCAGGGCTGGAAGTAAAGCGTATCATCAATGAGCCTACTGCAGCAGCACTGGCTTACGGGCTTGACAACGAAAAAGAACAGAAGATCATGGTATACGACTTGGGCGGCGGTACTTTTGATGTATCCATCATCGAAATCGGCGACGGCGTCATCGAAGTGCTTTCCACCAACGGCGATACCCACCTTGGCGGCGATGACTTTGATAACAAGATCATCCAGTGGATGTTAGAGGAATTCAAGAAGGCAGAGGGCGTAGATCTGTCCGGCGACAAGATGGCTATGCAGAGACTGAAAGAAGCAGCAGAGAAGGCAAAGAAGGAGCTGTCCAGCGCCATGACCACCAACATCAACCTTCCTTTCATCACTGCAACCGCAGAAGGCCCTAAGCATTTTGACATGAATCTGACCCGTGCAAAATTTGATGAGCTGACCCACGACCTGGTAGAGAAGACTGCAATCCCCGTGCAGAATGCCATGAAGGATGCCGGTCTGACCAACGCTGATCTGGGCCAGGTACTGTTAGTAGGCGGTTCCACCCGTATCCCTGCAGTACAGGATAAGGTAAGACAGTTGACCGGCAAGGAGCCCAGCAAGTCCCTGAACCCTGATGAATGTGTAGCAATCGGTGCTTCTGTTCAGGGTGGTAAGCTGGCAGGCGATGCAGGTGCCGGCGATATCCTGCTTCTGGATGTTACTCCCCTGTCATTGTCCATCGAGACCATGGGCGGCGTAGCTACCAGACTGATCGAGAGAAATACCACCATCCCTACCAAGAAAAGCCAGGTATTCTCCACCGCAGCCGACAATCAGACTGCTGTTGACATCAATGTGGTACAGGGTGAGAGACAGTTTGCAAGAGATAATAAGTCCCTGGGACAGTTCCGCCTGGACGGTATCGCACCTGCTCCCAGAGGAATCCCTCAGATCGAGGTTACCTTCGATATTGATGCAAACGGTATCGTAAATGTATCCGCCAAGGATCTGGGCACCGGCAAGGAACAGCACATCACCATCACCGCAGGCTCCAACATGTCTGACGAGGATATCGAGAAGGCTGTCAAGGAAGCTGCTGAGTTCGAGGCACAGGATAAGAAGAGAAAGGAATCCGTAGAGACTGTAAATGAGGCAGATTCCTTCGTATTCCAGACTGAGAAAGCTCTGAATGAAGTGGGCGACAAGATTAGCGAAAGCGAGAAGAGCCAGGTACAGGCTGACATCAGCGCAGTAAAGGCAATTCTTGAAAGAGTAAAAGGAAATGAGGCAAATGTAAGCGACAGCGATCTGGATGAGCTGAAGGCAGCAAAGGAAAAGCTCACCAACAGTGCGCAGTCCGTATTTACCAAGATGTATGAAAATGTCCAGGCACAGCAGGCAGGCGCACAGGCAGGTCCTCAGGCGGGTCCTGAAGCAGGAAGCACAGCAGGTGCATCTTCTGCCGATGACGATGTCATTGATGGGGACTTCCGTGAGGTATAATCAGTATGGCAGAACAGAAAAGGGACTATTATGAGGTCCTCGGCGTAGATAAAAATGCAGATGAAGCTGCTATCAAAAAAGCATATCGTGTTCTGGCCAAGAAATATCACCCGGATATGAATCCCGGTGATGCAGAAGCAGAGAAAAAATTCAAAGAGGCATCGGAAGCTTATGCAGTCTTGAGCGATCCTGAGAAGAGACGTCAGTATGATCAGTTTGGTCATGCGGCATTCGACGGCGGCGCTGGCGGACCGGGCGGCTTTGACTTTACAGGAGCGGACTTCGGAGATATCTTTGGAGATATCTTCGGAGATCTCTTCGGAGGCGGACGCAGCAGAAGCGCCCGCAATAACGGCCCCATGAAAGGGGCCAATCTGCATACCAGTGTCCGCCTTGCTTTTGAGGAGGCGGTATTTGGCTGTAAAAAGGAAATTGAACTCACTGTAAAAGAAACCTGTAAGACCTGTAACGGCAGCGGCGCAAAGCCCGGCACCAGCCCTGAGACCTGCAGCAAATGCGGAGGCAAGGGGCAGGTGGTATTTACCCAGCAGTCTTTCTTCGGAACGGTGCGTAACGTGCAGACCTGTCCGGATTGTCAGGGAAGCGGCAAGATCATCAAAGAAAAGTGTACTGACTGCCGCGGCACGGGCTATATCCCCATGAAGAAGCGCTATGCGGTAGATATTCCTGCAGGAATCGAGAACGGCCAGGCAGTGAACCTGCCGGGACTGGGCGAACCCGGTGTGAACGGCGGTCCCAGAGGAGATGTAAGGGTGGAGGCTATTGTAGGCAGACATCCTATCTTCCAGCGCCAGGATGTAAATATCTTTTCCACTGTGCCGGTGTCCTTTGCAGTGGCGACACTGGGCGGAGAGATCTTTATTGATACCGTGGACGGCAAGGTGGTCTATGATGTGAAGCCCGGCACCCAGACGGATACCAAGGTGCGCCTGAAGGGAAAAGGAGTTCCTTCCTGGAGAAATAAGGATATCCGCGGTGATCACTATGTAACGCTGGTGGTGCAGGTGCCCGACAAGCTGAGCCATGAGGCAAAGGAACTGTTAAGACAGTTTGATGCTGCTTCCGGAGACTCCCTGAATGCGGTGCAGAATGCAACCGGTACACAGGAGGACGGAGATGCCAAGGACGGCAAAGAAGGAAAGAAAAAGAAATTCTGGAAATAAAGACAGGAAAACTGTTGCAAAAAAGGAGTACGGCCCTTAGGCTGTACTCCTTTTTTAATGCTTTAGGAGAGATATGCTTTGATCTTTTCATATTCTGCCTGGAGATTCTTGAAGCTCTCCTCATCGCCGCCCTCAGAATCCGGATGATACGCTTTACATAAGGACTTGTAACGCTTTTCCAGTTTTTCCTGGGTGGTGCAGCCGGAGAAGAATACGGAGGCTTTGATGGGATCGCCGGCTTCTTCTTTTTGGCGATCCACAGTCTTTTGAATCGTTTCTTTTAATTTATCCAGCCGTTCGATTTGAGGAACCAGCTTTTTGAATGCCTTGTAAGGCACTTTGCCGTCATAAGAGTTGATCGTTTCCAGGATATCCGTGACGGAATGCAGGTATTCGCTCCAGGAACTGCGCAGGATGGGGTTGTCGGACATCACCAGTGCGTCGTCCACTTCCTTCTGCAGGGTTTCCACCTGCTCTAAATGCCGGTTCAGCTTCTCAAGGGTTTCGTTGTCTTCATCCTGTTCCATGTCAGCCACATCCAGTTCCTTTTGCTGGAGCTGCTTTACATACTCGGAATATTCGTCACTGGTCATCTTCAGTTCCATGGCCCATTCGTGCCATTCGATTCCCAAGGCGATCAGAGTCACGATCACGGTGGCCATGATGGCAAGATACATGACGATGCCCTCCACCAGTGAGAAGGTGTCAAATCCGGACAGGTATGTAAACAGGTTGATGCCAAAGGTGCTGCGAATGTCATGGCTCAGATCTGCCAAAGAAGCGATCACTAAAATGGCGCTGGCTGCAAAGGCCAGATACAGAGAAGCCGATGCAAACAGGATGATCACTCGGTTCAGCCCCTTTAAAACAGAGTAGAGGAAGCAGAATACGGCATGGGATTTCTTTTCCCCTTTCAGGTTCAGCAGGGCATAGTCTGCGGTACAGACATCATACAGTTTCAGGTAGCCGAGGTAAGCATATTCATAGATCAGACTGAAGATCAGCACGATATAGGTCCAGATCAGCGTCACTATGGTCCAACAGAAGTGTATGATCAGATAAGCGATAAAAATCAAAAACAGGCATATGACACAATAGGCCAGGATCATCAGAAAGCCGTTGGGATTTTTGATGATGGCAAACAGAAGGCCAAGCCCCAGGGTGAGAAAAGTCATGCTCACAATGACGGCAATCTTTTCCAGGGCCTTGGCGATCAGCTTGCTGGCTGTTGCCACCAGCAAAAGCGGCAGGGCAATTAAGGACAGGATATTGATCTTTATGATTTTAAGCAGTTTTCCCATGGCGGTCCTCCTTATTCAAAACAGGCAAGCTCATAAGTGATATCAGTGATATAGGTACCGCCGGAACTTAAGCCGATAGTAATCTTGTTGCCGGAATCGGGATCACTGTAGATGACCCGGGTATCGTCAAGCCCCCAGCCGAGGAGCGGGGAACCGCTGAAACGGTCGGGTTCGCCGTACAGGCCGTCTGTTTTGTGGAGAACCTTCTTTGCGGACATTCCCAGAGTAACGCCCTCCGGGAAAACCACATTGTTCTTGCATACCCGGATGCCGATGACTTCGCAGCCGGTCCAGGGAAGACTTTCCTCACTGTTGTTTAAGACGGTGACTGTGATGCCCCGCTCCTGGTCTGAGAGCTCCAGTTTCTGATAAGGGCGCACAGGGCTGTCGGAGGAAGCCTCCAGCGTCAGCTCGGAAAGGATGTCGCGGATATTGACGATCCTGCGGTTGATCTGGATCTGTCCGGAAAATTTGTCCGCAAGCAGCATCTCCGGCATGGGCTGTGTAGCCATCCAGTTTTGGGTGAATGCCTCCTGATTGTCCACAGAGATCAGGATTTCTTCCGGGGTATCCTCGGACAGGGTGACATTTTCCACATTGGCTGCCACTGAGATGCCGTTATACTTTTCCATGTTGTTGGAGACATAACAGATCTGATAAGTACCGGGATGCAGGCTGATCTGTGCGGAATAATCATTTTCCTTGTTCAGCGTGATATAGTACGGGGTCTCATTGATGGTATTTTTCAGGCAGACATTGATCTCGAAGGTATCTGAGAGATTTTCCTCCAGCATGCCAAATTCTTTGGGAATGTCTGTGAAGGAGATGCTGCATTTGCAGTTCCCTTCGTCCAGCCTGCCTTTTTTACCGCATCCGGAGAGGGACAGCGGAAGCAGCAGACAACAGATACATAGAATGATATGGATTTTCTTTTGTGCGGACCGATTCATGTTACGCCCCCTTAAATGATATCTTATTTACTAATATAACGTTCATAAACAAAAAAAGCAATAATCTTTTGGCGTGGTTTTCAATTTATGGCTTTCATGGTACAATATCCCCAGAGAGTTGTGGAAGGCAGGCGGTGTCCTGCACGAAACGGAGCCGGATATGGACGATGCGAGGAAAGAATTCTTAAGTGTATTGTGTAATCTGTATATGGCAGCATTATTGGCGGTGCTGCCGCTGTATACAGCCGGGACCTATTATCAACTGGGAGACACGAAGTACTTACTGTTTCGCAATGTTTCCCTGCTGTGTATCGGACTGTGGCTGGTGCCGGGGGGTGTGTATGCACTGTGGAAACGGGATCGCTGGAGCGCAGTGGACTTTGGCATGTTGGCTTATTGCGCCTGCGTGCTGGTCTCTGCAATGGCCAGCCCTTTTGGGGAGATTGCGTGGACTGGGTATAGGGAATGGCATATGGGTGCATGGTCCCAGCTTTTGTTTGTGGGGATCTATTTTATGATCTCCAGGGAATATGACGGCAATGTGCTGCCCATCTATCTGGGGGAGGGGGCATTCCTGGCGGTTACGGTCATCGGTCTCCTGAACCGGCTGGGTATAGACCCCCTTAAGCTTTATGAAGGATTCCGGGCCGGGGACTGGGAATACAGCCACTTACTTTCCACCCTGGGCAATATCAACTGGCTCTGCGGTTACTACAGCGTGATGCTGGCTTTTCCCATGGCAGGTTTTTTGTATTGCGGCAGACATGGTGGCCTGCAGGGCAAAGCCGGGAGGATAAAGGAAGGGATCCTTTATGTCATCAGTGTGCTGGGGCTTGGATTGTTGTGTATCCAGGGCAGCGACAGCGGCCCGGTGATCGCAGTGACAGGGATCGGTCTGAGCCTTTGGGCTTGCAGGAAGCAGCCGGAACGTTTTAGGAAGGGCCTGTTGCTGGGAGCAGGGGTGTCTGCGGTGATCCCCGGGATGGGATGGGCCATCCGAAAGCTGCAGACGCAGGCGGCTACTCCGATTGACGGGGATGCTTTTGCGAGGATGCAGTGGAAAGGATTTTGGTTCCTTTCGATACTCCTTTTGATCCTGGCTGTACTTCATGCACGGCTGAAAGGGCATGCCCGGAAACTGTTTACCCTGAGCCTGTTAACTGTGGGAGCGATCACCGGGATGGCGGTGCTTTGGGTGTTTTTGGGAGATTGGATGAAAATTCCCTGGGAAAACTTCGGAAGCGGACGGGGCACCCTCTGGAAAAGGGCGTGGGAAGGTTTTTTAAAGGGAGATTGGAAACAGAAGCTCCTTGGGGCTGGGCCGGATTGCTTTGCGGAATATCTCACATCGGTGGGGATCAGTCCGGTGATAGACACCACGGGACAATGGAGCAGAGCGGTGTATACCAATGCCCACAACGAGTGGCTCACACAGTTGATCAATCTGGGACTGCTTGGCACGGCGGCCTATCTGGCTGTTTGGGCCGGAGCATTCCGCAGATACCGTGGGATGCTTCTGGGGGTGCTGGCCCTTGGGATGTACGGGGTGAATTCGTTGGTGAGCTTTCAGCAGGTGCTAAATGCCCCTTTTCTGTTTCTGGTGCTGGGGCTTAGCGAGGCCAAGTGCAGGAAAGCGCAGGAAGCTTCCCGGGAAAGGCAGGTTCATGACGGGCAATGTATTTGACAGGAAACCGGCGACGGTTTACAATGACATAGATTGCGATAAAATCGGCGGACTGCGTCATCACTGAGAATAGAGGAGAAAAATATGAAGTGGGTAAGATTCCGTTTAAAGACCATTACAGAAGCAGAAGATATCATTATCAGCACGTTCTATGACATCGGACTGGAGGGAGCCCAGATTGAAGATAAAGTGCCCCTGACAGCGTTAGAGAAAGAGCAGATGTTCGTGGATATCCTTCCGGAGGGACCGGAGGATGACGGCGTGGCATATCTGAATTTTTTTGTGGAAAAGCAGGAGGACGGAAGCCTGAAACTGGAGGATGGTATCACTACCACAGAGGAACTCCTGGAACGGGTGCAAGGGGAACTGGAAGAGCTGAAGCTGTTTCTGGATATTGGGGAAGGCACTATTACGGTGGATGAGACCGAGGATATTGACTGGATCAACAACTGGAAGCAGTATTTTCATCAGTTCTACATCGATGATATCCTGGTGATCCCTTCCTGGGAGAATATCAAACCTGAAGATTCGGACAGAATGGTGCTGCACATCGATCCCGGTACGGCTTTCGGCACCGGGATGCATGAGACCACACAGTTGTGCATCAGGCAGCTTAAGAAATATATCACACCCGAAACAACACTGTTGGATGTGGGAACGGGAAGCGGCATCCTGGCGATCCTCTCTCTGATGTTCGGTGCAAAGCATGCGGTGGGGACCGATCTGGACCCCTGTGCGGTGGAGGCTGTGGCGCAGAACTGTAAGGACAACGGCATCGATCCCGCCGATTTTGAGATGATGATCGGCAATATCATTACGGAGAAGGCAATACAGGACAAGGTGGGATATGAGTGCTACGATATCGTGGTGGCCAACATCCTGGCGGATGTGCTGGTGCCTTTGACTCCCGTGATCTGCCATCAACTGAAAAAGGGCGGTATCTATATTACCTCCGGCATCATTAACGATAAGGAGACCACGGTGGTGGAGGCTGTGAAGGCGGCAGGACTTACGGTGCTGGAAGTGACCTATCAGGGAGAATGGGTGAGCGTTACTGCCCGCAGGGAAGCATAAGGAGACAGGATTTCATGTATCGTTTTTTTGTGGAACCTCATCAGATCAACACAAATGACAATACTGTCATAATTACAGGCGGCGATGTCAATCATATCAAGAACGTGCTCCGTATGAAAATCGGGGAAGAGATTGCCGTGAGCAACGGCTTGGACGGCAGGGAATATCGCTGCGGCATAGAAGCTTTGGAGGAGGACCGGGTCCTGTGCCGGCTCTATTTCATCAAGGAAGATGGGGTGGAACTGCCTTCCAGGGTCTATCTGTTCCAGGGACTTCCCAAGGGGGACAAGATGGAGCTTGTCATCCAGAAAGCGGTAGAGCTTGGCGTCTATCAGGTGATCCCCGTGGCTGCAAAGAGGTGCGTGGTAAAACTGGATGACAAAAAGGCAAAGGGAAAGATCGCCAGATGGCAGGGGATCGCAGAAGCCGCTGCCAAGCAGAGCAAGCGGGCTGTGATCCCGCAAGTGTCCGATGTGATGACTTTTGCCCAGGCGGTGGAGCTTGCAAAGAACATGGATCTGAAGCTGATCCCTTATGAGCTTGCGGAGGGCATGGAGCATACCAGGGAGCTGATGGGAAAGCTGATGCCGGGGCAGGACATCGCAGTGTTTATCGGACCGGAGGGCGGCTTTGAGGAAGCGGAAGTAAAGCTGGCCAAGGAGAAGGGCATCGAAGCCATCACTTTGGGGCGGCGTATCCTCCGGACGGAAACGGCGGGACTTACAGTGCTTTCCTGGATTGTGTATGCACTGGAAGCCTGAGCCCGCATATCTTAAAAGTAAGATGATATGCTGTTTTGTGACAAATATGTCATATCGGCTTAAGATAAAGGAGATTAGAACATGGAAGTGTATTTGGACAATTCCGCCACTACCCGGGTGTTTCCGGAAGTGGCAGAATTGATGACAGAGATCATGTGCCGGGATTACGGCAACCCCTCCAGCCTGCATATAAAGGGGGTCAAGGCAGAGCAATATGTGCGATCCGCCAAAGAGACTCTGGCGCAGATCCTTAAGGTAGAGGAAAAAGAACTGTATTTTACCTCCGGCGGTACGGAATCGGATAACATGGCATTGATCGGATGCGCCATGGCCAACAACAGACGGGGAAATCACCTGATTACTACCCAGATCGAGCATCCTGCCATTCTGCAGACCATGCATTATCTGGAAAATCTGGGGTATCGTGTCACTTACCTGCCGGTGGATGAATGCGGCAGGATCCGGCTGGAGGATCTGCAGCATGCCATGACTCCGCAGACCATACTGGTGTCCGTCATGCATACCAACAATGAGGTGGGATCGCTGCAGCCCATTCTGGAAGCAGGAGAACTGATCAAGGAGAAAAACCCCTACACCCTGTTCCATGTGGATGCTGTGCAGGGCTTTGGCAAGGCCAGGATCTACCCTAAGAAGATGCACATCGATCTTCTGTCTGCAAGTGGGCATAAGATCCATGGCCCCAAGGGCGTAGGACTGCTCTATGTGGGGCAGAAGGTAAAGATACAGCCCATCGTCTTCGGAGGAGGACAGCAGCAGAATCTGCGCTCCGGCACGGAAAATGTACCCGGGATCGTGGGACTGGCAAAGGCTGCATAGCTTTTGTATCAGCATTATGATGAGGATGTCAAGCGGCTGTATGCTCTGAAACGCCGTTTCATAGAAGGTTTGGAAAAGATCAAGGATGTGCAGGTGAACGGTCTTTTGCCCGATAAGCCTTACGGTGAGGGAACGGCGCCCCATGTGGTCAGCGTATCCTTCCGGGGTGTCCGCAGCGAAGTGCTGCTCCATGCATTGGAGGATCAGGGCATCTATGTATCCGCAGGCAGTGCCTGCTCCGCCCGCAAGCCCCAGCCTTCTGCTACCCTGAAGGCCATCGGTGTGGATAAGGCGCTTTTGGAGTCCACCATTCGTTTCAGCTTTTCCGTATTTACCACGGAGGAAGAAATAGACTATACATTGCAGGCATTGTATGATAAGATTCCAATGTTACGGAAGTTTACCAGACGATAACCGGGTCTGTATCTGCAAGGGCTTGGGGATAAGAAAGGAAATCGCATATGTTTACTGCATTTTTGATTAAGTATGCCGAGATCGGCATAAAGGGAAGAAATAGATATCTGTTTGAGGATGCCCTGGTGCGTCAGATTAAGCATGCCTTGAAAAAATGCGAGGGAGAGTTCCTTGTGCATAAGACCCAGGGGCGCATCTATGTGGATGCACAGTCTGAATTTGATTTTGATGAGACCGTGGCTAAGTTACAGCAGGTTTTTGGAATCGCCGGTATCTGCCCGGTGGTCTATGTGGAGGACGAAGGCTTCGAGAAGCTGTGTGAGACTGTGATACAGTATCTTGCCGACGTCTATCCTGACCGCAACAGGACTTTTAAAGTGCAGGCCAGACGTACCCGCAAGAATTATCCAAAGGATTCCATGGAGATCAATATGGATATGGGTGCAGCGATCCTGAAGGCATATCCGGAGATGAAAGTGGATGTGCACAATCCTCAGATCCTGTTAAATATTGAGGTCCGTGAAAAAATTTATATTTATTCCGAAATCATTCCGGGGCCGGGAGGCATGCCCGTGGGTACAGGCGGCAAGGCAATGCTGCTTTTGTCCGGGGGTATCGACTCCCCGGTTGCCGGTTACATGATAGCAAAGCGCGGTGTCACCATAGATGCAGTGTATTTCCATGCACCGCCGTACACCAGTGAGCGCGCCAAGCAGAAGGTGGTGGATCTGGCAAGGATCGTTTCCCGCTATACCGGACCCATCCGGCTTCATGTGATCAATTTTACTGATATCCAGCTTTATATTTATGAAAAGTGTCCCCATGAGGAGCTGACCATCATCATGCGCCGTTATATGATGCGCATTGCGGAGCATATTGCCAAGGAAAATGACTGCCTGGGACTGATTACCGGAGAGAGCATCGGGCAGGTGGCTTCCCAGACCATGAATTCGCTGATCGCCACCAATGAGGTCTGCGAGCTTCCGGTCTACAGACCACTCATCGGCTTTGATAAGCAGGAGATCGTGGAGGTGTCTGAAAAGATCGGCACTTATGAGACCTCCATCCAGCCTTTTGAGGACTGCTGTACCATTTTTGTGGCCAAGCATCCCGTGACTAAGCCCAATGTGAATATCATTCGCCGCCACGAACAGAATCTGGAGGAACGGATCGAGGAACTGTTCCGGCAGGCTATCGAGACGGACGAAGTGATCGTGGTGGAGTAGAAGGCACAGAAAAAAGCCTCAAAGAGATTGCGACCTTTGAGGCTTCCTGTAAGTTCCGTTATGCACTGACGGCTCCGGTGTGTCTTATACCATGTAAGGCTGAAGCACTGCCAGAACGTCCTCGATACCATCTTCTGCATGGATATTCAGATCGATGGGCTTGGAAAGATCCAGGCTGAAGATACCCATGATGGACTTGGCATCAATTACGTATCTGCCGGATACCAGATCGAAGTCATAATCAAATTTGGTAATGTCATTTACGAAAGACTTTACTTTGTCGATGGAATTTAAAGAAATCTGAACTGTTTTCATACTTAGTTACCTCCTTATTGTTGTCATACCTTCACACATTATATTAACGGCAAAAAGGATAAAAGTCAATGCGCAAACAACACAAAAATTACGGAGAATAGCATGAAAAATGTAGCATTACACAACCTTGGGTGTAAAGTGAACGCTTATGAATTGGAAGTTATGCAACAAATGTTGCTGGAAAAAGGTTACAATATTGTGCCTTTTGATCAGGTTGCGGATATTTATATCGTAAATACCTGCACCGTGACCAATATTGCAGACAGGAAGAGCCGTCAGATGCTTCACCGGGCCAAGCAGAAGAATCCCGATGCCATCGTGGTGGCTGTGGGCTGCTATGTGCAGACCGGCAGGGAGGATGTGGAAAAGGATGAAAGCATCGATCTGGCCATCGGCAACAATAGAAAATCAGAACTGATCCCCATTTTGGAACAATTTTTGGAAGATAGGGACAAGACTCTCCACGGAGCCACCGTGGTCCACATCGGCGATATGGATGCGTATGAGGAAATGCACCTGAAGCAGACGGCGGAGCATACCCGGGCGTACATCAAGATCCAGGACGGCTGCAACCAGTTCTGTTCCTACTGTCTGATCCCTTATGCAAGGGGCAGGGTGCGCAGCCGCAGGGAGGAAGATATCCTCGCAGAGGTGAGAGGGCTTGCACAGTCAGGCTATCGGGAGGTGGTACTTACCGGTATCCATATCAGTTCTTACGGAATTGACTTTGACGGGGCCAAGCAGATCTATAACGGCAACAGCAGACTGGTGGATCTGGTGGAGAAGATCCATGGACTTTGGGGGATCGACCGCATCCGGCTGGGCTCTTTGGAACCCCGCATCGTCACGGAGGAGACGGTGGCACGGCTTGCAAAGCTTCCGAAACTGTGTCCCCACTTTCATCTTTCCCTGCAAAGCGGCTGCGACGAGACTTTGAAGCGCATGAATAGGCATTATACCACGGGGGAATACTATCACAGTGTGGAACTGTTGAGAGCGGCGTTCGATCATCCTGCCATTACCACCGACGTGATCGTGGGATTTCCGGGAGAGACAGAGTGGGAGTATGAAACCACCAAAAAGTTCCTGGAAAAGGTGCGGTTTTACGAGATGCATATCTTTAAATACTCCAAGCGGGAAGGAACCGTGGCAGCAGGGATGCCTGACCAGGTGGCGGATCAGATCAAGACAGTTCGCAGCAATGAACTCCTTAAAATGGAAAAGGAGCAGTCCGCAGACTTTCGCAGGCGCCTGACAGGGCACAATGTGGAAGTGCTGGTGGAAGAGGACAAGGAGATAGACGGCGTCCCTTACTTCCTGGGACATACCAAGGATTATGTGAAGGTGGCGGTCCCTGCCGGGGAGAAGCAGGCTGCTTTCCGGGTCAATGATCTGATAACCGTACAGATAGAGCGTGCGCTGACCGATGAGATCTTATTGGGAAGACTGTGAGACGGAAACAAAAATATGGCAAGGTTCTCTTCTCATATGATTGAATTTTGCCGATAAATGAGTTAAGATAAAAAGAAGTAGGTACTATCCGACTTAGGTACAGATGGAGAGGAATATATGCAGGACTTAGGAAATACACAATATTTTAAAGTGGAAACAGAAGCCGAAACCGGAGTAAAAGTGGTGTTGTCCACGGTGTATGAGGCACTGACGGAAAAGGGTTACAATCCTGTGAATCAGATCGTGGGTTATATCATGAGCGGCGATCCCACTTATATTACCAGCCACAAGAATGCCAGGAGCCTGATCATGAAGGTGGAGCGGGATGAGTTGGTGGAAGAACTGCTCACGGAATATATCCGCAACAATCACTGGAAGTAGGAGGATATCCATGCGTATAATGGGTTTGGATCTGGGGTCCAAGACGGTAGGCGTGGCAGTGAGCGATCCACTGCTCCTTACGGCACAGCCGGTGGAGATCATCCGCCGCAAGGAAGAGAACAAACTGCGTCAGACATTGGCGAGGATCGAAGAGCTGATTCAGGAGAACGATGTGCAGGAGATTGTTTTGGGACTTCCCAAGAACATGAACGCCACCGAGGGCATCCGCGCAGAACTTTCGTATGAGTTTAAGGAAAAGCTGGAGAGAAGGACCGGTCTGCCGGTAGTGATGTGGGATGAGCGGCTGACTACCGTGGCGGCAGACAAGGCAATGATGGAGGCGGGAATCCGCAGGGAGAACCGCAAAGAGTATGTGGACAAGATAGCGGCAGCATTTATCCTGCAAGGCTATCTGGACAGAAGGAAAAACGAGAATGAGCAAATTGGAGAAGATCACTTTTAATCCTGAGGGAGAGGATCCCATAGAGTTTTTCGTGTTGGAGCAGACCAGGATCGGAGGCTATAATTATATCCTGGTGACCGATTTTGAAGAAGGGGACGGAGAAGCACTGATCTTAAAGGATCTGTCAAAGGACGGCGAGGAGGAGAGCGTGTTTACCATCGTATCGGACGATGAGGAGCTTTCCGCAGTGGCCGGTGTCTTTGAGAGTATGCTGGACGATGTGGAGTTCGAGCGTTAGCAATTGGCTGCCCCCGGAGGGGAATGGCTGTTGTTGATAGATACATACAGTTCCCGGCGGGCTGTGCCGGGTGCACCGGATCAGGGCAGATAAGGGTTTTGCACGGAATGACAGGGCTTACCAGGAAGTGCAGAGGTACCGTTATCCTGCTTTTGGTGTGACATACCGCCAAAAACCCATTCTGTGCGGAGGAGCTTGGGAGAAGAGCCGTGACGGAAAAGGGTTGCATACAGGCGGGTGTTTTGTGCGTCGCATTAGCGGCTGCAGGGCGGCTGTATAGAATATGGAGGATATTTGATTGAAAAAGAAAAAAGAGAATAATTGCAGTTCCGGGCTGAAGATCATACCTTTGGGCGGCCTGGAACAGATTGGTATGAACATTACTGCCTTCGAGTATGAGGACAGTATTATTGTGGTGGACTGTGGTCTGTCCTTCCCGGCAGACGATATGCTGGGAATCGATCTGGTCATTCCGGATGTGACGTACCTGAAAGAGAATCTGGACAAGGTAAAAGGCTTTGTGATCACCCACGGACATGAGGACCATATCGGAGCCCTTGCTTATGTTTTGAGGGATGTGAATGTGCCCATCTATGCTACCAGGCTTACCATGGGTATCATTGAGAACAAGTTAAAAGAGCATAATATGTTAAAGACTACCAAGAGAAAGGTGGTAAAATTCGGACAGTCCATCAATCTGGGACAGTTCAGGGTGGAATTTATCAAGACCAACCACAGTATCGTAGACGCTGCGGCGCTTGCCATCTATTCCCCGGCCGGCATCGTGGTGCATACGGGGGACTTTAAAGTGGATTATACCCCTGTATACGGGGATGCCATAGATCTGCAGCGCTTTGCTGAGCTGGGCAAAAAGGGCGTGCTGGCACTGATGTGCGATTCCACCAATGCGGAGCGTCCCGGTTTTACCCCCTCTGAGAAGACGGTGGGCAAGACTTTCGACACCCTTTTTGAAGAACACAAGAACACCAGGATCTTCGTTGCTACTTTTGCTTCCAATGTGGACCGTGTACAGCAGATCATCAACACGGCATACAAATTTGGGCGCAAGGTGGCGGTGGAAGGCCGCAGCATGGTGAATATCATCGAGACGGCGATCAATCTGGAGTGTATCAGCATTCCGGAAAATACACTGGTGGATCTGGACCAGATGAAGAATTATCCAGACGAGAAGCAGGTCATCATCACTACCGGCAGCCAGGGAGAGAGCATGGCGGCGCTGAGCCGTATGGCCAACAATATGCACCGCAAGATCACCATCGGGGCGGGGGACACCGTTATCTTTTCCTCCAATCCCATTCCCGGCAATGAAAAGTCTGTCACCAAGATCATCAATGAACTGCTCCGAAAAGGAGCGGATGTGGTGTTCCAGGATGCCCATGTATCCGGACATGCCTGCCAGGAGGAGATCAAGCTCATCTACACCCTGATCCATCCCAAGTATGCGGTTCCCGTGCACGGAGAATACAAGCACCTGAAAGCGCAGGCCAAGATCGCTGAGAGTCTTGGCATAGACAAGGAAAATATTTTTATCCTGTCTTCGGGAGATGTGTTGGAAGTGAGCGACAAGCAGGCCAAGGTGGCAGGAAAGGTGCCGGTAGGCGCTATCCTGGTGGACGGACTTGGCGTGGGAGATGTGGGCAATGTAGTGCTCAGGGACAGGCAGCATCTTGCAGAGGACGGCATCATGATCGTGGTCATGAGCCTGGACAAGGTAGGCGGCGAGCTGGTGGCAGGTCCCGATATCGTTTCCCGTGGCTTTGTTTATGTGAGGGAGTCTGATGAGCTGATCGAGGAGGCCCGCCAGAGCGTGGAAGATGCCATCCAGGGATGCCTTGACAGGGGTATTACCGACTGGGGCAAATTGAAGTCTACCACCAAGGATGTACTCAGCGATTACGTCTGGAAGAAGACCAAGCGCCGTCCCATGATACTTCCCATCATCATGGAAGTATAGGACCGTATAGGAATACAGGCTTGCAAAATACCGGGGGAAAAGATACAATATGAGCAATGTGGACAATGCTGTAGAACAGTTGATAAAAGCCGTTCTGGATTCTGTACTCTATCAGGAGTATGCGGCAGCGCTTGCGAAAGTGAAGCAGCAGCCGGGGCTGAAGGAACAGATCGATGAATTCCGCAGGCGCAATTATCTGATGCAGAGCGGAAAGGATTGTGATTTTAGCAAGATCGACCAGTTTGAAAAGGAATTTGCGGATTTCAGGGAACAGCCCCTGGTGGCAGAATTTTTGGCGGCAGAACTGGCATTCTGCCGTATGATGCAGGATGTGAATATCCGTGTTACGGAAGCACTGCATTTTGAATAACGAGGTAGAAAGATGAAATCTGGTAGTTTAATGAGCGCAGTTTTGGGCGCCATCTTAAAAGTGATCGCCACGATAGTGGTAGTGTTCCTGGTATATAAAGGGGCAGTGACCTGTTATGATTACGGTTACCGCATCTTTACGGAGCCGGCTGTCTCTGCGGGAGAGGGAAGGACCGTGACGGTCACCGTTCCAAAAGGGGCTTCGGCTGTGGCCATAGGGGAACTGTTTGCCCAGAAGGGTCTCACAAGGGATGCCAAACTGTTTGCTCTTCAGTATCTTTGCTCAGAGTACCGTGAGGATGTAAAGCCCGGTACTTATGAACTGAGCACAGCGATGACTGCCGAGGAAATGATGGAAGTCATGGCCACTCCTGCCAAGGAAGAAACCAAGGGCCAGGACGGCGTAAAACAATAGGAGCCAATATGATAGTAGACGAGAGAATGTCAGCGTTTATCGATCTGCTCGACAGAGGAAACACCCCGTTTTTGGATGAAATTGAAAAAAATGCAATAGAGACTGACGTCCCTATTATCCGGAAATCCATGCAGAGCCTGCTGAAATTTTTGTTAGCTTACGCAAAGCCGAAGAGCATCCTGGAAGTCGGGACTGCTATCGGCTTTTCTGCGCTGCTTATGAGTGAATATGCGCCGGAGGGCTGTCATATCACTACCATCGAGAAATATGAAAAACGCATTCCCATTGCCAGGGAAAACTTCCGGCGCGCCGGAAAAGAACAGGATATCACCCTGATGGAAGGGGATGCTTCAGAGATCTTAAAGGACCTGGATGGGACTTATGATATGATCTTCATGGATGCTGCAAAGGGACAGTATATCCATTTTCTGCCGGATATCCTGCGCCTGCTTGCCCCCGGCGGCCTGCTCATCTCCGACAATGTGCTGCAGGACGGGGATGTGGTGGAATCACGCTTTGCGGTGACCCGCAGGAACCGCACCATCCATGCCAGGATGCGGGAATACCTGTATGAACTGAAGCATCATCCTGATCTGGAGACCTGTATCCTGCCTGTGGGGGATGGAGTGACGCTCAGCACGCTGTGCATGTCCGGCGCAAAGAAGCAGAAGGAATGAAGAGGAGAGGTACCATGAACCCCATGAAGAATAAAAAGCCGGAGCTTCTGATCCCGGCCAGCAGCCTGGAGGTCCTTAAGACCGCAGTGATCTTCGGTGCGGATGCTGTTTACATCGGCGGTGAAGCCTTTGGCCTGCGGGCGAAGGCCAAGAATTTTTCCATGGAGGAAATGGCGGAGGGAATCGCCTTTGCACATGCCCATGGAGTGAAAGTTTATGTGACGGCCAATATCCTTGCCCACAACGATGACCTGGAGGGGGCAAGGGTCTATTTTGAAGAGCTGAAAAATATGAAGCCGGAGCCGGCAGATGCGTTGATCATCTCCGATCCCGGGATGTTTACCATTGCTAAAGAGGTGTGGCCCGAGGTGGAGATACACATTTCCACCCAGGCAAATAACACCAACTATCAGACCTATCTGTTCTGGTGGAAACAGGGTGCAAGGAGAGTGGTCTCTGCAAGAGAACTGTCCCTTAAGGAGATAAAGACTATCAGAGAACACATCCCGGAAGAGATGGAGATCGAAAGCTTCATTCACGGTGCTATGTGCATCTCCTATTCCGGAAGGTGTCTTCTGAGCAATTATTTTACGGGAAGGGATGCCAACAGGGGAGCCTGCACCCACCCCTGCCGCTGGAAGTATGCGGTGGTGGAAGAGACCAGGCCCGGGGAATATATGCCCGTCTATGAGAACGAGCGGGGGACTTACATCTTTAACTCCAAGGATCTGTGCATGATCGAACATATACCCGAGCTGACAGAGGCGGGGATCGACAGCTTAAAGATTGAGGGTCGTATGAAGACAGCCCTGTATGTGGCGACAGTGGCCCGGACCTACCGCAGGGCCATTGATGATTATTTTACTTCTGAGGAAACTTATCGTGCCAATATGGACTGGTACAAAGCAGAGATATCCAAATGCACCTACCGTCAGTTTACCACGGGCTTTTACTTTGGCAAACCGGATGAGAACACCCAGATCTATGACAACAACACTTATGTCAATGAGTATATTTATCTGGGGATCGTGGAGGAGATCCGGGATTTTGGGCAGCAGGCGGCCGGCGGACAAAAGACGCAGGGCGGACAGCCGGCCGGTAAGCTGGCACGCATCGAGCAGCGCAACAAGTTCTGTGTGGGCGATGTCATTGAGATCATGAAGCCGGACGGAACCAATGTGCCGGTGACGGTGGAAGCAATCTTCACAGAGGAAGGGGAGGCGGTGGACAGCGCACCCCATCCCAAGCAGGTCCTGTGGATAAAATTGTCCCGGGTGCCGCAGCATTATGATCTTTTGCGCCGCAAGAACGGGTAAAATATCCGTTGACCAAAACAGGGGCCTATTGTACAATAGAAACCATGAATGACCTGAAAAATGCAGAGATGCAAAACGTGAAAGGAAACAGGAAAATGCGTGAGGGTGTGAATGTAGAAGAGATTTTTGCCAGCAAGGTATTTACCCTGGGCAAGATGAAGGAGAGACTGCCTAAGAGCATCTATAAAGAGGTGGTCAAGGTCATGGACCAGGGCGGGGAGCTGTCCTTAGCCACTGCCGACGTGGTGGCCAAAGCCATGAAGGATTGGGCTGTGGAAAACGGCGCAACCCATTATACTCACTGGTTCCAGCCGCTGACGGGCATCACGGCAGAGAAACATGACGCCTTTGTGACCCATCCCGATGCGGATGGCAGGATGATCATGGAGTTTTCCGGCAAGGAGCTGATAAAGGGTGAGCCGGATGCTTCTTCTTTCCCCTCCGGCGGACTGCGCGCTACTTTTGAGGCAAGGGGCTATACCACCTGGGATATCACATCCCCGGCCTTTATCAAGGAGACGGCTACAGGTCCCACTCTTTGCATTCCCACGGCTTTCTGCTCTTATACGGGGGAGGCTCTTGACAAAAAAACACCTCTGCTGCGTTCCATGGAGGCCTTGAGCAAGCAGGCGATCCGCATTGTGCGCCTGTTCGGCAATACCGAGGCCAAGAAAGTGCTTCCTTCCGTGGGCGCAGAACAGGAGTATTTCCTGGTGGATGCTAAGAAAGCGTTGCAGCGGGAGGACATCATTTTTGCCGGAAGGACCCTCTACGGGGCGCCTGCTCCCAAGGGTCAGGAAATGGATGACCATTATTTCGGTGTGATCAGAGAGCGTATCGGCGGCTTTATGCACGATGTAAATATTGAACTGTGGAAGCTGGGCGTTACTTCCAAGACCCAGCACAACGAGGCGGCACCTGCACAGCATGAGGTAGCGCCCATTTATGAGTCTGCCAATGTGGCGGTAGACCACAATCAACTGGTGATGGAGACTTTAAAGCGCGTGGCCGGCAAACATGGTCTGCGCTGTATGCTACATGAGAAGCCTTTTGCCGGGGTGAACGGTTCCGGCAAGCACAATAACTGGTCCATCACAACTGACAATGGTGTCAATTTGTTGGAGCCGGGCCAGACCCCCAACGAGAATATCCAGTTTTTACTGGTGCTTGCATGTATCATGAAGGCAGTGGACACTCATGCGGACCTGCTGCGTCAGAGTGCATCCAACGTGGGCAATGACCATAGATTGGGCGGCTATGAGGCACCCCCTGCCATCATTTCCATTTTCCTGGGGGAACAGCTTGAGGATGTGGTGGCACAGCTGGTGGAGACCGGCAAGGCCGATTCCCTGAAAGAAGGCGGCGTCCTGCGCACCGGTGTATCCACTCTTCCCGATTTTGTGAAGGATGCCACCGACCGCAACCGTACTTCCCCCTTTGCGTTCACCGGCAATAAATTTGAATTCCGTATGGTGGGAAGCGAGGATTCCATCGGAAGCCCCAACACCACTTTGAATGCCATCGTGGCAGAGGCTTTCTGCGAGGCTGCAGACAGACTGGAGCAGGCAGAAGACTTTGACATGGCTGTGCACGATCTCATCAAGGAATACATGACAAAGCATCAGAGGATCATCTTCAACGGCAACGGTTACGCCAAGGAGTGGACGGAGGAAGCGGCCAGAAGGGGGCTTCCCAATATTCCTTCCATGGTGGAGGCAGTGGATACCCTTACCACTGAGAAGTCCATCCGCCTTTTCGAGAAATTTGGTATCTTTACCGAGGCGGAGCTGCGTTCCCGTGCGGAAGTCCTGTACGAGACTTATGCCAAGACCATCAATATCGAGGCCCTTACCATGATCGATATGGCAGATAAACAGATCATCCCTGCAGTCTTACGTTTCAGTAAGTCCCTGGCGGACACTGCACTGGCGGTGAAGGAGGCCGGCGGAGATGATTACGTTTCCACAAAACTGTTAAAGACCGTTACCGAAAAACTGTCCGAGACCAAGAAAGCGGCAGAACATCTTTTGGAGGTGGAAAAACAGGCTTCCTCCATGCCCAGGGGCAAAGAGCAGGCATTCTATTACCATGACGAGGTCATGACTGCCATGACCGCCCTAAGAAAGCCTGCAGACGAGCTGGAAAAGCTGGTGGACAAATCGTACTGGCCCTTCCCCACTTATGCCGATCTGCTGTTCGAGGTATAAATTTTTTGGGAAATTTAAAAATAATGGTTGCATTTTGAAATATTTTGCTGTATAGTAAGAAACCAAAGAGAGGCAACTCTCAAAAGAATAGTTCTGAATGGAAACGAAGGCGTTTACACGGATAGTGTAGCGCCTTTTTTGCGTTGGAACATTCGGACAGAACAATTTTAGGAGGGATTAGTTTATGAGCGATGTATTGAACGTGGAAGAGATTTTTGCCAGCAAAGTATTCACGCTGGGCAAGATGAAAGAAAGACTGCCCAAGAGTGTTTACAAAGAAGTGAAGCGCATCATGGATCAGGGCGGCGAGCTGTCCTTAGCTACCGCAGATGTAGTGGCAAAGGCTATGAAGGACTGGGCTGTGGAAAACGGCGCTACCCATTATACCCACTGGTTCCAGCCATTGACAGGCATCACTGCTGAGAAGCATGATTCCTTTGTGACTCATCCCGATGCAGAGGGCAGGATGATCATGGAATTTTCCGGCAAGGAGCTGATAAAGGGGGAACCCGATGCTTCTTCCTTCCCTTCCGGCGGCCTTCGTGCTACTTTCGAGGCAAGAGGTTATACCGCATGGGATATCACTTCTCCCGCATTCCTGAAAGAGGATGCCACAGGTGTGATCCTCTGCATTCCCACTGCATTCTGTTCCTACAAGGGGGAAGCGCTGGATAAGAAGACTCCCCTGCTTCGTTCCATGGAGGCTGTCAGCGAGCAGGCGCTGAGGATCGTGCGCCTGTTTGGCAATACCGAGGCTACCAAGGTGGTTGCAAGTGTAGGACCTGAGCAGGAATACTTCCTGGTAGACAGAGAAAAATACTTACAGCGTCCCGATCTGATCTTTGCAGGACGCACCCTTTTCGGAGCGCCTGCTCCCAAGGGACAGGAGCTGGAGGATCACTATTTCGGAACCATCCGCGAGAGGATCGGTTCTTACATGAAGGATCTGAACGTAGAGCTGTGGAAGCTGGGCGTAACCGCAAAGACTCAGCATAATGAGGTTGCTCCTGCACAGCACGAGCTGGCTCCCATTTATGAGACTGCCAATATTGCCGTTGACCACAACCAGTTGGTGATGGAGACCATGAAGAAGGTTGCAGGACGCCATGGCATGACCTGTCTGCTTCATGAGAAGCCTTTTGCAGGTGTGAACGGCTCCGGTAAGCACAACAACTGGTCTTTGGGAACCGACAATGGCGTGAACCTTTTGGACCCCGGCGATACTCCCAATGAAAATATCCAGTTTCTTCTGGTGTTGGCTTGTATCTTGAAGGCTGTTGACACTCATGCAGATCTGCTCCGCCAGAGTGCATCCGATGTGGGCAACGATCACAGACTGGGCGCTAACGAGGCACCTCCGGCCATCATTTCCGTGTTCCTGGGCGAACAGCTTGAGGATGTGGTAAAGCAGTTGGTGGAGACCGGCATGGCTGCACATTCCATCCAGGGCGGAAAGCTTTTGACAGGTGTATCTACCCTGCCCGATCTGGATAAGGATGCGACGGACCGTAACAGGACCTCACCTTTTGCTTTCACCGGCAACAAGTTTGAGTTCCGTATGGTAGGAAGCGCTGATTCCATCGCAAGCCCCAACACCACTCTGAATGCGATCGTTGCAGAAGCTTTCTGCGAGGCTGCGGATGAGTTGGAAAAGGCAGAGGATTTTGATACTGCCGTACATGATCTGATCAAGAAATATCTGACTGAGCATCAGAGGATCATCTTTAACGGAAACGGCTACTCTGACGAGTGGGTGGCAGAAGCCGAGAGACGTGGACTTCCCAACATCAAGTCCATGGTAGAGGCATCCGCTACGCTGACCACCGACAAGGCGATCAAGCTGTTTGAAAAATTTGGCATCTTTACCAAGGCTGAGCTGGAGTCCCGTGAGGAGATCCTTTACGAAACCTACGCAAAGACCATCAATATCGAGGCTCTTACCATGATCGATATGGCAAAGAAGCAGATCCTCCCTGCAGTGATCCGCTATACCAAGTCCCTGGCAGATACCGTGATCGCAGTGAAGGAGGCAGGAGCCGATGCTTCCGTTCAGGCAGATGCCCTTTCCGAAGTTTCCGCAAAGCTGGCAGAGGCCAAGGCGGCCCTGGCTGTTTTGGAGGAGAAGGTTGCAAAGGCCGGGACCATCGAAGATCAGAAGGAGCAGGCATTCTTCTTCAAAGATGAAGTCCGCACTGCAATGGACAGCTTAAGAGCACCTGTGGATCAGTTGGAGATGCTGGTAGACAAGAGCGTATGGCCCATCCCTACCTACGGCGATCTGATCTTTGAGGTATAAACAAAAAAGTTGCTTTTGCGCAAAAAGTATATTATAATCCCTTATAAGGATTTGGCTGCATAAATTACATGCACTGTAATTTGTGCAGCCTTTTTGCTTTTGACAAAGGAATCTATATGTGAGGGCGTTTTTGGTGAAAGAAAAAGAAATGCAGGCAAAAGGCAGAAAATTCTGGCTGGTGATACTGATACTGGCATTGGCGGCATATACCGTCAAAAATATTTTTGTGGGTGCGGATATCGATGAGGGCTACGGCATCATGGTGGGTTATCGTCTGGCAAAGGGTGACAGGCTCCTTTTGGAGATGTGGGAGCCCCATCAGACCTCGGCCATTTTTACGGCGCTGTTCATCAGACCATTTCTCTTGCTTACGGGCGGGGTGGATTTTTTGAACCTGTACTTGAGAGTGGTATTTTTTATCGTGCATGGTCTGATCGCAGTTTTCTTTTACAGAACGCTCAGGCGCACCAAGCCTGATCTGGACAGGAACGGTGCTGTACTGATGGCCCTGCTGTTTTATGTGACTTCACCAAAAAGTATCTTTGTGCCGGAATACTCCAATCTGCATCTTTGGTTTTTTGTGCTGATGGTGCTGTGCCTGATGCGGTATTACTGCCCGGGATCGGCAGACCGCGGCAGACTGCGCTGCCTGATGTTGGCGGGGGCATGTCTGGCCTGCGATGTGCTGGCCTATCCCAGCATGGCGGTGCTGTTTGTATTCTGCGTGGTTTTTATCCTCTTAAGACCTGTGGGCAGCCGATGGAAGGAATGCCTGGTATATGCAGCCCCCTGTGTCCTCGGTGCGGCAGTATTTTTGGGATATCTGCTCAGCTACATGGAACCGGGACAGATCTTGGAGACGGTGCAGTATGTGTTGGGGGAAAGCTCCCACCAGGTGCCTCTTTTGACAAAACTTCTGGACTGGGCGGGAAGCTTTGGCCGGATGGCTGTTTTGATGATCGGTGCAGCAGGTATTGCATGGGTGTTGAAAAAGGTGTTTCCCGGATGGAAAGTGCCATTCTCTCTGTGGACATTTTTGGTTTTGATGGTCTTTCAGGTGGGGTTCTGGCTTTTTGGCAGCTTTAATGCCATTCATCCCCAGATCCTCTATCCGGCTGTCTCCCTGGCAGGCATTGTGTGCTATTGCAGGTCCGGAAAAAGAGAAAAGGCAGGATTTTATGTGATCCTGCTTACGTTTGTAAGTTATTTCGCGGTGCTGGCACTGTCCAACTGGTCCCCCATCCTGCTAAATCCTTATCTCTTCATGGGAATGGTGGGCGGACTTTTGTGTTGGTCTTCCTATCTGGAAGCTCATGCCGGAGAGTACAAAAAGGGTCTGCTGTCACTTCTGTGCCTGATCCTGGTGCTTGGCAATGTTTTCGGGTATTGTTATCTGATCATCGGCGGAGATGAGAGCCACAGCCCTATCTACAACGTGAGAGGCTATAACCACCGGGGATTGAGAGCCGGTATCTTCACCAGCTATATGACGGCATACCGTTACAACCAGAATGCAGAGATCTGGGCCGAAGCCGTGCCGGAGGGAAGCAGGGTGCTCTATGTGGGGCCGTCCCAGTTCTATTGTATGCTGGGAGACTGCATCCAGTCCTGCCCCGACACCATATCTTCCCTGGTATACGATGAGCGCCTGACCGAGTACTGGAAGCGCAATCCTGACAGATACCCGGATGTGGTAGTGGTGGAGAGCTGGTTTGGCGAGATCAGGACGGTGGAGGAAGACAGCTTCATCATGCAGTGGATCCGCAATGATTTTAAGCCCTCCAAAGTGGTGGAATATCCCTATATTACGGTATTTTATCAATAACAAAAATTTTTGCAGAAATTTTGTAAATTAGGTATTGCAAAATGAAAATACTTCGTGTATAATACATCAAGTAGTGCAAAGATAGGGCTATCGCCAAACGGTAAGGCAACGGACTCTGACTCCGTCATTTCAAGGTTCGAATCCTTGTAGCCCTGCTCTGATAATCACATACGAGCAGGAAGCGCTTGTATGTTGCAGGGGTTGCCCTGCTGTCAAAATCTCATGAGCTGATGTTCATGAGATTTTTTTGCAACTTTTTACCATTGTTATCATGAGGATAAAACTGTAATGAAAAGAACCCACATTATACTTGCTGCCATAGCGGTCCTTATTATCCTGGCATGCTGTAAACTGCTTCCCGTCTCCGAAAACGGAGACGTGCTTTTGATTGACAGCCCTGCCGATCTGACGGAATTTGCAAGGAATGTGAACCGGGGAACGGATTATGCCGGTGTCCATGTGATCCTGACAGGGGATCTGGATATGGAAGGCATCACGGATTTCGTACCTATCGGCGTTTATGGTGGGGAACACTATTTTCATGGGGTATTTGACGGACAGGGGCATACCATCCGCAATCTTTCCATCGTACAGGAGGGGGAGGATGCCAATATCGGCCTGTTTGGCTCTCTGGGAGGCACAGTCTGCAATCTCATCATGGAGGATTGTTACATAGAGGGCGCGGCCTGCGGAGTGATCTGCAGCGTGGCGTCAGAGGAAGGGGATGCCGGGATCTTGAACTGCTCCATCCAAAATGTGACGGTGAATGCCCTGTATACGGATATCATTGGAGGCCAGTTCTACGGAACGGTGGAGAACTGTGTCATTGATGGGAAGGGCAATGTGGAAGAACTGAACGGAAAGCTGCGTGAGCTTTCCGAAGAGATACACAGGATCCCCATGAACGTGTGGGAGATGCAGGATGGAAAGGCGACACTGTCAAAGGTCCAGACGGTTTTCCCCAAAGAGATCACTTTGAAGCTCTCCGATTCTTATCAGGGAGAGCTGATCCCCTGTTACTGCGCCCGGGAGGACAAGTATGTCTTCTGTATGCCCAGCGGATCCTGGGCAGGCACCGGAAAGCTGACGGTGACATTTCCGGACGGCACGAAAGAAGAACGGGAAGTGGCGTTCCCTGAGGGGGAGGAACTTTGCGTGGAAAAGGAA
Organism: Lachnospiraceae bacterium; assembly: GCA_017621075.1. Classification (GTDB taxonomy): domain Bacteria; phylum Bacillota; class Clostridia; order Lachnospirales; family Lachnospiraceae; genus Acetatifactor. Next base: position 83,299 of record JAGATV010000037.1, read on the forward strand.
GGGCTGATCTATACCTTCCGCTTCCTCGGGAGCGAGCATACGCCGGCAGTGTTTTTGGATACCCATGCGGCATGGGGGCGGGATTATCTGGAACTGTCCAAAGAAAATTTCCTGCCGGGGATCGTCCAGATCCTGGATGAAAACGGGAAGCTGTCCTATATCGGCAATCTGGAACAGATCAAGGGAAGAGGAAATGACTCCTGGAAAGAGGAAAAAAAGGGATTCGGCTTTAAGCTGACGGAGGCCCAGAACCTGTTGGGACTGGGCGCGGCCAAGGATTTTGTGCTACTGCCGGGCTATCGGGATGCCTCGCTGTTAAGCTATCAGGTGGTGTGGGATCTGTGCCGTGAGATGGATTGGGAATATGCGCCGGAATCCTGTTTTGTGCAGTTGTATATCAACGGTGAGTACCGGGGACTCTATTTCATGACCGAGAAGATGGAGGCGGGAGAACTGCGCATTCCCATCAAAGAGACAAGGAAGCCGGAAAGCGGTTATCTCTTCGAGCTTGACAATGTGGACTGTGCCGATGATGAGATCCACTTTGAGACGGATCAGGGAAATACTTATATCATAAAAGCTCCCGTGATCGCCACCAAAGAGCAGGTGGACTGCTGCAGAGAACTTTGGAATGATTTTGAAAATGCCCTGTACAGTGAGGACGGCTATAACGAGAAGGGCGGGTACTATGCGGATTATGTGGACCTGGATTCTTTGGCATCCCTGTGGATGTTCTATGAGCTGAACGGGGAGTACAGTGTCGCCAGCAGCGTCTTTTTCTATAAGGATGCCGAGGGGGAGGGGGACGGAAAACTCCATGCCCTGTATCCCTGGGATGTGGAACATTCCTTTGTGAATATGGGGATGGTCACAGACCGGATGCTTTTGAATACCGCAGGGGATTCCTCCAACAAACTGTGGATCGCCATGGCCTCCCATGAGGATTTCACAGAGAAGGTCCGGGAAAAGTGGGAGAAAATGTTCCTGCCGGCCCTTCAGAAGCTTTTGGATGAGGAGACGGGGGTCAATCCCCGGGGTGTCAGCAGCATTTCCTATTATGGGGAATATTTTAGCGAGGCATCGGCCATGAATGAATTTTTGTGGGGGGAGGAACAGAGCCTTTCCCTCAAGGGAGAGCAGATCCGATACTGGCTTGAGACCAGAATCCCGTATTTGAATGAAAATCTTGGAAAGAAGGAATTTTTCCGGGAATAGCGTCCCGGACCCCATTTTACTTTTACAAATGGACAATCTTGTGATAAGCTATGTGATAGAGTGGAAACGGCAGGGAGTCCTGCCTTAGGAGAAAGGAAACAGATCGGATGGAAGTGGATAAGCAATATAAAAAAGATTTTTCCAGATTGGGGTGGAGATTCACCATCGGCACGGTAATCATTGCGGTTTTGCAGACGTTGGTTTCGCTGATCGTGCGGGAGGTAAAGCCGGAATGGCTTTCCGATATGAGCATGGTGCTGATCCTTTCGGTGCTTCCCCTGTATCTGGTGGGCATGCCGGCGCTGATCGGCATGGTGAGCAGGCTGCCGGGAGAGGCGCCGGAAAAGCACAAGATGCCTTTCGGCAAGTTTTTGCTGGCACTGATGATCTGTTATTCCATCATGTATGTCAGCAACCTGATCGGAACCGTATTGACAGCGGTGATCGGAATGTTAAAGGGCGTTCCGGTGTCCAATGACATATTGGAGATTGCTACGGGCAGCAGTCTGTGGCTGAATTTTCTGTACATGGTGATCCTGGCCCCTATCTTTGAAGAACTGGTCTTTCGCAAGCTGATCGTAGACAAGACCCGCCGTTACGGAGAAGGTGTGGCAGTGCTTTTGTCCGGTCTCATGTTCGGGCTGTTCCACGGGAATCTGAGCCAGTTTGCTTATGCTTTTACCATGGGCATGTTTTTTGCATTCCTGTATCTGAGGACCGGGAATATCAAGATCACCATGCTCCTCCATGCCATTGTCAACTTTATGGGAAGCATCGTCAGTGTCCTGATCCTGAAGGCTGTCAGGTACGAGGAACTGCTGGAGCTGACCATGAGCCCCGGATATGATCCCAAGGAGATGATGGATCTTGTCATGAGCAGTCTGCCGGGCTGGATCGTCTACCTCCTTTACACCGGAATATTGTTGTGTGTGGTGATCACAGGCGTGGTCCTGATGATCGTATTCCGCAAGAAGTTTGTCCTGTATCCCGGAGAGATCGTTCTGGAAAAGGGCAAGCGGTTTTCCATAATCTTTTTCAATACAGGCATGATCCTGTTTGTGCTGATCTGGATCGTGACCATTATCGTGCAGCTTTTTCAGTGATCTGCGGGAAGACAGGGAGAAATCATGTATACATTTGACAGCAGGATACGTTTCAGTGAAGTGGACAGCGAAGAGAAACTGACAATGTCGTCACTTTTAAAATATTTTCAGGATTGTTCCACCTTCCAGTCCGAGGATATCGGTCTGGGTGTGGATTATCTGAGGGAGCATCACAGAGTGTGGGTGCTGTCCTCCTGGCAGATCGTGGTAGAGAAGTATCCCAGACTCTGCGACAGAGTGAAGGTGGGTACGCTGCCTTATGATTTCAAGGGCTTTCTGGGTTCTCGAAATTTTGCCATGCTCACGGAGGACGGACAGTATCTGGCCAAGGCCAATTCTCTGTGGAGTCTTCTGGATACACAGACAGGCAGGCCTGTCATGCCGGATGACCTGACCAGGGAAAGGTATGTGCTGGAAGAAAAACTCCCCATGGATTATGCCCCCAGAAAGATCGTGATTCCTGAGGGGGGCGTACAGGAGGAACCCGTTGTAGTAAAAAGGCATCACCTGGATACCAACCATCATGTCAACAACGGACAGTATGTCAACATGGCGTCAGAGTATCTGCCTGCCGGCTTCGATGTCCGGCAGATGCGGGCGGAGTACAAGATGCAGGCATTCCTGGACGATGTGCTGTATCCTTATGTGGCGGCAGAGAAGGATAAGTATGTGATCTCGCTGACCGATCAGGCGGGGAAGCCTTATGTGGTGGTAGAGTTCCTTCGAAGAGAGGAGATATAAGATGTTTCGATTAGGAGAAAAGCAGGTGCTCACGGTAGTAAAAAAAGTAGATTTCGGCGTCTACCTGGCACCTTCCCGGGATCAGGCGCAGGAGAGGGTGCTTCTGCCTGCCCGGCAGGTGCCGGAGGGAGTACAACCGGGCAGCAGTCTGGAAGTGTTCCTGTACAAGGACTCCGAGGACAGACTGATCGCCACCACCAGGGAACCCAGACTGATGATGGGACAGGTGGCAAAGCTTACGGTGCTTCAGGTGGGAAGGATCGGGGCATTTTTGGATTGGGGGCTCGACAAGGATCTGTTCCTTCCCTTTAAACAGCAGACAAAGCGTGTCAGCCCCGGAGAACAGATATTGGTATCACTTTATATTGACAAGAGCAGTAGGTTGTGTGCTACAATGAATGTATACCAGAACCTTCGTACTGACAGCTCTTATCAGAAAGACGACCAGGTAAGAGGGACCGTCTATGAGATCAGCGATCACTTTGGTGCATTCGTGGCGGTGGATGAGATTTTTTCCGCACTGATCCCACAAAAGGAGCTGTATGGCAAGGTGGAGGTGGGAGATGTTGTTACTGCCCGTGTGACCCGGGTCCATGAGGACGGGAAACTGGAGCTGAGCATCCGTGAAAAGGCATATCTGCAGATGCAGACCGATGCGGAGGCCATCCTTCGCCTGATCGACAGCTATGACGGGGTGCTGCCCTTTAATGACAAGGCATCACCGGAGACCATCAAGCGGGAGACGGGCATGAGCAAGAATGAGTTTAAGCGTGCCGTGGGCAATCTGCTCAAAAGTGGGAAGATTACCATCGGTGAAAAATGTATTCGACGTATCTAAGGGATCCTGAAAGGAGGAAGCCAGATGGATATTGCAGGTTTATCAACAATAATGGCAACAGATTACACGATGAGCCGTGTAGGGACTGCAGTGCTGGGCAATGCCTTGGACATGAACGAGGAGCTGGGTGCCGGACTGGTACAGATGATCGATGCGGCGGCGATGGAGAGAAGTGTGAATCCTGCACAGGGCGGCAATTTTGATGTCCGGGTATAAGGGGGCTTTATGGCCGTGAGCAGGTAAGGTATTTCCTGGAAAGAAACAAGCCTTTTGGCAGAAAGGTCTGCCGGAAGGCTTTTTCTGTCCTGGGAAATTTCTCCCGAAAAGCAAAAAAGTGCATAAAAACCTATTGCTTTTTTAACGGTTTTTTTGTACATTTGTATTATATGGTGTATTACTATAGATAAGGAGCGGGGTTATGATATCAAATCAGATTTTGCAGAACACGATCGAGGGGTTGAAAGGGATTGCAAGAGTGGAGCTTTGTGTCATGGGCGTGGACGGTAAGGAAATCGCCTCTACCATGGATATGGGAAACTGCTCCGGTGCTGCAGCCGAGTTCGTATCATCTCCCGCAGACTTCCAGGAGATCCAGGGATATCAGTATTTCAAGATCTATGATGAGCAGCAGCTGGAATACATTCTGATAGCCGCCGGTGCCGGTGAAGATGTGTATATGATCGGCAAGATGGTAGTATTCCAGATCCAGAATCTGCTTGTGGCCTACAAGGAGCGTTTTGACAAGGATAACTTTATCAAGAATCTGCTTTTGGACAATCTTTTGTTAGTAGACATCTATAGTCGTTCCAAGAAGTTACATATCCAGACGGATGTGCCCAGAGTGGTACTGATCGTGGAATCCGGTAACGGAAAGGACAATAATGCACTGGAGCTGACCAGAAATCATTTCGGCAGCAACAGCAAGGATTTTATCACGGCGGTGGACGAGAGCAATGTCATCGTGGTAAAGGAACTTGCAGAATCTGATACGGGCAAGGAGATCGAAAAGGCCGCAAAAGGCCTGGAAGCTTTCCTGCGCAAAGAAAATATCAAAGATATCCGTATTGCCTACGGTACCGTGATCCATGAGATCAAGGAGGTCAGCCGTTCCTACAAGGAGGCCAAGATGGCTTTGGATGTAGGAAAGATCTTTTTTGATGAGAGAGATGTGATCGCATATAGTGAACTGGGGATCGGACGCCTGATCTATCAGTTGCCCATTCCCCTGTGCAAGATGTTCATCCGTGAGATCTTCGGGGGCAAGAGCCCTGATGATTTCGATGAGGAGACCTTGACGACTATTTACAAATTTTTTGAGAACAGCCTGAATGTGTCCGAAACCTCCAGGCAGTTGTTCATTCACCGCAATACCCTGGTATACCGTCTGGATAAGCTGCAGAAGAGTACCGGGCTCGATCTGCGGGTTTTTGAGGATGCCATCACCTTTAAGATTGCATTGATGGTAGTAAAATATATGAAGTATATGGAAACTTTTGAATACTGATTTCGTTACTTAAGATAGGTGGTCATACATGTCAAAGAAAGAATATTTGAGAGAACAGAGAGAAAAGATGATCCGCGAAGAGGGGATCATCTTCTTGGATCATGTCAGTAAATCCTATTCCACAGGTGCGCCGGCACTGGATGATGTCACCCTGCACATCGGGAAAGGCGAGTTTGTATTTATCGTGGGGGACAGTGGCTCCGGCAAATCTACCCTGATAAAGCTGCTGTTAAGGGAGCTGGTGGCTTCTGACGGCAGTGTTTTCGTTATGGGGCACAACCTGGCAAAGCTGAAGCACAGGCAGATACCGAAGTTCCGCCGCAACCTGGGCGTAGTGTTCCAGGATTTCCGGCTGTTGAATGACAGGAATGTCTATGAAAATGTAGCTTTCGCCCAGCGCATCGTGGAGACTCCCGTAAGCGAGATCCGCAGGAACGTACCTGCCATTCTCGCCACAGTGGGTCTTGCCGGCAAATACAAGGCAAAGACCAAGAGGCTTTCCGGCGGTGAGCAGCAGCGGGTGGCTCTGGCAAGGGCTCTGATCAACAACCCTTCCATCCTGTTGGCAGACGAGCCCACAGGTAATCTGGACCCCAAGAATTCCTGGGAGATTATGAAACTGCTGGAAGAGATCAACGAGCAGGGCACCACTGTGGTGGTAGTCACTCACAACAGAGAAATCGTCAATGCCATGCAGAAGCGCGTTGTCACCATGAAGAAAGGTGTCATCGTAAGTGACGAGGAGGAGGGTGCCTACATCGATGAAGATTAGTACGTTATTTTATACCATAAAGCAGGGGATCGCCAATATTTTCCGCAATAAGTGGTATTCCCTGGCATCTATTGCCACCATTTCCGCATGCCTTTTTCTGTTTGGTCTGTTCTATGCCATTGTGGCCAATTTCCAGCATATGCTGTTGACCGCAGAGGAAGGAGTATCTGTGACGGTATACTTCCATGATGAAGGAGATACCTGCGGGGAACATGCAGAGGGGATGATCCCAACTGAGGAACGTATCGATGAGATCGGACAGCAGATTGCTGCCCGGGTGGAGGTTTCGGATGTGAAGTTCCATTCCGATGATGAGGCATGGGCTACTTTCGGACCGGAATATTTTGGAGAGGATTATGCGGTAGGTTTTCCTGAGAATCCATTGGAAGGTATGGACAGCTACGAAGTGTTCTTAAGCGATGTGTCACTGCAGGATACGCTGGTGACCTGGCTAAAATCCCTTCCCGAGGTGCGCAAGGTCAATTATTCCGAGGTGACTGCCAATACTTTGAGCGGCATGAACATGCTCATTGCCTATATGTCCCTGGGTATCATCGTGATCCTTTTGGCAGTCAGCATCTTCCTGATCAGCAATACCGTCACCATCGGTATCGCCGTGAGGAAGGAAGAGATCAATATCATGAAATATATCGGAGCTACGGACTTTTTTGTCCGGGCACCCTTCGTGCTGGAGGGTATGCTGATCGGACTGGTGGGGGCGGCGATTCCCTTGGGCCTGATCTATGCTTTGTATAATTATGTCTTGAATTATATGTTAGAGCGCTTTACCATGTTGAGCACCCTGTTAAACTTCCTGAGTCTGGAGGAGATCTTCCGCGTTCTGGCACCCGTGTCATTACTTGTGGGTGTAGGGATCGGTTTCTTCGGAAGCATCGTGACGGTGCGCAAGCATTTACGCGTTTAGTGAGGATATATCTTGAATTTCATAAGAAGAAGCAAAAACAAACAGAATACTTTTAAAAACAGGGCAGTGCGGGCATTGACCGGCACTGTTTTGGTTTGTGCGGCTGGTATTTTTTCCCTTGGCGGTTTACAGAGACTGGTGGAGCCCATGCAGGTATCGGCTACCAGTATTTCTTCCATTACTTCCGACAGTATCAAGGAGAAGGAAGACCAGATCAAGGCGGCGGAGAAGGAAAAGGAAGGTTTGAAGAACAGCCTGAGCGATCTGCAGAAGATCAAAAAGGAGCTGGAAGCCCAAAAGTCTGATCTGAAGAAGTATGTGGCCCAGTTGGACAGCAATCTGGCGGATATCGAGGCAAAGATCACAGATTTGAATGCCAGGATCGCAGAAAAGGAAGCCGCCATTGAAGAGACCCAGAAGGAACTGGAGGCTGCACAGGAAAAAGAAAAAACCCAGAAAGAATCCATGACAAGGCGCATAAAATTGATGTATGAGAAAGGGGACTCTTATATCTGGGAAACGCTCCTTTGCTCTACCAGTTTTGGGGATTTCTTAAACAGGGCGGACTTTATGGAGCAGGTGATGTCTTATGACCACAGGATGTGGGAAGAATATAAGGCCAACCGCCAGTATATCGAATTGTGCAAGCAGGAGCTGGACCTGGAAAAAGAGCTTTTGGACGAGACCAAGGAAAATGTGGAGGCAGAACAGAGCAACCTGGAAAGCCTGATCGCCCAGAAGAACAATGATATCATCAAGTATGAAACGGACATCAGCAATAAGGCGCAAGCCATCAAGGAATATGAGGCCGATATTGCGGAGCAGAATGAACTCATCGAGACGTTGGAAGCTGCCATTGCGGAAGAGAAGCGCAAGATCATTGAGAGTAACGGAACGGTGCTTACTTATGACGGCGGTGTGTTCAAATTCCCGCTGGCTTCTTACACCAGGGTGTCCGATGATTACGGTATGCGGATACATCCCACTTTGGGCGTGGAGCAGTTCCATAACGGAGTGGATTTTGCGGCACCCAAAGGAACTGCTATCTATGCAGCTTACGACGGGGTGGTGGTGGCCTCAGCCTATAGTGCCACCATGGGCAATTATGTCATGATCGATCATGGCGACAGCCTGTATACCATTTATATGCATGCCTCTGCCCTGTATGTTTCCAAAGGAGATGTAGTGATCAGGGGGGATACCATTGCAGCGGTAGGTTCTACAGGGCGTTCTACAGGAAACCATCTCCATTTCAGTGTCCGCAAGGACGGAGCGTATGTTTCCCCGTGGAACTATCTGTCACAGTAAGAATATGACAGGATCTTGTTGTGAAAGGAGCGCTGTGATCACAGCGGAAAGATATGGATAACAACAGAGATAACAATTATTATGACATGGATTCCCTAAAGCAGAGAGATTCTGCCAAAAAGCCGGGGGCCGGAAAGCAAAAGAGTACGTTCATCAGCGGTATCGTGGTGGGAATGACCGTTTCCCTTGTGATTCTGTGCGTGGTCCTTCTGGTTACCAGGCTGCAGAAGATACTGGATGAAAAAGAAGAGAATAGCGGCCTCATCACACTGGATCAGGAGTCTGCCATCGATGAAGATGTACTGCAGAAGATGATGCTTTTAGAGAAGACCATTGACAAGTATTTTTATCTGGAAGAAGTGACGGATGAGGAATTGGAAAACGGCATTTACAAAGGAATGTTGGAAGCTCTGCATGATCCCTATTCCGAATACTATACAGCGGAGGAACTGAACACCCTGATGGAGCAGACAGAAGGGATCTATTATGGGATCGGGGCTTATGTGAGCATAGATACCGAGACCTCCCTCCCCAAGATCAGCGGGTTGATCGCAAATGCCCCTGCGGAGGAAGTGGGCCTTCGGGCCAACGATCTGATTTATGAGGTGGACGGGGAATCTGTTTACGGAATGAGTCTGACGGAAGTGGTCAGTCTGATCAAGGGTCCGGAGGGTACAGAGGTACTGCTTACCATTATCCGGGAAGGGGACTATCTGGAGATAACAGTTCCCAGGCGCAGGGTGGAAAATCCTACCGTAGAATATGAAATGTTGGAGAACAATATGGCATATATTCGGATCACGGAATTTGAAGATGTGTCCGTGGACCAATTTGCAGATGCCATGGCTACTATGAGAGGTTCCGGCATGGAGGGACTGATCCTGGATCTTCGTTCCAATCCGGGAGGAAGTTTAAGCGCAGTGGTGGATATTGCCAGGATGCTCCTGCCGGAGGGCCTGGTGGTGTACACAGAGGACAAATACGGCGACAGGGATGAGTACAGGTGTGACGGAAAGCACAAGCTGGAGGTGCCCCTGGTAGTGCTGGTGGATATGAATTCGGCCAGTGCGGCGGAGGTGCTTTCGGGTGCCATTCAGGATTACGGCATCGGCACGTTGGTGGGAACCACTACTTTCGGCAAGGGCATTGTACAGCAGATCGTTCCCTACAAGGACGGCTCGGCGGTGAAGATCACCATCAGCAGCTATTTCACGCCAAAGGGACGCAATATCCACGGCATTGGTATTGAACCGGAAGTGGAATGTGAGTTTGACAGTGAGGCATACTATGACGAGGTGAACCCCTACGACAACCAGCTGGAGAAAGCAAAAGAAGTATTGCAGGGAATGATGAATTAGCCCTATTGACAATGAAGGTTTAACGCGTTAAACTTAAGGAAAGAAGTTTAATGCGTTAAACCTTTTTGATTGAGAGGAGCAGGGAAAATGGAGACCCCAAAGATTTTTGACAGTGAGTTCCGTTTCCTACAGATTTTGTGGGAAAAAGAGCCGGTGAACAGCACACAACTGGTACAGGAGTGCAGGGAGAAGCTGGGCTGGAGCAAGGCTACTACTTACACGGTGATCCGCAGGCTCTCACAGCGGGGCGTGGTGGTAAATGAGAATGCCATAGTGCGTGCTTTGGTCACAAGAGATCAGGTGGAAGAGGCACAGATCGACGAACTGGTGGAACGTACTTTTGGAGGATCTATCCCCCAGTTTTTGGCGGCGTTTACCAAAAAGAGGGATCTTACCCGGGAAGAGATCGATGTGATACAGAAGATGATCGATGAGTATAGGGTGTAGCAGGGGAGGAAGAAGATGTTGACGGCATTGTTTCAGAAAGTGTTGGAAATGAGCATACAGGCGGGAATTTTGATCCTGGTGGTTCTGGTGATAAGGATTCTGTTTCGCAGACTGCCCAAGAGTATTACCTGCCTTTTGTGGGCGATCGTGGCGCTGCGTCTGATGGTGCCCGTGAGTTTTGAAACTTCCTGGGGGATATGGCCGGGACTAAAGACGGCGGGAAGCACCCTGACACAAAGTGGGGCGCCTGTGACAGAGGAGGCACTGCAGGTGCCATCCGGGACAGGAAATATAAATGCGAAAGAGCATGTTTTAGGTAAGACGACCGGAAATATGCCGGAAGTTGTGCCGGGCACGGATCGGAGTGTCCCGGAAAGCAGGATCGATGGGGCGTCCGGCAGGGAGAGACAACCGACAGTTGTGACAGTAATGTCATTTGTATGGATCTTGGGAGCTGTAACCATCCTCTTATATGGTCTGATAAGTTATGTGCGCATCCGGCTTCGTGTCCGGGAAGCGGTGCACTATCAGGACAATGTATGGCAGTGTGATGGCATTGATACTCCGTTTGTGCTGGGATATATAAAGCCCCGGATCTATTTGCCTTTCCGGATGGAGAAAAATTCCCTGCAGGATATTGTTCTCCATGAAAAGGCCCATATTGCCGGGGGAGACCATTTGGGTAAATTATTGGGTTTTGTCCTGCTGGCGGTGTATTGGTTCCAGCCGCTTTTGTGGATTGCCTATTTTCTGTTTTGCAGGGACTTGGAAATGGCCTGTGATGAGAGGGTGATCCGCACCTTGGATCAGGAGGCCAGGAAAAGGTATTCCCAGACGCTTCTTGCCTGTACCATCGAAAGCAGACAACTGCTGCAGGCGCCTCTTGCCTTTGGTGAGGTGGGAGTGAAGGAAAGGATACGCAATATTCTGCAATACAAAAAGCCCGGGGGTTGGGCGGTGGTGGCAGCGCTCTTGATCTGCCTGTTGGTGGCAGTCTGCTTTTTTACCAGCCGCAGGACCACAGACAGCCCGGTCAATGGGGTGGACAATCACACCCCCGAATCCTTGGCTTCTTCCGGCAGGCCGCCTGTTGCAGAGAGCCGCCCGGTGGAAGTCAAAGACTACGGGGAGCTGATTGCCGGGCTGAAAGCAGATCAGTCTTATGCGCTGGTGAAATTGGGCCGGGATGTGGGCGAAGTGCTTCTGGTTGCCGATGGCACCTACTTTGATCAGAAAATCGAAGCATGGGAAAGCTTTGATGCCACAGTCTATGCAAAGATGGATGAGCAGGTATATGATCTGGGCCCCATATCCGGTTCCGGCACGGCATATCCCATCCGCTACGACGGGGACGGCATCTTTGTGGCAGGCGGACACTATGTGGCACGGTATCTGCCCGATCAGGAAACCAAACAACTGAACCTTGTGTCTTATGCCGATGAAGTGTTTGATGAAGCGGGGAATGTGACTTATACAGTGTATGAAGAAGGACAGGAGCGGATGGTGCAGGATGCCTCTTATCTGGATGCGCTGAACCGGCAGTACAGTGAGGCCCGGGTGGTACGCTTTGGGCCTGTGGTGGAGGAGTTTTCCTCGGAGGGAATCATAGATCCTGCCGCTTCGATCACGCCTCTGCCCATGGAGACGGTGGCGAGGGCAGATCTGGACGGGGACGGCGTACTTGATCTGGTACAGGTAAAAGCATTGGAGCCGGGAAAGAGTGGAAACCTGTATCTCTCTGACAGCGGCCTTCCTTCCATACAGGTCAATGACAGGTCCTTTGGCGCAGATGACCTCTACAGTATGGGACTTTATGAGGAGAATCTGGATGTGGCCACCTATTATATTTTTGACCTGGATATGAGCGATGCCTACAAGGAGATTGGCGTTTATTTTGAGGGTCCCAGCTTTGATCCTGTGACATGGCTCTTTCGTTATCAGGATGGGACCCTGTCCAAGATCGGATGCTTCCGGGCGGCTCCCATACAGGAAACTTATCCCATGTACTATAGCTATGGTGATCCGGGTCTGGATCCTCAAACCTATCAGCAGATATTGGATGACGTCAAGCGGGATGAGATCCTCATTACAGTACCGGGGGATGGTACTGTAATGGCCTGGGGACGCTATGATGTGCTGGAGACCTCCTGGGCAGAGCGCCTGTGGGAGCTGGATGATAGAGACGGGAAACTAAAGGAAGTGGAACAAGAGGAGTATGTCTTTGGCCAGTGGGAAAGAGAGAATCCCGTTACTTTGAAGGAAGAGATCCGGGTGTACGATAGCCGGGAATCCGGGGCATCGGTGATCACTCTTCCGGCGGGAGAGCCGATTGCCTTTTACAGCTATCAGCCCCGGGAAGGTTGGATGAAGCTTGTATATGGTGCACGATCAGTGGATGCAGTGACAAAGAGCGGGATCGCAGGGGATGCACTTGCGGGAAATAAACTCACCGAAAATGTGGACTGGGCCTGGTTACAGGTTGTGGACGGGGCTGTGGTCACACCCTCCGGCACCTACGATCCTTATGATCTCTTTGAGAATCTGAGCCTGGCGGATTGACAGATCCTCAAATTTTATTGCTCCTAAAACAAAAACATGACCTTGACAAAAACTCTGAAACCCTGTAAACTGAGACCATGTAAACAGGGGAGGGCAAACCTGTGGAAACGCAGGGGCGCAAAGCTTGAAGTCTAAGTGATATAGGGGACATGGCACGAAAAGTGGAAGCTATATGATAATGATTGTTCGGCTGCAATGATGGATTCATTGCAGCCATTTTGCGTTTCCATACCCTTTTTCTGTTCACAAATACCAATGAAAAAGGGAGAAGCCATGAAAAGAACAAGAAGAAGACACTAGAATCACTCTGAGGCTGGTTTCTGTCTGGGCAGACTGCTGGCAGGGTGAGGTCCTGATTGAAAATAAAGGGATCGTGCCCATCGATGATTGGTGCATTCGACTGCCCATGGAACAGACTATCGCAGAAATCTGGAATGCCTGTTTGGAAGACGGTCTGATCAAAAATGCCGGCTGGAACCAGGATATCCCCGGAGAAGGTAGCGTGGTTTTCGGCTTTATCGCAAGCGGAGAATTTGAGACCTTTCCAGAAACCTGTGAGATTCTGGGGGACAAAACCTTGGCAGGTGAGGAAAGTTATGAGATCATCTATGAGATTGTAAATGAATGGCAGGGTGGTTTCGTCGGAAACATTACCATCACCAACAATGGTGGAAAAACTATCAAAGACTGGCAACTTGGATTCACCTTTGAAAATGAGATCACGTCCCTTTGGAATGGGGAGCTCGTTTCCCATGAGGAAAACCACTATTTGGTCAGAAATCCCGGCTATAGCCAGAACCTCATGCCAGGGGAAAGTGTCACCATAGGATTCCTGGCGGCAGGTATTCCCGGAGAAGTGATCAGCAGCACCGTGCTGGAACAGACAGGCCTTTCACAGGCAACCACGTCACAGGAGGAAACCATTACAGTGACTATTGACACTTCGGTTATGACAAAGCATCAGACTCTGGAAATGTATCTGGCAGGGGAAAAACTGGGCACACTGGCGGGCAGCGGGCAGCTTGACCGTAGGGGAAGAATGGACCATAGAGGAACCGGGACTGGTAATCGGCATCAATAGACTAACCGTGACTGCCCGTTCTTTTGAGGGGAAAGAATACAGTGCCGAAACCTGCATTCTGAATCTCAGCATGGAAAACATGGAAGCATCCCAGGTGGACCTTTCCGACAGGGATGGCGATGGATTGAACCACTACTTTGAGACTATCCTGGGGACCGACCCGGAGTCGGAAGATAGTGATAGTGACGTCCTAAAAGACATGGATGAGCTCATAGGCATCGGCACTGATCCCCTGAATTCGGACACGGATGCAGATGGCACCCTTGACGGAGAAGAAGACCCTGACGGGGATGGGCTGTCCAACCGGGAAGAGATCCAGGCGGGGACAGAGCCCCTGTTTTCGGATACTGATGGGGACGGCATCCTTGACGGAGAAGAAGTGACCTTGCAGACTTTCCACAGGGAGATTGAAGAAACCCACAGAAGCGGAGTCACGGAAATAGAGGTGGTCATGGAATGTGCCGGGCACATAGACAATGAAATATCCGTCTTGGACACCTACGACATCGATATGCGTTCCACGGAACTGGCGGGGCTTGTGGGTGTGCCTGTGGACATCTCTTGTTGCCAGGAGTTTGACCATGCTACCCTTATCTTCCACTATGAGGAAGGGGCACTGCCCGGGGAGGAAGAAAATTTGGGCATCCTGTGGTATGACGAAGAAAATGACAATTATATTCTGGTGGCGGACACCATTCTGGATAAGGAGGGCAATACGATCTCCTGCACCACGGATCACTTTTCCACCTGGCTGGTGGTGGATAAGGAACAGTGGAAGAAATGCTTTGCTGCTTCTGTATCGGCAACAGAATCGGCTGGCAACGGTTATCCTGCTCTGACCTTGGAACTGGAGGACGGGGTGCACCGCTACCAGTTGTTCGAGAACCATGGCTCCTATACGGATGCGGAAGAAATCTGCCGCCTGGCAGGCGGGTACCTTGCCACCATACAGAGTAGCGTGGAGGATGCAGCCGTATATAATTACATCCGCACCCAAAAGTGCGAAAGCGCCTACATAGGGTTAAGTGATGCAGCAGAGGAAGGAAAATGGGAATGGAGCAACGGGGAGGAAGTGGCCTACACCAACTGGCATTACGGGGAGCCAAACGGACTGACACGTGAGAACTATGCCATGTATTACTACAAATTCCCGGACGGAAGCTGGAATGACGGAGCCTTCAACAGTGGATTCACGGTACAGGATGTATCCATCTTTATTTGCGAATGGAAGGATGTGGATACTGAGACCGACAGCGATGGTGATGGCCTGCCGGACTATTATGAGAGAAATGGCATGCGTCTGTCTAACGGCACTCTCCTGTATACGGACCCCTTCAAGACGGATACGGACGGTGACGGCATCAGCGACTATGACGAGGCAGGGGGTCTGCCTGTGTGGGAAGAGTATGTGATGGATGGGAAGACTTACCGGGCTCTGGTACACCATCCGGCCAGCTATCACAAGCTTTCTAGTGAATTCATTTATGTGGACGGAAGGCTGAACGGAAATGGTATAGTGGAGAATGGAAGGATGGAGTATGTGCCGTATTCGGAGGAATTCAAGAAAGAATTATATAATCAGGATCAACAATATAGACCACAAGTGTTTGAAAAGACAAAAACAACTTATGGTATAGCAGGAGTTCATGGGCTGTATTCAGACAAAACAGGAGAAATAGCCGCTGAACAATGGGCAAACTATATGGGATGGAATGCAATGATTATCCAGGTACTTGTTGCCCAAAAATGTTTTATGGCAAATGAATGCTTTACCGCTTATATTACGGGGATAGGAGGTTCCGAACTGGGAATAGACAATATGGGAACCCGTAAGTATGTAGACGCTAACCAGATAATTCAAGATACCATGTTAAATTCCGCAAATGAGCATTTTAAGGAAAACATGTGCAAAGCAATGAAGGTAGCGGAGGAAGTCCTGAGTGAACAGAACAGGGAGGTCTATATAGCCCTGTCGCCAGAGACTGTATGGACAGGCTGTCAATACCATCACACGAATGGTCTGTGGGATGATGACAAGAGCTTTTGGGAAAATGTAGGAACAAATTATGGTACACTAATACACATGGACGAGTTTGGAACTTACAATAAGGCAGATGCCGGAGTGACTTTGCACTGCACTTATGATCCCAAGACAAAGGAATACCGAATAGAATATAGATATTATCTGATAGATTTCTATGATTTTAGTTTTTGGAATATATTGTATGAGCAGGATGCATTGGGAACAGCCAAGAGCTATGAGTTATATGGCGTATCTGAAGGCAGTATATCATGGAAGCAGGGACAGAAACTGAGATTTGCATTTCCGCATGGTATTGTAGCATATAACAATTAAAGAGAGGCACGTTGGATGAAAAAAATCAATAAGAAAGCAATCATTTTGATAATCCTGATAGGCGCAGTCCTGATCGGTTATGGCAGTATTTTGCTGCCGGGATTTCGGCAGCTGGTGTCGTGGGAGAAGACGAAGTTTACCGAATATGAAGATTTCAGGGAGGTGTTGACGGAATATAACAGTTCTGGGAGATGGTATTTTATGGAAACCCTCCCCGGATCGGCTGGTGAAATGAAGTATTATTGGTACATAAGACTGGCGGATATATCGGCAGGCTATTCCGTATGTCTTGATGAGAATGATTATGAAAAAATAGTAGATGAAAGGATGATACATTATAAAGAAACATCACGAAACAGGGGCTCAGAAAAGGTGATATATGTTCATCAGGAAGAATCGCCTTATTATATTGAAAACTCTGGGTTGTTTAAATCAAAAATGACTTTTCTTGAGGAGGTATTACAAAATCCGGAAGCAGAAAGGCAGTACTATTTTTTGATTATCAATCAATTTGGACCATACGATGTAACCTGTTATAATGGAGTTATACTAAATGATGTCACGCACGAAGTGATAGAGTTTAGTGCGCAGCTAATGGAGGAACCAAAATTCTAAGGAAATACTCCTTTTTGCAATATTTTCTATAAACAGGATGCGCTTGGAATCTCCGTATACGGTATCCTCATGCTATTGCAGGGGGTGGTTTCCGAATCACACAAACTTTATAGATCTTTTAGCAGATAACAATAGTTTTGGCACGGTTTTCTTTTTGAATAAATTGCCGATGCTGCGGAAGAAGAGAAGTATTACTGGCACCGGGAGCCGCGAGAAAAATCAGCAGCTATTCTATGGTCAGGCCTAAGGATGATTATGCCGGAATGAAAAAGAACTGGATAATAAGTATACAGAGTGGGCAGAACAGAATTCAGAAGCAGCAATATGTTTGAGGGAAGAGGCAATGCGGCCTGTGCAGAGTCGGAATTTTATAAAGCCAATTTGTCTTACATAGATAAGGTACTACATGATCCGAAAAGTAAAGAACAGTTGGATGTTCTGTGGTAGAAGAAATTAAGTTAATGTATGGTGGATTGACAAATCCCATAGCATGAAGTATCATCCATGAGGATAGGAAACTTGAAACTGGTTTTACAAAGGAAATCGTTTTATGGAACTGACTGCCCGGACCTTTTTGATCGTCTGCCCTCTCCTGTTCCTTGCAGGACTGGTGGATGCCATTGGCGGTGGAGGAGGACTGATCTCCCTGCCCGCCTATCTCATAGCAGGACTGCCGCCCCATGCGGCCATTGCTACCAACAAATTGTCTTCCGCTTGCGGCACGACACTTGCTACCGTGAGGTTTATCAAAAATAAGCTGGTAAATTTCAAACTGGCCATCCCTTCCGTCCTTGCAGCTATGCTTGGCTCTTCCATCGGGGCCAGGCTCTCTCTGATGGTGGAGGAGCAGGCCATGGAATACCTGCTTTTGGGAATCCTGCCGGTTGCGGCATTTTTGGTGCTGAACCGAAGACTGTTTCCCGAAAGAGAGGAAGTGGCAGGGTGGGAGCCTGACAGAAGGACTTATCTTGTGGCAGTCATAGCGGCTCTGATTATCGGAATGTATGACGGTTTTTACGGACCGGGCACGGGAACATTCCTGATCATTGCGTTTACCGTGTTTGCAAAGCTGGGCATGAAATCTGCCAATGGGCAGGCCAAGGTCATCAATCTGACCACCAATCTTACGGCACTGTGGGTATTTTTGTGGAGTGGGCAGGTACATTTTCTTCTGGGGATCGTAGCTGCCCTGTGCAATATGGCGGGAGGTTATATTGGAGCGGGGCTGGTGATGACGAAGGGAAGCAGGATCGTGCGTCCCAGTATTCTGTTGGTGCTGTTCCTGTTATTTTTAAAGATCCTGGGCGTCTATTAATTGCCTAAAAATTTGAGCGGATAAAAAATAATTTCAGAAAAATTACACAAAAATGGAAAAGTAATGTTGACATATTGTGGAAAATGATTTATTATCGACCACAAGGAAAACAAAGGCGTTTTGCTGCAACAGCAGCAAGGCGCCTTTTTGTATGACAGCTTTTAGCTGCAAGCTGCGAAAAGAGGGTTTCTATGATCAAGTTGGAAAATGTATGTAAGAATTTCGGAGACCTGCAGGTGCTCAAAAATGTGAACCTGGAAGTGAAGGAAGGGGAGAAGTTGGTCATCATCGGCCCCTCCGGTTCCGGCAAATCCACCACTGTCAGGTGCATGAATTTTTTGGAGGAGCCTACCAGCGGGCATGTGTATATAGACGGGAAGGAGCTGACGGCCAAAAACCGGACCAGGATAATCCGGGAATCCGTTTCCATGGTATTCCAGCAGTTTAACCTGTATCCTCATATGACGGTACTGAAAAACCTTACCATAGCGCCCATGAAGCTTCATCACAAGAGCAAAAGGGAAGCGGAGGAGCTGGCTTATCATTATCTGGATGTGGTAGGACTTCGGGATAAGGCCCATGTATATCCCACTACGCTGTCCGGCGGGCAGCAGCAGAGGATCGCCATTGCCAGGGCATTGTGTGCGGAAAGCAAGATCATTTTGTTTGATGAACCCACCTCGGCACTGGACCCTGAGACCATAAAAGAGGTACTGGATGTCATGATCAAACTGGCGAAAGAGAATATCACCATGGTGGTAGTCACCCATGAGATGGGGTTTGCCAGACAGGTGGCAGACCGGGTGGTATTCATGGCGGACGGGCAGATCATAGAGGAGGGAACCCCGGAGCACTTTTTTATCAATCCTTCCAATGACAGGGTAAAGCAGTTCCTCGGAAAGATCATCCGCTAAAGTGTTGCGGCACGGCGTGCATGCATGAGGATGCGGCTACACAGATATCAGACGCTTGGGCGTTTTGATATAGAGCAGTCCCCGCAAAACAGGGGGGCAATCAAGCAATAAAAGGAGGAAACTATTATGAGAAAATTTAAGAAGGGTTTAGCAATGGCATTGCTGCTTGCAATGTCTGCCATGTTGTTTGCCGGATGCGGAGAAGAGGAAAAGACTACCGCTTCCGCACCGGTGGAGAAGACATCAGAGGCTTCCCAGACAGGATCTACAGAGGCTTTACCATCCACGGAGTATGCTGAGGATGTACAGGAGATCATCGACAGAGGCGTGCTGAAGGTGGGTGTCAAGAATGCGGTTGTAGGCTTCGGTTTCCAGGATACCCTGACCGGTGAATATTCCGGTATGGAGATCTCTCTTGCAGAAAAGATCGCTGAAAGTCTTGGAGTAGATGTGGAGTTCACCACCGTAACCGCAGCTACCAGGACCGAACTTTTGGATTCCGGAGATATCGACTGTGTACTGGCAACCTTCACCATCACCGATGAGAGAAAGAAGAGCTGGGATTTCTCCACTCCTTACTACACTGACTATGTATCCGTGCTGGTGGAAAATGAGAGCGGCATCACCAACTTAGAAGGTCTGGTTGATAAGAAGGTAGGTGTGTCCTCCGGTTCAACTTCCGCAAAGGCACTGACTAAGGCCATGATCGATGCCGGTCTGATCTCAGGTGAGGGCTTTGATGCAGAAACTTTTGATCCCGCATTGTGGACAGAAGGAGTTTCTTTCCAGCAGTACGATGACTATCCTGCAATCTCCACTGCTCTGAGCGCAGGCGAAGTAGACGCTTTCTGTGTAGATAAGTCCATCCTTGCAATCTACAATACTGACAGCCGTTCCTACATTGAGGATAAGTTCTCCCCTCAGGAATACGGCGTGGCTACCACCAAGGATTCCGGTCTTTCCGCTTATGTGGATGATCTGATCACCCAGTGGCTTGCAGACGGGACCATCGACAGCCTGATCGCAGAAAACGGCTTGGAGTAATCTGAAAATGATCTGAAATGCGTAAGTAATTTGACATAAGAGAGGGAACAGTATGTCTGGAATTTTTTCGGCGAGAGCATGGGGCAAGGTATGGGCATACAGACAGTCTTTTCTGTTGGGATTGTTCAATACCGCCAGGACGGCTGCGTTTGCAATCCTGTTAGCTCTGATGCTCGGAATCATCTTTGGCCTGATGGCCACCAGCGGAAAGAAAATTTTATATGGGATCAGCCGTATCTATGTGGAACTGATACAGAATACGCCTATTCTGCTCCAGACCTGTTTCCTCTATTATGCAATGGCCTTTTCGGGGCACAGCCTGGGGATCATACTTACAGGTATCATTGCCCTGGGTGTGTATACGGGAGCTTACATGGCAGAGGCGGTGCGGGCCGGCATCGAGGCCATCCCCAAGGGTCAGTTTGAGGCGGCGCAGTCACAGGGGTTCAATTATCTGGAGAGGATGTATTATATCATCCTTCCCCAGAGCATCAAGATCATCCTGCCTCCCATGGTGAACCAGGTAGTCAATCTGATCAAGAATACCTCCTGTCTCTACATCATTGGCGGTGCGGATCTGATCTCTTTGACTTACAGTTTTGTGACCGGTGAAAATACAGGCGGCGCTTATGCACCGGCATATCTGGTCAGCGGATTTTTATTCTTTATTATCTGCTATCCCCTTTCCAAGATCGCAAGTACCTGGGAGATGTATCTGAAAAGGAGAGAACAGCGTACCGCACCGGTAAAGCGTACCACAGAAGGGGAGGTGAGCGGGAATGAGTGATCTGGAAGCAAGCTTTTCCATTTTGAAGAATACCAATGTATTGCTTTATATAGGCAAGGGTGTCCTGTTTACCCTGATCATATCCGTGGTGGCAGTCTTAAGCAGTATACTGATCGGATCGGTGCTGGCACTGGTGCGCAATTACTGCAACAAGGGCTTTGCAAAGATATTTCGCATCCTTGCCACCTGGTATATCGAGATATTCCGGAATACGCCGCTGCTTTTGTGGATCTTTATCTGCCTGGTGTTCTGTCCCTGCCCGGAAGCTTTTTCCCACAAGATGTTCGGGCTCACCACCGTGGAGACCAAGCTTTTGTTCAAGGCGGCAGTGGCACTGATCCTCTTTACTTCTTCCATCATAGCAGAGATCATCAGAGGCGGTCTGAACGCCATCGCACACGGACAGTTTGAAGCGGCCCACGCACAGGGTTTCAATATTGTGCAGACCATGGTGTATGTGATCCTGCCCCAGGCATACAGAAAAGTGGTGCCCACCCTGCTCAGCCAGGTGACTTCCACCATCAAGGATTCTTCCTATCTGGCCAATATCGCCACTATTGAACTGATGGCAAGGGTGAAGCAGCTTTTGAGTTCCGCCAACAGATATAATGGCACGGGGACCATCAATGTATCGGATGTATTCGTGTTGTTTGGTTTTGCGGCGCTCATTTACTTTATTATCAACTACACCCTTTCCTGTGTGGTGAGAAGCCTGCAGAAAAGGCAGAAGAAACCTGTAAGAGCCGCATAATGGAGGGACTATGGAACAATATGTGATCACGATTTCCAGACAGTTTGGAAGCATGGGAAGGTCCATTGCCCACAGACTGTCGGAAATGTTGGAAATAGACTATCTTGACCGGGATATCGTGGAGGCCACCTCCAAAAGGATGGGACTTCCGGTGTCCGTTATCAGCGATGAGGAAGAGAGCAACAAGCCCAATTTCCTGCGCAGGATGTATCCTCTGGGCATCGGCCTTCCCAGTCTGAAGGACGATATCTTTGAAGTGCAGAAAAATATTATCCGGGATATGGCGGCCAAGGAATCCTGTATCATCGTAGGCAGGTGCGCAGATTATATCTTAAGGGATTTCCCCAATCGGCTCAGTGTCTATATCTATGCACCTTACGAGGCAAGGCTTAAGAATTGTACGGATATCCTTCAGATGGATGTAAAGACTGCAAAGCGGATGATCCGGGAAGTGGACAATGCCAGGGATAATTACCACAAAGTATATTGCCCGGGGCAGACTGCGCCTTTTGATTTCCGGGATATCATGCTGGACAGCAGCCGTTTCGGAATCGAGGGGACGGCCGGGCTGTTGGCGCAGATCGTGAGGGAAAAATGGTGTCAGGAGTAAAGAAACGGCAGCGGAAAAATAATTTCTATTGAAATAAAGGTGCAAGTATCATAAAATAGAAGCATGAACTTACACAAGGAGGACTTTTAATGGAACACAGTAATCCGTTGCTTCGAGACAACGACGGCACCAATAAATTCATCACCATCGGTGAGATCATGCTGAGACTGACCCCGCCCAACTATGAGAAGATACGCATCACCAACAGTTTTGAGGCCAATTATGGGGGAAGTGAGGCCAATATCGCACTGGCCCTGGCCAACCTTGGAGTGGACAGTACCTTTTTCAGCGTAGTGCCCAATAATAGTGTGGGCAAGAGCGCCATCCGTATGTTGCGCAGCAATGACGTCCATTGTACCCCCGTTATCCTGAGTACCCCCGAAGAGACCCCTACTCACCGCCTGGGAAGCTATTATCTGGAGACCGGCTACGGAATCCGTCCCAGCAAGGTGATTTATGACAGAAAGCACAGTGCCATCACGGAATATGATTTTGGCAAGGTGGACCTTCACGAACTTTTAAAGGACTTTACCTGGCTGCACTTGAGCGGCATCACTCCTGCGCTGGCGCCCAACTGCCGCAAGCTCATTATGGACTGTTTGAAGGTAGCCCGGGAGCTGGGCATGACCATCAGCTTTGACGGAAATTTCCGCAGCAAGCTGTGGAGCTGGGAAGAAGCAAGGGATTTCTGTACCCAGTGTCTGCCATATGTGGATGTGCTGATGGGCATTGAACCGTACCATCTCTGGAAGGATGAGGAAGATCATTCTAAAGGAGACTGGAAGGACGGCGTGCCGCTCCAGCCCAGCTATGAGCAGCAGGATGAGATCTTCCACAAATTTGTGGAGAGATATCCCAATCTGAAATGTATCGCACGTCATGTGCGCTATGCGCACAGCGGAAGTGAGAACAGCCTGAAGGCTTATCTGTGGTATGAGGACCACACCTTCGAGAGCAAGCTGTTCACTTTCAATATCCTGGACCGGGTGGGAGGCGGCGATGCTTTTGCCAGCGGTCTGATCTACGCCATGATGCATGATTACAAGCCCATGGACATGGTGAATTTTGCAGTGGCGAGCAGTGTGATCAAGCACACCATCCGCGGTGATGCCAATATCACGGACGATGTGGACAGCATCAGGAATCTGATGAATATGAATTATGATATCAAGAGATAAGAGCAGGAAGGACCGGCAGTGATGCCGGCCCTTCTTTTTTGTTCCGATTTTTACTTTCCAAGGATATGGGGAATGAGATATAGTGTGGTTGTAAACAGAAGGGAGGAATTTGAACATGAAAAGTGCAGCAATTGCTTGCGTGCAATTTGCACCTGTTACGAATCAAAAGCAGAAGAATTTAGATTGTATGGAACAGTGGATCTGCAGGATCATGAAAGAGCATCCGGATACGGATCTGATTGTTTTCCCGGAACTCAGCGTCACAGGCTATGATGGGACACGCCGGGAGTTTTGGGAAATGGCGGAGACGAAAGAAGAAGGGGAGAGCATTGCGGTGCTTGGGGAGTTAGCCCATAAGTATAAGGTGTACATCACATGTGTTTTGAAGCGGAGGGGACATTATGAGCAAAGTATTGATAGAAGTCAAGGACGTGAAGAAATACTATCCGGTGAAGAACAAAAGGACCCTGAAAGCGTTGGACGGAGTTTCCCTGGATGTGTATGATGGAGAGGTCCTGGGCGTGGTGGGAGAATCCGGCTGCGGAAAATCCACTCTGGGGAAGTGCATTATGAGTCTTGCAGAGGTGACGGAGGGCAGCATTGCCCTGGATGGAAAGGACATTTCCGGTCTGAACCGCAAAGAAAAGAAGGATATGCGCCGCCGGATGCAGATGGTGTTCCAGAATCCTTTTTCCTCCTTCAATCCCAAATTCAGCATCGGAAGATCCCTGACCATGGTGGGGAAATTTTATGGGATGTCTCCGGAACAGGTGCGCAAGAGGCTGGAAGAGTTGCTTGCGGTCATCAGCCTTGACAAAAGTGTTCTGAACCGAATGCCCGGAGAATTGTCCGGTGGGCAGCTCCAAAGACTTGCCATTGCCAGGGCATTGATTCCGAATCCGGAGTTCATCCTGGCGGACGAGCCGGTTTCGGCATTGGATGTGTCGGTGCAGGCACAGATATTGAATCTGATCCTGGATCTGCGCAGCCAGTATCAGCAGACTATGATGTTCATCTCTCATGACCTGCCTGTGGTAGAGCATATCTGTGACAGGGTGGTGGTCATGTATCTGGGAAGCATTATGGAAATGGGCACTGTGGATGACCTGTTTTCCCATACGGCGCACCCTTACACGCAGGCCCTTTTGGCTGCAAAACCCAAAGAAAATCCGGATATCGTCAAAGAGGAGATCCGGCTTGAGGGAGACGTGCCCAATGCACTTAATATGCCCACAGGGTGCAAATTTCACACCAGATGTCCGCTGGCCAAGAAAGGGCTTTGCGACATCAAGGTGCCGGAATTAAAGGAAGTATCGGCCGGTCATACTGTGGCCTGCCACTTTGCAGAGTAATCGTTTGCAGGTGAAGGGAGAAAACTATGGAAAACTATATTATTACGATCTCAAGACAGTTCGGCAGCCTGGGAAGACCCATTGCCAAAGAAATGGCAAAATTGATGAATATTGAATATTATGACAGATATATTGTCGGCAAGGCGGCCTCCAACCTGGAGGTGGATATCTCGGAGGTGGAGAATGTTGAAGAATCAGCATCCCAGAGATTGAAGAACATGAAATTTCCTTTTGCCAAGAACACCACGGAAATGCAGGACTCCATCTTTGAAAGCCAAAAGAAGATCATACAGGAGCTTGCAGAAAAGGAATCCTGTATTATTGTAGGACGATGTTCCGATTATATCCTGCGAAATTATAAGAATCATTTGAGCATTTACATATATGCACCTTATTATGAGAGACTCAGAAACTGTATTGATACCTTACAGCTTTCTCCTGATGAGGCCAAGAAGACCCTGGATGCGGTGGATGAATCCCGGGAGCTTTATTATCAGCATTATGCCCATTGCTCCATGCAGGACCCCAGCTTAAAATCCCTGATGGTAGACAGCTCCATCCTGGGAGTGGAGGGAACGGCGGAAATGCTGGTGGAATTTGCAAAAAAGCGATTTGCCCTCAATTAGAAGAAGAGTGCAGGATACGGAATAAAAGTACAGAACAAAAGTTCGATTTTGTTCTGTACTTTTTAATTATCTTCTGTTATAATAACGGAGGGGAAGCAGATAATAGATCTGAAGGGGAAATTTTATGAAGAAAATAGGGTATTTTATATTGGCGGCAGCAGTCCTGGCGGCGCTGGCCGCAGGGGTGTCTGCTACCCATGAATCATGGGAAGAAAAGGAATACGGAATTCTGCTGGCATTTGATGACTACAGTGCCGATACCTGGGAGCAGGCCTTTGATCTGTTTGATCGATATGGCGTGAGGGCAACATTTTTTGTAAATGCTGCCGGGCCTACGGAGTTCTGTGCGGAGGCGGAGAAAAGAGGACATGAAATCGGTTTTCACACCAAGAGCCATGTAAAGCTGACAGATGTATCAAAAGAAGAGTTCTATGAGGAGGCCATTGCACCGATAGAGACTTTCCGGAAACAGGGATATGCCATGACTTCCTTTGCCTATCCTTATGGGGAGTATGAGGATTGGATGAATGTAGAGCTTTTAAAGTATTATGACACGGTCCGGGGAGCATGGCATTACAAGGGCTATACTAAGGACGGCATCCGGGGCAGTTTTGTGGAATCCATGTCCATCGACAATATCCATTATGAGACCGATGAACAGTTCCGCCGGGCAATGAGAGAGAATCTGGAAGATCTGGTGAAGTGTGACGAAGGGACGGTAGTTTCCATGTTCTCCCACGCCATAGAGGAAGGAGACTGGTGCATCAGCCCGAGGCGGCTGGAGATCCTCTTTGAGGAGGCGGATCGTCTGGATATCAAATTTTACACATTCCGGGAATTACAAGGGTAAGATACACAGGAGGCATCTATGGACCATTTTGTATTACATTCCGAATATCAGCCCACGGGCGATCAGCCCCAGGCCATTGCAGAACTGGTGGAGGGGTTCAGACAGGGCAATCAGTTCCAGACTCTTCTGGGAGTTACCGGTTCCGGCAAGACCTTTACCATGGCCAACGTGATCGTGGCCTTAAATAAGCCCACCCTGGTCATTGCCCACAATAAGACTCTGGCCGGGCAGCTCTACGGTGAATTTAAGGAGTTTTTCCCCGAAAATGCGGTGGAGTACTTTGTATCTTATTATGATTATTATCAGCCGGAGGCATATGTGCCTTCCTCGGATACTTATATTGCCAAGGATTCTTCCATCAATGACGAGATCGATAAGCTGAGGCTGTCGGCCACGGCCTCCCTGACCGAGCGCAGGGATGTGGTGGTGGTGGCCAGTGTATCCTGTATCTATGGACTGGGAAGCCCTGACGAATATCAGGATATGATCGTATCCCTGCGCCCGGGCATGGTCAAGGACCGGGATCAGGTGCTGCGGGAGCTGGTGGATATCCAGTATAGCCGAAATGACATGGATTTACAGCGCGGGTGTTTCCGGGTGCGGGGCGATGTGGTGGAGGTATATCCCGCCCAGGGCGGTGATTATCTGATCCGTATTGAATTTTTTGGGGATGAGATCGACCGCATTGCGGAGGTGGAGCCTTTGTCCGGCAAGGTGCATGCGGTGTTACACCATGTTGCCATCTTTCCGGCATCCCATTATGTGGTTTCCCAGGAGAAGATCAAGGCAGCCTGCGATCAGATTGAAAAGGAGCTGGAAGAGCGGGTGCGCTATTTTAAGGGGGAGGACAAGCTGATCGAAGCGCAGCGTATTGCGGAACGCACCAATTTTGATATTGAGATGCTGCGGGAGACGGGCTTCTGCTCCGGTATCGAGAACTATTCCAGACATTTGAACGGTATGCCGCCGGGAGCGCCGCCCATGACGCTGATGGATTTCTTTCAGGATGATTTCCTGATCATCATAGATGAGTCCCACATGACCATTCCTCAGATCAGAGGGATGTATGCAGGGGACCGTTCCCGCAAGACCACTCTGGTGGATTATGGATTCCGGCTGCCATCGGCGTTAGATAACAGACCTTTAAATTTTGCAGAATTTGAGTCCCATATCGATCAGATGCTGTTTGTGTCTGCAACTCCCTCTGATTATGAAGCAGAGCATGAACTTTTGAGAGCAGAGCAGATCATCCGCCCCACGGGACTTTTGGACCCGGAGGTGGAGGTGCGCCCCGTGGAGGGCCAGATTGATGATCTGATCGGTGAGGTCAACAAAGAGGTAGAGAAGCACAATAAGGTGCTGATCACCACGCTTACCAAGAAGATGGCAGAGGATCTGACCGATTACATGAAAGAAGTAGGCATTCGTGTGAAATATCTGCATTCGGATATCGATACCCTGGAACGTGCGGAGATCATCCGGGATATGCGCCTGGATGTATTTGATGTGCTGGTGGGCATCAATCTGCTGCGGGAAGGACTGGATATCCCGGAGATCTCGCTGGTGGCCATCCTGGATGCGGATAAGGAGGGCTTTTTGAGAAGTGAGACTTCGCTGATACAGACCATTGGACGTGCGGCCAGAAATGCGGAGGGACATGTGATCATGTATGCGGATGTGATCACGGATTCCATGCGGGTTGCACTAAACGAGACGGACAGGCGTCGCAAAATCCAGATGGAGTACAATGAGGAGCATGGTATCACACCTCAGACCATCAAGAAAGCAGTCCGGGATCTGATCAGTATTTCCAAGGTCATTGCCAAGGAGGAACTGCAGTTTGAGAAGGACCCTGAATCCATGAGCCGCAAGGAACTGGAGAAACTGATCGCAGAGGTTCAGAAGAAGATGCAGAAGGCGGCAGCAGACTTGAATTTTGAGGCAGCGGCAGAGCTGCGTGACAAGATGGTGGAGTTAAAAATGAAGCTGCAGGCGGTTGAGGAAGAACAGGAACAACCGGCATCGGCAGGATGGGGCAAAGTAAAAGGAAGGAAATAAGGAGCAGATAATTTCATGGAAGAGAACAAGAAAATGCGCCCCCGGGAATACATTAAGATCCGAGGCGCAAAAGAACATAATTTGAAGAATATTGATGTAGATATCCCGAGGAATGAGTTGGTAGTTCTGACAGGAATGTCAGGTTCTGGCAAGTCATCTTTGGCTTTTGATACGATTTATGCAGAGGGGCAGAGAAGGTACATGGAGTCCTTGTCCTCCTATGCCCGCCAGTTTTTGGGGCAGATGGAAAAGCCCAATGTAGAGCGCATCGATGGACTGTCACCGGCCATTTCCATTGACCAGAAATCCACCAACCGAAATCCCCGCTCCACGGTGGGCACAGTCACGGAGATCTACGATTATTTCAGGCTCCTGTATGCCAGGATCGGAATTCCCCATTGTCCTCAGTGTGGCAGAATGATCGCGAGACAGAGCGTGGACCAGATGGTGGATCAGGTGATGAATCTGCCGGAAGGCACCAAGATACAACTGTTGGCGCCGGTGGTCCGGGGCCGCAAAGGCGAGCATGTGAAGGTGTTGGAGCGGGCGAAGAAAAGCGGTTATGTCCGAGTACGCATTGATGGAAGTATGTATGAGCTGACGGAAGAGATCAAGCTGGACAAGAATATCAAACATAACATTGACATTGTGGTGGACAGGCTGGTGGTAAAGCCGGGGATCGAGAGGAGACTGGCCGACTCTGTTGAGAGTGTACTGGATCTGGCGGAGGGCCTTCTGGTGGTGGATATCATTGGCGGAGAGCCCATGACTTTCAGCCAGAGTTTTTCCTGTCCGGATTGCGGTATCAGCGTCAGCGAGGTGGAGCCCAGGAGCTTTTCCTTTAACAATCCCTTTGGCGCCTGCCCGGATTGCTTCGGTCTGGGGTACAAGATGGAATTTGACGTGGACCTGATGATCCCTGACAAGAGCCTGAGCATCAATCAGGGGGCCATTGCCGTGACGGGCTGGCAGTCCTGCGCGGACAAGGGCAGCTTTACCAATGCTGTTTTACAAGCCCTTTGCAAGGAGTACCATTTTGATCTGGACACTCCCTTTGAGGAGTACCCTGATCATGTAAAAAATGTCCTGCTTAACGGAACTGACGGAAAGGAAGTGGAGGTCCATTATGCGGGACAGCGGGGCAGGGGTGTCTATCCCGTTGCCTTTGAGGGACTGGTCCGCAATGTACAGCGCAAATACCGGGAAACCTTTTCGGACACCATGAAGCAGGAGTATGAGAGCTTCATGCGCATCACCCCTTGTACGACATGCGGCGGGATGCGTCTGAAAAAGGAATCTCTTGCAGTGACCGTCTGCGATAAGAATATTTTTGAGGTGACTTCTCTTTCTGTCAGGGATTTACAGGATTTTCTGGAAAATATGACCCTCACGGACCAGCAGCAGTTCATCGGAAGGCAGATTTTAAAGGAAATCCGGGCGAGAGTCAGCTTTTTGGTAGATGTGGGACTGGATTATCTGTCTTTGGTGCGGGCTACCTCCACTCTGTCAGGGGGTGAGGCACAGCGTATCCGTCTGGCGACCCAGATCGGTTCCGGCCTGGTAGGAGTCTGCTATATCCTGGACGAGCCCAGCATCGGTCTGCATCAGAGGGATAACGACAAGTTGTTGAATACCTTAAAGAATCTTCGGGATCTGGGCAATACCCTGATCGTAGTGGAACATGACGAGGATACCATGCTGGCAGCAGATTATGTGGTGGATATCGGCCCCGGTGCAGGCTCACACGGCGGAGAAGTGGTAGCCTGCGGAACGGCCGAGGAGATCATGAAAGTGCCGCAGTCCGTTACCGGACAGTATTTAAGCGGTGTCAAAAAGATCCCAATCCCGGACGCCAGACGCAAACCAACGGGCTGGATCAAGGTGTTGGGGGCCAGGGAGAACAATCTGAAAAATATCGACGTAGAATTCCCTCTGGGGGTAGTGACCTGTGTTACGGGAGTATCCGGCTCCGGCAAGAGCTCGCTGGTGAATGAGATCCTCTACAAACATCTGGCCAGGGATTTGAACCGCGCAAGATGCATTCCGGGAAAACACAAGGGGATTGAAGGCATGGAACAACTGGACAAGGTCATTGATATTGACCAGTCCCCTATCGGCCGTACGCCCCGTTCCAATCCGGCCACTTACACCGGAGTCTTTGATCAGATCCGTGACCTCTTTGCGTCCACGGCAGATGCAAAGGCCAAGGGGTATGGCAAGGGGCGTTTCAGCTTCAATGTGAAGGGGGGGCGATGTGAAGCCTGCAGCGGTGACGGCATCGTCAAGATCGAGATGCATTTTCTGCCGGATGTGTATGTGCCTTGTGAGGTCTGTGGCGGCAAACGATATAACCGTGAGACCCTGGATGTAAAATATAAAGGTAAGAGTATTTTTGACGTGCTGGATATGACGGTGGAGGAGGCTGTGAAATTCTTTGAGAATGTCCCTTCCATCCGTAACAAGATAGAGACTCTTTATGATGTGGGACTTTCTTATCTGAAACTGGGGCAGCCTTCCACCACGCTGTCCGGCGGGGAAGCCCAGCGTATCAAACTGGCTGCAGAGCTGAGTCGCCGCAGTACCGGCAAGACTATTTATATTTTGGACGAGCCCACTACAGGACTGCATTTTGCGGATGTGCACAAGCTTGTGGAGATCCTGCACCGGCTGGCTGATGGCGGCAATACAGTCATTGTCATCGAACACAATCTGGATGTCATCAAGACAGCAGACTATATCATTGACATTGGACCGGAGGGCGGCGATAAGGGTGGTACGGTCATTGCCAAGGGAACTCCCGAGGAGGTGGCCGGCAATAAGAAGTCTTATACGGGACAGTATATCAAGAAGATGCTGGAGAAGTAAAAGTCGGAAAGCTATAGAGCTTTCCGACTCCAGTCCTCCACAGGGATATAGATATCATAAAATCCATTATAGTTGATCTCATTGGAGTTACCGTAATAGTAATAGTCCAAATAGCTGAACACGATCAATTCGGCATCGTCAGGGATCAGGAAGATCAACTGACCGGAAGTGCTGTCTGAGATAACGTACTCATCAGGCAACTGACCGGAAGTGATGCCGCTTTCCAAAGGTTCGGCATATTCATTGCCCCAGTATACGGCAAAATCTGAAGCATACATATCAACAGGGTCCTTTGAGACAGAATCCATAGTCACATCAATGATGGCGAACTGATACCCGTTGGGAGCAGCTTCCCCCTCCAGGACAGGAGTAAAAAGCACGGAATCGATCTTCAGATAAAAGAAAGTGGTTTCAATCGTTTCATCGACCGCAAATTCATAAATGGGAATGTCGTCTGTACTTGCGGAAGAAATGCTGCCGGAGGAAACCAGATCCGCAGAGCAGGTGATATCGGAAACCTTACCGTTGTTGATCTGCTCCAGAAAACTGGATGCGCTGTGGGCCATGCGGGTACTTCCGTTACTGCCTATATGGATAGCGATTACCTCGCCATACTCGTTGATCACGGGAGCACCGCTTGCACCATTGGTTCCGTATTTTTCATCCAAAGTGTAAGCAAGGATACCGCCCTTATCTGAAATGACAGTTGCTTCATAAACACAATTCTCATGGACATCATCGGTGTCCCAAAGATTGGCCAACAGATAAACCGTATCACCTGCCTTGACCTTGTGGGTTGACAGGGGCAGGGTCTTAAGATCGTCATTCCCCTGGATGGTAAATGCGGAAACGTCCTTGTCAATATCGGGAACGGGAGCGGCATCTTCAATGATCAGGCAGTTTTTTAAGGTTGCTCCGGTCTCTTCAAAGGTGCAGGCATTATATACGACACCGCCGGTGATGTACTTAGGCAGATCGCTGCCGGGAAAATGACTGTCATCTTCCGGTACCAGATAGTGAAATGCAGAGACCAGAAGCTTTTCTCCATGGACCTTGGAGTCCATCAAAAAAGAGGTGCCTGAAGTAAAGACATCATCCTCGGTATACCATTCTACGTTAAAGATGCAGTTTGCAGCCAGGTCCTCGATTTCTGCCATGGTCAGTTTTTCTCCCGATGCTTCGGTGGAATCGGAAGCCTGCTCCCTGTTCAGGCCATTTTGCAGGATTTGATGTGTAACCTGTGATGCAGAACAGCCGGTCAGCAGGATGCCGGAAAGCAGAAGTCCCAGAACGAGGGATTTCCTGAAAGAACGGAATTTCAATTTTTTTACCTCCTCATATAGTTTAATTGGTAGAAAACATAGTATAAATATTACAAGAGACGTAAAATATTGTCAATGAAAAACGATGTTGCCTCTAAAGTTTTGGCAGGACGCAGCCGAAGTATAAGATAAGAATTAAGAGCATGGACGCAGAGACCGGGACGGAAGGAACCGTTCTATTTCCTGTGTCCCATTTTATTTTTAAAAATTTTATAAACCCTCTATGAAAACGGCTAAATATCAGTTATAATGTACTATGTATGACTAAACGGCAAAGACGTAGGCTATGATTATAATAGGATAGATACCATCAGAAAGGGGTATAAAATTTATGCAGTGTACAGATATCGGAATCGATTTAGGAACAGCCAGTATACTTGTTTACATCAGAGGAAAGGGTGTTGTGCTGAAAGAGCCCTCTGTTGTTGCTTTTGATAGAGATACCAATAAGATCAAGGCGATCGGTGAAGATGCCCGCCTGATGCTGGGAAGGACTCCCGGCAATATCGTGGCAGTCAGACCCCTTCGCCAGGGTGTTATCTCTGACTATCGTGTCACGGAGAAAATGATGAAGTATTTCATCCAGAAGGCTCTGGGCAAGAGGACTTTCCGCAAACCCCGCATTGCGGTGTGCGTACCCAGCGGAGTTACGGAAGTGGAGAAGAAGGCAGTAGAGGATGCTACTTATCAGGCAGGAGCAAGAGAGGTATCCATCATCGAGGAACCTATTGCGGCAGCCATCGGTGCAGGCATTGATATTTCCAAACCCTGCGGCAATATGATCGTAGATATCGGCGGCGGTACTTCCGACATAGCAGTGATCTCCCTGGGCGGCACGGTAGTCAGCGCTTCTATCAAGATCGCAGGAGATGATTTTGACGAAGCGATCGTCCGTTACATGCGTAAAAAACATAATCTTCTCATTGGTGAAAGAACAGCAGAAGATCTGAAGATCAAGATCGGAAGCGCTTATAAGAGATCAGAAGTGGATTACATGGATGTCAGGGGACGCAACCTGGTGACGGGACTGCCCAAGACAGTTACCGTATCCTCCGAGGAGACCGAGGAGGCGTTGCGGGAGACGACAGCTCAGATCGTGGAGACCATCCACAGCGTGTTGGAGAAGACTCCTCCGGAATTGGCTGCGGACATTGCAGACAGAGGTATCGTTCTGACCGGTGGAGGAAGCCTTCTGCGAGGACTGGAGGAACTGATCTCTGCCAAGACGGGAATCAATACCATGACCGCAGAAGATCCCATGACTGCCGTTGCTATCGGCACCGGCAAGTATGTGGAGTTCATTGCGGGTTACAGAGAGTAAACTCCGATTTTTTTGGGGGCCCATCACAGGAGATCGGTAGATTACGGGAGGTGGCAAATGTTTAAAGGTTTATATACCGCATACACAGGCCTGGTGAATGAACAGAACAGAATGGATGTCATGGCGAACAGCCTGGCAAATGTCACCACAGTAGGATTTAAAAAGGAAGGGAGTACCAGCCAATCCTTTGATGATATCCTGACCGTGAAACTGAAGGATGAGTCGGTGGGACTCAGAACGGTACAGCGTACCGGCATCAACAATCCCGGAGTTAAGATCGGGGAAAATTATACCGATTATACGCAGGGGTCTTTCCGCATTACAGGAAACACTTATGATCTGGCTTTGTCGGGAAATGGTTTCTTCGCTATCGAGTTTACCAATAAGGCTGGAGAGACCAGCACTAAGTATACTCGTGCCGGCCAGTTCACTTTGAATAAGGAAGGATATCTGGTGACCCAGGAGGGTGATTATGTACTGGATACCCAGAACCGAAGGATCAAGCTGGATACTTTGAAGGATTCGGCCATCAGTACGGACGGGACCATCAGTCAGGACGGACGTGCTGTGGCAAAGATCCAGGTGACTGACTTTGAGGACTATGATTATCTGGAACGATATGGGGAGACCTACTTTGAGCCTGTGGAGGGAGCCAAGACCGTCGCAGCGGATGCGGAGGTGAATTCCGGTTATCTGGAAATGGCCAATGTGCAGAGCGTACAGGAGATGGTGAACATGATCGCCATTACCCGGGCTTATGAGAGCAATCAGAAAATCGTGCAGACCTATGATGATACCATGGATGTGGCAGTGAACCAGTTGGGACGGCTCAGCTAAAGGTTTTGATCACATTGACAGGATAGGGTGCTGAGAACAGGCAGGAGGATACGGTATGGTACGGAGTTTATGGACGGCAGCTACCGGAATGATCGCACAGCAGACCAATGTGGATACCATTGCCAACAATCTGGCAAATGTGAACACTACGGGTTATAAGACACAGGTAAATGAGTTCAAGAGTCTGTTATATCAGACCATTCAGACAAAGACTACTTCGGCAAACGGTGAGGCCAAACCCAGCAGTGCGCAGGTAGGGCTTGGCGTACGGAATGCTTCGATTTCCTCTGTGTTTAAGGAAGGAAATCTGCTGGCATCCGACAGCGACACGGCGTTTGCCATTGACGGAAAAGGTTTCTTTGCTGTAAGAGGCGAAGATGGCAATACCTATTATACCAGGAACGGCAATTTTAAATTTACGCTTGCCACCAACGGCAATATGTTGGCCACCTCCGAGGGACTTCCCGTGCTGGACAGCACAGGAAAACCTATCGTGTTGGATCAGAAGTATGTGGTGAGTAATATCACCGTGTCTAAGGACGGAAGCCTGTGCTATCCGGATGAAAAAAATAATCCACAGCCGATTGGGATCACCATCGGTGTATTCCAGTTTAACAATCCCAACGGTCTGGAAAAACTGAGTGACAGCCGTTATCAGCAGACAGCGGCCAGCGGTCCTGCACTGAACGAGGCTACCAACAACGCTCTGGAGAAGAGCAGCGTTATCCAGGGATATCTGGAGGGTTCCAATGTACAGGTCGTGGATGAAATGGTCAATATGATCGTGGCGCAACGCGCTTACGAATTGAATTCCAAAGCAATCACAGCATCAGACGAGATGCTCCAGCAGGCCAACAACCTGCGAAGGTAGCGAGCCAAACGCCTGGCGGGCATGCTTGCATGCCCGGCTAGGCACTTGGCGAGCACAAGGCATGAGCGCAGGGCGCAGCCCGGAGCGAATGTCGGCTTGCGAAGCAAGGCGCTTCGCAGGGAAGAGCCATGGAGAGCGAATGTCGGCTTGCGAAGCAAGGCGCTTCGCAGGGAAGAGTC
>JAGATV010000001.1 GCA_017621075.1 Lachnospiraceae bacterium
CCCTCGGTATCGGTCAAAGTAACGATCGTGTTATTGAAAGATGCCTGGATATGTGCCTGTCCGCGTTCAACGTTTTTCTTAACGCGCTTCTTTGTTACTTTCTTTGCAACATTTTTAGCCATTTTAAACTAACCTACTTTCTCATTTTTGTTATCAGTTACATTATTTCTTCTTGTTAGCAACCGTACGCTTGGGACCCTTGCGTGTTCTTGCATTGGTCTTTGTCTTCTGACCACGAACAGGAAGTCCCTTACGATGACGGATACCGCGATAGCATCCGATCTCCTGAAGTCTCTTGATATTCAGAGCGATTTCTCTTCTGAGGTCACCTTCTACCATGACGCCAAGCTTCTCGATAGCTTCGGTAATCTTCTTTACTTCCTCATCGGTGATATCTCTCACTCTGGTGTCAGGGTTTACACCTGCCTCTGCCAGAATCTTGTTGGAAGTCGGTCTGCCGATACCATAAATATAGGTCAAGCCGATTTCGATACGTTTTTCTCTAGGTAAGTCAACACCTTCGATACGAGCCATTTACGTTTTCCTCCATTTTCTTTGCGCTCCCCGTCTGCCGGAGAATGCGTCTGCGTACACTGTCTGGTCTGTTATTGGTACGCACTTTCGTTACTAATTGATTGGGGCTTTCACCCAACCGGACACATACAATCCGATCTTTCCAGGCGATACTGGTATCATCCTGGTATCAACAAGTAATCTCCCGTAAGCTCTATCCATTCTATGATAATCGGTACGCCGCCTTTCGATTGCCGGGCGCACCGGTTCAGCCGCACATAAAACCGGACAAGAACTCACTTCCCTAAGCCGTCACTGTGACAGTACTGCTTAAGTGGTGATTATCCCTGTCTCTGCTTGTGTTTCGGATTCTCGCAGATTACTCTGATGCGTCCTTTTCTCTTGATGATCTTGCATTTCTCGCAAATCGGTTTTACTGATGATCTAACCTTCATCTTTAAACCCTCCTTTCAAAAAAGACCGTTTTATATTGTAACATAGCCCCTTGCAAATTGCAAGGGGCTAAAACACACTTTTTTCTGTTTTTTAGGACTTTTTCACGCTTTTTTCCTGCCTTCGCTGCTTTTGGATCTCTTCCGCCAGGGAAATCCCCATACAGAGGACAGCCAAGATAGCCACGCTGATGATTCGGAAGGTGAATCGCGCATGCAGTGCGGAGTGATGTTGTACCACAATGATCCATGCAAAAGGGATGCAGAAGATGGTAAAGTAAGAAGCCACCTCCGAAAGCACCTGCTTTACAGGCACCTTGCAAAATGCCGTCAAAAGTACCCCAAGGGCCAGCGCTGCGATCACGATGGCAAGGATCAGATACAAGTTCCACTTATATTCCTGCAGGTTAAGGGAAATGACATACCAGCCGCCATTCACACGAGGCCTTCCGCCGATGGCTTCGGTCCTCCCGATAATGGACCATGCAGCATCTTTAATAGTACCGGTATGCAGGGTCAGATCTGCAATGATCCATTTCATTGCCCACATTCCCGCATAACCGATCCCCCAGCAGATACTGTAGCCAACCACTTTCCCGATACTCTGCTTCAGAGTTTCTTTTTCTTTTAATAAGAAGTAAGTGCAAAGGGGAAATCCCAATGTGACCACCGGATAAGTAAGGAAGTCGAAATATCCCACCAGGATGCCCACCATCAAAAACAGTTCCGGATAATGCTTTTTCAGTTCCAGCTTTTCATGCCACAAAAGCATAGCAAGCATGGCCGCCAGCGTAATGACCCAGCATACCGACATGGTCAGCGAGATCAACACCAACACAGGCTTCATGAAAAAGAAACCCACCAGCATGGCAATGCCGATCCCCGGCTTTTTACGGCGAAGGGATAAAAAGATCACCGCCGCCATCATAACCACCTGGAGCACTATGCCGATCACCACCACCTGATGCCAGGTAAAGACCGCCAGCAAAGGCTTTAAATAGACCAGATACCCATGCCAGTAACGGGAATACTCATGCAGATACATATTGTCCGTATTCCATTCCTCACCAAGGGCCTTCAGAGACTGCTCCGGGGTCCATACATCTTCTTCCAGGTCATAATGGTAAGCCCACATAGCATGCTCATAGACATTTTTGCCTGCCACCTTCTCTATGGCATTCTGTACCATGATGGCATCGGTATAAGTCTCCCGCTCTTCCCACAGATACCCGGAAAAAGCGTCCTCGCCCACCTGATCCTCCCGGATGAGGATCTGATCCAGCGAAGCGAACACATGCTTCCGCATCGGTTCCACCGGCAGGCAGAATACCAACACCAAAAGCAATGTGCCAAGGAGAGCGCTTCCAAGCAGCAAAAGCGACATTCTTTTGATCAGGCCAAAGATGTTCGCCTTCATAGCTTACTTATCTCTCCAGATAATACGTCCCTTACTCAGGTCGTAGGGTGACAGTTCCAGAGTCACCTTATCGCCCGGAAGGATACGGATAAAGTTCTGACGCAGTTTACCGCTGATGGTTGCCAATACCCTGTGTCCATTTTCCAGTTCCACACGGAACATGGTATTGGGCAGCTTCTCCACAACAGTTCCTTCGATTTCGATCACATCGCTCTTTGACATACATTTCCTCCATTATCATACTTGCTTCTTATATTGCTTGATTTCATATTTTACTTCTTCATCCGTCACAGGCAGGCCTTCTGCCAGTTTTTCTGCAATCTGCAGGGATACGGTACGGTTTATAAGCTGTATATGTTTCCTGCTCTTTTTCTTGGGGGCCCTTACCGGCTTACATCGCCCGTCACACAGATAGACAAATGCGCCGTCTTCTTTCAGAATGACATAGCATGCGCCTTTGTCATGTCCCGCCTTAGAGGTTGCAAAACTTCCTATCATAAACTACCTCTCTAATAGAGTGTCAGGATTTCCGGCTCACCGTCCGTGATCAGCACCGTGTTTTCATAATGTGCGGACCAGGAGCCATCCTCAGTCACTACCGTCCAGTCATCGTCCAGCCATTCCACATCAGCCCTTCCCATATTGATCATGGGCTCGATGGCAAGGGTCATGCCGGCCTGAAGCTTTAAGCCCCGTCTGCGCTGGGCAAAATTAGGAATCTGCGGGTCCTCATGAAGACTGGTGCCGATACCGTGGCCTACCAGATCCCGTACGATCCCGTATCCGTAGGGTTTCACATAAGCATCAATGGCGTTGGAGATATCATACAGATGATTGCCTGCTTTTGCCATTTTGATACCGGCAAAAAAGCTCTGCTTGGTGACATCGATCAGTTTCTGCGCCTCAGGGCTGATCTGTCCTACCCCGTGGGTCCTGGCCGCATCAGAATGGTATCCCTTGTAGATCAGGCCAGCATCCAGACTTACGATATCGCCCTCCTGCAAGATCCGATGCTTATTGGGGATTCCATGGACCACCTCATCATTTACCGACACACAGATACTGGCAGGATAACCGTTATAATTTTTGAAATTGGGGATGCATCCCAGCTTGTGGATCAGTGTGTCGCCTAAAATATCGATCTCCTTTGTGGACATCCCGGGGCGAATGCTCTCCTCCAGCTCCTTATGTACGATTGCCAGCAGCCTGCAGGATTCCCGCATCAGCTCTATCTCGCGTTCCGATTTGATTGTTACTGCCATTTTAACTTCTTACTTCCTTTCCCATACCGGATATCCGTCTTTAACCCAGGATCGCAACGATCGCCTCAAAGACATCCTTCATATCCACGGTGCCGTCCACCGTTTTCAAGACACCCTTGGCTGTATAAAAATCAATCAGAGGCTGGGTCTGCTCATGGTATACTTTCAGACGGTTCAGAACGGTCTCCGGCTTATCATCATCGCGGAGTACCAAAGGCTGACCGCATTTATCACAGATCCCCTCCTTCTTGGGGGGTACATGTTCAATATGATAGGTAGCACCACAGGACAGACATGCACGTCTTCCGGACATTCTCTTTACAATGTTCTCGTCGGGCACATCTACGTTGACGGCGTAATCAATGGCATCATTCAGTTCCGTCAGCGCCTTATCCAGCACTTCTGCCTGGGGAATGGTCCTTGGAAAGCCATCCAGCACATAACCGTTTGCACAGTCAGGCTGTGCCACCCTGTCTAAAAGGATCTTCACGGTCAGCTCATCGGGAACCAAAAGCCCCTGGTCCATGTATTTCTTGGCTTCCATTCCCAGTTCTGTTCCGTTCTTGATGTTTGCGCGGAAGATATCTCCCGTGGACACATGGGGAATCTGATATTTATCAGCGATCATCTTTGCCTGAGTACCTTTACCTGCACCGGGTGCACCTAACATAATAATCTTCATGTCTATACCTTACCTTTCTCCGTAACCATGCCCTTGTCAGGGCTCAATATCTATATTTTAGCCTTTTTCGCAAGAGATTGCAATAACAAGATACACAAAAAAGCGCACCCGGATCATTTCATACATCCGGATGCGCCCACTGTCTGTAATTAGTTGTCTAAGAAACCTTTGTAATTACGAACAAGCATCTGGGACTCGATCTGCTTGATGGTCTCAAGGATGACACTTACGATAATGATAAGGCTGGTGCCGCCAAAAGATACGTTGGCACCAAAGATACCACTAAAGAAGTAAGGGATCACTGCGACGATAGTCAAGCCCACTGCGCCGATAAACACAATATAATTCAGCACCTTGTTCAAGTAATCACTGGTAGGCTTTCCGGGTCTGATGCCGGGGATAAAGCCGCCCTGCTTCTTCATGTTGTCAGCGATCATTAACGGATTGAAGGTAATGGATGTATAGAAGTATGCAAAGAATACGATCAATACAATATATACCAACAGTCCGATGGAATAGATGGGCTGACTGGGATTGCACCAATAATTGGAGTTAAGACCCTTCAGGATCTCCGCCCAAACACCGGTTCCGCTGTATCTGATAAAGGAACAGATAATCACGGGGAACTGCATGATGGACTGTGCAAAGATGACAGGAATGACGCCGGAGGTATTGACTCTCAAAGGAATATTGGAAGTCTGACCGCCCACGATCTTTCTGCCCTGCATTTTCTTTGCATACTGTACGGGAATCCTTCTGGTACCGTCATTCAGGACGATGACCAGAATCACCATTGCAATGATGATCGCAAAGATGATCACGGCAGCAAGGATTGCTGTCGCAGGTGCCTTGCCAAATACAAACTGTCCGAACAAATTGCTCAGATCTCCCGGCAGTCTGGAAATGATATTGATGACCAGCACGATGGAAATACCATTTCCCACACCATGCTCGGTAATCTGCTCACCAACCCACATCAGAAAAGCACTACCTGCAGTAAGCGCTACGATCGCAGTAATGATATTGAGTGCATTGTACTCAATTAAGTATCCCTGTCTTCCGAAGCCCACTGCCATTGCAGTAGCCTGGATCAGAGCCAGGGCGATGGTCACATATCTTGTGATGGATGCGATCTTTTTTCTGCCGTCTTCACCGTCACGCTGCATCTCTTCCAGCTTGGGAATCGCAATGGTGAGAAGCTGCATGATGATGGATGATGTGATGTAAGGATTGATATTCAATGCCAGGATGGACATGTTCAGGAAGGAACCACCGGTAATGGCATCGAAGAAACTAAACGCACCGCCGGTCTGAGCAGCAAACCACTGAGCAAAATATTCTGTGTCTACACCGGGCACAGGCAGCTGTGATCCGATACGGATCACAACCAACATTGCCAGTGTAAACAGAAGCTTCTGTCTTATCTCTTTAATTTTGAATGCGTTTTTGAGTGTTGCAAGCATTACATCACCTCAACAGTTCCACCAAGAGCCTCGATTTTTTCTTTTGCAGATGCGCTGAATGCGTCTACCTTAACATCAAGCTTTTTGGTAAGTTCTCCGTTTCCGAGTATCTTTACTCCATCTCTGGGGTTCTTTACGATACCAGCTTCGATCAATGCGTTTACATCAACAGTAGCACCGTTCTCAAAAACCTCAAGAGCACTTACATTGATAGCAACGATTTCCTTTGTGTTTCTGTTGGTGAAACCTCTCTTGGGAATACGTCTGTATAAAGGCATCTGACCACCTTCGAAACCAGGTCTGGGTGCTCCGGAACGAGCCTTCTGACCTTTGTGTCCCTTACCTGCGGTCTTGCCGTTTCCTGAACCGTGACCACGGCCTCTTCTAAAATTATCGCTATGCTTGGAACCTTCAGCGGGTCTTAAATTGGATAATTCCATTCTTAACACCTCCTTGTCTTTTATACTTCTTCAACTTTGATCAAATGACTGATCTTCTGGATCTGACCTTTTGTGGAATCATTGTCAGGCAGTACCACAGACTGACCAATCTTGCGAAGTCCCATGGACTCTGCGGTGATCCTGTTCTTGGGAACGGAACCGATCAGGGACTTTACTAAAGTTATCTTTAACTTCTTATCTGCCATTGTTGTTCTCCTTTCCTATACACCCGGTGCTTAAGCTAAGATCTCTTCAACAGACTTGCCACGGCTCTTTGCTACTTCTTCGGGAGCCTTCAGCTGGCTTAAACCGGTGATGGTTGCAAGGACAACATTCTGCTTATTGTTGGAGCCCAAGGACTTGGTACGGATATTCTTGATACCTGCAAGTTCACATACCACACGGGCAGGACCACCTGCGATGATACCGGTACCTTCGGGAGCCTTCTTCAGCAGAACGCTTGCGGAGCCGTACTTGCCGATAAAATCATGTGTGATGGAATTGTTCTCGTCAAGTGCGATCTCTACGATATGCTTCATAGCATCTTCTTTTCCCTTGCGGATTGCTTCGGGAATTTCCTTTGCCTTACCTAAACCTGCGCCCACGTGACCATTGCCGTCACCTACAACTACAAGAGCAGTGAAGCGCATGTTGCTGCCACCCTTTACAACCTTGGTAACACGCTTGATGGTAACAAC
>JAGATV010000038.1 GCA_017621075.1 Lachnospiraceae bacterium
AATAATCTGGCAACCAAACTTTGTTTGGTTTTTACTGTTTTTGGGTAGCTGCTTTTTCAAGCTGCTATATGATTCTTTC
Organism: Lachnospiraceae bacterium; assembly: GCA_017621075.1. GTDB lineage: Bacteria > Bacillota > Clostridia > Lachnospirales > Lachnospiraceae > Acetatifactor. The sequence goes on from JAGATV010000038.1 coordinate 80, forward strand.
AAATCATTTGTTCTCTGAAATTCTTTACCGTGAATTCTCTTCACATTTTTAGGAATTTTCAGGGTTGCATTACTGTTTATTTGTCAAGGTACAAAATAATATGTTGCCATATTTCCGGTGGCTGATAACCACCGAACGGAGAAGGAGGGATTTGAACCCTCGCGCCGCTATTAACGACCTGCACCCTTTCCAGGGGTGTCCCTTCAACCTCTTGGGTACTTCTCCAAATAAGTTGATCCACTACTGTTATAAAATGATCCGGTTCGAACGGAGAGAGTGGGATTCGAACCCACGCGCCCTTTCGGACAAACGGTTTTCAAGACCGCCTCGTTATGACCGCTTCGATATCTCTCCAAGTGCAATTCAAAGCTGCCACTCATCAGCGGCAAGAATTATTCTAACAAAAAGGCCGCTTACTGTCAACAACTTTTTACACAATTTTTCATCTTATTTCATCCAAAAGGATCTCTTTGTAAATTCCACCCAGTTCCTTCAATCCTTCTGCTATCATACTGGCAAAATTCACAGCGCCATCATAGCGAAGATGGGTATTATCCAAGGATTCCTCCGGATGCTTACTATATTCTCCCGCCGGGAAATTCATATACCATCTGCGGCTGGCCTCTTCTCCCAATTCTTCCAGTGCCTTCCTGCTCTTCGTATAAAGATCCACCAGGGGAACATTGTTCTTTTCTGCTGTCTGCTTCATGGCAAGCACATAATCGCCATGTGCACCCTTGTCCAAAACGCCATCTTCCCCAAAGCATCTGCGCTCCAGAGGAGTGATCAGCACAGGAAATGCCCCATGATCTTTTGCTGTCTTGATAAAGACTTCCAAATTCTCTATAAAAGAGGAAAAAGGCTCCGTGTATCTGGCCGGGTCCTGTTCCTTCTCATCATTATGTCCAAACTGAATGAAGAGAAAGTCTCCTTCGCCAATACGCTCCTCTATGGCCTCCAGACGTCCTTCATCCATAAAGCTCTTGGTGCTCCTGCCATTTTTAGCATGGTTCTCTACATGATAATCAGACTTGATGAACAATGGAAATACCTGTCCGATACCGGTTTGAGGATATGTGGTATAATCATTTGTCTGTACCGTGGAATCTCCTGCCCAATATATCGTATTCATTGTTATTCTCCCTTCGCATAAAAAAGCAGGGAAAACATTGCGTTCTCCCTGCTCTATAAATCCGATTACTCTTTTACTGCACCGATATTAACGCCCTTAACGAAGTATTTCTGAAGGAACGGATATACGATCATGAAAGGAATGATAGCTGACATAACGGCTGCATTGAACAGCGTATTCTGTGCTATTGCATATTGCGTATTCGGTGTATCACCATCCATGATCAGATTTCGCAGCTTATACTGGAAGTTTGTCTGATCGGGATCTGTGATGTAAATCTTAACGGTGGTGTAATCGTTCCAAGCGCCTACTGCGAACATCAGACCGATGGAAGCAAGTGCTGCTTTGGAAAGAGGAAGCACGATCTTGAAGAAGATTCCCATAGGGGAACATCCATCGATACGAGCTGCTTCAAACAAGCCCTGAGGGATACCTTCAAAGAAGTTTCTCATCAGTACCAGGTTGTAAACATTCATACCATGCTTCAATACAACTACCATCAGATTGTTAACCAGACCTAACTGCTTCATAACCAAATACTCAGGGATCATACCACCGGAGAAGATCATGGTGAACAGGATCATGTATGAGAAGAAGTTACGGCCAGGCATATCGAACTGGATCAGTACATATCCACCCAGAGTGGAAAGTATCAGACCAAGCAGAGTACCAAGTACAGTAGAAATAATGGAGTTCACAAACGGTCTGAACAAAGCCTTGGTGGTTAAGATAACTTCGTAACCCTTTAAGGTAGGCTTATTCGGCCAGAATCTGAACTGGTACACACCGACTGCATCCAAAGAGTCGACGATAACCTTCCAAATAGGAACCATGATCATAAGAGCTATCAAAATAAATAATGCATAGTTGACAATCGGAAATATCTTGATTTTCTTTCTTTTTCTGCCCATTTCGATTCCTCCTATACGATTCCGCGTCCACGGACTTTTTTACTCAGCCAGTTGCAGACTAAAACAAGTATGCAACCTACCAAAGATCTGAACAGACCAACCGCGGTGGAATATCCATAGTTAGGCAGTGCCACCATAAATGTCTGACGATAGATGTATGTTGCCACAACGTCAGATACATCACGAACAGCATCGTTGTAAAGAACGAATACTGATTCAAACAGGTTCATTACCTTTGCAAGGTTCAGAATCAATACGGTGATAATGGTGTTCGCAAGTGCGGGTAATGTTACATAACGCATCTTCTGGAAACGGGTAGCACCATCAATGTCTGCCGCTTCGTAAAGCTCAGGGTTGATACCTGACAGGGTAGCCAGGGATACGATGGTTCCCCAACCGGTCTCTTTCCAGATATTGATAACATAATACACAGGTCTCCACCAGTGGCTGTCACCCAGGAAATAGATATTCTTCATGTCATCTGTCAGAATACCCCAGTCTCTCAACATACCGTTTACCATGCCGGTTGCGGAAGGTGACAGGAACAAGCTGAAGATAGAAGCGGTAACTACCCAGGACATGAAGTGAGGCAAATATATTACAGTCTGCAAAATTTTCTTTGCAAGTAAATTTCCCATTTCATTTAAGAGAATTGATACCACTACAGATGCTACGGTAGTAATAACCAACTTAATGATACTCAATTCCAAGGTGTTCCAGAACGCAGTCCAGAACGGCGGTGCCGAGAATAATTTGTTGAAATGCTTCATTCCTACGAAGACGGGCTCTCCGACCGGCTTGTAATCATAGAAAGCATAACGAATACCCAGCATCGGCCAATAATGCATAATAATCAAGAAAACTAATACCGGTAATAACATGACGTAGAAACCACGGTTATTCCAAATACGGATACCCAAGGGCTTCTTGTGCACTTTTGCAGTGCCTGCTGCTTTTTTCTTGCTCATGCTGTGACTCTCCCTTTCCTCTACTCCGTCTAAAATTCTAGTTAAGTCAAATAAGTCTTTTGATAAATAACTGTCCTGCCGCCGAAGCGACAGGACAGCATATTATGAACTTAATTTTTGAAGCTATAAGTTCTGATTACTGATTCAGCTCAGCCAGGATGGTCTCAACCAGAGACTTGGACTGCTCATCATAGTAAGACATCCACTGGTCAACATCACCATTCTTGGTTACAACTTCGGTAATAACCTCGGTCTTAAGGTCATTCAGAGTACCACCTTCGTTGGTCAGAGTCTCAGAAGATGCAGACTTAGGAGCCTGTACGGAGTGCTCAGAGAAGAAGATGTTGCCCTTTGCAGCGATATCGGTTACAGAGCTGATACCATTGGTCAGAGGAGCGATTACTAAGGAAGGATCGATAGCATTGCTCTTCCAAGCAGTGGTAGGATCGTTAGGAGAAGGAAGCAGATGGAACTGTCCCTCAGTGTACTCCTTAACGGTGTCTTCCTTGCCATCCTTACCCTTCAGGGTTACAGTCTCAGCAGCGGTAGACCAGTGAACGCCTTCTGCACCATAGGTCCAGAGCATCTGAACGGTATCACCGTCAAGCATGGTCTCGATGAATGCATCGAATACAGCCTGCTCACGGGAATTGTCGCCGTCGCCGTCATCAATGATACACCATACAGGAGCTTCACGGTTCAGGTAAGCGCCAACTTCTGCAAGAGGTGCAAGAGTTACCAGCTCGGTGTTAACGCCGTTGGTCTCGAAGTTATCATATACAGTCTGCTCCCACTTACCAGCCCAGTATGTAAATGCGCCGAAGGAACCAGCCTGATCTGCAGACCAATACTTGGTACGAACATCCTTGGTACCCATGGTCAGGGACTCAGGATCGATAACGCCATCGTTGTAAGCCTTCTGAAGTCTCAGCAGAGCCTGCTTGGTAGCGTCAGTGTTGAATCCATCATACCAAACGCCGTTGTCATCCTGAACGAATGCAGGGTATGCATCCTGCCAGAACTCAGGCAGATAGTTGATGTAAGGAGCCTCGAAGCCTACGAAACCAGCAGCAGCAACACCGTAGGTATCGTTCTTGCCGTTTCCATCGGGATCTTCGGTGGTGAACTTGGTCAGCATATCATAGTATGCATCCCAGTTGGTGATGTCTTCAGCCTTAACGCCTACAGCGTCCATCCAAGACTTCTTAACCCAGGTAACACAACCATTACCGGTTGCAGGTGCGAAACCATAAAGCTTTCCATCGATCTTCATAGCTTCGTTAACGCTCTTTAACTCGATTCTGGACTGGAACTCAGCGTTCTCATAAGCCTCGGTCATATCCCAAAGGATACCGGTAGGAGCGTACTGTGCGTACATATCAGCACTCATCAGGATTACATCAGGGAGATCTCCGCCTGCGAAGATACGACCTACTGCATCAACATAACCGGAATGGTCCTGCTGCTGGATAACCAGGTCGATCTTGTGGCCGATCTTTTCGCTAACTGCTGCTTCCCACTGCTCTTCAAAAGCATCCTGGCGGTTTTCAACGCTAGCGGTCAGAGTACCGTTTACTACCATAGTAAGGGTCTCAAGGTTGTAGGGCTCAGCGGGAGCCGTAGCCTGTGTGTCTGCTACAGAGCTGCTTGCAGAGCTGGAATCTGCGGGAGTCTTATCTCCACATCCAGCCATGGTAGCAACCATTGCTGTAGCAAGAAGAATGGATAACAATTTCTTCTTCATAACTTTCCTCCTAAAAAAAATGATTTGTAAGTTACGACAGGGTTACCCCTTGTCTATAGACTACTTTACCATTTATGCTCCGTTTTTGCAAGCGTTATATTTTGGTCAAAGGTCCGGCCCCGTTCCCAATTTTCCCTGGAATGCCCTATTTTACTGGGTTTTTGGGCCTTTTAATCCTTAAAATTTTTTTAAAATTTCCTCTAAAAATTCCTTAATTCTTTCGTCAATATGACCCTTTTTTGCCAAAAACAGGAGTTATTATTCGTAATTCTGCCTAAATCAAAAATCAAAAAAGAGGACTTCCGGCCTCTTTTTTTCTCTGTCCAATATAAAAATATGACAAAATATCATTGCTTTTTTTCGTCATTCTGCATCCTTTTTACCAATATCCCCTCTGCCACCGTCATGTCCTCCGGGGTTGTGATCTTGATATTTTCATAGGAGGCCTCCACCAGCTTCACCGGCCTGCCAAGCATGGTCTCCACCACCATGGCATCGTCTGTCACCGGGATATCCTTTCCTCCGGGTTCCTTACGTTTCTCATTCAGCTTCCTATGGGCTTCCAGGATAATGTCCGCCGCAAACGTCTGGGGAGTCTGCACCGCATACAAAGTACTTCGGTCCGGAGTCTGCACCGCAAACCCGTTCTCGTCAGCCACCTTGATGGTATCCTTTACCGGCATGGCTGCACAGCAGGCGCCGTATCGCACCGCCGCCCGGATGGTATCTGCGATGATCGTTTCTGTCACAAAGGGCCTTGCGCCGTCATGGATCAGCACATACCCCTCCCTGTCAGCCAGGACTTTCAAGGCATTCTGCACAGAGAGGAAGCGCTCGGCACCGCCCTCCGTAACCGTGGAGACCTTGGTAAATCCGTATCTGTCCAGGATCTGTTCCTTCATATAAGAAATCTCACCCTTCCCTACCACCAGGATGATATCATCGATCAGAGGGGACCGCTCCAATGCCTGCAGGCTGTAATAGATCACCGGCCTGTCCAACAGCATCATGTATTGTTTTGCCACCCCACTCTGCATACGTCTGCCCGCTCCCGCGGCCAAAAGTATGGCAGTACATTTATTGACCATATCAGTCACCATCTTTCCATACCGTTTACCGTTCCCCCAGTTTAAGATTGGGAACCGCATTCAGATCATATCCGCTCCGGACGCCCTTACAGTATTCATAATATCCGGCCACAGCGATCATTGCGGCATTGTCCGTACAGAACACAGGGGATGGGTAATAGAACTTTACATGTTCCTTTTCACATTCCCGCAGAAAGGTCTCCCGCAGGGAAGAATTGGATGCCACGCCCCCTGCGATGGCAAATTTGTCCAATCCGTAATCTTTCACGCCATGCAGGGAATGCTCCACCAGTACGTCAATGACCGCTTTCTGGAAGGATGCCGCCACATCTTTTGGTTCGACGGTCTCCCCCTTCATCCGGCAGCCGTTCAGATAATTGAGGACTGCGGATTTCAGTCCGCTGAAGCTGAAATCATACGGGTTCTCCTCCACTCTTGCTCTGGGAAAACGGATAGCCTCGGGATCACCTTCCTTTGACAATTTATCGATCTTGGGACCACCCGGATATCCCAGTCCGATGGCGCGGGCCACCTTGTCAAAGGCTTCCCCCGCAGCATCATCCCTGGTACGGCCTATGATTTCGTATTCCCCGTAATCCTTCACCACCACCAGATGGGAATGCCCTCCTGATGCCACCAGACACACAAAAGGCGGCTCCAGCTCTTTGTTTTCTATAAAATTGGCACTGATATGCCCTTCGATATGATGGACGCCCACCAAAGGGATGCCGGTGGCGAAGCTGATCGCTTTTGCCGCAGACACGCCTACCAAAAGCGCACCCACAAGTCCCGGCCCATAAGTGACGGCAATGGCAGTGATATCCTTGAGAGTCACCCCCGCCCGGTCAAGTGCTTCTTCAATGACTTGATTGATCTTTTCAATGTGCTTACGGGAAGCAATTTCCGGAACCACGCCTCCATACAGGGTATGTAGTTCGATCTGGGAAGCTATCACGTTGGACAGGACCTCCCTGCCGTTTCTTACCACGGAAGCGGCCGTCTCATCGCAGGAACTTTCGATCCCCAATATCAGTATATCATTTTGTACTTTCTTTTCTTCACTCATTGCGCTCTCACTGCTCCTGACCGGATTCTTCCCCAAGATTTACCTTGTCTGCAGACTCCCAGCCATAAATTTTCCAACGTCTGTCTTCATCACGGCGCAAAAGATACACTGTCTTGACAGCATAGTTCTTTCTGTCCTCCATGATATTATAGCCACAGAGTATCCTCGCAAAGGAATAGCCGTCCACCTCATAAAATTTCACGCTGGTGCTGGCCGCCACGGAAGCGCTGGTAAGCCGGCGCCCCTTGTCCTTGTAGTTCTGGATCTCTGCCCGAAGATTCATCATATAAGTGCCCAGTTCATTTGCTTCAAGAAGCTCCGCATCATACAGTTCCCTTGCCTTCTGCCCCAGATCATCGATCTCCTGGTCTGTACACGCTTCATTATAGAAGCATTTCATGATTTCATTATAATATTTCACCACTTCCTTGGGTGTGGCCGGATAATCATTTACCAGATCCCGGCTGAGCACGCTTTCTACCACCGACATGTCAGCCTCGCTCCTGCGTTCCATGGAGCGATTGGACAGATAGGCATAATACCCCACTACCAAGGCAACCATACAAATAATGATGATCGTGAATTTTGTTGTCGAGTTTCTGGATTTCTTCATACTTCCTCAATCTTCTTCAAATTTGAGTTCAATGGCTCTGCCGTCTTTGGCTGCTACAGCCTCCGGAAATATCTTTCGGACCTGATCCATGTATTCCTCCGGTCGAAACAAAGAGGGACTGTAATGCGTCAGCCAAAGTCTGGGCACCTGTGCATTCCGGGCCACGGCTGCCGCCTCATACATGGTCATGTGTTTATATTCTTTGGCTTTGCCCAGCTTATCCGGCTCCCCGTACATGCCCTCCAGGATCAAAAGATCCGCACCCGCAGCATTCTCCGCAATGCTGTCCACCGGGCGGGTATCGGTACAATAAGTAACCTTCAGGCCTTTTCTTCCCGCTCCCAGAACCATGTCAGGAGTAAATACCCTGCCGTCCTGCGTGATGGTTTCCCCCTTCTGGAGCCTGCTCCAGAGCTTCATGGGGATCTCCTGGGCCACAGCCCTGTCACGGTCAAATCTTCCGCCTCTTTCCACTTCCATGCTATATCCATAGCATAGCACATTATGGTTCACCTTAAAAGCCCGGATATGAAAACCTTCAAAAGAAAATGTCTGGCTGTTCCCTTCGATCTCCATGCACCTGATCTCAAAAGGAAGCTCCGGTGCGATCACCCTCAGAGAGTTGACCACTTTGGTCAGCCCCTTGGGCCCGATCAGCAAAAGCGGCTCCGTGCGTTCTGCGTTGCCCATGGTGAGCAGCATTCCCGGGAGGCCGCTGATGTGGTCCGCATGGTAGTGGGTAAAGCATATAATGTCTATGGGCTTAGGACTCCAGCCCTTCTCCTTTAAAGCGATCTGGGTTCCCTCACCACAGTCGATCAATATACTTTTTCCGTTATAACGCATCATCAGGGACGTCAGCCACCGATAAGGCAGCGGCATCATCCCCCCTGTTCCGAGCAGACACACATCCAGCATGATTCTTCCTCTTTTCTCATCCTACCAAGATCACAAAAGTTCCCGCTCCCGGATCTCCTCTACGGGAACCGCAAACTGCTGTATCATTTTGTTGTAGCAGTCCTCACACAGGTCGAAACGATGCCTGATGCCGTCCCTGCTACTGAAATATCCAAAGACATAATCTGCCCCAAAGCAGCCTTCCTTCAGATATCCGTTTTCCACTTTCATTTCCTTTTTACACTGATTGCAGACAACCTGCAATAATTTTCCATTCTTTTCCTTTTGGTATCTACGCATCTTCTCCTCACCTTCTGCCGCTGACGGACTTTCCGTTTCATGATCGTTTCCGTTTCATTATACCGAAAAGGGCAGATATGTGGGTGTAGTAAATATTGCCAGGTTCCTGTCTGTGCCGACAGTATCCGTCTCAAACGTTTTCATCCGTCTGCAGCCTCTTCCACATGATCACGGCATCCTCCGTAGGCTTTTCATAAAAATTCGGTCTGATGCCTTCGGACACAAAACCGGCTTTCTCATACAGCCGTATGGCCGGTTGATTGCTTATGCGCACTTCCAGGGTATAGGCTTCCACCCCCCGCCTGGCACCTCTTACAAAAAGCTCCTGCATCATCTGCCATGCAATCCCTTTGCCTCGCCAGTCCTCATCCACTACCACATTATCAATATTCCCCTCATGACAGATATCCGTCATGCCCAGGCAGCCCACCACCCGGCCATCCACCTCTGCCACCAGATACAGACAGTAATCTCTTTTCAGCAGATCCGAAAAATCTTTGGCCGACCATGGCATGCTGAAAGACCGCGCCTCAATGGCCGCCAATGGTTCAACATCCGATTCCGTCAGTTTTCGTATGACTAAATTCATCTTCTCTCTCCCGCTCAGCCTGACTCTTTCTCAGATATTCCGGCTGATGTTCCGCAGCCGTGACTACCCTGCCCCAGGCATAATAAACCGCCCCCAGGGATGCAATGCTTGACGCCTGCTGCCTGTTATGGGAGGCCGGTGCATATACAAAAGGTACTTTGGTTTCCTCTTCGATGATACTTTGATACACCGGGACACCGTCCCCCAGATAGACCACTTCCCTGCCCAGCCTGTTGATCTGTTCTATGACGGCGTGGACATCCACGGCACACTGGTCTGCGATCCTATTAAGCGCCAGCTCCCGTCCTTCTTTTTGAAACTCATAAAGGCCCGTATACACCTGGTTCCTTCTGGCATCCATGAGCGGGCATACCAGCCTGTCCGTTCCCCAGAGATTGTAAGCAAGCCCCTCCAGCGTGGGCACTTCCACCAACGGCTTGCCAAGCGCCAGGCCAAGGCCTTTTGCCGTTGCCGCTCCGATGCGCAGTCCCGTAAAAGAGCCCGGCCCCGCCGCCACGGCAATGGCATCCACACTGTTTAGATCCAGCTCGATCATATCCTTTAGCTGTGCAAGCATAGGCAGCAGCGTCTGAGAATGTGTCTTCTTATAATTAGTGGTATACTCCGCAAGCAGGATTCCATCCTCCACGATGGCGGCGCTGGCCACCAGCCCGGAACTATCCAAACCTATGATTTTCATTCTGTCTCCTCCAACCGGTATCAGCTCTGACAGCTTCCTCCCGATCCTATCCGATCTCTTCTATGGTGATCCTTCGGTAGTCAAACCCTTTTTCCAAATCTTTCTCTATGGTGATACGGTGATAATGGGCGGGAAGGATCTCTTCTATCAGATTGGCCCACTCTATCAGACATACTCCTTCCCCATAAAAGCAATCCTCGTAGCCGATCTCCTCCATCTCCTCCACATCACCGATGCGGTATACGTCAAAATGATAGAACGGCATGCGCCCCTCTTCGTAGATCTGTAGGATGGTAAAGGTAGGGCTGCTCACCGGTTCCGTGATTCCCAGACCCTTTGCCACGCCCTGCGTCAATACGGTCTTACCCACGCCCAGATCCCCGATCAGGGTATATACCTGTCCCGGCAGGCTGTCCCTGCCGATGCGTTCCCCCAATGCAAAAGTTTCGTCTGCATTTTGGGTTTCTATGATTTCCGTTCTTATATCTTTACTCATTGTTCTGTCATTCCTTGATCTTTACCTTTGCAGGCGGCATATGGGTGGAAATACACTCGATCACAGCGGCCCTTTTATCCCCAAGCTGTCTTTTGGGAAAAATGGTGGCATTCACTTTGGAGGTATAGACGATAATGCTCCTGCCCGTGGAAACAGCCTTTACCATATCCTCCCAGCTCTGCGTAGTGCTCACCTCGCCCTGGGAGATCGTGATACCCTGATCGTCCAGCACATAGTGCAGGGGTTCTTTGAATGCCGGATTTAACAGCGCCTGCTGTCTGCTCTTGATGAACAGTGTCCAGGGAAGGTAGATCAACAGTGCGATGCCGCCGATGAGAAAGATCCATTGCTTCGTGTTCAATGCCACGATCACCATCACCGCTCCCAGTGTACTTCCCATGATCCCTGCCGCACTGTTGTATGCATGCCGCAGATTGTAGTCATATAAGTCCCCCGCCCCGATCCGGATGTCAAGTTCTACCATAAATTCCTTCCTTATCCTCACTTTGAAAAAGCACCTACGCCGTAGGTGCTTTGTATTGTTTCTTTATTTTAATATACTTTCTTATAAAATGCAACTTATAAAATGAAAGTGCCGGCCTTACTCGTGGCGCAGCGCCTCGATAGGACTTAATTTTGCAGCCTTTCTGGCCGGATAAATGCCAAAGAAGATTCCCACAGCCGATGAGAACAGGCTTGCACCCAGTACCGTGCCCGCACTGACCTTTGCCGTAAACCCGATGAGTCCGCAGACCCCGTAAGCCCCCAGCATGCCTAACAGGATGCCGATCACACCGCCCAGCAGGGTAATGATGGCCGACTCTGACAAAAACTGCAGCAAAATAGACCCTGTCCTTGCTCCCAGTGCTTTTCTGATACCGATTTCCCGGGTCCTCTCCGTAACGGATACCAGCATGATATTCATAACACCGATACCGCCTACCAAAAGAGAAATCGCAGCCACGAACACCACAAAGATAGTGATGTAACTCAGGATCTGATCCATTTGACTCATGTAGTCATTAAAGTTCTCGATCTGGATCGCATTCTTGCCACGCACGTCATGTCTGTTCTCCATCAGCCGTACCGTATCAGCTGCCACCTGTGTCGCATATTCTGCTCCATCGCTGATGATCAGCAGATCGTTCATGGTGACATAAAATCCATAAGCCGATGACACCACTGACAGCGGAGCCTCCATGACAACTCTGTCAATATTCATCAGACCGGACAACATGGAAGCATTGTCCTTTCTGATCCCTATGATTGTAAACTCCTGGCTGATACCGTACAGTTCAAAATCCAAAGTCATGCCCAACACATTGGTATTGCCAAATAAGAGCCTTGCGCTGCTCTCCGTGATGATACAGACCTTGTTGGCAGAATAGTAGTCACTTTCCGTAAAATATCTTCCTTTCACCAGCGGATCGTTGCTGGCATACTCTAAGCCCGGCATGCCAAAAGTGGCCGTTGCGGCAAAGATTCCCTTTCTGCCGGATGCATTACCCGAAAACCCCCAGGAGGGTGTCACCGCTTTTACATGAGGCACTTTCTCCCGGATCGCTTCAATATCCTCATTGGTAAATTCCACCTCTATCCCATCATCATTATCTCCGTAAGAATAGATATAGATCTGTCCTCCGGCCATATTGTTCAGCTCGTCATTGATACCGCTCTTGACGCCGTTACCGATGGAAATGATCATGATGACAGAGGAAATACCGATGATAATGCCCAGCATGGTCAAAAAAGAACGGCCTTTATTGCTCTTTATGTTCATCAGGGCAATCTTTATATATTCCCATATCTGTGCCATAGTTCCTCCTTACTGGGGCATGACATTCACAGCCATTCCGTCTTCCAATGCGGTAAAGGAGGTCAGTATGATCTGATCTTCTTCTGAAATTCCTTCCACCACCTCTACATAAGAATCGGAGGTGATACCGCACACAATAGGTCTTCTCACTGCCTTACCATCCTCGATCACATAGAGGAAATCCCCCTCCTTGTCGGCATTGACTGCCTCCACAGGAATCGTCAGCGCATTTTCACACTTTCTGGTATAGACTGTCAGTTTTGCATCCAATCCAAGAATGATCTTGTCATCCGGATTCAAAATCTGCACTTCCACGCCCACCATAGGGGTTTTGGAATCGTTCAGGGTAGCCATGCGGTTGATCTTGCTGATCTGCCCCTCATAGTCATTCCCCATGATCGTCACATCCACCTTCTGCCCTTCCTTAAGCTTCTCAATATCATACTTGGATGCATTGAAGGTTACTTTCACATTATCACTGCTCTCCAGCTTTAAAAGCTGCGTGCCCTCTGCAACGGTAGCACCGCAAACAGCAGTACACTCGGTAATGATTCCGTTAAAGTCGGCGCGCACACCCTGTTTTGCCAGATAATACGCTTCCTCCGCTTCTTCATAAGAAAGCTTTGCCAGCTCATAGTCTGCATCTTTCTGTTCTTTGTCATAAGCATCCCACACTACATTTTCACTGGTATTTTTCTGGGATTCCATCTCCGCTTTATATTCCTTATAATCTGCGATCCGCTCCTGAACATCTGCGATCTCGGCTTCCATTTCCGCCACATAATCCGAGGAACCGGCAATCCCCTGAAGATAGCTGTTGCGGGATATTTGGGCTTTCACATCATTGATCTCCTCCTGGATCTTTTTGCCTTCTTCTGTAAGGCCTGCGGGATCATCCCCACCCGATACGGTCGTCTCACCTTCCAGTTTGATCTGCAGCTCTGAAAGCTTCTGATTCAGCAGATAAGCATCTTCCGCCAGATCATTTCCGGTCTCCCGCTGGCTCTTTTTTAACTGATCCTGCAATTTCTTGAGATACGCTTCATTATCTGCGATCTGCCGGTTCAGCACATCCAGATTGATATTGGCCTCGTTCAGATCCGCCTGGCTCTCCGAGTTGTCTGCCACAGCTCCCAGATAACCCGCACGGCTCCCCGCCTGCTCCAATGCAGCCTGGCGCAAGCGTCTGTCCATCTGTTCCATGTCATAGCTTATCAGCATATCCCCTGCAGCCACTGCATCACCCGGTTCTGCCTCCACCTGCAGTACCTTCCCGCTGACCATGGAAAATATTACCTTCGTCTCTCCGCTGACCACCGTGCCGTTGGTGGAAATGCTTTCCTGCAGATTGCCGCGTTCAGCCGAAGTTGTAGTGACTAACGCTCCCTGCTCCATTGACATTGCGCAGCTTACCAGTTTGATAACGACCAAAAGTACTACTACAATGATTGCAACAATTATGATTCCTTTTTTCTTCTTTTTCATTTTTCCTCACATTCTGCCTTTTCATGGCTCTCACATCGCACAAACCGCTTTTTCCCCGGAATCAGCCTCGATGCGTCCGTCCTTTATTTTAATGACCCGGTTTGCCTGAGCCGCGATCTCATTGTCATGGGTGATCAGGATCACCGTCCTGCCGTCACTGTGCAACGCCTTCAACACCTCCATGATCTCCCCCGTGGAACCGGAGTCCAGATTGCCGGTGGGCTCATCCGCCAAGATTACGGGTGGCGCCTGGGCAATGGCTCTGGCTATGGCCACACGCTGCTGCTGCCCGCCGGACATTTCAGAAGGCTTGTGATCCATACGGTGTGCCAGTCCTACCTTCTCCAAGGCTTTCCCGGAAAGTTCCCGTCTCTCTCTTTTTCCCACTCCTCTGTAGATCAGGGGAAGCTCCACATTTTCCAGTGCCGTCAGATTGGGGATCAGATTGAAGCCCTGGAAGATAAAACCGATTTCCCTGTTGCGGATATCGGAAAGCTGGTCATCATTCAGGGAAGACACATCCTGTCCATGAAGCCTGTAAGTGCCGCTGGTAGGCACATCCAGGCATCCCAACATGTTCATCAGGGTAGATTTACCACTGCCGGACTGGCCGATGATCGCCACAAATTCCCCTTCCTCAATATCCACACTGACATGATCCAACGCCCGGACTTCATTCTCACCGGGGTTATAGATTTTACAGATATCCTTGATCTCTACCAATGCTCCCATGTGTTCTCTTCCTCCCGATACTTGCCTGCAAATACAAGATCCACTGTTGTTGTATGATTGTATCGTTTACATAATACAATAGTCTTTTTGCAATGTCAACTGCCGATATACATTTTCCAAAAAATATATATGCAATCCCGCCTGCTATCATAAACGAGTCCGGCCGACAGATATCTTCATATTCTTATAAAAAAAAAATGGTACGGCAATATCACTTGCCGTACCATCGCTGCTATTTTCTAATTCCATTCTTGATCATGGGGCTTAAGGGTTTATAGATCAGCATGGCCGCCACCGAAGCACAGGTGCCCTTGATCAGATTCATGGGAGCCACACATGCGGCAACGAAGCTGACGATACTGCCCTCCTGCACCATAGGATTCACATCCTGTCCCATTTTGATGATCTGCCCTAAGGGCAGGCCGTACATTTCCGAGAAAGCCGGAAGAAGATAAACCGCATTGAAGGCCGTGCCAAAGACCGTCATGACAAGAGTTCCTGTCACACAGGCAATCACTGCGCTCTTCCGGTTCTTGCGGAAGGCATAGACCACTGATGCCGGAAGGATGAAGCTGCAGCCCACTGCAAAATTGGCCAGATCTCCCACAAATGCTGTAGAAGTCCCCTTGATACAGAGCTTTAACAGGATCTTGAGAAATTCCATCATCACACCTGCCAGAGGACCGAATGCAAAGGTTCCGATCAGGATGGGGATCTCGCTAAAATCCAGTTCATAGAAAGGAGGAGCAAAAGGCACCGGGAATTCAAAGAGCATCAGTATCATGGCCAGGGCAGAGAACATGCCGATCATAGCCATCTTTCTGGTGCCAAAAAGAGGTTCCTTCATCCCGCGTTTCTTTTGTGCCGCCTTCTCCAAAAGTGCCGCTGCCAGAAAAAGGGCGGCGATCACCGCCAAAAATTCCAGCACAAAGAGCAAGTTTTCCGTTACACTGTTCCAAAGTCCGTTCATATCATTTTCCTCCTGTCCGACGTGGTGTCCACATCTTCAAATAAAATTTGTCGTAGGAAAATTCTTCCAAACTGCATAAAAAAACCCCGAAGCAATCATGTTCGGGGGGCTGTATCTGCACATTTTCTGCAGTCAAATATACAGGCAATATAATAACACCTGATATTCTTCTTTCATCCAGACTTTACTGTTGGTCCCGGACTTTCACCGGATCAGCCGCTGCGCACCCGCCAAAAGGCGTATACGCATACGGGTCGCGGACTTCCCAGTCTGCCCAAGGCAGCCTGTGTTACCGCCAGTAGGGAATTACACCCAACCCCGAAGAATTTTCTCATGATGTATCGTACTCCGTTAAGGGAGATTTGTCAACAGTAAAATGGTGATATGCTACCATTTTTTCAAGCCGGACACTCTCCGCCCGAAAACAAGCATAGAAAGTACCTGCCAAAGACAGAATCGCTAACAAGAACAAGAAAAGGATGCCTAATGCCACTCTGCCCTTCTTTACGCCGCCCGGGACCGCAATCGCCGTTCTTCTTTTGATGCTATAAATCAGGCAAAAGATCCAGCAGGCCATAATGGTAAGTCGGACTGCCACGCAATCGTAAATCTCCGTTATGCAATTCCAATGCCAGGCAGTAAAAAATATCGTTCCCTGCGCATAATAAAAAACAAGGATTCCCAAAATTATCATAACCTTAATTCCTATATAGGTCCTAATACGGTCATTCTTGTTTTGAGGACTTCGCTCCTCTCCAAATTCCAGATAAAAATAGCGTTCCAAACACATATACCAGCCTAACACCACCAGAAACGGAAAAAATTTATCTAAAAAGAATGTTATGACTTTCACAGTTTCAGTGAACTCAACAATCTGTATAAGGCGGTAAAGAATATGCACGATGAAATAAAGAAATGTGAGTGCAATCGCCAGGATGCGGGACATTTTAAAATCTTTCCGGGTGTATATGACCATCTTTTCCTCCAATCCAAACATTAAATACTACTTTTCCTCTGTTGCACTAATTTGCGTTCCGCTCATCGCTTGCCATGTAAAAAGCGTTGTCCGCCTGACTGTATGCATGAACGGCACCGAAAAAAAACATGACTGCCAGCGCCACCAGTATCCACAGACAGTCCCAAAGTCTGCCTAACAGACTCGAAGCACCAGACTTTTCACGGTTTTACCATCCAGGCTGTCACGTTCTTTCCGCCCTGCCCTTTCTGCGTATATGATTTCGGATGCAGATAGGCTTCTACACACAAATACCAGCTTAACAGCATCAGCGTCGGCATAAAATACACGCCACACATAGCTGACATCTCTACAAAATCTGGCAGATTTATCATTTCCCCCTATTCCCAAAATATCAGAAACCCACTTTACTAAAACGGATAGACTCCAAATTGTTCATAGTACTGCTCTGCGCTTTCATCCATCATCTTCCGAAACCTGGCATCCTCTACCTGATCTTTTACATATCTGTTTCCAGGAGCTGATATATATGCCAGGAAAACAAACATCAGAATCCCCGCTACCAGTCTGCTGATCTTTACTTTTTTTCCGGTCTGAACTGTTTTGCTTCTTTTCATGCTATAGATCCAACAAAATAGGCAACAACCGGTAATACCCAGTTTGATGGCAATGCAGACATACAATGTTTCCATATAACCCAAAATAGTCCAAATATCCATAACAAACGATATCAGTCCCGCAACATGATAAAAAGTAATGGCCCCCAGTGCAGTCATTATCTCTATACCGGCATACACCGCCCTTCGGCTTGATGTATTGCCCGATTTTCCTTCGCTATAAAACTCTAAATATAAATAACGTTCAATGCACATATGGCAGCTCAATATGATAAGAATCGGCATACAAATTCCCCCACAAATAGCTGCCACATTCATGATCTCCGGCATTTCGATGATATCTACCAATCCCCCAAGCACGAAGGATAGCAGATAAAGCGCTATAAAAGTACACAGCAACATTCGGGCTGTTTCAAAATCTTTTTTGGTATATTCATTTATCATTTTCATTCTACTCCCAAAAATCAGGCTTCATAATACTACCATTAATGGCCCCATCTGCCATTCGCTCTTTTTCTGCTTCTAATACTGCATTTTTATCGCCTTCTGCTTCCCACATAAAAAGGCTGCACAAATTACCATAAAAGTAATTGTGCAGCCGAACCATCACAAAAGATACCTCAAGAGTGATCCTGATTCATGACTTCATGCTTTGCGTCCATCCATCACTGAATGTTTGCCCTTTTACAACTCTTATCATATTATACTTTTCTTAAAAAGGCAATTCTATTTTTTACCGATCTTCATGGTCAGGGAGATCCTCTTCTTGGGTACGTCCACCCCAAGTACCTGTACTTCTACAACATCCCCTACGCTGACAGCCTCCAAGGGATGCTTGATATACCGGTCGGTGATCTGGGAGATATGCACCAGACCGTCCTGGTGAACGCCGATGTCCACAAAAACTCCAAAGTCGATGACATTTCGCACTGTTCCCTTTAAGATCATGCCGGGCTTTAAATCCTTCATGTCCATCACATCGCTGCGAAGGATGGGCCTTGGCATATCGTCCCTGGGGTCACGGGCCGGCTTCTCCAGTTCCTTTAAGATATCGGAAAGCGTGATCTCGCCGATCCCCAGTTCCTGAGCCAGCAGCTTCTTATTCTGAATGCGCTTTTCCAGACCGGACACTCTGCCGGAATCAGTAACATCAGTTATTGCAGCTTTTCCTGCATTATTTTCCAGTACCATGCCGCCCATGGCTGACGCAAGGGCTTTGCCCATGGCAGTGTTGGTGTTGCGGACTTGTATCTGCCTGCCTCTCTGCTCATTCCTGCCCTTTGCACCTGTTTTGCTGTCCCTGCCGGATGCTTTATCCGCTGCCGCTTTCTTCTGGGCCGCCTTCACATCCTCCATGGTAAGTCCCAGTTTGTCCAAAAGCTTCATGGCTGCCTCATAAGATTCCGGATGTACGCTGGTGGCATCCAGGGGATTGTCCCCGTCGGTGATCCGCAAAAATCCCGCACACTGTTCATAAGCCTTAGGACCCAGCTTTGCCACCTTAAGAAGCTGCTTTCTGTTGGTAAAGCGTCCGTTAGCCTCTCTGTATTCCACAATATTTTTGGCAATGGTCTTGTTGATGCCGGAGATATACTCAAGCAGGGAAACGGATGCGGTATTCAGATCCACTCCCACCTTATTTACACTGTCCTCCACCACGCCGTTCAAGGCATCGCTGAGCTTCTTCTGGTTCATGTCATGCTGATACTGCCCCACGCCGATGGACTTGGGATCGATCTTTACCAGCTCGGCCAGAGGGTCCTGAAGCCTTCTTGCAATGGAGGCCGCGCTTCGCTGCCCCACATCAAAATTGGGAAATTCTTCTGTTGCAAGTTTGCTTGCAGAGTATACGGAAGCTCCCGCTTCATTGACGATCATATACTGGATCGGCCTATCCAGTTCCTTCAAAAGCTCCACGATAACCTGCTCTGATTCCCTGGATGCAGTACCGTTTCCTACTGAAATTAAATCTACATTATATTTTTTAATGATTCTTTTCAACTCTGCTTTGGACTCTTCCACCTTGTTCTGGGGAGCGGTGGGATAGATGACCTTGGTATCCAGAACCTTTCCGGTGGCGTCCACCACTGCCAGCTTACAGCCGGTGCGGAACGCAGGGTCCCAGCCCAGCACCACTTTGCCTGCAATGGGCGGCTGCAGCAATAGCTGTTCTAAGTTCTTGCCAAATACGGTGATGGCACCGTCCTCCGCCTTCTCTGTAAGGTCATTGCGGATCTCCCTTTCAATAGCAGGTGCTATTAAACGGTTGTAGCTGTCTGCAACGGCATCCTTTAGAAGCGGTGTAGTATAAGGATTGTCCGAGGTAAGGTTCTGCTTTTCCAGATACATCAGGATGCGTTCCACCGGTGCAGTCACCTTCACGGTCAGTACCTTCTCCGCCTCACCGCGGTTTAAGGCCAACACCCTGTGTCCTGCGATTTTCTTTACCGGCTCTTCAAACTGATAATACATCTCGTACACGCTCTCTGCCTTTTCATCCTTGGCAGTGCTTGTAATGATCCCTTCTTCTACAGTAGCGTTTCTGATGTAAGTCCTGTGATCCGCATTGTCGGAAATCCCCTCCGCAATGATATCCAGAGCACCCTGAATAGCTTCTTTTGCATCAGCCACTCCCTTTTCTTCCGAAATATAGTTTGCAGCCTCTTCCTCCACAGGCACCTTGGCATCCTGGGCAAGGATGAACTCTGCCAGACCTGCAAGTCCCTTCTCTTTTGCCACACTGGCGCGGGTCTTCTTCTTGGGACGGTAAGGACGGTAGAGATCCTCCACTGTTACCAGGGTTGTGGCAGCCAGGATCTTTTCCTTCAATTCCTCTGTCAGTTGTCCCTGTTCCTCGATACTTTTCAGTACCTGTTCCTTCTTATCTTCCAGGTTCCTCAGATACGTCAGACGTTCCTCCAGATTTCTGAGCTGTTCGTCATTCAAAGAGCCTGTGGCCTCCTTGCGGTATCTGGAAATAAAAGGGATGGTATTTCCCTCATCGATCAGTTTTACGGCGGCTTCCACCTGCCATTTTTCCACCTTCAGTTCTTCCTTTATGGCTTGTAAGATATCCATATATCATGCACCTTTCCTCTGTCATTTTCCCTGCCGCGCCAAAATCTGCGACGGCACCGGTACGGCAATGCCTTTTTCAATTATAACAGAAACTCCCCTGAAATTTCAATCTTTTGATATTGTTGCAGATTTCTGCAAAAAGTGATACATTATAGATAAGAATATCAATGACTGCCAGTTAAGGAGTGTGGAACATGGATTACAATCAAAATGAACAGAATAACCGGTATGTGTCCTCCAACCGACCTACCGACCCCAATATGCCTAATTACCCGCAGACTCCCGATTGGGGAACTCCCCCCTCTTCCGGGCAGAATGCAAACAGTACCTTCCCCCTGATCTCCATGATCCTGGGGATCGCATCCATCGTAATGTGCTGTACCGGCGTTCTCTCCATCCCGCTGGCTTCCATCAGCATCATCCTGGCAGTGCTCAGCACCCGCAAAGGAAAGTCCATGTCCGGCATGAGTATTGCCGGTATCTGTACATCCATTTTTGGCATGTTCTTTGGACTGATCTTCTTAATTTATATGATCTTCTGTGTCGCCCTGGTGGAAGTCCCGGAGCTTCGTTCCACAATGGACCCTCTGTATGAGCAGGCCTACGGCATGACATTTGAAGAGTACATGGAGTATATGGGGACCCCTTTAGACTAGAAAGGAGTGTAAAATGGCATACATGACTTCTTTGGGAAGCATCCCTTCCTCTTATCAAAGTGCCCTGTACGGGACAGACTTAGGTCCGGGCAAGTCACCGGAAGATACCGAGTGCCAGACCTGCAAGCGCCGCAAGTATCAGGACGGTTCCAATGAACAGGTTTCTTTCAAGAGTCCTGCCCATATATCCCCTGAGAGTTCAGGAGCTGCCGTCCGTGCCCATGAGCAGGAACATGTCACCAATGCTTATGCAAAAGCTGCCAAGGGCGGCGGCAAAGTGATCTCTGCCTCCGTGTCCATACGGACTGCGATCTGCCCGGAATGCGGACGCTCTTATGTGTCCGGCGGCACCACCAGCACCCAGATCAAATATTATAACGAAGAGAACCCTTACCAAAAGGCTCTCAAGACCACAGACCATTCAAAATACGCCGGCATGAACACCGACTATGCCGTATAAGGAGATATTTCTATGAATCGTTACCTATCCAGCTCTGATCTGAAAGATAAAGCCAAAGGGCTTTTGACCGGAAAATACGGAACCTCTGCCCTGACTGTCTTTGTATTGTTCCTCATTGTCTTTTTACTGGCTTTTATCGTAGAACTGCCCGTTGCATTGTTTTTTACCCTGCTAAACGGTGAAGAAACCACATTAAGCTATGTGGTCACGGACTATGTGATCACCGGTGCATTCTCCATCCTGGCAGGGGTCCTGGATGCAGGCCTTGCACTGTTCTTCTTGAACATTGCCTGCGGAAAGCCTTGCGGCGTATCGGATCTGTTCTACTGCTTCAAAGGAAATTTTGGAAAGTGCCTGCTGATCTCAGGGGCAGTAAACCTTCCGGAACTGGTCTGCATGTGCCCTTACGAAATCCTCTCTTTCCTGTTTGATAACACGGATAATCTGGCCTTGGGCCTGGCCGCCATTCTTTTGGGCATTCTGGGTCTGGTGATCTATATTCCCATTACTTTAGGCTTATCCATGTCTTATTATCTGTTGCTGGATTTCCCCGGCCGCAGCGTAAAGGATATCCTGAAAATGAGCCTGAAGCTCATGAAGGGGCACAAGGGACGCCTATTCTACATCGAATGCAGCTTCATTCCTCTTGCTATCCTTCTGGTGCTTTCCTTAGGCGTCGGTTTCTTCTGGATAACCCCATACATGAACATGGTGTATGCACTGTTCTTCTTAGACCTGATGGAAAACAGGCAGGCTCACCCTTTCTAATTTTTCTAAAATAGCGACATTACAAAAGCGCCTCACTCTATGTGAGACGCTTTTTGATTGCCTTATCTGTTCTGCGAAAAGATTACTTTGCTCCCTTCCCGGACACGCTGATCCATTTCAGATAGCCGTTGATGAAAGGATCTAACCCTCCGTCCAGCACCGCATCCACATTCCCGGACTCCACATCCGTCCTATGGTCCTTGACCATGGTATAAGGCTGCAGCACATAGGACCTGATCTGGTTGCCCCAGCCGATATCCTTGATCTCTCCACGAATATCGGACAACTTCTCCACATTGGCCTCCTGCTTTAACAAAAACAGCTTTGCCTTCAGCATCTGCATGGCCTTATCCTTATTTTGGAACTGGCTGCGTTCATTCTGGCACTGTACCACCGTTCCCGTAGGGATATGGGTGATACGCACCGCCGAAGAGGTCTTATTGATATGCTGACCGCCAGCACCGCTGCTTCGGTAAGTGTCGATGCGAAGATCCTTTTCATCGATCTCCACATCCAAATCTTCCTCAATATCCGGCATCACATCCAGGGATACAAAGGAGGTCTGGCGTTTCCCCTGGGCATTGAAGGGTGAGATCCGCACCAGGCGGTGTACGCCCTTCTCTGATTTCAGATAACCGTAGGCGTTTGTGCCGTTGATCTGGAATGTAACAGACTTGATGCCCGCCTCATCACCGTCCAGATAATCCAGCACCTCCACGGCAAATCCCTTCCGCTCTGCCCATCTGGTATACATGCGGTAAAGCATGCTGCACCAGTCACAGCTCTCCGTACCTCCGGCACCTGCATTCAGTCTGAGGATGGCATTATTCCTGTCATACTCCCCACAGAGCAGGGTCCCGATCCGAAGCTCCTCAAATTCCTTTTCAAACTCATCCAGTTCGCCCCGGATCTCCGGGATCATGGATGCGTCATTTTCCTCATATCCCATTTCAATGAGAGTAAGGATATCCTCATACTGGGTGGCAAGCTTATCACATACACCCACAGTATCTTTCAAATTTTTTAATTCCTTCATCTTCTGGTTGGAGCGGTCGGGATCATCCCAGAAACCGGGAGCCTCCATCTCCATTTCCAGCTCTTCGATCCTCTTTGCCTTGCCTGCAAGGTCAAAGTGAATCCCTCACTTCCGCTAATGGTGTCTCATAACCTAAGATCTCTGTCTTCATCTGATCCAATTCTACCAAAAACGTCACCCTCTTTCTGTTTTTATCTTTCTATGCCTTACGCCCGCAGCACTGTTTATATTTCTTGCCACTTCCGCAGGGACAGGGGTCATTGGGATAAACCTTCGCATTATCCCTCTTTACGGGAGCCTTGGCCACGGTATCATCCTTGTTGGTGCCTGTCACCTTGGCTACCTGTTCCCGTTCCACCTTCTGCTCCACTTTGATGTGCATCAAAAGTCTCACGGTCTCTTCCCGGATATTCTGGGACATCTCATCGAACATCTCATATCCGCTCATCTTGTACTCTACCAGAGGATCCTTCTGACCATAAGCCTGCAATCCTACGCCCTGGCGAAGCTGTTCCATGTCGTCGATATGATCCATCCACTTGCGGTCAATGACCTTCAACAGGATCACTCTCTCCAGCTCGCGGATCTGCTCCGGATCGGGGAACTCAGCTTCCTTGCTCTCATACAGCTTTACAGCCTCTTCCTTCAGCTGCTGCTTTAAGCTGTTCTTCTTGGCCTTCTGCACCCGTTCTGCCGTCACGGGACTTAAGGGGATGGTGGGGAGCAAAAGCGTGTTCAGCTCATTGAAATCCCAGTCGCTTACGGCAGCATCATCGTTGATGCTGATATCCACACAGTTTTCCGTAATATCGGTGATCATCTTGTAGATGTAATCCCGCATACTCTCACCGTTTAAAACCTTGCGGCGCTCCTCATAGATGATCTCACGCTGCTCGCTCATGACACGGTCATATTCCAACAGATTCTTACGGATACCGAAGTTGTTGTTCTCGATCTTCTTCTGGGCAGACTCGATGGCATTGGTTAACGCCTTATGCTCGATCTCCTGTCCCTCCGGGATTCCCAGTGCATTGAACATGCTGATCAGCCTCTCGGAGCCGAACAGTCTCATCAGATCGTCCTGCAGGGAAATATAGAATTTGGATTCGCCGGGATCTCCCTGACGTCCGGAACGTCCGCGCAGCTGGTTGTCGATACGTCTGGATTCATGCCGCTCGGTGCCGATGATCTTTAAGCCTCCGGCTGCCCTTGCCTCCTCGTCCAGCTTGATATCCGTACCACGGCCTGCCATATTGGTGGCAATGGTAACCGCACCATGTACACCTGCATCGGCTACGATTTCCGCTTCCAGCTCATGGAACTTTGCATTCAGGACCTTGTGCTGGATTCCCCGCTTGGTCAGAAGCCTGCTGATCTCCTCACTGGCCTCAATGGTGATGGTGCCTACCAGCACAGGCTGCCCCTTGGCATGGGCTTCCTCCACTGCCTTCACGATCGCAGACAGCTTCTCGGCCTTGGTCTTGTAAACAGCATCCTGCAGATCCAAACGGGCCACCGGCTTGTTGGTGGGGATCTCGATAACATCCATGCCGTAGATCTCCCTAAACTCCGATTCCTCCGTCAGCGCCGTACCGGTCATACCGCACTTTTTCTCAAATAAGTTGAAGAAGTTCTGGAAGGTAATGGAGGCCAGCGTCTTGCTCTCCCGCTTTACCTTTACATGTTCCTTTGCCTCGATGGCCTGATGGAGTCCGTCGGAATAACGGCGTCCCGGCATGATACGGCCGGTGAATTCATCCACGATCAGCACCTGGTCATCCTTCACCACATAGTCCTGGTCACGGAACATCAGGTTGTGGGCCCGCAGTGCCAGGATGATATTGTGCTGGATCTCCAGGTTCTCAGGGTCTGCAAAGTTCTCGATATGGAAGAAATTCTCAACCTTTTTTATGCCCTCCTCTGTCAGGTTGATGACCTTATCCTTCTCATTTACAATGAAGTCTCCGGTCTCCTCCTGGACGATGCCCATGATGGCATCCATCTTGGAAAGCTCCTGCATATCCTCGCCGCGCTTCATCTGTCGTGCCAGCAGATCACACATTTCATAAAGAGCCGTGGACTTGCCGCTCTGTCCGGAAATGATCAGGGGTGTACGGGCTTCATCGATCAGCACAGAGTCCACCTCATCGATGATGGCATAGTGCAGGTCCCTGAGCACCAACTGCTCTTTGTAGATCACCATATTGTCACGCAGATAGTCAAATCCCAGTTCATTATTGGTGACATAAGTAATATCACAGCGGTAAGCTTCCTGCCTCTCCTCGGAAGTCATGCTGTTCAATACCACGCCTACCTTGAGTCCCAAAAACTCATGTACCTGGCCCATCCATTCAGCGTCACGCTTTGCCAGATAGTCATTGACAGTGACCACATGTACACCCTTGCCCTCCAGTGCATTCAGATAAGCAGGGAGGGTGGACACCAGGGTCTTACCTTCACCGGTACGCATCTCAGCGATACGCCCCTGATGCAGGATGATGCCGCCAATCAGCTGTACACGGTAATGCTCCATATTCAGCACGCGCTTTGCCGCCTCGCGCACCGTTGCAAAAGCCTCCGGCAGCAGATCGTCCAGTGTCTCTCCCTCTGCCAGACGTTTCTTATATTCTGTTGTCTTGGCACGCAGTTCTTCATCGGACAGTGCCTGCATGGTCGGACGCAGCGCTTCGATCTTGTCCACCAACGGCGTGATGCGCTTCAGTTCCCTTGAGCTGTGCGTACCAAAAATCTTCTCTACCACTTTCATTTTTTAAGTCATACCTTTCTGCGGCCTGCTGACTGGAATATAACGCAGACACTTTACAATACATTGTAACAGATTTGGACCCTGGTTTCAACACCTGCCGGCCTCCAACTCATTAACATTTTGTTAAGTCTTTGTTTCCTTTTTCGACAATTTATGGTAAAATGATGCTATTGTAAGAACTGATAACCTTTTGTAAATGAATTAGGGCAAAATTATGAAGAGATTATCCACCCTGCAACTGATTCCCGGCATGATAGTGGCCGAAAATATCTTAACTTATGACCACCAGCTGGTCTTGTCAAAAGGTACCGTCCTGACGGATAAGACCATTACCCGACTGGATCTGTATGGCATTCTGACCATTTATGTAGAGGATTCCACGCCCGCTCCTTCCGGGGCCCCTGCAAGTGCCATGGAACAACCCTCCTATTCCGAACGTGTCATAAACTCTCCCGAGTTCAAGCGTTTTCGCAAGGAATACCAGAAAGGCCTGGAGAGCCTGAAGGACACCATCAACAACGTGGTCCGGCGCAACATGAAACTGGATGTACCTGCCCTTCTCCAAAACTGCCTCGATATCATTGCCGGAAGCAGAGGCCAGATCGGTATTATCGATATGCTTTGGAATATGAGGGAATATGACGATTCCACCTTTGCACACTGCATGAACGTGGCATTGATCAGCAACATCTTCACCACCTGGCTCAAATGGCCAAAGGAAGATGTGGAGATGGCTACCGCCTGCGGTCTGCTCCATGATATCGGAAAGCTCT
Source organism: Lachnospiraceae bacterium (assembly GCA_017621075.1). GTDB lineage: Bacteria > Bacillota > Clostridia > Lachnospirales > Lachnospiraceae > Acetatifactor. Next base: position 26,718 of record JAGATV010000038.1, read on the forward strand.
CTGTTCCTTATGCGATCCTTACCAAGCCCGGCAAACTCTCCGCAGAGGAATACGAGCAGATCAAGCGCCACCCCATATCCGGCTATCAGATGCTCTTAGCCCACAACGTGGATGAACATATCCTCTATGCCGCCCTGATGCACCATGAACGAAATGACGGCACCGGTTATCCCATGCACCTCACCGGAAAACAGATCGACCGATTTGCACGGGTGATTGCCATTGCCGATGTGTATGATGCCATGACTTCTTCCAGAGTTTACCGCGGTCCCCTGTGCCCTTTCCGCGTCATCGAGATCTTTGAGGCGGAAGGTTTTCAGAAATATGATGTGGAATATCTGCTGCCCTTTTTGGAAAATGTAGTGAATACTTATATCCGCAACCGTTGTCTCCTAAGTGACGGCCGGGCCGGGGATATCATCTATGTCAATAAATCCAAGCTCTCCCGCCCTATTGTCCAATGCGGTACGGAATATGTGAATCTGTCGGAATGCCCCGACCTTGCCATCACCAGACTTTTATAAAGAAAGAAGGTTCTACGCCATGTCAGAACAGACCATTCATGTTTATGTCAATATACCCGGGCAGTCCCCCTGCTTCTCTACCATTGCAGAAGCACTGCGCTCTGTGGAGGGTGGAGAGAGTGGGGCGGGAGAATACGATGTCTTAAAAGAACTGCCTACTCCCGACAAACATTTTCCGGAGGAGGTTTCCGACATACCTCCGGTAGTCATTCATATCGGCGAAGGGATCTACCGGGAAAAGCTGGTGGTCACCAGACCCAATATGACCTTTTTAGGTGCAGGACAGGGAAAAACTGTTCTGGTATTCGGGCAAAGTGCCTTTGAGCAGATGCCGGACGGCACTAAACGCGGTACTTTCCGCACCGCATCCCTGCGCATCGACACTCATGACTTTACCGCAAGGCACCTGACCATCCAAAATGATGCCGGCTTCGGCCACACAGTGGGGCAGGCCATTGCCCTGTATGTGGATGGGGACCGCAATTACTTTGAGGACTGCGCCCTGATTGCCAGTCAGGACACCCTGTTTACCGCCCCCCTTCCTCTCAAGGAGGCACAGCCCGGAGGCTTCATCGGTCCGGGCCGTACCAGACCCCGTATTTTGGGACGCCACTGTTTTAGGAACTGCTTCCTTATGGGCGATGTGGATTTTCTGTTTGGCGGCGGTATCGTCTTCTACGAAAACTGTGAGATCTACTCCAAAAAACCCGGGGACCGAAAGCCCCCGGAAAGTCCCGATGACCAGGTGATCTACGGCTATGTGACCGCCGCATGCACCCCCGAAGGCCAGCCCTTCGGCTATGTGTTCAAGGATTGCCGCCTGACCGGCGACTGCCCGCCTGCCACCATCTATCTGGGCAGACCCTGGCGTGAATTTGCCAAGACCGTATTCCTGCACTGTGAGCTGGGTGCCCATATCCATCCTCTTGGCTGGAATGACTGGAACAAGCCCCACGGACATTTTTATTATGGGGAATATGCTTCCTACGGTCCCGGTGCGAGCCCCGAAACCCGTGCGGATTTTTCCCACCAGCTGACAGCCGAGGAAGCCGCAGAATATACCATGGAAAAAGTGCTGCAGGGCTGGAACCCCGAAGCGTAAGACAAAATGTCCAAAAGGACAACCGGATCTACAGATTCCGGTTGTCCTTTTTCTTTAACAGTTCCGAGGTATCCAAGGTCTGCCGGGCCGCCTTTGGTTTCCTTGCGGATCTCTCCTTTGACTTCTTTCCCTCTTTTTTGTGATATGTCCTGTCCTGTTCCTCATCCTTACTCTCTTTCGGATGCGTCCTAAAGCGGGGCACATATTGGAAACGGCGCAATGCCACATCCAAAAGGAACAGAACGATCGCAGCTCCAATGAGCCAGTCGCTCAGAGAACGCTTTTCTCCCGATCCGTTGTCAATAGAAGTCCAGATCTCCTCCTCAGGAGTGATAATGCGTCCGTATTGTTTTGCAAAATCCAGATAAGAGGCTGTACTTACGTCAAATCTGTATTCATGGGAAAACTGCACTGCTGCAGCTGCGATCATATAACTCTGAATCTCTTCTCCCTGCATCCGGCGTAAATTGAAATGATACAGCCCGGTCTGTGGTGTAGATATCTCCGCCTCATATCTTCCCGGCGTCACGGCGTTTAGTTTCACCTCACGGGTATTGCCCTCCGGGTCCACCACGGTAGCCAGTATCTGGGTCTGACCGTCATAATCGGGTGCCTGATAAACCACCCTGGCGGTTTCTCCTGCCGTGACCACATCCACCCGGTCCTCGCCCATGTCAGCATTGCCGGCGGCATAATCCACAATGCGCTTCCACAGCCGGACATAGTCCTCCTGTCCCACGAAAGCTCCGCTCCACCGGCCGGTGACATCACTGTTCCATGCCACGGTCCGCCCCAGCCCGTACTGCCATACCGTAAGAATGGGATCTTCCTTCTCCCCGGCTGCAATGACCATGTTGGAAGCCGTCTTGGGTGTTGCCGACACATAGCCATAGAGCATAGGCCATCCCTCTGCAAAGAGATCCGACGTCAGCTCATGTCCTCTATGCACGGACAAGGGAAACGTTCCATTCTGAAGATAACTGTCTCCGCCCAAAAACACCTCCTGGGCAAAGATCCTGGGTATGTCGGTGGAAGTATCGGAATAGTAGTACCTGCCCCCACAGTCTTCTGCAAGGCGCTCTAGGAGCTTCGTGTCCGAGCCATCCCCCACCGCTACAGTGGACAGAGTGATCCCGCTGCCGCTGTAATTTTCCACCACATCCGAAAAATCCGTAGTTTCTCCCATACCGTCCGTCAGGAGTACCACATGTTTCACAGAGGCATCACTTTTGGAAAGTACCCGGAAAGCCTCCTGCAAAGCAGGCTTGATGGTAGTCCCTCCGCCATCCCGGATTCCCTTGATCCGTTCCTTGATGGCCGGCCTGTCATCCGCTTCGGTGAGCTCCACCTGCCACTCATACTCATCATCAAAGGTCAGCACCCCCACAAAGTCCGAATCCCTGAGATTGTCCACTGCCACGGTGGCAGCCTTGATGGCAATATCCAGATTGCTTGCACCGGACCCACCGACTGCCCCTGTCATACTGCCCGAACGGTCGATGACCATGACCATAGCCATGGAAGGGATCTCATTGATATTGCGAAGCTCCATATCCACCGGCAGCACCGTCTCTAACACCGTATCCCTGTAACCGCCCAGCGCAAAGCTGTCCTCTCCGCCGCAGCACACAAAGCCGCAGCCGTAATCCTTCACATAGCTCTCCAGATTCTCCAAAAAGCCTGTGGGCAGATCATCAATATAGGTATCCACCAGAATGATGGTCTTGTACTCCAGCATAGACTGTATATTGTCCGGGGCATTCAGCACAGAGACAGCACTGTAATCACATCCGGCAGCATATAACACCGAGGTAAATCCCGATACTCCTGCATCCGTATCGGAGATCACCAGCACTCTTGGGGCAGCCTCCACCACGGAATAGGCACTGTAAAAGTCATTTTCAGGGCAGGTATCTCCCTCTGCCTGTATCTGTACCCGCAGACTCTCCAGTCCTTCTTTATCTTCACCGACTTCTTCGCTGAACGCAAAACGATTGCTTCCCCTGCTAAGATGTACCCGGCAGGAAGATACCCTGCTACTCCCGTTGTAGAGCAATATGTCCGCATCCGTGTCGTAATTGCTCTCCACCAGCACAGTGATGGAGTACTTGTCTCCCGGATGCAGATAGGCTGGCAGCGTCACCTGATCGATGTAGGCATCCGGTGTTTCCTCGTCCTCATAGACTAACGACAAAAACTCCACCCTGCCGGCAGTCAGGGCCCGGGCCATATTGCGGATCTCTCCCGACGTCTCCCTGCCATCCGTAAGCACCAGAATTCTTGCGTTTGCACCTTCCGGGATCAGTGTGAGCGCCCTGGAAACAGCCTCCTCAAAATTCGTGGCCGACATCTCCGGCACCGTCATCAGACCCCCATAATGTCTTTCCGGCGTCAAAAACTGCTCCACCAGCGCATTTCTGCCAAAAGTGACAATGCCATACACATTGTCTGCCGGCATCCTCTCCACGCTCTTTTGCAGATAGTCCTCCATCTCTTCAAGGTGTTCCCCATTACTGCTTGAAAGATCCACCACAAACACTGTGGCAGTGCGTCCGCTGCCTATACGGATCTTGAATCCCAGCAGGGCAAGCACCACACACAAAAATACTATTCCACGGACTGCCAGATAAAATTTCCCCCGATATCGGTTATGACGTACATAGATCACCCATTCTGCCACCAACAGCGCCAATACCAGAAGCAGGAAAAGATTCCGCAGGGTATGTTTTACCTTTTGGATCTGCACCTGTCCAAAACCGCTGACAGAATCTGCCGTGGCCCTTCCATCCGACTCGGTAGCTGTCTGAAAACGCACCACATAAGACTCTTGATAGGTCTCGTTGCCCACCCGGTACAGTCCGGCTTTGCAGGGACGGCTCTCAGGCAGCTCCCCATCAGGCTCTGCCCATGGCTGCAGGGCGATCTCCTCCCCCGCATAATACACATTGGAAGCAAGCCATGAGGTATCTGAGAGATAGATCATGGCATTGGCCAGAAAAACCGGAAACTCCGCCCGCAGGGGAAAATCAGACTCCCTGATGTCGAAGCCCACTACGATTTCCTTCCTGCCGTCCCACTCCCCGTAATAGCCCACACACTTTCCGTCGTACTCCAAAAAGCTCTCCGCTCCCTCAGGCAGCGTGAAGCAATAGGCAGTGTTCACTCCTATGGTAAAACCGGACAGCCCTGAAGTCAGATCACAGTCCGTCATATCCAGCACCACATTTTTAAGGGTCTCCACCGGTGCTTCCCCGGCGTCCCCGAAAATCAGGCGATTGCCCTCGGCAGCCCGGGGTATCTGTCCTGCATCATAGATCACCACATTGTAGCTTCCTTCCGGGACCGCATCATCCGTTACCGCCTTGGTGATGCTCTCTCCTGTCACTGCCCGGTGAGCCTTTTCCACAAAGGTGTTACCATCTCCTACGAGCAGACCATTGATCAGATCCCCATGGCTCTTTACCGCCCAGGAAACATTATCCTCCTTAAGGCTGTCCCTGGCTGAGGCATTGGAAACTGCGGCATTGGGAACTTCTCCAAAGGAAATATTACTCAGACCGGACGACAGGCTGTCTTTCTGCCAGTCGATCCCTTCAAACAGGCAGACCCTGGTCTCAGAGGGCGAAAGCTGTTCCTGCTTTAAGGCGATCAGCCGCTCTCCTTCCTCATAGAGGCCCACATCCAAAGAAACTTCTCCGTCGCTGTAATTGGTCATGCTGACCATCACATCATAGAGCCCGTCCTCGCGCCTTAAAAAGACCGTGTAATCATTTGCCACATTCCGGGCCGGCTCCCCTACCACGGAAAGCTCCTTTCCGCCTCCACAGTACAACTGTTCAAATTCCGCCGCACCGGCGCCGTCGGTATAGACTGACAGCTCTGCGCTCTCCTGTGTCTCATCCCCGGAAAGCGTATCCAGGATTCCCTGGGCCGCCGTAAGACTGCCCCCGCTGTCACTGCACTCCAGCCCCCCCAGGATCTGTACCAGGCTGTCCGTATCCGAACTGTCCACCGCCCAGAGCTTCCCGCCCGCTGCATCTACTGTCACCAGGGAAAACCGACAGCCCTCCGCCGTCCGCACATAGTCACAGGCCTGCTCCACCGCTTCCTCCAGACGGCTTTTACCCGAGGCTCCCACATGCTGCATACTGCCGCTGGTATCCAAAAGCAGGATCTTCCTTCCACCCTTTTGACCGTCCACCCTGATAAAAGGCGACATCAGCGCAATCACCAGAAGCACCACGATCAGCATCTGCAGGTACATCAGAATGTTATGTACAAACTTTTCAAAAAAAGTCCTGGACTGCTGGTTTCTAAGCAGTTTCTGCCACAGGAGATTGGAAGAGTTGAGATGATCCACTCCCTTGGGCTTCAACAAATATAAAATTATGATAATGGGGACCGCTGCCAGAAAAAACAGAGGCCACAAGCTCTCAAATATCATATAACATCCTTAAATCCTGAAATATCAGTTGCCGGAAATCCCTCTCCGTATTACACACCCCATAGAACGCTCCCGCTGCTGCACACTCCCGCTCTAAGTACGAGATCACATCCTGAAGAGCACGCTCATACATCCCGATACCGGCCGCATCCATGGTGACCTGCAGTCTGGTGCCTTCCTCCATATCGATCAGATTCCGGGTTCCGGTAAATCCCACGGAAAGCTCCTCCCCCGCCAAAACGTGTAACAGGACTGCTTTCTGCTTCCGGTAGGCTAAAAGGTGCAGCAATTGCTCCACAGTCTCCCGGTCTTTATTAAGAAAGGCCTCCTGCAGGAAATCGCTGATCAGGATCGTCACTCCCGATCCTTTCACCGGCAGCTTCCCTACCGCCTCCGCCATGTCCACTTTCTCTGCAAAAGAACATTGCTCCAGCCAGTTTGCAAGGTGCGGCAGAGCCTGTTTCCCTCCTCGCGCCACAAAGGGCGACTGCATTCTGCGGGCATCATAGACGATCACTCTGTCCATGTTGTTCAACCCAAGATAAGCCATGGCCGCTGCCAGCCTACAGGCTAATTCACTCTTTTTCTTTGCCCCGTAATCCATGGAAGCACTGGTGTCGATCAAAACAGAGACCACCGCCTCCTTTTCCTCCAGATACTCCTTCACATAGAGCCTGTCCAGCCGCCCGTAAGCATTCCAGTCAATGCGGCGGATATCATCCCCCGGCATATACTCCCTAAAATCCGAAAACTCCGCAGAAGAACCCTTCTGCACCGATTTGCGGCTGCCGGTCATATTCATGGAGGACTTGTGGCTCATGGCCAGCCTAAGATGGGACAATGTATCAAAAAATGCAGCATCCAGCACCATATTCCAACCTGCCCTCTCAAATCTGTGGTTTCTTTGTCCTTAAGATCTCCCGGATGACCTCATCCTCGGAAACACCTTTGCTGACAGCCTCAAAGCTCAAAAGAATACGGTGTCTCAACACAGGATAAGTGACTTCCTCCACATCCTGAAAGGCCACGTTGAAACGCCCCTCCAAAAATGCCTTGGCCTTTGCGGCGCGGATCAATGCCTGTGCCGCTCTGGGGCTTGCCCCTTCCCTGATATAGGGATTGGCTGCATGGGTCTCCATAACGATATCCAGCAGATGATCCATCACTGCATCAGCCACGGGGATCTGGTTCACCAAGGTTCTTGCCGCCAGCAGCCCTTCTGCATCCAGCCGCTTTTCGATGACAGGTGCCTGACTGCCCTCCGTCAGCGTGACGATTCCCTTCAGTTCCTCCTTGGAGGGAAAATTCACCAGGATCTTGAACATAAAACGGTCAAGCTGTGCCTCCGGCAAAGGATAGGTGCCCTCATTCTCAATGGGATTCTGGGTGGCCAGCACAAAGAAAGGTTCCTCCAGAACGTGACTGTCATTGCCCACCGTCACAGTGTGTTCCTGCATGGCCTCCAACAGCGCCGACTGGGTCTTGGGGGTTGCACGGTTGATTTCATCCGCCAGAATCAGATTGGCAAAAATGGGCCCCCTCTCGAAGGAAAAGGAACTGCCCTGTTCCTTCCGAACGATGATATTGGTGCCGGTCACATCACTGGGCATCAGGTCCGGAGTAAACTGGATTCTCTTGAAGGACAGGTCAAAAACCCTGCTGATCGTGCTGACCAGCCTGGTCTTGCCAAGTCCCGGCATTCCCTCCAAAAGCACATTGCCCCCTGTGAGCATGGCCAGCATAACCTGACGGATGATCTCACCCTGTCCGATGATCCCCTTTTGGATCTCCCTCTCACAGTCCGCCATCAGTCCTGCCATATAGGCTGCATCCTGCATCCTGTCTCTGTCCCATTCCCGCATCTTTCTTCCTCCATTCCTGCCTGTCCGTGTTATATGAGGACCATATCACTGATCCTGATTAAAACTTGCAAAATATTCCTTGATCACGTTCTCCATGCCGCTGGGATATTTCCCCGCTGCAATACCCTCATAAGCATTTCTCTCATAGCTTCCGATCACAGCTTCATGGGATACATGATTCCCCTCCCAGCTCAAACCGTTCTGGGCCCTGAAATACTCGGAGGCATCATGATCATAAGCGTTTCCGGTGAGACTTTCACTGTCTGCAATGGCATTGGGCACACTCACATAATCATGGGGAGTACTGCTGCTGCCTGTACCTCTGCCGCTGCCCTGGCCTTCTCCCGTCCCCTGACCGGAGCCCTCACCGCCTGTTCCCTGGCCGTCTCCCTGACCGCCCTGATTGCCGTTTTCACCGCCTGGGCTCTGGCCACCGCTCTGACCGCCCTGATTGCCGTTTTCACCGCCTGGGCCCTGGGAGGCATTACCGCTCTTCTCCCGTAATTTCTGTGCCATAGCCTGCATGGACTGCGCCGTCACCCCGGAAACAGCCCCGCCGTTTTGCAGGCTCCGGGCCAGATCCTCTATCTGACTGCTCATGATCCCGTACTTATAGTTCAGTTTGTCCCCTGCTGCCTCCAGGGCCTCCTCTGTATCTGCCTGCCGGTATTCTGTCAGGGAAGACTGCAGGCTTTCTGCCATCTCCTGCAGAGCTGCAAACTGCTGTGGCGTCAGTTCCTCCGATTCAAGATCGGAAAGTTCTTCTATGACCTCCTCGATCTCCTTCTCCTTTTCCCCCGCCTGCTGCTCTATCTGATGAAGCTCCTTCGCACGGTCCTTCATCTTGGAGGGTGTCAGTGCGAGGCCAAACATCCCTGCCAGGAGCAGCACTGAAAATACCGTCTTTTTCCAGGAAGGCCACAGAGGGATCCTGATCCTGTCCCTGTGAGCCGCAAGCTGCCTCATGGCATCCTCCCGCTGAAGCTGTACTAACGGTCCTTCCTCATTTCTGTTTTCATAAGCCGTGATGATCCTCTCCTGAAACCCGAAGCCATCCATCAATAATGCAGCCTGCTCCATGGTGGCCCGCTTTAAAAAAGCCGCCACAAATGCCACAAGCACCGCCAGCATCATCAAAATGCCCATATACAGGTTGACATAATACACAGGCACCACAAAAGAGACTGCCTGAAATACAATGCCCACAGCCGCGCCGATACCAAGCGCAGACACAAGCTTGTCAAACAGCCCCGCAAGATTCAGCCTGACAAGGCAGGATCTGATTGTCCGCAGAAACACTTTCCGGTCCATAGATTACTCCACTTTTTTCCTTCCGGGTTTCCGTCCCGCACCGGAATGCATGGGGTTCACCTTCCATGCGGCCAGTGCCATGAACAGGAAGGATAACGCCAAAATGCACCCGGCTGACACGAACATCCACACCTTTCCCCTGGCCAGAAGATATGTCACGATCCCCACATCATCGCTTAGGAAAGCAGATCCCTGTTCCGGGCCGAATATAGACCTGCCGGTCATGATCTGCATGAAAAATTCCTCAAAAAATACACCCGGATTAAACAACAGAACCAACATGGACTCCCCGGCATTCCCATTGCCAAAAATTGCCCGAAAGATCATGGGAAGAAACGTCAGGATATATATGCAAAAATAAATGACAAAGGACAGGATCACCGCCGAGATGGATCTCTTGCAAAAGGAGGAGCAAAGGATTCCCACACTCCCGGAAAATACCGACAGAAGAATGATCGCCAAAAGGAAATAGAACAGATAACTCCAGCTCAATCCTCCCACCACAAAGGACAAGGCCATGATGGGTGTCCCGGCAGCCACAAAGAACAGGATGCGCAGCACTGCGGAAGACACCTTGCCAAACACGATGGAGAGAGGCGACATACAGGTTGTCAGCATGATATCAAAGGTCTGCCTCTCATTCTCCCCGGAAATGGAAGAAGCGGTGATAATGGGCATGATCAGTGCCACGATACACACCTGTGCCACTGCCAGCACCGGAAACAGATAGATCAGATAACTGTAGATATTTCCGCTGCTCATATAGGATGTGGTCTCCTGGATGACCGCCAGGGCCAGCAAAAATGCCATAGTCAGCACACCCTCGTAGGCAAACAGCCCCCAGCTTAAGCGCATACTTCGGACTGTTACCTGCAGTTCTTTCTTTACAATGGGATTTAACCGTATCCTCATGATGCGCCACCTCCTGTCAGCTGCATGAACAGCGATTCCAGACTGCCTGCCTCCCTGTAAAAGTCGGTGAGGATCACCTGATTGTGGATGATATGGCCGATCAGAGCGCAGACTTCTTCCTCTGTGCCGCGGTGGGTGATGATCAGTTCTTTCTCCCGCACAGATTCCACCGTGACGTCTGTCTGTTCCTTCAGCATCCTCAAGGCAGGCTCCACCTCTGAGGCAATGCGGATATGGATGCGCCTGCCACCGGATATCTGCCGCATGATATCCTCAATACGCCCGGCGGCCACCAGCCGGCCACGGTTCATGATACCGATACTGGTGCACATCTCAGAAAGCTCCGACAAAATATGGGAGCTGATCACGATCGTCTTTCCCATGGAGTGAAGATTTTTTAAAAGCTCCTTCATCTCCACCCTGGCTCTGGGGTCCAGGCCGGAGCTTGGTTCATCCAGGATCAGAAGCTGTGGGTTGTGGAGCAGGGCCCTTGCCACGCACAGACGCTGCTTCATACCTCTGGAAAGCGTATCCACATAAAATTCCTTCTTGTCCGAAAGGTTCACCAACTCCAACAGATCATCCGTCAGCTTGGCAATATCCCGGGAATACATTCCGTACATGGAGCCGTACATATCCATGTACTCCCGCACCTTCAGATTGTCATAAACGCCAAAAAAATCCGGCACATACCCGATCAGGCGCTTCATTTCGCTACTGCCCACGGCGGCCGCTGTGCTGCCGATCTGCACCGAGCCGCTGCTGGCCTTCAAAAGGCCGCACACAATACGGATAGTAGTTGTCTTTCCCGCACCGTTAGGACCCACAAAACCAAACAGATCCCCCTTGGGGATATGCAGGCTTAGGTGATCGACTGCCGTAAAAGAGCCATAATTCTTAGTCAGATCTCTGATATAAAGCATGCTGCACCTCCCCTACCAGACTCTGTAGAGACATCCGTAAGATGTCTCACTGCAGGTATCATCCACCGTCTTTGGCCAGTCATCCGTCACACCTATCACCATGACCGTATCATGATCCATCCGGGCATCCGCAGCACAGATCCCTATGCCCAGAGCCGCCAGTGCACCTGTCTTCTCACGGTCTCCCTCTTCATAGGCGTCACTCAGCAGATGATATTGGTAATTGTTCCTGATATCGCCGTTATCCTCATAAAAAACAGCCTTTTCCCTCAGGCGGCAGGACTCCCCTGCCGGGAGATCGTGATAGAGATAGAGCCTGTCACCCACTATGACCGCAAAATAGACAAAATCCCGATCAGTCTCATTGGTGATAGTGCCGTCGATGCCCATCCAGTCAGCCGTGATATTCTCCGCCCGGACGGTGCCGTCCACCTTGGTACTGTCTCCTGCTCCTCCCACATAAAAATAGGTGTCCTCAAAATTGGCATCCGGGTTCACGCCCAGAGAAAGTACCTCTCCGTCCTTCTTGATATGATAATAATAAGCGTCTTCATGCATGGTGTCATAATAGGAATAGTTTTCCAGAGTACCGGCATATTCATAGCCTTCCGCCATCCTAAGCCCCCACTCATTGTGTCCCGCATCATAACAGTACAGATATGTCTTTAAATCTCCGCCGCCGGAAAGTTCCTCCACCGTGACGGAATATACCCTGGTGTCCACCACTTCAAAGCCTCGTCCGGCCAAAAATATGACTCCGATTCCCACAAAAGCCATAAGGGGTACCGCCACCCAGTAAAGTTCCCGCTTCTTCATCCCTTTCAGGACCAGATAAAGGACAGGCCCTACCAGGATCACATAGAGAACGATCACTGCCTTCAGCACGCCAAACTGAAGCCTGCTGTTGCTGTTTCCCAGCACCCCCAGCATTCTCCGTATCGTATAACTCAGATTTTGAGCAGATCCGGAAAACGCAGCGGCATAACGTGAAGCGGCATAACAGGAAGCCTCCTCCAGGATCTGTTGCACAAAGCCTTCCTGGGTGTCCGCCAGATAAAAATCCGCATCCACACACCCAAGCTGGGTCAGTGCATATGGAAGAATGGACACACTGCCATCCCCTACAGACATGGAAAAACTGCCTGTGTAATAATTCTGATCATAACCCGCCACCTGCAGCTTGGCCAAAGGCAGCAGGGACATGTCTGCATAAGAACCTGCACCATACTGTGCCACATCGTCAGGCTTATAGACGCCCGTACAGCCCGCTTCCAGATAACTGTCCTCAAAGCCGCCCAGGGTGTCCTCCCCGTAAGTTCCGGTTCCTATGATCAGCACTCCGCCGCCATCGTTCCAGCTCTCGATCTCCTGTAGCTGTTCCTGTGTCAGGACGTCGGTATGATATTGATCGATCACCAGAAACGTCAGGCCGTCCAAGGAATCTGTCAGATCGTCCTGGTGAAGTTCCACCAGTCTGATGGGATAATAGGTGCCGTAATAATAGAGCGTCTGCCCACCCATATCCAGATAGGTGAGGGCAGAATATTCGTCGCTTAAGATCCCCATGGACAGGGCATCCATTTCCTCTGACAGGAGACGCTTGAACTGCTTTTCGGCCACCTTATGATTTCTTTTGTTAAACAGTCCAATAGTCACATCCCCTTCGGAACTTTCCACACTGTTCCTGGGCACCCTGACCGTAAATTGCTTCCTGCTCCCCCGGGCAAGGGAAAGTATCGTGTCATATGCACTAGGTCTGCGGTAGTCCCCATCCATCTTAAGGCGCACGGTTCCTTCCCAGTCTGCCCCAAGATTCTCCACTGTCACTCTGATATCATATGTTTCTTTGTCCGAGGGCAGCATCTCGGCGTGGATGGAAAACGGTTCCTTCTCTTCCCCCCGGACAGTCATCTTACCTGCGCCGGACAGAATGCCCCCCACCAAGAGCACCAAAACCAAAACAGCAAAAAGTCCCTTATTTCTCTTCATCTTCTCCCTCATAAACGATCACGGTTCCTTTGGTCTATTTAAACAATGTGTTGAACAGTCCTCTCTTTAACACCTGGGCCCCTGTGTTGATCAGTGTCCGCTCTATCTGAGCCTTACGGCGTTCTGCTGCCTTCTCTTTCTTTTTCCGCTCGGCTTCTTCCTCTTTTTCCTTCTTCTTTCTTGCAGCCTCCTCCGCTTTTTCCTGCTTCTTTTTGGCCGCCTCCTCTTCCTTCTGACGCTTTGCCTCGTACTCTGCCTTTTCCTTCTCAAACTGGGCACGCTCAGCATCCAGCTTGGCCTGTTCTGCCTCTTTCGCCTGCTGCCCCGTGAGGATCTCATAAGCAGACTCATTGTCCACATATCGGTCATACCGGGACATGCCGTCACTTTCCATGAGACTCTTTCTCACCGACTCGTCCACCGGTGCCATCAGGCTCTGGGGACAGATAATGGAAGTTCTCTGGGCCATGGTAGGTACACCCTTTTCATCCAGGAAAGAAGTCAGCGCCTCTCCCACTCCCAGCTCCATGATCACATCCTCTGCCTTGAACGCCGGATTTTCCCTCAGGGACTGTGCTGCCGCACGGACTGCTTTCTGCTCGGAAGGCGTGTAGGCACGAAGGGCATGCTGTACACGGTTGCTAAGCTGTGCCAGCACGCTGTCGGGGATATCACTGGGGCTCTGAGTCACAAAATAGATCCCCACACCCTTGGACCGGATCAGTTTTACCACCTGCTCGATCTTCTGTACCAGCACCTTGGGAGCATCGGCAAACAACATATGCGCCTCATCAAAGAAAAATACCAGCTTGGGTTTCTCCAGGTCTCCGGCCTCCGGCAGCCTTTCAAAAAGCTCTGCCATCATCCACAGAAGAAAGCTTGCATATAAAGTGGGATTCTGTACCAGCTTCACGCAGTTTAATACATTGACCACACCCTTGCCATTTGCGTCCGTACGGATCCAGTCAAAAATATCTAACGCCGGTTCCCCAAAGAACAGATCGCCCCCCTGATTTTCCAAAGGAAGCAATGCGCGGACGATAGCGCCCACGGACTGGGGAGAAATGGTTCCGTAAGTAGTCAGATATTCCTCTCTGTGTTCACTCACATAATTTAAAAGGACTCTCAGATCCTTTAGATCCAAAAGAAGCAGACCCTTGTCATCTGCGATCCGAAATACGATATTCAGCACGCCTTCCTGGGCAGGAGTCAGATCCATGATCCGTGCCAGAAGATCCGGTCCCATATCGGAGATGGTCGCCCTCACCGGATGGCCTCCCTCCTGGTAAATATCCCAGAAACATACAGGATAAGCTTTATAGGAAAATTCCTCCCTGATGCCGAACCTGTCAATCCTTTTCTCCATGCTCTCAGACTGCACGCCTGCAGAAGCGATCCCGGACACATCGCCCTTCACATCACACAGGAATACCGGCACTCCCGCATCGGAGAAAGACTCTGCCATCGTCTTCATGGTGATCGTCTTACCGGTGCCGCTGGCACCTGCGATCAGACCGTGTCTGTTGCTCATGTTAAGCTGCATGGTCACCCGCTGTCCGTCAGCCAGTCCCATGTAAATACTGCCGTTTGTGTACATAATGCCTCTCATTCCGCTGCTTTTGCAGCTCTTTTACTTTGCTTCTTCTCCGTACAGCAGGGTAAAGGTCTCATAATGATCCGCTGTGTAATAGATCCTGCCATCTGTGGAGTATACCAGTCTTTTTTCTCCCCTGCTCCCGGCTCCCAGCGTGTCAATATCACATTCATGATATTTTCCCTCCGGCAGAGTTCCCTCATAATTGCCGAAATAATCTCCGCCGATACACATGCCCGGAGCATAAGGCTCCAGAGAGCCACCGGACCATCCCAGTTCCTTAGCCTCTTTTTTGGTGATGAAATTATCGGGAAGCTCCTCATATGTATACAGATACAGGGACACATCCTCCGCTGTGGTGTAAGATCCTTCCGGGTCCAGCCTCCGGTTGGCATACTCACCGTTTAAGGCCTCCGAGGTCTCCGGCAGGGAGACCGTGACGGCAGAGTCTTCCGCAGCCGGCTCCGCCACCTGATTCCTGCTGCATCCCACAAGCACTGACATCATAGCCAGTATCAGGATCAGAGCCATCCGCTCCCTGCACCATTTCCATCCTGCTTTTATTGTTTTCATTGTATTATGCCTCATCATACAGCTTCTGGACGAACTCCTTCACCTGGATATTGTTTTCCGGTGTGGTGTTTTCCAGGGTGGCATGGATGAAGGGCTTTCTTGTCTTCATGAACTTCATCACGGAAGTGTAATCCATCTGTCCCAGGCCTGCACCCACAGACTTTAAGGCACCGTCCTCCACCACAAAGTCTTTCAGGTGGACCATTGCCACATCATGCCCCAGAAGATCTATGGCCTCGTCCACGATCGCCACCTGATCCTTGTAATTGCTGATATCCAGCAGGTTTACAGGGTCCAGGATGATCTGCAGATTGGGGGATGCGATCTCATCCAACACGATCCTGGCACGCTTGGGGTTGCACACGATATGCTTCCACACAGGCTCGATGGCCACTACCACACCCATCTGTTCCGCATACTTTACAACCGGGCGCAGATTGGTGATGAAAGTCTTAAGCGCCTCCTCGCCGTGGCACTCAGGAACATGGGTATAGGTCTCATTGGGGGCACCGGTCTCCGTTCCCACTACGCCGCATCCCAGCCAGGAAGCAAATCGGATATTTGCCAGATAACGGTGGGTGATGGTTTTTAACTTTTCGGGGTTCGGATTTGCCAGATTCAGGTAACAGCCCAGCACGGCAATATCCACCTGGTTTCTGGCAAACAGGTTCTTTAAGTACATGGCAAAGCCCGGTGTCAGCGCCTCATCCGTGGTGGGATACTCGTCGATCACCTTGGCCAGTGCCAGATGTCCGCACGCAAATCCCAGCTCATGGACATCTGCGATCCGTTCCTCTAAAGGAAGCTTCTTGGTATCATGTAAACGAATTCCTAACTGCATTGTCATCCTCTTTTCTTTTATTCTTGATTCAGTTCGTCCACGCCGATGAGCTCATAAGCCTCGCCCACCTGACCTTCGATCTTCACATTTTCCAGGGTCAGCTTGGCTACATTTCTTGCAAAGAGGCCGCGCTTACTGCTCTTTTCCACGCCCTCGGACATGGCGGGCACATCACACTTTGCATTCTCCGCATAACTGATGGTGATATTTCTCATGACCAGTTCCTCGATCTTCTGCTCGGGCAGACCGTCAAAATATGCGGCAGCTACATGGCAGTTGGTACATTCCATATTTTCAAAGATCATCTTCCTGATGGAAGGGGTCCGATCATCCACGGGATAGGGATCACGGGACTGGACATAACTGGTCTTTCCGTCGGGATCGCAAAAATAGAACGCATTGACCACTAACGGCGTCATCACATGATCCAGGGTCAGGTTCCTAAATATGATATTGCTTAAGATGGCATCCTTGCCCCTGCCGCGTCTGGTCTTGATGCGCAGGCCTCTGTCCGTGTGGCGGAAGATACAGTCCTCCACCACCAGGTTCACCACGCCGCCTGCCATCTCGCTGCCCAGAGTAACGGCACCGTGTCCGTTCTCCATAAGGCACTGGCGGATATGGATATTCTCGGAAGGCGTCTTGTGCTTTCTGCCCATGTAGATCTTGCCGCTCTTGACTGCGATACAGTCATCTCCCAAAGAGAAGCGCACGCCCAGGATCTCCACGTCCTTGCAGGATTCCGGGTCCAGTCCGTCGGTATTGGGGGAATCAGCAGGATTTTCCACAATGACGCCGATAAATTTCAGATTGCTGCTAAAGTACGGATGCAGAGTCCAGGAAGGGGAATTGCAGAATTTCACGCCCTGGAGGGTCACATCCTTACAACCGTTGATAAAGAACAGTCTGGGTCGGAAAGCAATGTTCATCACCTTGGGATTGTTCCACCAGTTCTCCTTAGAGGCGTTGCCGTTGATGGTTCCCTGTCCGTAGATGACCACATCCTCCACGCCCACGCCGCAGATGATGCCGGAAAACATAGGCAGGGGATTGCCCTCCCAGGTGCCCAGATTGTACTCATCGGTCTCATCATAGCTCTGGATCAGCGCCGGAAAACGCGGAAATTTCTCTCTGTCGGTAAATGCCCTTAGTTCTGCCCCCTCTGCCAGCTCCATGCGCAGATGGCTCTTTAAGAAAAGACTGGTGATGCGGTAAGTACCTGCCGGGAAATACACGCGGCTGTCCTTTGGACATGCCATGATGGCAGCCTGGATGAAATGGGTGTCATCGTGCTCGCCGTCTCCCCTGGCGCCGAATTTCGTTACATCCAGTGTCACGAATTCGTAGTCCGTCTTAAAGCTTACTTCCCCCTGTTTCACGCCGTCAGCCAATACTTCTGCCAGATATTCGGTGTCGGGCTTTAAACCGTACAGGGAGGTGACAGTATGCTCTGAAGTGCCGTATTCTTTACCGTTTAGCCTGATCGTATAAGGGCGCAGGGTAAAATGTCTGCCTCCGTCTTTGATCTCAATGGTAGCACTTCTGGCTGTATGCATTACATGAATGATTTCCATATCCTTACTCCTTTTTCTCGTCTCTGTTTAACAACATATCTGGTACTTTTCCGCTAAAAGCACGTCTATTTCACAAGCTTCCTTCACTGCGCCGCAAAATACCTTAACAGCCTCCGGGTCCTGGGAACCGAACCTTTTTTCCTCTGTGTAATATTCAGAAAGGGCACGTTTGACACACGCTCTGAACATATCCACCAATTCCCTGTAATTCTCATAGATCTCAGGGCTGATCTTCTCAAGGGTATGTAAAAGCGCATCCAGGTAAACAGATACATTTGCAAAAGTAAATTCCTCGTTCACCTTCTTGTTTAACACCCGCATCTGTGCCATGATATCCGGATATCCTTCCTTCTTGTTGCACTCTGTCTCATAAGCCGCATAGACCGGATACACTTCCTTTGCCGCCTCATAAAGACTTCCACCCACAGAGCTTAAGTCAAAGATCCCCTCCTCTGTGCGGGGCAGTGCTTTGATTTCTTCTGCTGTCATTCCTTTTCCCTCCGTTTATTCGATATTTGATTACTCATGAGATATCTCACTGTGCCTGCCGCAGGCCATGGCAAACAAAGCAAACGCCACATAGATAAAAGGCGTGGCCAACGCTGTGGCTGCGGACTCCAGCGTAGCATAAGACGCAAGTGCAGCCGCTCCTTCCATCCTGCCAATATACATATTACCCACACTTTGGACATACATGGTCAAAAGTGCAACGACCACGCTGAGTGCCACAAAAATGCCTGCTTCTGCTTTCGCCGATACAGAATCTTCCCCATGGTCCCTGTTCATCACTGCAAAGCCGATCCCATACACGACAAAGGGCAAAATGGTCTTGGCCAGAGCGCCATAAGGAACAGAAAACACTTCCAGCACTTCAGCCGGACTGTAATATGCAGCCTTCACCACGTCCTGTCCGGCCGTTATGCCTGCCACCACAAGGATTGCAGCCGCCTGTATGATCAGCACTGCGATGAACATCGCCCTCACGCCTGTCTTTTTCATAGATATCCTCCATAGAACAAAAGCGCTCTCCTGTATGAGTTTGTCATATCAAAAGAACGCTTCCGCCAATTACATTTCTTATTGTTTACAGAGTCACGCCCTGTTTAAAGATCGCCATATCATGGAAGCCTGCCGCCTCACTGCATACCTGTCTGCCGGATGCCACTTCCACCACATAGTCGAAGAGCTTTTTGGTTTCCTCTGCCATGGTGCTGTCCTCTACCAGGACACCTGCGTTGAAGTCGATCCAGTTGGACTTCTTGCCGGCCAGTCTGGAGTTGGTGGAGATCTTCATGGTAGGAACCGGGGAAGCAAACGGAGTGCCGCGTCCTGTGGTGAACAGTACGATATGCGCTCCTGCCGCTGCCAGTGCCGTTGCCGCCACCAGGTCATTGCCGGGTGCGGAAAGCAGATTCAGTCCGGGAGTCTTTACCCTCTCCCCATAAGCCAGGACGCCCTTTACCAGAGCACTTCCGGACTTCTGGGTACAGCCTAAGGACTTGTCTTCCAGAGTAGAGATACCGCCCTTCTTGTTTCCGGGAGACGGATTCTCATAAATGGTCTGATTGTGGCTCTTGAAATAATTCTTGAAGTCATTGATCAGATCCACCGTCTTGTGGAACAGTTCCTCATTTGCACAACGGTTCATAAGGATGGTCTCTGCGCCAAACATTTCTGGAACCTCGGTGAGGATGGTAGTACCGCCCTTGGAGATCAAAAGATCCGAGAAGCGTCCTACCAGAGGATTGGCGGTAATGCCGGAAAGTCCGTCGCTTCCGCCGCACTTCATGCCGATGACCAGCTTGCTCACACTGATGGGCTCTCTCTCAAATCCGGAGGCATAATCGATCAGACCCTTGATGATCTCCACAGCGTCTGCGATCTCGTCCTCAGATTCCTGTGCCACCAAGAATTTTACTCTATTCTCATCGTACTCGCCGATATAAGGCTTCAATACATCGATATTGCTGTTCTCACAGCCCAGTCCCAATACCAGGACGCCGCCTGCATTGGGATGGTTGATCAGGTCAGCCAGGATCTTTCTGGTATGCTCCTGATCGTCTCCCATCTGGGAACATCCGTAAGGGTGAGGGAAAGCGATGACTTCCTCCACACTACCCTTCACGAACTCGTTTGCCTTTTTTGCGATGGCAGTTGCCACATTGTTCACACAGCCTACAGTGGGGATGACCCAGATCTCGTTGCGCACACCCACCTTGCCGTCAGGACGGTTAAAGCCCATAAAGGTAACATCCTCGGTGGTCTGCTCCTCAACCGGGGTAGGATTGTAGGTGTATTCCAGCAAATCTCCCAGAGCGGTCTTTACATTGTGGGTATGGATCCAGTTTCCTGCCTTGATGGCTTCCTTGGCATTGCCGATGCGGTAACCGTATTTGATGACTTCGCCTCCCTCAGGGATATCGCAGACAGCCATCTTATGTCCTGCGGGGATCTCCTCCAGGGAAGTAACGTTCTTTGTGCCTTCCGGTGTCTCCACAGCAATCTCTGTGCCGGCAGGAATGGTGTTTAATGCCACTACCACATTGTCGTTTTCATTGATCTTTAAGAAATCTTGCATAATGCTGCCCTCATTCCGTTTGCTTTGATATCATCCAGGTAAGCGGTAACTGCGTCGGTGAGTCCTGCTACCTTGTTCAGATCCTGACCGTGGAAGTCCTCTCTGCCAAGATAAGCAGTCACGAAGCTTCTGGTATCCTTTTCTGAATTCTCAGCAAAGAACTCCAGCACCTGCTTGTCATCCTTAACCAGATACTCCTCACCGTTCCTGTGTCCGATGAGCGCACCGTCCCTGATCTCGGTTCCGGTGTAGAATGCCATCAGTGCTGCGATGGAGAATGTAAGGTGTGCGGGAAGCTTGCCGAACTTGTCCACATAGCCAAGTAAGCTGGGAAGACATCTTGCCCTCCACTTGGATACGGAGTTTAAGGAAATGGCAAGCAGCGCATGATCCACATAAGGATTGTTGAATCTGTTCACAACCTCACCTGCAAATGCCTTCAGCTCATCCTCAGGAAGGGTCAGGGTAGGGATCACTTCATCAAAAATAGTCTTGTTCATGAAATCTCTGATGTCATCATCTTCCATGGACTGTCTTACGATATCATTGCCGCACAGCCAGGAAGCCAGTACAAAGGAGGTATGGGCGCCGTTTAAGATACGCACCTTTCTCTGCTTGTAAGGATGATGATCTTCGGTAAATACTACAGGAAGCCCTGCATCGGGAAGAGGGAACTCCTTGCTGATATCCTTGGAGGACTCGATGACCCAAAGTGCGAAAGGCTCGCCGGTAACCATGATATGGTCTTCATAACCCAGCTTCTCCCACTCTTCCTGCTCTGTAGCGCGGGGATAACCGGTGATGATACGGTCAACTAAAGTTGCGGTAAAGATACAAGCCTCATCCACCCATTTCTTGAACTCTGCGGAAAGCCCCCACAGATCGATGAGCTGCATCACACATTTCTTCAGCATGATACCGTTGTCGTCGATCAGCTCTACGGGAAGCATCACAAGCCCCTTCTCCATATCGCCGTTAAAAGTAGTAAATCTGCGGTATAAGAACTGGGTCAGCTTGCCGGGGAAGGACTTGGGAGGCTTAGCCTCAAACTTGTCGGTATCATCAAATACGATACCTGCCTCTGTCGTATTGGAAACCACAAAACGAAGGGTATCAATGTCTGCCAGTGCCATGTACTTCTCGTACTCCTTGCTGGTGTCTACCGCATCAGCCACACTGGTCACCACCCTGTTGATGATCTTGCCTTCACCGTCCACGTTGCCGCGCAGGGAAACAGTGTACTGGCAATCCTGTTTGTGGAACATGTCCAGACTGCCGAACTCGATGGGCTTGATCAGCACAATATCGCCGTCGAACTTACCCTGTTCGTTGGCAATGTCAATCATATAATCTACGAAACCACGGAGAAAGTTACCTTCGCCGAACTGTACCACCTTGATCGGCCTATCCTTTTTTCCGGACATTGACTTGTTTAAGATTTGCATTTTATCCTCCATTCTGCACCCAAAGGGCATAAGCTTAAGTTTTACTCATAATTTTACCGCCAAAAGCCACTTTCGTCAATATCCAAAAGCCGTAAAATGCATCTTGAAAAAAAGCCTGTATTTCGCTATAATGCAAGTATACACTGCAATATTATCTTAATTATATCATGGAGGAAGAAAAATGAAAGAATTTATGGACAAGGACTTCCTGTTAGAAACAGAGACAGCCAAAAAGCTGTATCATGACTATGCGGAAAAGACCCCTATTCTTGACTATCACTGCCACATCAACCCCAAGGAGATCGCTGAAGACCGCCAGTTTGAGAACATTACCCAGGTATGGCTGGGCGGCGACCACTACAAGTGGCGTTTCATGCGTTCCTGCGGTGTGGATGAAAAATATATCACCGGCGATGCTTCCGATTACGAGAAATTCCAGAAATGGGCAGAGTGCCTGGGCAAGGCCATCGGCAATCCCCTGTTCCACTGGAGCCACTTAGAGTTGCAGAGATACTTTGGCTACCATGGTGTCCTGAACAAAAAGACCGCCGACGAAGTGTGGAATCTGTGCAATGAAAAACTGCAGCAGCCTTCCATGAGCGTCCGCAACCTGATCAAGCAGAGCAACGTTACCCTGATCTGTACCACCGATGATCCCATCGACAGCCTGGAATGGCACAGGAAGATCGCTGAGGATGCTTCTTTTGATGTAAAGGTACTTCCCGCATGGAGACCTGACAAGGCAATGAACATTGAGAAGCCCGAGTATCTGGACTACCTTGACAAACTGGCTGCAGCAGCAGGCGTAAGCGAGATCAATACCTTTGCCGCCCTGAAGGATGCCTTAAAGAAGCGCATGGACTTCTTTGCTTCCATGGGATGCAACGTATCAGACCACGCTCTTGAATATGTCATGTATGCTCCCGCTACCGATGATGAGATCGAGGAGATCTTCTTAAAGAGACTGAACAAGATGATCCTCACCAGAGAAGAGGAAATGAAGTTCAAGACCGCATTCATGCTCTTTGTCGGAAGAGAGTATCACAGATTAGACTGGGCTATGCAGCTCCACTACGGCTGTAAGCGTGACAACAACACGCTGATGTACGAAAAGTTAGGACCTGATACCGGTTATGACTGCATCAACAACTATGCTCCTTCCGCTCAGATGGCAGACTTCTTAAATGCCCTGATCCAGACGGATGAGCTTCCCAGAACCATCATCTACAGCCTGAATCCCAACGACAACCAGGCAATCGGAACCATCCTGGGATGCTTCCAGGATTCCACCGCTGTCGGCAAGATCCAGCAGGGCAGCGCTTGGTGGTTCAATGATCACAAGGTAGGTATGCAGGATCAGATGATCTCTTTGGCCAACCTGGGCAATCTGTCCGGTTTCGTGGGTATGCTCACCGACTCCAGAAGCTTCTTGTCCTACACCAGACATGAATACTTCAGACGGATTCTCTGCAACCTGATCGGCAACTGGGTAGAGAACGGAGAATTCCCTGCAGATTATGACACCCTGTCCGAGATCGTAACCAACATTTCTTACAACAATGCAAAGAATTATTTCCATTTCCCCCTGTAAGAAATGTTCCGGTCAATAACGTATCGCAAAAAAGCCCGCTGCATCCGCAGGGGGCTTTTTCACATCCAAAATTAAAGGGGGAGCTGATTAGGAAATGTTATCCTTATCAATTTCATATTAAAGGAAATCCCAAAACAATTCTAATGTTTTTATGGGGATTTTATCTCAAAATCACTGTTTTTTTGTCAAAAAATATGATATGATGAAGCTGACAAAAATCCAGTATCCACTTTCAGGAGGAATTCCATGCAGGCTCCAACCATCAAAAAACGCCGGACCGATATCGACCGGATCATCATAGAAAAAGGAAAACGCGGCTACTATTCCCCCCTGCAGCCGGACCACAACCACAATTTTTTTGAGATTTTTTATCTTCTCTCAGGAGGATGCCGCTTTCTTTTGAAAGACAACATCTACCAGCTTGGCAAGGGAGATCTGGTGTTCATTGCACCCGGAGAACTGCATCATGCCCTCTATCCCGACCAGGATACCTGTGAGATGATCACCATCTATTTCAAGAAAGAATACCTGAGTCTGAACCATCTGTTGGAAACCCGTTCCTTCATGGGCAGTGTACCTGCCCTGTATCAGGAGGAATTTTATGCCATCCTCAGCCGGATGCTTTCCGAAAACTCTCTGATCGACGAGTATTCCCGGGATTTTCTCCGGTGCTATCTGGAAGATATCCTGCTGCTCCTCATGCGCCATTCCGTCATGAATGAAAAGGAACCGGAGCTGCTAAATTCCCGGGATGCCGACATCCTTTTGGCAACCAAGTATATCTACAAGAATTTCCAGAAGCCCCTGACCCTCAAGGAAGTGTCTGCGGTAGCCTCCTTAAGCCCCACCTACTTCAGCAAGAAATTCAAGCAGATCACCGGTATGGGCTTCAAAGAATATTTGAATTTTGTCCGCCTGAAACATGCCCAGGCTGCACTGCTCACCACTGGCAGCACCATCACCGACATCGCACTGGAGTATGGTTTCAATGACAGCAACTACTTCAAGGATCTGTTCAAGAAGGTATACGGCAAATCCCCCAGGGAATTCCGCAAACATCCCGATTAGACCAGCTTCATCACATCGCCCTCACTGCCCATCACCATGATGCTTTCCTCACCGGTGAACACATAAGTGGGCTGGGGCAGGGGAAATACTTTGTTATCGCGTTTGGTGGCCACCACACTGACATGGTATCTGGTACGGATCGCCAGATCAATGATATTCTTGCCGATCCATCTTGCCGGCACAGCCACCTCATAGATTCCGATCTCCGGCGTCAATTCTATAAAATCAAAGATATTGTCTGCCCCGAACTTGATGGCAAGACGTTCCGCCACTTCGCGCTCCGCATAGACCACATAATCCGCACCGTTCCTTAAAAGCAGCTTCTTATGCACATCCCTGGTGGCTCTGGCAACGATGTACTTGCAACCCAGATCCTTGAGCAGCACTGTGATCTCCAATACCGTCTGGAAATTTTCACCGATAGCGATTACCGCCAGATCAAAATTGTCCACACCGATGCCTGACATGAAGCGTTCCTCTGTAGCATCGCCTATCAGGATCTGCTGGATATCGCCCACTGCATCATCTGCTCTTTCTTCCTTAAAATCGATTGCCAGCACCTCATGTCCGTTTTCCATGAATTTCTGTGCCATATGTCTTCCAAAACGTCCCAGACCGATGATCAAGATTGATTTCATTTATCTATCCTCCTGTTTACCCCACTTGTATCTTTTCCAATGCATGTCTTGAGCTGCTGACCCGCTTGTCCGAAGAGAACGCCAGGAGCATCGTGATAGATCCTACCCTTCCGCACAACATCAGGAATGCCAGGATCATCTTGGATGCCATTCCCAGTCCGGGCGTGAGCCCCACCGTCAGCCCTACCGTAGCCATTGCCGATGTGGCCTCAAACAATACCGCCAGCACCGGAAGTCCCTCAATGGCGGAAATTGCCAAGGTCGCCCCCATGATCAAAAGCAGATATGTCATGAATACGCAGGATGCCGTTCTGGTGATGCCTTCCTCCATCCTGCGGCCGAAAGCCTCTACATTCTTTTTCCTTCCGAAAGTAGCAAAGATACTGATGCACAATACCCAGAAGGTGGTAGTCTTAATCCCCCCTGCCGTGGAGCCTGTGGAACCGCCGATGAACATCAGACAGGTCATCAAAAGAAGTCCGGGCTCCGTCATGGCCGCCAGATCGGAGGTGTTGAAGCCTGCCGTCCTTGCCGTCACCGACTGGAACAGGCTGGACAGTATCTTTTCCGGAAGGCTTAAATCAGCCATCATCTCATGGTCGTGTTCAAGCAGGAACAGAAGCAGCGCCCCCAGGAATATCAGCCCCGTGCTGATGCTCAACACCATCTTGCTCTGAAGAGCCAGCCTGCGGAAGCGAAATCTTTTGTTGACCAGATCCTTCCATACAAAGAAGCCCAGCCCACCCACAAAGATGAGGAGCATGATGATCACATTCACATAGAGGCCGTCCTTCTCATAGCCTGTCAGGGAAGAAAACTGCCCCGTGGTCCCTCCCATCAGATCAAAACCTGCGTTGCAAAAGGCCGAAACAGAATGAAAGATTGAAAAATAGATCCCCTTCTTCCATCCGAACCGGGGTATGAAATCCACAGAAAGAAGCACCGCCCCCAGCCCCTCGATCAAAAATGTTCCCAGGGCGATGAACCTGGTCAGCCTTACAATACCGCCGATCTGTGGTGCCGATATGGAGTTCTGCATCAGCGAGCGCTGACTTAAGCCGATCTTTCGTCCTGCCGCCATCAAGATCAGAATGGCAACCGTCATGAAACCGATCCCTCCGATCTGGATCATGCCCAGGATCACCAGTTGTCCGAACAGGGTCCAGTGGGTATAAGTGTCATAGCGGACCAGCCCGGTGACACAGGTGGCAGAAGTGGCTGTAAAAAAGCAGTCCGTCACCGGCGTGCAGGTAAATCCCCTGGTTGCCACGGGAAGGGAAAGCAGCAGGGTCCCTATCAGGATGATCAGGCAATATCCGCTCAATATCAGCTTCATAGGCGAGATATCCCGCCATAGATTCTTTGTCTTTTTCAATGGTTTCCTCATTTCCGGGATTGTCCGTCCGGCCCCAAAGTGCCGCAAAAAAGAAAGCCCCGTGCATAATATAGTATTATAGCACGGGTCTCTTCATCCCTCAAGTCTCTCTCTTGATTTTAACGCCGCCTTTACCTTGCAAGGCATTGCAGCATTCCTAATATGTCATGGTCTTTTCCTCACCGTTCAACACCCGGAGTGCTCCCTGGGCCAGTGCCAGCAGTTCATCCTCCCCGGGATATACTGTAAAGGGTGCTATCCATTCCGCCTGCTCCTTCAGTGCTTCCACCACATCTGCGCCGTAAGCGATGCCGCCGGTCACAATGATCCGGTCCACCTTTCCCTTCAGGACACAGGCCATGGAACCGATATCCTTTGCCACCTGATAGATAAATGCCTGCTTTACCTCTGCAGCACTTTCGTCTCCCCCGTTGGCGCGCTTTGTCACTTCCCGCATATCATTAGTGCCAAGATACGCATTGAAACCGCCTTTCCCCACAATCTTTCCATATACCTCCTTTTCGGTATATTGACCGGAAAAGCACATCCTGACCAGTGCGCCGCTGGGAACTGCGCCTGCCCGCTCGGGAGAAAATGCGCCGTCGCCGTCCAAGGCATTGAACACATCCACCACCCTGCCGTTCTCATGGGCGCCTACAGACACACCGCCGCCCATGTGTACTACGATCAGCCTCAGGGAATCATAAGGTTTGCCGATCTCCTTGGCATATCTCTTGGCAACCGCCTTCTGGTTCAGCGCATGGAACACACTGGTGCGGGGCAGCTCAGGCACACCGGAATAACGTGCAACCGGGGCAAGCTCATCCACCACCACAGGGTCCACGATGAAGGAGGGTACACCGATGGAATCTGCGATCTCCCGGGCCAGGATACCGCCCAGGTTAGAAGCATGCTGTCCCTGTACCCCTATCTTTAAGTCATCCAGAAGTTCATCCGTCACCGCATAAGTGCCGCCGGGAATGGGCTTTAACATACCGCCCCGCCCTACAACCACATCCAGGGACTTCAAATCAAACTGCTTTTCCTCCAGAAGATCCGTGATGATCTTCTTTCGAAATTCTTTCTGATCCACGATAGCCGCATACCTGCCGATCTCCTCCGTGGAATGTCTTAAGGTCTCTTCAAATAACAGGTTCTCATCCTCAAACACACCGATCTTGGTGGAGGTGGAACCGGGATTGATGATCAAACTCTTGATGGACATCTTATGTCGCCTCCTGCTCTCTATTTGTTATGACCACTACGCCAACTCCTACGGCTGCGCTTTCTTCATCTCCTCAGCCACCACTGCTGCCAGGGCCAGAGAATTCACCTTGGTCTCAAAGGTATCGGAACGGCTGGTGAGGATGACGGGCACCTTCGTCCCCGTCAGGATACATCCGTTCTTCACTTTTACCATATGTACGATGGCCTTATAGACCAGATTGCCTGCGTGGATATCCGGGAACAGCAGCACATCTGCGTCACCCTGGATCTTACGGTCCGTTGCCCCCTTGTGCTTTGCAGCCTCCGGATCGATTGCCAGATCCAGAGAAAGAGGACCGTCCACAATGCAGCCTGCAAGCTCGCCTTCATTGCACATGCGGGTCAGCTCAGCAGCTTCCACCGTCACAGGCATCTTGGGGTTGACTACCTCCACAGCGGCAAGGGGCGCCACCTTGGGCATCTCCACCCCACAAGCCCTGCAGACAGGCAAGGTATTCTTAATGATATTCACTTTATCTTCCAGGGTCGGATACGTCATGAAGGCTACATCGGTCAAAAACAGCAGCCTGTCGATACCGGGGATCTCAAACACACACACATGGGAAAGCACGCCGCCTGTGCGCAGGCCCACTTCCTTGTCCAGGACACTCCTCAAGAAATTCTTGGAGTCGATCAGGCCCTTCATATACATATCCGCCCTGCCGTCATGTGCCAGCTTCACGGCCTTTAAAGAAGCCTGGATCATATCGGGCTCATCAATGATCTCATAACCGGTCAGATCCATTTGAATGGACGCTGCGATCTTGCGTATCTTTGCCTCATCACCCACCAGAATAGCATCTGCGATGCCCAGCCGTTTCGCTTCCTTTACGGCTTCCAGTACAGCTTCATCCTGGGCAACGGAAACTGCAACTGTCTTTTTGCCGCATTCCTTTACTTTTGCTACAATGTCATCAAAACCCTGTCTCATGATATCCTTTCCTTTCTACCGCTATACGGTTCGTTAAAATAATAACACACTGTGATATAAAAATCAAGGGCTCCGCATTATGCTTGTGAAATTCTGCCGAAATATGTTATACTATATGCACCAAATAGCCAACGGCTGCATAACCTATATTTGTTTTTCAACCCATCAAGGAGGAAATCCCATGCAAAAGATTTTGATCGTAGTAGATATGCAGAATGACTTTGTGGACGGTGCTCTGGGCACCAAAGAAGCTGCCGCTGTCGTCCCCATCGTTGTTGGGCGGGTGGCAGATGCTGTAAGGAACGGCGAAAAGCTCTATTTTACCCGCGATACCCATCAGCCCGACTATCTGAATACGAAGGAGGGCCAAAAACTACCGGTTCCCCACTGCATCCTGAGCACCAAGGGCTGGGAGCTCATTCCCAGGCTGGAGCATTACGCTCTGGGCGCCAGGATCGTCGATAAACCTACCTTTGGCAGTATGGCTCTGGCTGATATCCTTTTGTCCGAGCATGCCCGTGATCCCATTGAAAAGATCACGCTGATCGGGCTGTGTACCGATATCTGTGTGATCTCAAATGCGCTCTTGCTCAAAGCTGCCCTGCCGGAGGCAGAGATTGCCGTGAATGCTTCCTGCTGCGCAGGTGTGACTCCCGAGAGCCATGACAATGCACTGAAGGCAATGGAAATGTGTCAGATCAACATTGAAAGAGAGGTCCTGTAAGGGCCTCTCTTTACCCTAGCGGAACAATTCTTTCACTTCCTCCAGGGAGTCCATGCAGGCAAACAGATATTGTTGCAGTGCCTCGTCGGGCTTCGTCTGGTCTGGCACCATGATGGCCTTTAAGCCCGCCCGATAAGCGGCCAGGATGCCGTTGGGCGCATCTTCCACCGCATAGCATTCTTCCGGGGCCACCCCCAGTTTCTCGCAGGCATACAGATAGATATCCGGAGCAGGTTTCCCTTCCTCTACCATGGTGGCACTGATCAGCTTGTCAAAATAAGAAATAAGTCCTGTCTGTGTCAGATACTGCGTTGTCCGCTCCGGGTCCGTGGCAGTGGCAACAGCAGTGGTGATCCCTCTTTCCCTAAGGAATTTCAGAAGTTCCCGGGCACCCGGCTTACACCGGATGCCCTCTTTTTGCAGACACTCCTCCATCATTTCCTTACGGCAGTTCCGCACAGCCACATAGTCCAGATCTTCCCCAAACCATTCCTTCAGTTTTGCCGGCGCAAAGGGCCGTCCCAGGCTCCGCATAGACAGGGCCTGTTCGTCGGTCATCTCATATCCGAACCGGGCCAGCGCCTTCGGCCAAAAGATACGATAATACCTCTCCGTATCGATCAGGGTGCCGTCCATATCAAACAGGATCGTCCTCACCGCTTTGTCCGTCCTGCTCTGCCCGTTCCTTCTGTTCTCCTGCATCTGCCGCCCTCCGCTTTGCCTTTTTTGATGCTCTCTTTTGATGTTTCCGCATCCCGGCTGCCAAAAGGATGATGACTGCCATTCCCGCAATACATCCTCCTACTAACAGCATACTGTAATCTTTGTCCTCCGTCAAACAAAACGTTCCCGGCTGCTCCATATCAAAGACCAGATAGCTTCCCATGACAGAGGTATCTGCTTCCTTTTCGTTTCCGTTTCCGTCCAGTATCAGCACACGCATCTTTTCGGGTCTGTCACAGAGCACACGCACCTTCACAGGATCTGTATACAACTCCTCCCATCGTCGGATGGAAAGTGTGATCCGGCCATCCTGATCCATATCCGCAACCAGTTTATCCTCCGGCAAAAATTGTCCTGTTACCAGGATCTTTGCCCGTCCCTTAGAATCCTGAAGGGTACTCTGCAGAGAGGAGATCCACTTTTCATACTGTGCCTCGATCACCCAATTGCCGGTGACACAATCATAGTCAAACTCCGGCCACACTCCGTAATACCCTTCCTTTTCCGGGATTTCCGGAATCAGCGCCCTGTCCAGTGCCTCCCCATAACTGCAGGATATCAAGGCAAGCTCCTCTCCGTCTGCCTTGAAGGTAATTGTAAACTCCTTAAATTCCTTGGGGACTCCCTCCATGCTGCAAAGTTCCGTATAGGTTAACGGCATCGCTCCCTCTGCATATCCGATGCCGTCAATGCCGCCGAC
Source organism: Lachnospiraceae bacterium (assembly GCA_017621075.1). Taxonomy (GTDB): domain Bacteria; phylum Bacillota; class Clostridia; order Lachnospirales; family Lachnospiraceae; genus Acetatifactor. Next base: position 57,406 of record JAGATV010000038.1, read on the forward strand.
GCCGTTATCCACATAATAATTTCCGTATAAGGTTCCCTCTTCCTCCACTCTTCCGGCTATGCTGCCCCTGCACTCCCCGGATGCCTTAGGGCTGCAATAAGAATAACTGTTGAAAATGTCGCATCCTTCTCCGGCTATGCCGCCCACATAATCCTTGCCGGAGAGTTCTGCCATGCTGTAACAACTACGGATGGCATATCCGGAGTCTCCTGCGATCCCGCCCACATAGCTGCCTCCGGTGCTAACGACCCCTCCGTAGGATTCGCAGGCTATGACTGCTCCGTATTCAGCCTTTCCCACAATGCCTCCCACGCAATCTTTCTTGCCGGTGATCTCCCCGGTATTCCTGCTGTCCCTGACCACTGCTCTGATGGTCTGCTCCACATCCAGGCTCTCTTTGCCGGTCACTGTGATATCGTCCTCCGGGTCCAGGTCGAACTCAATGGCAATCGTTCCGGCGATCCCACCTATATTGGTATCCGCTTCCACCCGGCCGGTATTGGCACAGCCGGTAATCTTACCCTGCCGGAAAGAAGAAGTATCATACAGGACTTCCTCATCGGAGGCATCCTCAATGGTGATGCCCTCATAGCCAAACAGATCATCCCTGATTTCACTGAGGATGCCGCGCAGCACCCTGGCCTGGGCGGTCAGGGCATCCATATCCTCCGATATCTGATCCGTCCCCTCCTGCAGCGTATCCGTAAGCTGCTCCAGATAATTGCAGGCAGCCTCCATCTCCGCATTTAAGGTATCCAGAGAATCTCTTGCCTCCTCAAAATCCTTTAATGACTCTGCGGACAGATTTTCCATCCGGTTTCCCGTATTCTCTCCAAACTGGCGAAAAGCCTCCTCGTAATTTTCTCTGTCATCGGGCAGTTGTATCCCGATATCATTTCCGCTGATGGTGACATCATGCATGCTGCCGTTTTCCTCATCCTGCTTTTCCTGCTCCTCCAGGCGGTCATTCATGGCATTCCAGTCCTCACTGATGCCGGCCAGCTCCTGATTGTAGAGATACCAGGTGTCCACGGCGGTGCCCATAAGATCCTCCCCCGCCTGACTGACATTTTTCAGACTTGCGGAGAGATTTCCTGCCAGCGCAGAAGACTGTTTTCCGTAGGCGCTCAAATTTTTCTGGGCTCCATCCAACAGGTCCAAAAACTTGTCACTCTCTCTGTCCAGCTCCTGCAATTTATCGCTCAGATACTGTATCTCCAGAAAAGGTTCCATCTGCCCTGCAATACCGCCTACATCTTTTCTTCCCTGCACCTGTCCGCTGTTGGTGCAATTCTGCAGATACCCCTGGTGCAGCCTGCCTGCCACACCTCCCACATTATATCCCACATGGGGGTATCCCACGTTTCCTTCATTTTTGCAAAAGTACATCTTGCCATCCGAAAATCCTGCCACGCCTCCGGTGTCCGTGTGTGCCGACACATTGGAGGTACTGTTTAGCTCTTCCAGATTTTCCCGGGTAATATCCTCCAGATCGTAGGAAACCTCCATACTATGCGTATTGACCTCTCCCTCATTGCTGCAATGACTCAGAATGCCGTGATTGCTACCCACGATCCCGCCTGTGGAATGATTGCCCGACAGCACAGCATCCGATCGGCAATGCCTGATCTCTCCGGCCTTTTCATTCACCCCTGCAATGCCTCCCACTTCACAGTCACCAAGGACCCGGCCCGAAAAGGTACAATTCCGGATGAGCCCGTAATTGACTCCCGCAATGCCTCCCACCCGGCTCTGACTGCCCTTTGGGACCACACTACCCTCCACGGACAGATTCCTGACGATGCCGTTCTGTTGAACATAGCGGAACAATCCCCGCTCAGAACCGCTGTCCGTGATCTGCAGCCCGCTGATGCAATGTCCGTTTCCTTCAAAAACACCTGCAAAGCTGGGAATACACAGATTCCTGTCTGACTTTAACAAAACATCCGCTTCCAGCTTGATATACTTATCCTCGGACCAGGTATCCAGACGGCACTGCTCTGCCAGCCATTGCAGATCCTCCTCCGTAGCGATCTCTATGACCTGCAGATTCTCCTCCGTCCGCGTTTTCTCCCGGGCTTCCCCGGTATTCTGCGCACCCTGTCTGTATTCCTCATAAGTCCGACCATCCTCCGATGCCATGGTCTGCAGGGAAGATCCCGCCACCAATATCAGGCAAAGGCACCAGGCCGTCATTCTGACTCTCTGCTTATTCATCTGCATTCTCCCCACTTTCTATCATTTTCCGTATGGGTTCCGCCTTATCCCTTGGACGTATCACAGCCCCCATCTCGCCTTCGATCACGCCGCTGAAATCCCCCTCGATCACACCGTTGACATATCCCTTGATATGCCCGTTCATGCGGATCCTGCCGCTGGAAGGAAGGGGCTTCGCCAGATCATGTTTTAACGTAAAGGCTGTCTTCTCAATTATGATATCTCCCACCAATAAGGTCTGTGGCAGCACCAGAAGCACCAGGGCAATGGAAGTCAGTGTCCCCCTTCCCAGCGCCAGACCGATGGCCGCCACTACGGCATTGGTGGACACATTGCTGATAATGAAGCCTGCCGCCACCAGCATGGAACCGCTGGTCACGATGGTAGGAAACGCCTGATTCAGCGTCTCCACAATAGCTTTTTTGATAGGCATATATGTTTTTAAATCCATATAACGGCTGGTGATGACAATGGCGTAATCGATGGTAGCGCCCATCTGAATGGCGGACACTACCAGATATCCCAGGAAATATACCTGCTCATCCAGCAGATAAGGCAGGGAAAAGTTCATCCAGATACTGCCCTGTATGGTCAATACCAACAATACCGGCAGTCCTGCGGACTGGAAGGTAAAGAGCAGGATGATCATGACAAACAGAGCCGTCAATACCGTGATGATCACATTATCCGTGCCGAAGGAATCACTTAAATCCTTATTGCTGGTAGAGTTGCCCACAAGATAAATGCTGTCCCTGTCGTAATAGTGGGCCATGGCATCCCGGATCTTTTCCAAAGCGGCATAAGTATTTGGCCCCTCTGCCGGTACATTCAGCTCCAGCACAAACCTTGTATATTCCTCTCCCAACAACTGATTTCTGGCGATGCTCATCTGGGAATGAGCGTCCGACAGCGTCTCCTCCAGGTCATCCTCCAATGTGATATTGCCGCTTTCCTTCTGATCGTAAATAAAGAAGAACATATCCATTAACGGCACCTTATAACTGCTGATGCCATTCACTAACGCCCCATATTCACTGTGATCCACGGCATAAGCCGAATAGAGCAGCTCTGCCACCTCCACATCCATATCGATCAATTCGGAGAACTCTCTGGGAGACAGCGCATCCGTCAGCATATAGCCGTCCATGGCCTCAATATTGGCAAGCCCCATGCAGGAATCCACCTCAGGCATGCTCGCCAATACCTTCAACGCCTGGGCTTCCCTCTCATAATCACCGTTTGGCACCAGCACTGCCAGCTGGTTCACCCTTCCAAATTCCTGATTGACCATACTGACAGAAAACTTGTTGTCACTCAGGGTCTTGGACTCCAACGTATTCACATCATACACATAGTCAGCCTTTCCGGACAGGAAAAAGGCTGCGATGACTGCCACCACCATCAAAGGAGGCACCAGGTAACGGGTAGCCACACAAAACTTACCCACCGCCGTGATCTTCGGGACAAAACTTCTGTGATGGGTACTGTCGATCGCCTTGGAAAATGTAAGCAAAAGTCCCGGCATCAGGAAGAACACAGACACCAGACTCAACACGATCGCCTTAGCCAGCACGATCCCCATATCATAACCGATCCGAAACTGCATGAACATCATGGCAACCATGCCGGACACTGTAGTCAGGGAGCTGGAAGAGATCTCCGGGATCGCCTTGCTTAGAGCAACGATCACCGCTTCCCTGGCATCCTTGTCCTCGTGCTCTTCCATGAAACGATGAGCCAGGATGATGGCATAATCCACTGCCAACGCCAACTGTAATACTACTGCAATGGAATTCGTCACAAAACTGATGGTCCCGAACCAGTAATTGCTCCCCTTATTCAAAATAGCCGCCGTAATGAAGGTCATCAGATAAACCGGGATCTCCGCATAAGTAGTTGAGGTAAACAGCAGCACCCCCACAATGACCACCCCTGCCAGTACCAGGATCACGATCATATCATTATCCAGATCAGAGGCATCCCGCTCCTCCTGTCCGATTTCGGAATCGTAGTATACATCATATTCTGAAAGGGCATCCAGAACCGCATTCAGATACTCCTGTACAGCCGGTTCCTCCGCTTCTCCGTCAAAAGTGATGGAATACATGGCCTCCATATCATGGAAATGCTCTTCGGAATCATCAAATTCCAGCATACTGACCCCTTCCATCTTTTCTATGACATCAGCCAGTCTCTGTGCTTCCTCAAAGGTCACATTACAGACCATCACCCTGGCAGTGCCATAAGTAATGAACTGCTCATCCATCAGATCGATCCCCTGCCTGGTCTCCGTGGTATCCGGCAGATAGGTTGTCAGGTCATTATTGACCTTTACCCGGTTCATGGAAATGATGCTGAAAATGATCAGTACGATAAAGATCAGATAGAACCCCTTTCTTTTATCTACGATCAGCGTAGCCAGCTTCATCATAAAAGAATCATCCTGTTTTCCCTTTTCCATGGCTTCCTCTCCGTTCCTCTTTTCTTTCTGTCTCTTTCCTGCCATCGGACTCCTTGGCAGTTCTGCATCTTTATCAACATTACACCAATTATATGATTGTGTGTATTTTAATAGACAGTTGTTGATTTTGTATTTAAAAGATATTATAATGAAAACATTCCAAAAGACAATATACACTTTCATTCGGTGTGTATCTTAATTGACTGTTTTGCTTAAAATGTTGATTATTTATAGAATGTTTAGAATTGCAGAAAGGAATCGTTGTGACATGGCTTCAGAAAAAATCGACCGCAGGGTACGCAGGACTCGCACACTTCTGCTTCAGGGACTGATCCAGCTTATGAAAGAAAAAGATATCAAGGATATTTCCGTCAAGGAGCTCTCCGACCTGGTGGACATCAACCGGGGCACCTTTTATCTCCATTACAATGATATCTATGATATGGTTGGAAAACTGGAAGATGAACTCTTTATGGAATTCAATGACATTTTAGACCGCAATCTTTCAGAAAAAAACAGGACAATCTCCCACGAAACTGTCCTGTTCGACATCTTCACCTTCCTGGAAAAGCATCGTGCCCTGGCCCAGGTGATGATCGGCCCCCATGGGGACCTTGCCTTCATCAATCGGCTGAAAGAACTGGTGAAGACCCGGATACAACACATTCTGGACTCCACAGACAGCCAACAGAACCACGAATATTTCTATGCCTTCATCGTCTCCGGCTACATCGGCGTCATAGAAAACTGGCTGAACCATCCGGCTCCTCCATCTCCCAAAGAAATGGTAGGAATCTGCAACAGCCTTCTGCCCAAGAGCCTTACCGGCCAATGACCCTTACTCCTTGTCCAGCAGATATTGCAGAAGCCCCCGGCAGCCCTCAGCCACGTCCGCATAAGTCACCGCAAAGTTGCCTGTATACCAGGGATCTGCAATGGCCTGTCCCTGCCGGCCCGCATAATCCAGGAGCAGGCTTACCTTGCCCTCTGTGTCCGGTCCTATGATCCGCTCCAGATTCCGCAGATTCTGCTGATCCATACAGATCAGATAATCATATTCCCTGTAGTCTGCCTTGGTCACCCGGACTGCCCGCTTCCCATCACAACTGATACCGTGGGCCGCCAGCTCCGCACGGGCGGGCGGATACACCGGGTTCCCGATACCGTTCCAGATTTCCTCGGTACTGGTGGCAGCGGAAGCGATATGGAAACGGTGGGCAAGGCCCTGCTTCTGCACCATGTCTTTCAGAACGAACTCCGCCATGGGGGAACGGCAAATGTTGCCGTGACATATAAATAGTACTTTTATCATCTTTTTATAACTCCATATAAGTCTTGTATTTCTTCTCAAATGCTTGGTATTACAGGGTCTTTCGGGTTTTGATACCCCTGCTGTTTCCGGGGTATCTTCTCAAATCGTACCATATCTTCTCATGTTTTTCCCTGCAATATTGGTAAATTCATTGGTATAGTCAGCGGCTTTACCAACGGGCTTTTTCAGCCATTCGCTACCCGAAGCACCTCGGCTTTGGCATCATCGAAGTTTACATGGGTGTAGACATTCAGGGTTACGCTGATGTCTGAGTGACCCATGATATACTGCAATGTCTTCGGGTTCATTCCGGATTTTGCCATGTTGGAGCAAAATGTGTGTCGGCATACATGAGGGGTTACTTTCGGCATCTGGATGCGGTA
>JAGATV010000039.1 GCA_017621075.1 Lachnospiraceae bacterium
TATAGCACCATCCGTATATTTCGGACAGTGCTTTTTACAGTTGTCTGGGCATTAATATTTTGATATCGTATCTAATTTCATTTTTCAACTCATCCCACAGAATATCTACGTACCAATTACGTACCAATTTCCGTAGCAAATACATAAAGATATATTGACTTTTATCGTTTTCCAAAACCGCTCTAAGCCTTGAAATATCAAGCTTTATCGGACTTTATGGAGATATAGAAACTTGCATCGGAATCGTCAATTTATAACGATTCCTAATTTCATTTCTGTATTTCCTCCTTAAAGAACCTTGTATCTCAATATTTCTTCCTGTCCTTAAGCTCCCCATAGAGCTGGCAGTAATTTTCATAACGCAGCCTGCTGATCTGACCGTCCTCCACCGCATCCCGGACTCCGCAGACCGGCTCGCTAATATGGGAGCAGCCGCCGAACCGGCAATACTTTTCATATTGTGCAAACTCCGGATAATACCGGGCCAGATCCTCCTTTTGCAGGTCAAATAAGCCCAGAGAACTAAAACCCGGCGTGTCCAGGATATAAGTATCCCTGTCAATGGCGATCAGTTCCGAATGTCTGGTGGTATGACGCCCTCTCTCTATCTTGCGGCTGATGTCCCCTGTCTCCATGATGATATTGTTCTGCAGACAGTTGACCAGAGAGGATTTCCCCACGCCGCTGGGCCCTGCCACTGTGGTGGTCTTGCCCTGCAGCAACTCCTTGAGCCTGTCTATATTGCAGCCTTCCCGGGCGCTGACAGACAATGTCCGATACCCGCATTTTTGATAGATTTCCTCATATCCTTCCCCATCCCGCAGCTCATCGATGTCCAGCTTGTTAAAGCATATCACACAGGGAATCTTCTGCTGTCCCATCATGATCAGGAAGCGGTCCAGCAGATTGAAATTCGGCTGTGGCCGCACAATGGAAAAAATCACCAGCGCCTGATCCACATTAGCCACTGCCGGCCGTATGAGCTCGCTGCGCCTTTGTCGGATTTCCCTGATATTGCCCAGCTTCTTCTCCTCATCCAGCACATCCATCTGTACATCATCCCCCACCAGGGGCTTTTTCTTGTCCTTGCGGAATACGCCCTTGGCCTTACATTCATAAATGTCCCCTTCCGGAACATGCACATAATAGAAGCCTGCGATTCCTTTTATGATCTTACCCTGCATTCTTCTCTATTCCCGCACAAATTCTATCCTTCTGGTAAAACTCTTCTCCTGGGTGGTCCCGGGTACATTCACGGTCTCGCCGGTCTCCGTGGTGGTGGTAGTGCCGGGAGTGGTGACTGTATAGGTCATGGTAATGGTTCCGCCGGAAGCCGTCAGTCCATAATAATTGGCAGCCTGCGGAAATCCGGTAACCTTGGTATCCATCAACACCTTATCATCATCCGCGGTCAGAACAAGGTGTACTTCCGTGCCTGACACATAATCCGGTGCTTCCTCAGCCGTAGGCGCCGGAATGCTGGTATTACACTTGTAGGTGACAGCTCCTTGGCTTACCTTGATATCGATGGCTGTTCCCTCATCCACGTATGAACCATGGGAATAGCTCTGATAGCAGACATAGCCTTCTTCCACCTCTCCATTATACACATAAGATACGCTGCCGATCTCCAGTCCGGCTTCAATCGCCTCGATGGTGGCATCCGTTTCCGTAATGCCCAGCAGATTGGGCACTCTGACTTTGGCTTCCTCCTTGCCCAGGCTCACGGTGACAGTGATCACGCTTCCTCTTGGTGCCTTACTGCCGCTCAGAGGGGTCTGGGCAATTACGATCCCTCTTTCAATGGTGTCGGAATAACTCTCCGTCTTGTTTACCAAAAATCCGCTGCCGATCAGGGCGCTGTTGGCCGCCTCAAAGGTCAGTCCCGTTACCTCCGGCACCTCCACGCCTTTTACGCCCGCACTGACATTCAGCGTCACAGTGCTGCCCATCTCTATCTTGGTGCCTGCCGAAACACCGGCACTGATCACCAGCCCCTCATCAATGGTCTCTGATTCCTCATAGACCACCTCTGCCCAGATTCCCAGACTCGCCAGGGAATTTCTCGCATCATCCACATTGATGCCGATGATGTTGGGCATATCCACATAAGTGTTCTCTGTCTGTTCCTCCCCGGTGATGATGGGGCTGTCCGGAACCTGGGACTCACTCCTGCCTCCTATCAGCTTGATCGCCAGGATAACGATGATAATGACAATAACGATACCTGCAAGGACCGCAAAAAAGGTGGTGATACGCTCCATCTTGGGATCATAATCATAATCATCCTCATCCTCGAATTCCTCTTCCTCATAAAGAGCCTCCGTATCAGAGCGCAGACGCATACCGTCCGCCCCCGGCTCCGGATCGTTCTGATAAACGATGCGGCGCTTGATCTGTGCCATATCCGACTCGGAAATCATCCGGGTCCCCCCCTCCATATCGGGGTCATTCACCACCACGAAATCTTCATCGGGACTTAAAAGAGACTGCTTTAAATCCGCAATCAGCTCCTGCATATTCTGATAACGCCTGTCAGGAGATTTCTGACAGCACTTTAATACGATCGCCTCCACACTGGCAGGGATCTCCGGCACATATTCCTTGGGGGACGGCATCTCCTCCTGGATATGCTTGATAGCGATCGCCACCGTGGTCTCGCCGTTAAAAGGCACCCGCCCGGTCAGCATTTCAAACATGGTGATACCCAGAGAATAAATATCACTCTTCTCATCGCTATATCCGCCTCTGGCCTGCTCCGGAGAGGTATAGTGCACAGACCCCATCACATTGGAGGTGATGGTGTTGCTGGTAGCTGCCTTGGCAATGCCGAAATCTGTCACTTTCACCTTGCCATCCTTGGATATGATGATATTTTGGGGCTTAATGTCCCTGTGGATGATATGATTGTTATGTGCAGCTTCTATTCCCATGCTGACCTGGATGGCGATACTCACTGCCTCCTTGTAGGTCAGCCTTGCTTTCTTCTCAATATATTTCTTGAGGGTGATGCCCTCCACCAGCTCCATGACAATATAATGAATGTCATTTTCCTCTCCCACATCGTACACATTGACGATATTGGGATGCATCAGCCCTGCTGCCGCCTGGGCCTCGATCCGGAACTTGGAAACAAAGTTCTCGTTTTCGCCAAATTCCTGCTTCAGTACTTTCACAGCCACAAAGCGGTTCAGTTTATGACATTTTGCCTTATATACATCAGACATACCGCCCGTACCGATCTTTTCCAGTATCTCATAGCGGTCTCCCAGCATCATTCCTATTTTGATCATGCTTCTCTCCATTCAATTTCCATCAAAATGTCCGCAGCCTAATCCAAAGCGAACGGATCGATTACTATCACGGTAATATTGTCCCTTCCGCCATTCTCATTGGCAGCATCCACCAATTCCCGTGTCTTATCTGCGATGTCACCTGCTCCGCTTAAGATCATGCGGATCTTTACATCCTCAAGCATGTTGGACAGTCCGTCGGAACAGATCAAAACCATGTCTCCCTCCGAGAGCTCCACGGTAAAGAAATCCACCTCCACCGTATCGTTGACGCCAACTGCCCGCGTTATGATATTCTTGTCCGGATGATTTCTGGCCTCGTCCCTTGCAATGCCTCCCATCCGCACCATTTCCTCCACCAGCGAATGGTCCCTGGTAATCTGCGTGATCTTTTCCCGGCTGACCACATACAATCTGCTGTCACCCACATTGGCCACCTGCAAAAACCTGCCCATACAGGTTGCCGCCACCACTGTGGTTCCCATGCCCTCCAGATCCGGGTTTTCATGGGCCTTTCTGAAGATGAGACGATTGGCAGCCTCGATTGCCTTTCCCAGGATTCTGACAGGGTTCTTTTCAAAACTGGAAGCGATCTGCGCCACCAAAGTCTCCACAGTGACCTTGGAGGCATAGTCCCCGGCATTATGTCCGCCCATGCCGTCTGCCACGATAAAGACATTGGGCAGGTTGCCTATGGGTTCCTCCGAAGTATATGCATAATCCTGATTTACTTTTCTTTTCCTGCCGATATCGGTCATGGAAAATGTTCTGATCACTTTTGATTCCTCCGTTGTTCCCCTTCTAACGGTAATATTATTCCAATAAATGGACCCACTATTTCACATTTACCAATATTAGCATATAAATGTCAAAAGAGCAAGAGAGAAACTCCCCTGCTCCCGAAATACGCTCATTATCTCTGCCCCTTCAAGGCTCTGCCTGATCTGTGATATGTTTGCGCCGCAGCTGTCCGCAGGCTCCGTCGATGTCCCGCCCCATCTCCCGGCGGATGGTGACATTGATCCCCCTCTTTTCCAGCCTGTTCTTGAATGCCTGTATACGCTCTTTGTCAGACTGCACGAAATCCCTCTCTTTAATGGGATTGACCGGGATCAGGTTGATGTGGCAGCAAAGGGGAGCCGCAAGTGCGGCCAGCTCCTGTGCATCCTCATCGGTATCGTTGACGCCTCCCACCAGACTGTACTCAAAGGTAATGCGCCTGCCGGTCTGCTCAAAATAATAGGCACAGGCATCCATCAGCTCAGTGATGGAATACCGATTGGCAATGGGCATCAGGGCCTTTCGCTTCTCATCCGTGGTGGCGTGCAGGGAAAGGGCCAGGGTGATCTGCATATATTCCCCGGCAAGCTTTCGTATCCCCGGCACGATGCCGCAGGTAGAAACCGTCACATTCCGCTGACTGATATGCAGTCCGTTCTCATCCGTAAGGAGCCTCAGGAACGTCAGCAGATTGTCATAATTATCCATAGGTTCCCCGGTCCCCATCACTACCACGTTGGATACCCGCTCCCCGGTCAGCACGGTGATGGCATAAATCTGGTCCAGCATCTCCGACGCCAGAAGATTCCGCTCCAGTCCGTCCAGTGTGGAAGCACAGAACCGGCAGCCCATACGGCAGCCCACCTGGGAGGAAATGCACACACTGTTACCGTGCTTATATTTCATCCATACACTCTCTACCACATTGCCGTCAGACAGCCCGAACAGGAATTTTTTCGTGCCGTCTATGGCAGACTCCTGTACCCTGACTGCTTTTAATGAAGTATAGTGATATCTTCTCTTCAGATCCTCCCTAAGTTCCTTGGACAGATTGGTCATCTCGTCAAAACTGCGGGCACATTTGACATGCATCCACTGATAGATCTGCTTTGCCCGGAAAGCCTTCTCCCCTCTTTGCGTAAGTTCCTCCGCAAGTTCCGAAAGCGTCAGGGACTTGATATCGGTCAGTCCTGATCGTTCTTCCCTGTTTGTCATATATGTTCTTCCCTTTCCGTGGGTGCTTCCCTTCTCCTAAGCTTGGCAAAAAAGAAGCCGTCCGCCTCCATAAATCCCGGCAAAAGCTGGATACAGCCTTCCGTCTGTCCATAAAGCCCGCCGATCTGTTGTCGTTCTCCCTCCAGCACATCCGGTATGCTTCCTGCAAGGGGCACCGGATCAAACGGAAAATGCTCCAGGATCCACTGTACCATGCCCTCATTCTCTTCCCTATGGATGGTACAGGTACTGTACAAAAGGATTCCTCCCGGCTTTACATACTGCCAGCTGTGAGAAATGATCTCCTTTTGCAGCTCCACGATCTCCTGCAGGCTCTGTGGGCTTACATGGTACTTGATATCCCTTTTCTTTCCCAGGATCCCCAGGCCGGAACAGGGTACGTCCATCAGCACCACATCTGCCCTTCCCAGATATTCCTCATCCGTCACCGTGGCATCATACACCTGGACAGTTACATTCTCTATGTTCATCCTTTCCAGATTTTCCCGGATCAATGCCGTTTTGGCTTCCGATACATCCCTGGAAAGTACCTTTTGTGCTCTTTCTGCCGCCAGGATGCTCTTTCCTCCCGGTGCGGCACAGAGGTCCATGACAAAGTCACTTTTTCTGATCCCGGCAGCCTCCACTGCCAGTGCAGAGCTTACATCCTGCACCGTGAAAGCCCCTTCTTTAAATCCGGGCAGGGAGCCGATCCCTTCCGTGTTTTCCACTGTATACAGATCGGGCAGATATTTGCTTTCCGTCAGCACCGCACCGGAGTTTTCCAGCTTTGCAAGAAGCACCTTCCTGTCCTCCGCCCCCTGTTTCCCTGAGAAGCGTAAGGACACCGGATGGATCTGCAAAAGTCCCTCCAGAATCTTTTCCGTAACTCTGCTCCCGTATTCCGCCATCCAGTTTTCCACCAGCCACTTGGGCATGGAATACTTTACGGAATAAAAAGCGGCCTCATCTTCTGTCCGGTCCAGCAGTTTCAGATTTTCTTTCCCCTTCGCCAGATTCCTCAAGACACCGTTCACAAACCCTTTCAGTTCATGGAACTTCCGCTTCTGTGCCAGCTTGCAGGCCTCATTGCACGCTGCACTGTCCGGCACACCGTCCATGTAGAGGATCTGATAAGCGCTCATCCGCAGCAGACACCGGATCAGGGGCTTCATCCTGCGGACCGGCACTTTGGAAAACTGATCCAGATAATAGTCCAGTTCGATCTGCCTCTCCAAGGTCCCTTCTGCCACTCGTTTGATAAAACTCTTATCCCTGGCATCCAGGTAATCATATTTATCCAATACCGCTCTGATCAGCTGATGGGAAAATACCTTGTCCCTTTCCACAAAGAGCAGGATATCCAGAACGATCTCACGGGTATTCTCTGTCATGCCTAGTCATCCCTCCTGCGGTTTCCTCCGAACAGCAGCACCAGACGCAGCAGCTGCAAAGCTGATGCCGCCACTGCCGCCACATAAGTAAAGGCTGCTGCCGTCAGCACCTTTTTCCCGCCTGCGCGTTCTTCCTGAGTTAAGATGCCGTACTGCTCCACCTTTGCCAAGGCTCTCCTGGAAGCATTAAATTCCACAGGCAGCGTCACCAGTTGAAACAATAAAGTAAGGGAAAATGCCCATATCCCGATCTGGATCAGCACCTGATTCCAGCTTAAGAGTACCCCCAGAAAGATCAAGGGCATACTGAGGGCACTGCCGATGTTGACCACCGGCACCAATGCAGCGCGGATGTTTATAGGTGCATAGCCTTTGGCGTGCTGGATGGCATGGCCGCACTCATGGGCCGCCACGCTCACCGCAGTTACGGACGGATTGTGATAATTTTGATAGGACAGCCGTACCGTATCGGTCCTGGGGTCATAATGATCCCCCTGATTGTCCGGCAGACACTCTATCCGCACATTGTAAAGTCCCTCACTGTGCAGTATCCTTTCAGCTGCCTGGGCCCCGGTCATATTGTAAGCATTGCGGATCTTACTGTACTTGTTCATGCTGCTGTTCACCCAGGCGCTTGCCAAAAGGCTGATCACCACGCCTATAAGGATCAAAATATATGTGGGGTCCAAAAAAAATCCCATGCCATAATAACCGTAACCATACATATCACACTTCCTCCTATTCTCTGCCAAGCCTCTCCCCCGGTGTCACCCTGACACCTAACAGAAAATCATGGGCACTCATGCGCTTCTTTCCCTCAAGCTGCAGTTCTCTGATCAGAAGGTGCCCCTCTTTTGCAGCCACTTCAATGGCGTCCTTCGTCACTGCCGTGACCGTTCCCGGCATCTCCCCGTTACTTTCCTGCACCGTACCGGAGTTCTTATTTTTCAAAACAGGCTCTGCCTTCCAGATCTTTAACTGCTTTCCTTTGTAGTAAGTATAGGCGCTGGGCCACGGATTCATTCCTCTCACCAGACGATCCAGCTCCACCGCACTCTTTTGAAAATCCATTTCTCCCATACTCTTTTCAATGAGCGGCGCATGACAGCTTAAGGCATCCTCCTGTTTTTCAGGGACCAGACTGCCGGCCTCCAAAAGGGACAGTGCCTCCACGATAGCTTCCCCACCAAGGACCATCAGCTTGTCATGAAGGGTCTCAAAGGTATCCGTATCCTCAATGGCAACCGCCTTCTTGTAAAGCATATCTCCGGTATCCACTCCTGCATCCATCTGCATGATGGTGACCCCGGTCTCCTTCTCCCCCTCAATGATCACATGCTGGATAGGGGATGCGCCTCTGTATCTGGGGAGCAGGGATGCATGGATATTCAGGCATCCGTACTTTGGCATGTCCAGTATCTCCTGGGAGAGGAACTGCCCAAAAGCTGCCACGATGTATACATCCGCAGGATA
>JAGATV010000040.1 GCA_017621075.1 Lachnospiraceae bacterium
ATAGACTCTGATTTGCTTATCAAGAATGCTGCAAAGCAGGTAAATACGGTGATTTCTAAGGAAGAAAAGAAAGAACGCCGGGTATTAACGGTAAGTGAAGCAGAGCTATTTTTGGGTAAAGCAGCAGATACATTTTATTACAATTTGTATGTGCTTGCGTTAGAGACCGGAATGCGTATTGGGGAGTTGATGGGGCTTCAGTGGACTGATATTGATTTTAACAAAAAGGTGTTGCGTGTCAGACGTTCATTGTGTTATTTCCGCAAAGAAAGAAAATATGTTTTTGAATGGCATGATACGAAGACGCATAATAGCAAGCGAACCATTCCTTTAACATCCAGAGCGATAGCGGCTCTGAAACAACAGCGGATTATGAGGCAGAAGATTTTACTGCAGCATGTCGCAGATACACAGGACGAATATAAAGACTTGGTATTTATAACCAGGAATAATCGTCCCACACAACAATTTATTATACAGGAATGTATGGACGTAACTACCAGGCAGATTCAGAAGGAGCATCCGGAATTTGAAAGATTCTCTCCCCATTGTTTCAGGCATACCTTTGCCACAAGAGCAATAGAGAATGGGATGCAGCCTAAGAGTTTGCAGAAGATACTAGGACATGGCTCCTTACAGTTGACAATGGATTTGTATTGCCACGTAACGGAGGATACATTGTTTGAGGCTATGCATTTGATGGAAAGAGCAATGTGAAGGTGACATCAGGATGCTGTATAACCTTCAAGCCAAGTGTTCCGCGCATGGTTAATAATGTAATCGTAGCGGTGTGTAGAAGTGTGTAGTGTATATCGGGTCTATACACAAAAGTGTGTAAAAAGTGTGTAGTAAAGCATTTTCATAAAAACATAAAGGCTGAAAAAGCCCGTAAATACAGGAGGTTTTAACAACATGGAAGCATACAAGCAGGAATTTATCGAATTCATGGTGGACAGTAAAGTGCTCAAGTTTGGTGAGTTTACGTTAAAGAGCGGGCGTAAATCCCCCTTTTTCATGAATGCGGGTGCTTATGTGACGGGCGCACAGTTGAAAAAGCTGGGTGAGTATTATGCAAAGGCGATCCATGAGAATTACGGAGATGATTTCGACGTTCTGTTCGGGCCCGCATACAAGGGGATTCCCTTGAGCGTTGCAACTACCATTGCCTACAGCGAGCTTTACGGCAGGGAGATCCGATACTGCTCCAACCGCAAGGAAGTCAAGGACCACGGCGATGTGGGCATCCTATTGGGCAGCAACTTAAAGGACGGCGACAGGGTAGTCATCATCGAGGATGTGACCACCTCCGGCAAGTCCATCGAGGAGACCTTCCCCATCCTGAAGTCCCAGGCCGATGTGGAGATCAAAGGGTTGATGGTTTCCTTAAACCGCATGGAGAAGGGGCTTGGCGGCAAGGTAAGCGCCCTGGCTGAGATCAAGGAGAAATATGGTTTTGATGCACACGCCATCGTAACCATGGCAGATGTGATCGAACATCTTTACAACAAGCCTTACAAAGGACAGGTGTATATCGATGATACCCTGAAAGCAGCCATTGACAAGTATTATGAGGAATATGGTGCGTAAGCGCAGAAAGAGGTTATGGATGGAAGAAAAGGTATATAAGACAATGAACGGTGCAGGTGCCCTGAATATTGTGCTGGGCGTGATCGCTGTGGTGACCGGAGTTGCCACAGGTGTGCTGCTTATTATCAGCGGTGCGAAGCTCCTTGCGGGCAAATCTAAGATCTTATTTTAAAGAAGGATGTTGAAATGGGCATTTCCGAAGGGGAGTGCCCTTTTCGAGTAAAAGGAATGAAAAAGAGAAGAAATTATATTTTTACCAACAAAAAGCATTCGGATAAAGCGATCATGTCCACCATTCTGGGCATCATAAGTACAGCGTCTCTGGGCATTGTGATCTTTTTAACCTATCAAAGAGGCGGTGAGGCCAAGACGGGCTACGGCGTCACGGGAGTGTTGGCGGCGGTCTTTTCCCTGATCGGACTGGCACTGGGGCTTTTGACAGTCCGTGAGAAAGAAAATTTCCGCCTGTTTCCCGTGTTGGGAATCCTGTTCAACGCGGCAGCACTTGGAATCCTGGGACTGATATTGTATTGTGGAAGGATGTAGGAAGCGATGAAGGAAGTAACGACAGAGGAGTTTGAAGAAAGATGGGAGCTGGCCATGGAGCGGATTCGCCAGATACCGAAAGAACAGATGACAGATACGGCTTTTGCAGCGTATTTTGCCAAAGTGGCCGGGTTTCTTTTGCTGATCGATGAGCAAAAGCTCTTTTTGGAAAAAGGAGGGCTTAAGACGGCATCTTTGGAAGAACTGGAGAGGAGGAATCATGGGCTCTATGCAGATATCCTGCCGGAGCATTATGAGGAAAGCTATGCCAATCCGGCTTACAGCGTAAAATGTCTGGGAACGGAGTTTGGCGGGCTTCTGTCAGCACTTTATAAAGAACTGCGCAGCCTGGTCGGGTTTGTACATGAAGGAAGGATTTTCGAGCTGGCGATCCGGGGCGAACTGTTCTTGGAGATCTATGCGGCATTTGTCTATGAATGGGAGGAGGAAAAGAGGCTTCCCGCCTATCAGGAGATCCGCGGGATCTTTTACTGGTTCCTCAGTGATTATGCAGACGTTGCCGCAGAGAACAGAGTAAGGGAACTGGTGGTGCCGGAGGACAATTTTGCGGTTAAGATCATCATGGAGAGTGATCTGTCCGATCTGCGTTATCTGTTTGCCTACGGGGAATATGTCAGTGAGAATGAGATGGAGACAGCCCGTTTCCTGACAAGTATTCCGGCATCGGAGCTTCATGTTATGGCGGATACCTACACGGAAGGGTATCGCAAGGGCTTTGAGGTGACCGGGCGGGATCTGTCCATCAAGAATACGGTGGACATCCGCTACCAGCTGGGATTCGAACCTATGATGCGCAGGGCAGTGGAAAATTTCGGCAGGCTGGGACTGGAACCTGTATGCTACCGCGCTGCAGCAAGCCTTCTGTACAATCCGTCTCTGTACAAGGTGGGATTTTACGGGGGATGCCCCAACAGGCAGTACGAGTTTGATCATAAGGATGACAGGGCACTTTTCCTGGATAAGAATTATAATAACCGCAGGCTGGAAGTGATGCACACCGCTTTTGAACAGTATCGGAAAGAGGCGGCAGGGTATGCGGGCCCGGCTGTGGTGGAGACCTTCGGCGAGAAGGATTTCGAACCGGTGAACAAGCCGGAGAACATCAGATTGTCCGAAGAACAGAACGGACTCATGGTGGAATACCGCACCCAGTTGGGAGAGCTGCAGCGGAATTATATCATTGAGGAGGAACGCAGCTTTACCATCATTGCATTTCCCACGCCGGAGATCAAAGCGGTGCTGCCGGAGGATACGGAGGAATGCTTCCGGGAATTTTTCCGGGAAGTCATCCGCATCAATACCCTGGATTATGAGCATTACCGGAAGGTGCAGCAGACCCTGATCGATGTGTTGGATACGGCGGTGTGCTGTGAGATCAGGGGCAGGGA
The DNA here is from genome assembly GCA_017621075.1 of Lachnospiraceae bacterium. Classification (GTDB taxonomy): domain Bacteria; phylum Bacillota; class Clostridia; order Lachnospirales; family Lachnospiraceae; genus Acetatifactor. The sequence goes on from JAGATV010000040.1 coordinate 3,543, forward strand.
AGGCAACCGCACGGATCTGAAAGTACAGCTTTGCAGACGAGAGGACCCCGAAAGGGAGACGATCTTTGAAAATTGTGTAGCGGATGTGAATATTCCGGTGGGAGAAGTGTTTACCTCTCCTCTGTTGAAAGGTACGGAGGGTATCCTTTCTGTGAGCCGGGTGTTCTTAAACGGACTGGAGTACAAAAACCTTACCATTACTTTTTCGGACGGTATGATCAGTGACTATACCTGTGACAATTATTCCAAAGAGGAGGAGAATAGGGAGTTCGTTCGGGAAAATGTGCTTTTTCGGCATAAGACCCTGCCCATGGGGGAATTTGCCATCGGCACCAATACTACGGCCTATACGGTGGCAAGAAAGTACGGTGTGGAAAACAAACTGCCCATCCTCATCGCAGAGAAGATGGGCCCCCATTTTGCGGTGGGGGACACCTGTTATTCCCATGCGGAGGATATCAGGGTGTACAATCCTGACGGCAAGGAGATCATTGCCAGGGACAACGAGGTTTCCAGACTTCGGACCACCGATCCTGCCAGGGCTTATTACAACTGTCATACGGATATCACCATCCCTTATGATGAGCTGGGAGAACTTGTGGCAGTGAGGGAAGACGGGGTGCGCATCCCCCTGATCAAGGAGGGGCGTTTTGTCCTGGAGGGGACGGAAAGCCTGAACGATGCCTTTGATGCATAAAAATAGTAGAAAAATGTTGCATCCCCTATTTAATTTTAGTAAACTAAAGGTTAGAGGAAAAATAAACGCCTGTCGGAAGGGAACTTAACCGGAAGACAGGGACTGGAGGATATCATGGCAAAGGTCGGCATTGTGATGGGCAGCGATTCTGATATGCCCGTCATGGCAAAAGCAGCAGATATTTTAGAGGAGTTAGGCATCTCTTATGAGATGACAATCATCAGCGCACACAGAGAACCGGATGTGTTCTTTGAGTATGCAAAGAGCGCAGAGGAAAAGGGGTTCAAGGTGATCATCGCAGGTGCGGGCATGGCAGCACATCTGCCCGGCATGTGTGCGGCAATCTTCCCCATGCCTGTGATCGGGATCCCTATGCACACCACTTCTCTGGGCGGCAGAGATTCTTTGTATTCCATCGTGCAGATGCCCTCAGGCATACCGGTGGCTACCGTGGCGATCAACGGTGGTGCCAATGCGGGACTTCTGGCAGCCAAGATCCTGGCCACTTCCGATGCAGAACTGCTCGGGAAGCTGAAAAATTACAGCCAAAAATTAAAGGAGCAGGTGGAGGCAAAGGATGCCAGACTGAAAGAGATCGGCTATCAGGCATATCTGGACGGCATGAAGAAATAAAATACATTTATAAGGAGAACAACAATGGATTACAAGAAAGCTGGAGTTGATATTGAAGCAGGTTATCAGTCCGTTGAACTGATGAAGAAGCATGTGAAGGAGACCATGCGCCCTGAGGTACTGGGCGGCCTGGGCGGATTTTCGGGGGCATTTTCCATGAATGCCATCAAAAATATGGAAAATCCCATCCTGCTATCCGGTACAGACGGCTGCGGTACGAAAGTAAAGCTGGCATTTCTGATGGACAAGCATGATACCATCGGTATCGATTGTGTGGCAATGTGCGTCAATGATGTGGCATGCGCAGGCGGCGAGCCTCTTTTCTTCCTGGATTATATTGCGTGCGGCAAGAATTATCCTGAAAAGATCGCCACCATCGTAAAGGGGGTTGCGGAAGGCTGCAAGCAGTCGGGGGCAGCACTGATCGGCGGTGAGACGGCGGAGCATCCCGGACTGATGCCCGAGGATGAGTATGATCTGGCAGGTTTTGCGGTAGGTGTGGTAGATGAGAAGGACCTGATCACCGGAGAGAATATCAAGGCGGGGGATACCCTTATCGGTATCGCATCTTCCGGGGTACATTCCAATGGATTTTCCCTGGTGCGCAAGGTGTTTGAGATGACAGCCGAGAGCCTGAATACTTATTATGAGGAACTGGGCACTACCCTGGGTGAGGCACTGCTGGCACCTACCAGGATCTATGTGAAGGCCCTGAAGTCCGTGAAGGATGCAGGCGTCACCGTAAAGGGCTGCAGTCACATTACCGGAGGCGGTTTCTATGAGAATATCCCCAGAATGCTTCCCGAAGGCATCCGCGCAGTGGTAAAGAAGGACAGCTACGAAGTGCCAGCTATCTTCAAACTGTTACAGAAGACCGGCAATATTGCGGAAGAGATGATGTACAATACATACAATATGGGCCTTGGCATGGTCCTGGCAGTGGACCCTGCCGATGTGGACAGGACCATGGAAGCAATCAGGGCAGCAGGAGATGTCTGCTATGTGGTAGGCAGTTGTGAGGCCGGCGAGAAAGGTGTGACCTTATGTTAAGAGTACTGGTTCTGGTCTCCGGAGGCGGTACCAATCTGCAGGCCATCATTGACGCGGTGGCAGCGGGCAAGGTGACCAACACCTCCCTGGTGGGGGTGATCTCCAATAACAAGACCGTCAAGAGTCTGGAGAGGGCAAGGAATGCAGGGATTCCCGCAGTCAGTGTCTCTCCCAAGGATTTTCCCGACAGGGATGCTTTCAACAAGGCATTTCTGGAAAAGGTGGATGAGTTTGCACCGGATCTGATCGTACTGGCAGGTTTTTTGGTGGCGATCCCGGCTGCAATGGTACAGAAATACAGCGGCAGGATCATCAATATCCATCCGTCCCTGATCCCTTCCTTCTGCGGAGTGGGTTATTACGGACTGAAGGTGCATGAGAAGGCATTGGAGCGCGGTGTGAAGGTCACGGGAGCAACTGTGCATTTTGTTACCGAGGGGATGGATGAGGGCCCTATCATTGCCCAGAAGGCAGTGTGCATAGAGGAGGGTGACACCCCGGAAATCCTGCAGCGGCGTGTGATGGAGCAGGCGGAGTGGCTCCTGCTTCCCCAGGCTATCGACGATATTGCCAACGGACGTGTGACGGTAGTGGATGGCAAGGCAGTAAGAACAAGATAAAGCGAGGTAACCATACAATGAAAGTATTGATCGTAGGCAGTGGCGGAAGAGAGCATGCAATCGCCACCAGCGTGGCAAAAAGCCCCAGGGTGGACAAGATCTACTGTGCACCCGGAAATGCAGGAATCGGACAACTGGCGGAGTGTGTGCCCATCGGCGCCATGGAATTTGATAAGCTGGCAGCTTTTGCCAAGGAGCATCACATTGATTTTACCATCGTGGGAATGGATGATCCCCTGGTAGGAGGACTGGTGGATGTGTTCGAGGCGGAGGGACTGAAAGTGTTCGGCCCCCGCAAGAATGCGGCTATCCTGGAGGGCAGCAAGGCATTTTCAAAGGATCTGATGAAAAAGTACCATATTCCCACTGCTGCTTATGAGAATTTTGACAAGGCAGAGGATGCCATCCGTTATCTGAAGGAGCAGGCTTCTTTCCCCATCGTCCTGAAAGCGGACGGGCTGGCACTGGGCAAGGGCGTTTTGATCTGCAATACCCTGGAGGAAGCACTGGAGGGTGTAAACTCCATTATGTTGGACAAGAAATTCGGCTCTGCCGGCAATAAGATGGTCATTGAGGAGTTCATGACCGGCCGCGAGGTCAGCGTACTGTCCTTTGTGGACGGCAAGACTATCCGGATCATGACTTCCGCCCAGGATCACAAGCGTGCTCAGGACGGAGACAAAGGTTTAAATACCGGAGGCATGGGAACCTTTTCTCCCAGCCCTTTCTACACTAAGGAAGTAGATGAATTCTGTCATAAATATATTTATCAGGCGACGGTGGATGCTATGGCAGCCGAGGGAAGACCCTTCAAGGGTGTCATCTTCTTTGGATTGATGCTCACGCCCGGCGGTCCCAAGGTGTTGGAATACAATGCAAGATTCGGAGATCCGGAGGCCCAGGTGGTGCTTCCCAGGATGAAGAACGACATCATGGATGTGATGGAAGCCTGCGTAGACGGTACCTTGGATCAGATCGAGCTTCAGTTTGAGGACAATGCGGCAGTGTGCGTGGTCCTGGCAAGCGACGGTTATCCGGTCGCTTATGAGAAAGGATTTGTCATCGAAGGGCTTTCTGCATTTGAGAACAGGGAAGGATACTATTGTTTCCATGCGGGAACCAAGTTGACGGAGAAGGGCATTGTCACCAACGGAGGACGTGTGCTGGGTGTGACTGCAAAAGGCCGGGACTTAAAAGAAGCCAGAGCCAATGCATATAAGGCTACGGAGTGGATTACTTTTGAGAACAAGTACATGCGTCATGATATTGGAAAAGCGATCGACGAGGCATAGACTATGATTGATTTTGTTGATTATTATCATATTCCCGCCACTTGTAAGATATGTGGCGGAGTCATGGTATTCGTGGGAGTCGGGGAGTACCGCTGTGAGGAATGCGGAGCGGTGGAGTACGATGACTACGGAAAAGTGCGGCAGTACCTGGAAACGCATAAAGGAGCAACAGCGGCCGAGGTGGAACTTGGCACGGGAGTATCCCAGCGCACCATCAGGAGGCTTTTGAAGGAAAGCCGTATCGAGGTGGCAGAGAGTTCCAAGGCATTCCTGCGTTGCGAACTTTGCGGCAAGACGATCCGCAGCGGCACATACTGTCCGGAATGCGAGGTTAAGATACATCGCAACCTGGAGGAGGAGCAGCGGATCAAGAAGGGGCGTTCAATGCAAGGCTATTCCTCGTATCAGGGAGGAGACGAAGGGCAGCGGCGTTTCAAGCGTGATCAATAAACAGGCAGAAGATTCTGTAAGGAGAGAAAGCAAATGAAAAAAATGACAGAAGTACATTGGGGCAGACAGTTCCTTTTTGGGACATTTTCGCTGGTACTGGCATTTCTGATTGCATTTACTACGGATCAGTTTTCTATCGTGAGCCATGCACAGAGCGAGGGCAAGGTGACGGCCACCAGTGCCAATATCAGAAAGAGCGCCGATTCCGGCAGCGAGATAGTGGGTAGTGCGGCCAAGGATGCAAAGGTGACCATCAACGGTCAGACGAAAGCAGCAGACGGCACGGTCTGGTATCAGATCTTTGTGGATGCGGAAACATTGGGATTTATACGTTCTGATCTCGTAAACATCACGGATGGGACCACGCCGCCTACGCTGGCTGCAGACACCACCACAACGCCGGCATCCACGCCTGCCCCGGCAGTCAATGAGACTCCCGTGGAGGTCACAGAGGTCAACCCTGTCAGCGGTACGGTGACAGGTGGGGAAAGAGTCCGCGTCAGAGGAAATGCTTCCACCACCAGTGAGATCAAGGCCACTGCCCAGAGCGGAATGGCACTGACTGTGATCGGCAAGGCCATCGGCACGGACGGTAAGGAATGGTATCAGGTGAAATTTACGGTAAACGGTTCCGAGGTAACCGGCTTCATCCGTTCCGATTATGTTTCCCTGTCAGAAGAACTTACCCTGCCCGGTACTGAGACGGGCGGTGAAGGAGACGGACAGGTGCAGGAGCCTGTACCGGAAGAACCGGAAGTGACGAAGGACTGGGATACGCAGCTTCAGGGTACGGACTGGTATCTGATCGACAATCTGACTCCTGGGCAGTACAAGATCCAGGATATGTTTGATTCCGTAAAGAACAACAGCGATCTGTATGCCCAGGCAGTAAAGAGCAACAAGAGCCTGAAGGCCGTGATCATCGTATTGGTAATACTGATCATTGCACTGGCAGGAGCAGTGACGCTTCTGATCTTTAAGATAAGGGACATGACGGATTCTGCGTATTTTGCAGAGGTAGAAAAGGAGACAGTCCGCAGAAGGAGTGCGGACAGACCACAGGGACAGCGTCCCGCAAGACCTGTTCAGGGCGGCCAGAGACCTCAGGGTCAAAGACCTGCAAGACCTGTTCAGGGCGGTCAGACATCCCAGGGCCAGCGCCCGGTAAGGCCCGCCCAGGGCGGCCAGGCACCACAGGGCCAGCGCCCGGTAAGACCTGCCCAGGGCGGCCAGGCATCCCAGGGCCAGCGTCCGGTAAGACCTGCCCAGGAGGGCCAGACACCACAGGGCCAGCGCCCGGTAAGACCCGCCCAGGAGGGCCAGGCACCACAGGGCCAGCGTCCGGTAAGACCTGCCCAGGAGGGCCAGGCACCACAGGGCCAGCGTCCGGTAAGACCCGCCCAGACAGAAGGCCACTCCGCACCGTCTGCTCCCGCAAGACCGGATACTGCCGGGAATGGGGCACAGAACCCTGCATGGAAGACCAAGAATTTTATGGCGGACGACGATGAATTTGAATTTGAGTTCCTAAACTGGGACGGCGAAGAAGAATAACAAAACCGGTGTACAAAAGAGTGCTGATATCATGCAGAAGTGTGATGTCGGCACTTTTTATCCTTAAAATCCTATAAACTTTTCCCGTGACTTGTTGACAGTCAAAATATGCTGTTATATCATAAATATAACAATTTCGGAGAAGGGAGAAGACAGGGTGATAATTGAGATTGATTTTAACAGTGATGAAGCCATATACCTTCAGTTGTGCAACCAGATCATTCTGGGCATTGCCACTTCCCAGTTCCGGGAGGGAGATTCCCTGCCCAGTGTGCGTCAGCTTGCGGATACCATCGGTATCAATATGCATACTGTAAATAAGGCATATACTGTCTTGCGGCAGGAAGGATATGTAAAGGTGGACAGGCGCAGGGGAGCGGTGATCGCAGTGGATGCGGACCGCCTTCGCACCTTGGAGGAATTAAAGAAAGAACTGCAGGTGATACTTGCGAAGGGCGCTTGTAAGAACATCGGCAGGAATGAGATCCATGAGTTGATCGATGAGATCTATGCAGAATATGAAAATGACGGAGGACTGGGATAATGCAGCCGCAGTTTACACAGAAAGCACAATCGGCACTGGCGCAGGCCGCAAAATGTGCCAGAAGCCTGAAACAGGGATATATCGGTACAGAGCACATTCTGGTAGGCCTCATCCGGGAACAGTCGGGTGTGGCGGCAAAAGTGCTGTCAGATAATAACGTATCTGAGGAACGGGTCATGGAGATGATCCGGGAACTGATCGCCTTTGAAGGAGGCGTGGCCATCAGTGAGCGGGAGGGATATTCCCCCCGTGCCAGGAAGATCCTGGAAGAGGCCCACAGGCAGGCAGAGCGTTTTGGACAGGAGGAGACCGGAACAGAGCATCTTTTGCTTGCATTGATCAAAGAGGGGGAAAACGATGCAGTAAGACTGTTGAATACACTGGGTAATAACTGTCAGAAGATCTATGCGGATACCCTGGCAGCCATCGGTCAGGAACCGGGGCTTTACAAGGAAGATCTAAGCCGCAAAGCATCCGGCAAGGGAAAAGCAACCACGCTGGACCAGTACAGCAGGGATCTGACCGCACTGGCAAGGGAAGGAAAGTTAGATCCGGTCATCGGAAGGGAGGATGAGATCCGCCGTGTGATCCAGATCTTAAGCAGGCGCACCAAGAACAACCCTTGTCTGATCGGGGAACCCGGTGTGGGCAAAACTGCAGTGGTGGAAGGACTGGCCCTGCGCATCGTGGCAGGCGAAGTGCCTTTTACGGTAAAGGATAAGCGTGTACTGACCCTGGATCTGTCCGGCATGGTGGCAGGCAGCAAATACCGGGGAGAATTTGAGGAGCGCATCAAGAAGGTCATCAAGGAAGTGATCGATGCCGGCAATATCATCCTCTTTTTGGATGAGCTGCATACCATTATCGGCGCAGGAGGGGCAGAGGGTGCCATTGACGCTTCCAATATCTTAAAGCCTTCTCTGGCCAGGGGCGAGATCCAACTGATCGGCGCAACCACCATTGCGGAATACCGCAAGTATGTGGAGAAAGATGCGGCACTGGAGCGCCGTTTCCAGCCGGTGAACGTGGAAGAACCCACCGAGGAGGAAGCAGTCCGTATCCTGGAGGGCATCAAGGGCCGATATGAGGAGCATCACAGGGTAAGGATCACTTCCGAGGCAGTGCAGGCGGCGGTCAGGCTGTCCAACCGTTATATCAATGACAGGAACCTTCCTGACAAGGCGATCGACCTCATTGACGAGGCCTCTGCCAGCGCAAGGCTTCGGGCCATGGATCTGCCGGATAAGCAGAAGGAGCTTTTGGATCAGATCAAAAAGATGGATCTGCAGATCGAGCGCTCCATCCGCATGGAAGCATTTACCCAGGCGGCTGAGATCAAACGGGATCAGGATCTGTTAGTGAAGAAATACGAACGCATGATGAAGCGCAGGCAGAGCAGGGAATTGGACGGCAGCTACAGCATCGGAGAGAATGAGATCGCAGAAGTGGTGGCTATGTGGACCAAGATCCCGGTACAGAAGCTGGCTGAGAAGGAAAGCGAGCGGCTGTTAAAGCTGGAGGGAATTCTGCACAAGAGAGTCATCGGTCAGGAGGAAGCGGTCACTGCCGTAGCCAAGGCCATGCGCCGCGGCAGGGTAGGGCTTAAGGACCCCAACCGTCCCATCGGTTCCTTCCTGTTCTTGGGACCCACCGGCGTAGGAAAGACGGAGCTTTCCAAGGCCCTTGCGGAGGCTATGTTCGGTTCTGAGGACGCCATGATCCGGGTAGATATGTCGGAGTATATGGAGGGGCACTCTGTTTCCAAGCTGATCGGGTCGCCTCCGGGTTATGTGGGCTTTGAAGAGGGCGGACAGCTCAGTGAAAAGGTGCGCAGGAATCCCTATTCCGTGGTGCTCTTTGACGAGATCGAAAAGGCTCATCCGGATGTTTTCAATGTGCTTTTGCAGGTGTTGGATGACGGGCATATCACGGATTCCAAGGGCAGGAAGGTAAGCTTTAAGAACACCATCCTCATCATGACCTCCAATGCGGGGGCACAGCGCATCGTGGACCCCAAGAATCTTGGATTTGCCTCAGAGAGCAGTGCAAAGAAGGACTATGAGAAGATGAAGTCCGGAGTCATGGAGGAAGTAAAGAAAAGCTTCAAGCCGGAGTTTATCAACCGTATCGACGATATCATCGTGTTCCATCAATTGGACAAGGAAAATATGAAAGATATCGTGAATCTGCTGGCTTCAGGGCTGGCAAAGCGCTGTGAGAGCCAGATGGATATCCGTCTGAACATTACGCCGGCACTCAAGGAGCATCTTGTGGAAAAGTACTCTGACAACAAGATGGGAGCACGTCCTTTGAAGCGTGCCATCCAGTCCGTGGTGGAAGATGCACTGGCGGAAGAGATCCTGAAAAAGAAGATTCGGCCAGGCGACAGCGTATCTGCCGGATATAAGAATGACAAAGTTACTTTTACGGTGAAAAAATAAATTTTTTGTAGAAAAACAGGCGCATTTATATTATACTGTAACTACAAACAATCAGGAGGACATACAGATGGCAGTAATAGAAGAATTGCTTCGCAATGAGTCGGACGGAACGATCAGCTTTGGCAATCACAAACTGGCACAGAAGGCCAAGGTAGAGGATTTCAAACACGCAGGTGACCTGCTGAAGGTGAAGACCTACAAGGACATCACCAAACTGGAAAAGAACGGTCTGTTCCTCTATGAGTCCGTACCCGGCACCAGCGTATTACAATTCCGGGAGCTGGAGACAGGAGTGGAGTTCGTGGTAGAGGGTGATGAGGATGCCCAGATCACGGTTGGACTGAATGATGATACCGAGTATGAGGTATTCATTGCAGGCAATAGCATGGGAACCATGAAGACCGGTCTTGGCGGTAAATTGTCCCTGAGCGTAGAGCTTGAGACGGTGGGAGAGGTATCCGTAAAGATCGTTCAGGTGTAAGAGCAGGCAAGACGTCAGATCCTAACATCGGAAGATACCGATGTTAGGATTTTTTTGATATTTTGATGTTTACATTCAAAGGAAAAAATGATAAATTTAGACTACCTGATATTATGTGAAGAGAAGGTGAAATTCAGAAAGGAAGGGTAACGGAATGTCAAAAACGATTCTTGTGACCGGCGGTTACGCCAGCGGAAAATCCAGGTGGGTGGTTACTCATTTTGAGGCCTGTGACTATGTGCTGTATCTGTGTCCCGATGCGGAGATGGATGCGGACATCCAAAAGCGCATCCGATACGGAAACGAAAAGAACTATGTGGAGTGGGATATCAAGACGGGAGTGACGGATTCTCCCCAGTCTTATATTACGGATCACAAATTTGTGGTGCTGGACAGTCTTGCCTCTTATGTCAGGGCGAATATGGACAGTATGTGCCCGGATGAGGGGATGCTCAGTGACGATATGGTGAAGGAGGTTGCCAAAAAGGTCATCGATGACATTACGGCTATGTATGAAGTCATTAAGGAAATTGATGGCAGCATGACTATCGTTACGCTGGAAACAGGATTTTCCGTGGCACCGGAGGACAGAAGGCGGTCGGCATTCGGAAAGATCCTGGGTATCGTCAACCAGCGTATTGCCAATATGTCAACGGAGGTTTACCTGTCGGTGAGCGGAATCCAGTTCCAGATCAAGTCATAAGTTGAGAAGAGTAATTTTGGGAAAGGAAAGGGTATAGGTTATGTATGAAGATTTTATTATGATGGCAAGGCAGATGAATGCATCCGACATCCATTTGACGGTGGGAGGGCCTACCGTGGTCAGGGTCAATGGAGAATTGAGACCGTTTATTGAGATGAACGATGTCACGATCAACCGTCTGATCCACTCCATCCTCAGCGCAGAACAGGAGAAGCTGTTTACGGAGGGAAAGGATATCGACTTCAGCTTTGAGCTTTCCAACGGTGCAAGACAGCGTGCCAATGTATATCATCAGAGCGGCAAAGCGGCAGCGGCCATCAGACTTTTGAACAGTGAGGTTCCCACTCTGGAGGAGCTGGAGATGCCTCCGGTCCTGGGGACTCTTGCAGAGCGGAAAAAGGGCCTGGTGCTGGTGACCGGTTCTACGGGCTGTGGTAAGTCTACAACGCTGGCAGCCATCATTGAACATATCAACAGAAAACGCGCCTGCCATATCATCACCATCGAAGATCCCATAGAGTATCGTTATGTTCCGGACCGTGCCATCATCCATCAGAGAGAGATCGGCTCGGATGTATCTGATTTCAATGCAGCTTTACGAAGTGCGCTGCGCGAGGACCCGGACGTGATCCTCATCGGGGAGATGCGTGACTATGAGACCATTTCCCTGGCTATGACCGCTGCCGAGACGGGACATCTGGTGCTGGCTACGTTACATACTGCCAGTGCGGCACAGGCGATCGACCGTATCATTGACGCCAGCCCCATAGAGGTCAGGGAACAGGTCCGCACACAGCTTGCCACCATGCTGGAGGGCGTCATTACCCAGACGCTGCTGCCTACCGAGGACGGCAGAGGCCGTGTGGCTGCGTTAGAGATCCTTCTGGGAAATGATGCTGTAAAGAATCTGATCCGTACCAACAAGATCACACAGATGGATACGGCTATGCAGATCGGTATGCGCCAGGGTATGTGTACCATGAGTGAAAGTATCGAAAGGCTTTACCGTAAGGGCGTCATCTCTTATGAGACCGCAATGGAATACGGATCGGACAAGGCCGATTACAATATGTAACAGAAAGGCATACTGATCCGAAGATGGGAGAATAAGGATATGGCAAAAGGAAAGACAGCCACCATATTTTATTGTCAGAGCTGTGGCTATGAATCTTCCAAATGGATGGGTCAGTGTCCCGGTTGCCGGGAATGGAATACCTTCGTGGAGGAGGTAGTCAGCAGATCAGATCTGAAAGGGACAGGTACACAGCGAAGGAGTGGGGAGAAGGAAAAACCCTGCATCCTGTCTGAGGTCCCTGTTCTGAAGGAGGACAGGGTGCTTACAGGCATCGGGGAGCTTGACCGTGTGCTGGGAGGCGGCATCGTCCAGGGGTCCATGACTCTGGTGGGAGGTGACCCCGGCATCGGCAAGTCCACGCTCCTGCTGCAGGTGTGCAGGAATCTGGCGGAAAAGGGACACAGGGTCCTATACATATCGGGTGAGGAATCCAAGGTGCAGATCAAGATGCGTGCTGACAGGATCGGTACTTTCTCACGGTATATGGCCCTCTTGTGCGAGACGGATTTGGATATCATAGAGGAGGTCATCCGTCAGGAAAAACCGGAGATGGTGGTGATCGATTCTATCCAGACCATGTACCGGGGAGAGGTTTCTGCAGCCCCGGGCAGTGTGTCCCAGGTAAGGGAATCCACCGGAGTCCTGATGCAGCTTGCAAAAGGGCTGGGAGTTTCGGTGTTCATCGTAGGGCATGTGACCAAGGAAGGTACGGTGGCAGGCCCGAGAGTGCTGGAACACATGGTGGATACGGTACTCTATTTTGAAGGTGACAGGTATGCTTCTTACCGGATACTGAGGGGGGTGAAAAACCGTTTTGGTTCCACCAACGAGATCGGTGTCTTTGAGATGCAGGACCAGGGACTTGCGGAGGTGCAGAATCCTTCGGAGTATATGTTAAGCGGCAGACCGGAAGATGCCAGCGGTTCCGTGGCGGCGTGTACCATGGAGGGGACAAGGCCCATTCTGGTGGAAATACAGGCGCTGGTATGCCGCAGCAATTTCGGTATTCCCAGAAGGCAGGCCACAGGTACGGATTTTAACAGGGTGAATCTGCTGATGGCAGTGCTGGAAAAACGTTCCGGGATGGCGCTTTCGGATTGCGATGCTTATGTCAATATCACCGGCGGTATCAGGATACAGGAGCCGGCAGTGGACCTGGGGATCGTTCTGGCAGTGATCTCCAGCTTTCGCAACCGGGCGATCGGTCCCAAGCTGGCAGCCTTTGGAGAAGTGGGGTTGAGCGGCGAGGTGCGCGGCGTAAGTATGGCCAAGCTGCGGGTGGCAGAGGCCCAAAAGCTTGGATTTGACACCTGCATTGTTCCTATGGTATGTGTGGAAGAATGCCGGAAAATAAAGGGTATCAAGGTAATCGGCGTCAAGAATGTACAGGAAGCCATGGATTTTCTGGGATAAAGATGTCGGAATTTGTTGCAAGGTAACAGATTTTGTCATACAATAAGGATAAGACTGGCAGGATCGTGTCAGCGCAGTGTATGCGGTTCTGCTCTCAATAATGGGCAACTGCGCAGAAAGAGGATGAAAATGGGCAAATTTGTAGTAAAGAAAACGAATACCGGTGTAAAATTTGACCTGAAAGCTACCAATGGACAGGTGATTGCAACTTCTGAAGTATATTCTTCCGATGCTGCAGTGAAGAATGGAATTGCCAGCGTGCAGAAGAATGCACCTGTTGCCGCTGTTGAGAACCAGACGGTGGAAGGCTATGCGACAGAGAAGAATCCTAAGTTTGAGATCTATAAGGACAAGAAGGAAGAATTCCGTTTCCGCTTAAAGGCAACCAACGGACAGATCATTGCTGTCAGCGAAGGCTATACCACTCTGGCAAACTGCTTAAACGGCGTGGAATCTGTTAAGAAGAATGCTCCTGATGCGGAGATCGTGGAAGAGTAATTGTTTGTGTAAGAGCGTGCGAAAGACAAGTCCCAGCCGGAATTCCTGACTGGGACTTTGTGCAGTCATAAAATCGCGGGCAGACGGGAATGCTGCTGTGGGAAGGTAGAGAGGATATGAGATTAAAAGAACTTTTGGACTATGATGATATCGTGATCCAGTGTCATGATAATCCGGACGCAGACGCCATTGCCAGTGGCTTTGGGGTTTATCAATATCTGAAACAGCAGGGAAAGACGGTGCGGTTTGTCTACGGTGGAAGATTTGAGATCACAAAGAGCAACCTGGTATTGATGATCACGGAACTGCAGATCCCTGTGGAACATGTGGATGCACTCAAGGCTCCCAAGCTGCTAGTCACTGTGGATTGCCAGTACGGAGAGGGAAATGTGACCCGATTTGAAGCGGAGGAGATAGCTGTGATCGATCATCATCAGGTCAGCGGCAGGCTTCCGGCATTAAGTGAGGTGCGCAGCAACCTGGGATCTTGTTCCACGCTGGTCAAGGAGCTTCTGGAGAAAGAAGACATAGACATCAATGAGGACAGGAGACTGGCTACCGCTCTGTACTACGGACTTTTGACAGACACCAATAACTTTACGGAAGTTTCTCATCCTCTGGATAAGGACCTTCGGGATGATGTCCTGTATGAGAGGAGCCTTATCACCCGGTTCCGCAATGCCAATCTGTCCTTGGAGGAGCTGGAGATTGCGGGAACTGCGCTGATCAACTACCATTATGATGAGACGTACCGTTATGCGGTGGTGGTGGCAGAGCCCTGCGATCCCAACATTCTGGGTATGATCAGTGATCTGGTATTGGAAGTGGATGCGGTGGATACCTGCCTGGTATACAGCGTGCAGGCATTTGGAGTCAAGATCTCGGTCAGAAGCTGTGTCAAAGAGGTAAAAGCCAATGAACTGGCCAAATTCATCACAAAGGGCATCGGTTCCGGCGGCGGTCATCTGGAAAAGGCCGGAGGTTTTATCCAGGTGGAACTTTTGCAGAGCCTGTATGGCAGTTTTTGCAAAAAGCGCGAGGAAGTCTCTGAGGAGGAGTTTTGCTTGGGAATATCGGAATTCCTCAAGTGGAGAATGACGGACTATTTTGATGACATTGAGATCATACATGCCAAGGATTATATCCCCCAAGTGGATACCATGGAACGGTATCGGAAAAAGAAGATAGCGCTGGGGTATGTAGAAGCGGATAAGGTACTCCCTGCCGGCACCAGGATCTGTATCCGTACCCTGGAGGGGGATCTGGATGTGGAGATCCATGAGAATCTGTATATCATGATCGGTATCCAAGGAGAGGTATACCCTATTGAAAAGGCGAAGTTCCAACGGGGATATCAAAGACTGGAGGAAGATTATATCTTTGACGGCGAGTATGAGCCTGTCATCAAAAATAACGTGAACGGAAGAAATGTATCGCTGGTGCCTTATGCCAGATCCTGTATGGTCAAGGGGGATACATATATCCATGCAAAGCAGTTAGACCACCGCATCAAGATATTTACGGCATGGGATGCCGAAAAATATATGCTTGGCGAGGAGGAGGATTATCTGGCTGTGCGGGAGGATGATGCCCATGATGTGTATATCATCGACAGGGATATCTTTCATAAGACTTATGAAAAAGCACAATAGCAGAAAATAAAAAGGGAACCTGATACAGGTTCCCGATCTTAGCAGGGGAAGAGGGAATCGAACCCCCGTTAACGGTTTTGGAGACCGCCGCACTACCGCTGTACTATTCCCCTATGAAATTGGATTGGTAAAATACTCACCAACGAAAACTATTGTAACACAGGTGCTGTTTGTTTGGCAAGTATAATTTGAATTTTTTTGTATGAATTTGAAAAAAGGTATGGAGACGGATATGGAAAAGGAACAGACCGTACAGGAAGAAAAGGGGACACAGGAAGAACAGATTGCAGCAGCCATGCTTACTTTGGAAAAGTATGTACATGCTCTGGCAGCTCAGGCAGGGGAGCCGGAGGGCTATGCCGCAGATTTGTGGGAGAGGATCTGCAAGTCTGGAGGAGTGCTGCAGGAACTTGCCTACTATCATGATTATGGAAATTTTTTGTGCAAGTATCAGGTGGCAGGCTGTACCCTGGCTGATATCCTGGTGTGGCAGGTAGATCATTTCAAGGCCTATCTGGACAGGCCGGAGGAAATGAACCGCTACAGACAGCAGAGGCTGCTTTTGACGGCATTTGACATTATGCTGAAGATGGAAGAAGACCCTGCACCCTATCTGGCAAAGATGCGGGAAGAAACGGGAACGGATTTTGTGGATAAATATTAGTGAAAAATTACCCAAAATTTACAGATATTTAACGTAAATGTGATGGCATCATTTACATGTGTCGGCTAAACTGATTACAAAAAGTATGGAATGAATGAGGTTAAGCCGAGTATGCAGAATCTGGAAGAAAAAGATTTTTGGGACATTATCAAAAAGCAAAAGATTAAGCCTGTATTTCAGCCGATCGTATCTCTTAAAAATGGGAAGGTCATAGCTTATGAGGCATTGAGCAGGGTGACAGGGGAATATAAAGATATTCCCATCGGTGAAATGTTTGATATGGCGACCAGACTGGGATGTCTTTGGAAATTGGAAAAAGTGTGTAGGTGGCTGGCAATGAAAAAGGCTTCCGAAAAACCCCGGAGTGCCCAACTGTTTTTGAATGTAGACGGTCAGGTCCTTTTGGATACAGAATTTGTAAAAGGATTTACAAAAGAAAATTTGGAAAGAAATGGACTAAAGACAAGTGACATTGTATTTGAAATAACGGAAAGGTCAGATGTTGAAAACAGAGATTTATTATTGAAGCTGATCAAACATTATGAGATGCAGGGTTTCGCAGTGGCAATCGATGATATCGGATCGGGCTATTCCGGCTTAAACCGTTTGAATTATCTTGATCCACAATATGTAAAGGTGGATTATGAGCTGGTACATGATATACATAAAAGCAAATCGCAAAGATCCATTGTCGGTCTGATGGTAAGTTATTGTAAAGAAATGAATCATGTGCTGATCGCCGAAGGGATAGAGAGTAAGGAGGAACTTGAATGTCTGATACAGCTGGGCGTTGATTGCGGCCAGGGATTTTATCTTGCAAAACCCAAGGAAGATTTTGAGGGGATTTCCGAAGGCATAAAAAAGACTATCAGGCATTTGCAGCAACAGGCAGAGAAAAAGAAGGGTGGGGATAAAAGAAGAATTGCAGCTATCAGCAAGATCGGTATGGTGCTCTATCCGGAATGTACAGTGACGAGGGCATATCACTTATTCCTGATGGATAAGAAATTAAAGGAGATTGCTGTGGTTGATCGGAAAAGCCGCTTATATGGGATTTTGATACGGGATAAGTTCGTCAGTTATTGTAAAGCCCAGGGCTTGGATGAGGAAACAGAAGACACTAAGCTGGAGGATGTTGTCTCAGGGAATGCCTTGT
Source organism: Lachnospiraceae bacterium (assembly GCA_017621075.1). GTDB lineage: Bacteria > Bacillota > Clostridia > Lachnospirales > Lachnospiraceae > Acetatifactor. Next base: position 20,466 of record JAGATV010000040.1, read on the forward strand.
TCTGTGTAGCGGCAAAGGAAACGATGAAAAGAGCTGCAAGGCAGGCAATGAGCAGACCTGAGGAGGAGTGTTATGATGCCTTTGCTATAGTGGATGAAGGCAGATATTTTGGGATTGTATCGGTGAGAGATCTGATGAGGGAATTGGCCCAGCGAGAAGAATGATTGGAGTATTTCTATTTGGTCTAAATATTGCAAAATGCAATTAAAGCAGCCGTTGGTGGGGACCAACGGCCACTTTAATTGTGTAAAAGGGGAATTTTATTATCCTAGGATTCTGCTTATAAGCGGCCAACATCTCTGTTGACATTGTTATTATATTATAACTGATTTGATTTGTAAACCCCTAATTTGAAAAAAATCAAAAAAAATGTCGAAAATGTTAAAATGTCGAAAAAATCAGGAAGAAGCGGAGGTCAGGTATCTGCGCTCCCTGGTTAAACTCTCGGGAACCGGAGATTTGCTGCGCAGGATCTTTTGCTCCAAGGCATCCAGATGATGGAGTTTTTGCGCTGTCTTGATACGGTGTCTCTCCAACAGCTCGGTATAGAGAGGATTGTCCTGCAGGGACCGGCAGATCTTTTGCGGGAAGGGGCAGTAGGTGAACAGGATTTTTCTGGACACCTTGTTCAGACGTGGAGAACCCTTGCCTTCAAACAATACCCATATCATATAATCCCTTACGAACATTTCCCGAAAACTGTTCTTGGCACGCTGCAGGCTGGTGCGCAGACGTTCCTTGGCTTCGGGTGTCAAGTCATGGTTCTTGCGGTAGAACTGTATGTAGTCATAATATTCGCTGGTGAGGGAAGGGTCACTGATATCATTCCAACGGCCGCCCTGGATGCGCTTGCACAGTTCCCAGCGGAATTCGCCGGTCAGTCGGATCAGGGTGGTGGTGACGTCCTCCATATGGAAGATGGAAAGGAACATGCGTCCCGGGCTGTTGCGTATGCGGCCCTCGATTTCCTGCCACATGGAACCCCTGATCCCCACGTTGGGCATCAGGATCACATCGGGCAGATATTCGGTGTGGACAGGCTCCTTACCCATGATATCAAGATGGTCCAGATCCAGACTTTCCCGGTAGAAAGCGGTGTAATCCACTGCCCGGATCTGTTCCAGTGCGCTGCTGATCTTGCCCACCGTCACATAAGTGTCCTTCAGATTCTTTAGCACATTGTCGGAAGAAAAGACGGGGCAGAAAGTGGTGACGTGGCCAAAAGTGATCTTATTGACTAAAGGGAAGAGATTCTTCAATTCAAAATTTACTTTAGCCATAGCGTTGTCTTCCAACTGGCGCAGCTCCGAGTCGGTGATGCTGCCGCTTACCTTCTGCTTGTGGATGTAATCGGAATAGTCCTGGTCAAACTCGTTGCGGCTGGGCATCTTTTCTCCGTTAAAGATGGCAAGGAGCCAGTCGTAGAAGGTATAGACACCACAATCCTTGTGGGAGGTGATCTGGTTTAACAGGGAATACAAAAAGACTGTATTTTCATGACCGGCCAGATCCTCATCCACATAGCCGAAATACAAAAACATCCTCACAGGGGCAGGCAGAAAGCCGGAGGACAGGGAACGCTCGAAAATCAGGGAATACAGGATATAAAATTCTTCGGTCACAGACTTGCGCAGGGAACTGGTTTCTGCATCCATGGCGGTCTTGTCGGTCAGGGCGCGGTAAGTCTGTACATGCTTGCGGAAAGAATCGGTGACATCCAGCTCGGAACCGGCATAATCCAGTATGGTGTTTAAGGAGCCCAAAAGTTCAGAGGGCAGGGCAGAGCCGGAACCGTCAGACTGGGCCGGGGAAACTGTCCGGTTTGCTATATGCTTTGCTTCCTGGCGGAAGGAAAGGATGCGCCGTGCTGTGGCGGGATCTTCGCAGTCACAGTCTGCCGCAAAATCCCGGATCATCCGCTCGATGGCATCCAGGACCGGGGGCATGTCCTCACAGGCAGCCCCCATTTTATAATAGAGGGAAGTGTAACGGTCGAACAGGTCATTGCCGGAAGGGTCAAAGTAGAAATGCCTAAGTCCCTGCAGGTAGTGGTACTGTTCTTCGGCTCCCAGATAGGTCTTTCTAAAGTCAAGGCTGCACTTGCGCAGCATGCCTAAGGAGGCAGAGGATTCCTGCATCAGGGCCTTTTGGGCAGGACCTGCATACAGCCTGGAAAAACCGGCATAAAATTCGTTCAGCCACAGATCGGGGATCTCGTCTTCCAGATAAGCAGTGTAGGCGGAGAGCTCGTCCATGGGTCTTGCCGGCAGACGGTAGCGCTCACAGAGTTTATTGTAGGCAGAATAATCCGACAACAGATTCTGATAGAGATTGCCGCATCTCACATGGGACAGGGAATAGGAATTCTGAAGCTTGCCGATCTGATGGAAAGCAGAGAGCAGGAAGAACCTGGAGATGTCCGGATGCTTCTGCATGAAATCCTCCAAAGCCTCGATGTTCGTGACAGGATAGGTCAGGATGGTAGCTGTCTCCGTCACCGTATACTCCAAAAAATGGACTTCAGAGCAGATCTCACAGATCCCGATCACATCACCTTTGCCCAGAAGAAAACTGCCGCCGGGGTAGTCCGCCCGCACTTTTCCCTCGGTGATCAGGTGTAGCGATGTCATGGGCTGCCCATAGGTATACACTTTCCTGTCTTTATTTAATATAATCCCCGCCATATACTCACCTCGTCAGTAAGATCCTTTTGCTATTAGTATACAACAAACTAACTATAATTTTCTACTGTACTTTTGCTGAAAATGTGATAAAATAAAACTACATACGTGTCAGTTTTTGGTGGGAGGTGTTTTCTTGGAACGGGAAATGGAATATCTGCAACAATTGATGGCTGAAAACAAACAGTTGCTCGCACCGTTTCTGAAATATCTGCCATGGCTTCAAAGCAGTGCCGGGCATTCCGCCAGCAGGCTTTATCAGGGGGAAGGCATTTCTGAGTACTCGGTGTCCTTTCCGGTGTATGACGGTACTTTGATGAATTTTGTGCGGGAGGCTTCGGCAAGCCCCCTCATGGATCGAAATTATCCATACATATATACCCGTAACCGCATCAAGACTCACGATGACGAGAGAAAAGCCATTGCGGCTGCCACCTGGAAAGACTGGGATGTGTTAAAAGGCATCTTCTCCAAATATGTGCTGGGAGGTCGTACCAAGTCGGTTTTGTGGAGCGAAGGCGTACAGGAACAGATCTTTTACCTGGTGATCAAGAAGATGAAAGAGATCATTGAATATTGGGACAGACCGATAGATTGCAGATAGGACACAGAAAGGCGTAGAATAGAGATGGGCGATAAATCAATACAGAAGAGGAAATACATACTGGAGACTGCCAGGAAGGTGTTCATGGAAAAAGGCTTCAAAAAGGTGACCATGAAAGATATCGTGGAGGCATGTGATATCAGCAGAGGCGGTCTGTATCTCTATTTTGAGAACACGGCGCAGATCTTTTTAGAGGTGCTCAGAATGGAGAGCCAGGAGGCGGATGATGTATTTTCCGACAGTATTACGGAGGATGCCACGGCTGCGGATATTCTGATCCTGTTCCTGAAAGAACAGAAGAAGGAGCTTCTGCGCAAGAAGGACAATCTGACCCAGGCAACTTATGAATTTTATTTTGAGAACAGCCTTCCCAAGAAGGACAATATCCTGAAAAAACAGTTTGATTCCGCAGTGAAGATCATTGAAAAGCTCATCGAGACCGGAGTGGAGAACGGAGAATTTCTCTGCGAGGACTGCGAGGGAACTGCGCGGAATATCATGTTCGTGCTGGAGGGCCTGAAGATTTCGGCCCAGACCATCGGGGTCACATCTGAGATGGTGGACCGGGAGATCCTGTTCATTTTAAAGAGCCTTGATGTGGAAGAAAATTAAATCATCCACAAAAAATAACATAAATATTTCGGAGGACAACATGGGCAACGTAAGACGTATCTATGTAGAAAAGAAAGAACCTTTTGCGGTAAAGGCAAAGGAACTGCACGAGGAACTTAAAAATTATCTGGGCATCAATGTGTCACAGGTAAGAGTATTCATCCGTTACGATGTGGAGAACATTTCGGATGAGGTGTTTGCAAGAGCCTGCAGGACGGTGTTTTCGGAGCCGCCTGTAGATGATCTGTATGAGGAGACCATTGAGATCCCGGAAAACGGCAGGGTGTTTTCCGTGGAATATCTTCCCGGACAGTTCGACCAGAGGGCTGATTCCGCGGTACAGTGCGTAAAGTTTTTGGATGAAAACCAGGACCCTGTCATCAAGACGGCGGTAACCTATCTGATTATCGGCGATGTGTCTGATGAAGCCTTTGACAGGATCAAATCTTACTGTATCAAC
>JAGATV010000041.1 GCA_017621075.1 Lachnospiraceae bacterium
ACCTGATTGTTTTCAATTACCTTATCTGTCATTTTTGTTCTCCCTTCTTACACCTTAAGACTTTTTCCGGTAATATATTGGTAATGCACTATTATTTATACTATATCGCACTGCAAATTAGTATCAAATTCCACCGCATAAATCGTCAATTTACGGGGTATGCAGATTATTTTGCGACAAATCTTGTCTTAAATAACAATTATTTTCCGGAAAATTCTTGTCGGAACGCCTATTTTTGCTTGCGTCTCATAAAAAATGGTGCTATACTGTAACAGTTTGAAAAAAGGAACGCTGTTTCCGACAGCCATCGACATTTGTCTATATCGTTTATCCACGTTTATGATTCAGAAAGGCTTATTTATGAGACAGAAAAGAGAAGACGTAAGAAATGTTGCCATCATTGCCCATGTAGACCACGGCAAGACCACCCTGGTGGACGAGCTGCTCAAACAGAGCGGAGTCTTCCGCGCAGGCCAGGAAGTGGCGGAGCGTGTCATGGACTCCAATGATATCGAACGTGAGCGCGGCATCACCATTCTTTCCAAGAACACAGCCGTTATGTATAAGAACACCAAGATCAACATCATTGATACTCCCGGACATGCCGATTTCGGTGGAGAAGTGGAGCGTGTGCTCAAAATGGTGAACGGTGTCATCCTGGTGGTAGATGCCTTTGAAGGCGCCATGCCCCAGACCAAATTCGTATTGCGCAAGGCGTTGGAACTGAAGCTTCCCGTTATTGTATGCATCAACAAGATCGACCGTCCCGAGGCAAGACCCGACGAGGTAGTGGATGAAGTGCTGGAGCTGTTTTTGGAGCTGGATGCAGACGATGCCCAGTTAGACTGCCCCTTTGTATTTGCTTCCGCCAAGGCGGGAACCGCTTCCATGGATGCAGATGCGCCCGGCACCGACATGGAGCCTCTATTTGAGACCATCGTGAATTATATCCCCGCTCCCGAGGGAGATCCCGATGCGGGCACCCAGGTGCTGATCAGCACCATCGACTATAACGAATATGTAGGGCGTATCGGTGTGGGCAAGGTAGATAACGGCACCATCCGTGTAAACCAGGAAGTGGTGATCTGCAACCACCATGAACCCGACAAGCAGACCAAGGTAAAGGTAAGCAAGCTGTATGAATTTGACGGGCTGAACAAGGTGGAAGTGAAGGAAGCTTCCATCGGCTCCATCGTTGCCATCTCCGGCATCACCGACATCCATATCGGTGATACCCTGTGTTCCCCGGAGAGCGTAGAGCCCATTCCGTTCCAGAAGATCAGCGAGCCTACTATTTCCATGGAATTCATGGTCAATGACTCTCCCCTGGCCGGACTGGAAGGAAAATATGTGACCAGCCGCCATCTCAGGGACAGACTTTTCAGAGAGCTCAATACCGATGTCTCGCTTCGTGTGGAGGAAACCGACTCCCCGGACCGCTTCAAGGTATCCGGACGCGGTGAGCTCCATTTGTCCGTCCTGATCGAAAACATGCGCCGCGAAGGCTTTGAATTTGCCGTAAGCAAGGCAGAAGTTCTCTATCACACCGACGAAAACGGCAAAACGTTAGAGCCTATGGAACTGGCTTACATTGATGTCCCCAACGAATTTTCCGGCGCTGTCATCGAAAAGCTGGGACAGCGCAAGGGCGAACTCCGCAATATGGGCACCATCTCCGGCGGCACTTACACCCGTCTGGAGTTCTCCATTCCCGCCAGAGGACTGATCGGCTACCGGGGAGAGTTTTTGACCGATACCAAAGGAAATGGCATCCTGAATACCGTGTTTGACGGCTACGCTCCCTACAAGGGAGACATCCAGTACAGAAAGCAGGGCTCTTTGATCGCTTTCGAAGCAGGAGAATCCATCACCTACGGTCTCTTCAACGCCCAGGAGCGCGGCACCCTCTTCATCGGCCCCGGTGAAAAGGTATACGCCGGCATGGTGGTAGGTCAGACCGGAAAGACTGAGGACATCGAGATCAATGTCTGCAAGAAAAAACAGCTTACTAACACCCGTTCTTCCAGTGCGGACGAGGCCCTGCGCCTGACTCCCCCCAAGATCCTTTCCTTAGAGCAGGCACTGGATTTCATCGACACCGATGAGCTTTTGGAGGTTACCCCCGAAAAGCTCCGCATCCGCAAGAAGATCCTGGACCCCACCCTGCGAAAAAGGGCTGCTATCAATAAGAAATAAGGCTTTTCCCGCGATGTGATTTCGGCAAGATATTGTAAAAAGCCCCGTCCATTTATGGAATGGACGGGGCTTTTTGTCTGTTTCTTTCAATGATATCCGTAGGGATAAATTTTATAGTCAATGCTACCAACATCGGTAATAGAATCACATCGTCCAAATATCCTAAACTTTCCAAATCACTTCTATCACATTCAGCACAAGCCATATCAAAATCACCTGAAGAGCACTTCTTGGGCCACTTCATACTCACTTTTCCATGGCGAATTATCTTTATTCTCAATTATAAAACTCCACAGCTTCTGAGTTTTTTACCTTTCGCCCAGAAAGGCACCTCTTTTGTTTCATACCCCGCCATAAGGAGCAGGCGGGGTATGGCGCTTATCTTCTACTGCTTTTCTGTCTCATTGCAGGTTTCCACGCAAAAACCCTTATACCCACAGGCAGTACAGGTAAGCTTTCTCATAGTAAGCGTATGCCTTGAGAAAAAGAACTCCCGAAATCCGGGTTTGAATACCTGGTGACACTTAGGGCAGATATACACTGTCTGTTCATAATAGGATGTTACTATCCATACAACCATCGGTATAATGATCATAAGCCCGATCACAAAAGGCAGCCAGATCCCTTTCCAGATTCCCAGCACCAGGGTTCCTATCTCGATCAGATCCATCATGATCCCGGCAATCATCATCTTCGTGTGCACTTTACGCAATTTTTGCCTGTTCTTCATCGTAAATGCTATGTCGTTTATGGTCTCTATTGAAAAATCCGCCTCACCAGAATGTCCGCTGCTCTGAATGCTCCGGGCCATTGCTTCTACCAGACCAAGCTTATCCCTCCTGTCTTCGATTTCCTGCTTTAACAGCTTTCCCTGCTCTTCCAACAACAGGGAAATTACCTCTTTTGCATTTTCCTCCGACAGGACACGGGCGATCTGATCGATGGACAGATCCATGCTCCGAAGGAAACAGATCAGTTGCAGCTTCTTTAAGTTCTCTTCGGAATAAAGCCTGCGTCCGCCTTCGCTTAGGCTGTCCGGCCTAAGGATCTGTCTGGAATCATAATACTGGACCGTCCGCACCGATACCTTACAGAGCTTTGCCATCTCTCCGGTCGTGTATTGTGACATAGCTTTCACCTCCTTTCACGTTACGTTATACTACATAACGCAGCGTCACAAGCAATAGGTTACGTTAGGGGATTTTTTTATTCTTCACTGTTTTAGTCTCTTTTCCACACTGTCCACCGCTATATCATACTGCCCGATTCTCTCATAACCCGGAAGCTCTGCGTTCAATCCTGCAAAAAACGCCTCCCAATCCCTGTTTTCCGGCTCCTTTAAGTAAATATGACAGCCCAGTTTACTGTTCTCCATGTACACCAGCGCCTTACTAATGTTGGCATTCCGCTCACATATGATATGCTCGATATGGGTGGGCTCCACATTTTCGCCGTTCTCCCCCAGGAGCACCTTCTTGATCCGTCCTGTGAGATAAAGTTTCTTTCCCCCGTTTCTCTCATCAGCCTCCAGATAACCAAGGTCTCCTGTCCTGAAATAACCGTCCCCGGTAAATACGCTGTCCGTCAGTTCCTCATCTTCGGCATAGCCTAAGAACACATTGTCTCCCTTCACGGCAATCTCCCCGATGCCGCAAGCATCCGGGGAAAGCACCTTCACCTTGATGTCTTCCGCAATGGTTCCCACCGACCGGGTATCCGGGTCTTGCGGATACTGGATGGCAAAGGTGGAAGCGGTCTCAGACAGCCCGTAAGCCTCCATCATATTCAGTCCGCTTTCCTTGTAAGCTTTTCGGATGTCCTCGTCAAAATAGGCTCCGCCACAGAACAGATAGGCAATCCTGCTGCCGAAGGCTGTACCGATCCGCTGTCCGTAATGTTCATAAAACCTTCTGTAGATGGCCGGCACCCCACAGAAAAGGGTGGGGTTCACCTCCAGGATCTCCTGTTCCATCCCCCGGATGCCGGAACACAGATAAATCCGGAAGCCAAACACCAGAGAATACAGAAAATTATAGATTCCCCCGTAAGTGTGGCTTAGCGGCAAAAACAGGTAGTCCACATCCCTCTCATCAAAAGGGCACCTTCGGTACAGGCTGTCAAGACCCGCAAAGATATTCTTCTCAGAGAGCATCACCGCCTTGGGGCTGGCTGTGGTGCCACTGGAAAACACGATCTTACAGCACTCTTCTTCCTTCCTTGGCTCCCATTGTCCGGGAACCTTCTGCACAGAAGACAGACAGATACAGGTAAGGGAGGGCAGTTTCTCTTTGACCCTGTCGATCACCGCCTGCTTTTCCTCCCCATAAAGGATATAGGAGATCTCTAACTGCTTTACTGCCCGAAGCAGATTCTTCTCCTTCCACTCCTTAGAGACACACACGCTGATCCCCACATAATGAAGGAGCGCCAGATCCGCTGTCATCAAAAGCCTGCTGTTTTCCCCGTAGAGCAGCACAGGCTTCCCCAAAAGCCCCAGGGATACAAGCCAGCCCGCAAGCCCCCTCACATCCTCAAGAAAATCTCCGTAGGTCTTTCCTTTCCATTCTCCGGCAACCTTTTCAAAAAGATAGGGGTGTTCCTGCCACTTTCGCTCATTGCATTCCAGTATCTGTTCCAACCTGTTCATTCGTCCAAATCCTTTTTTAACAGCACATATTCATAGCGCTGCTCTATATGCTCTTCCCCATATTTCTGAGTGATCTTGCCGTCTCTCGCCAAAGCTCCGATACTTGGAAGACCGCTTGTCCTCAGCTCCTCCATGATGCTGCCCACCAGTGCCTTGCCCAGCCCCCGGTGGTCCTTGTGGACTCCCATATACAGCATGACATACCGCCCGGGCCTCTTCTTTACGGCAAATACCTTCAAAAGATTGCCCACCTTGCCCAAGTGGTATACCCGATTGCCATAATCGGGCACACTGACAAAAAAGCCCACTGCCTTCCCTTCATAATAAGCCATCTTGACCATGCTCATATTGAGGATATAGCGGTAATCTGAGAACACCGCAGCAAAATCTTCATAAGACACCGCCTTGTAGACAGGAAAGTCGCTGTAAAGCTCTGTGATCAGCCCATATAACTCGCCCATCACTTTGTCAAAATCCCGGATATCAGGGCTTAGGATCTCATAGCCTTTTTCCACAAAAGCACTGTACCTGTCATCATAGAGAGGTTCTGCTGCCTCCACTCTGTTATAGTCATTGGAGGTATAGTGGTGGCTCACCCAAAATCCATTGTCCAAAAACAGCTTTAAATAGTAATCCTTGTTGTAGGGCTCGCCGGTATAGGGCTTTTTGTCGAACAGATTACTCTTCAGCCGGTATTTGATCCAGAAGGAGGCATCCACCGGGCCTGTCAGGCTGTGATAGCCCAAAGCCTTGGCATATCTTCCGGCTTCCCGGAACAGAAATTCGGCTGTCCTATTGTCGTTGATGCACTCAAAAAAGCCGATATAGGCGGTGTCGTCCTCCGGATAGGTGGTGAGGGCAAACCTGCCCACCGCCTTTTTCCCCTCATAAATCAGGAATTTGTGCAATGTAAAATATTTGCTCAGGGGATGTTCCTCCCTCAAAAGCCGCTCTGTCTCCTTCGGATTTTCCATATTGGTCTCTTTGGCATACAGAGTTTTGGGGAGTCCGATAAAGTCCTTGATATACTCTTTTTCCTGTCCGAACCGGATGCATTTCAAAGCGCTCACCTCCTTATGATCTCAATCTCTCCGGTGTTTCCGTTCATCCGCACAAGGTCTCCTGTGCGCACGGTATCCAAAAGCCCCTCTACCCCCACGACAGAAGGGATCTTAAGCTCTCTGGAGATAATGGCGGTATGGGACAGCAGAGACCCCTTTTCGGAGATGACGCCCTTGGCGCATACCAGCAAAAATACCCAGCCGGGGTCGGTCATCTTCGTCACCAGGATCTTATCCTGGTGATCCTTCACTCCGGTAACATCCGTGACCACCAGCGCTTCCCCTTCCACAATGCCGTCGGAACAAGGGGTGCCCAACAGTTTCTTTTGGTTTCTAAAAAACTTATGGGCATTGACGCTTTTGTGCTTTTTGTCAAATTCCTTTCCATCAAAGATCAGCCGCTGATAAGCCGGGAGAGCGGCATAAAGCTCATACGCTTCCTTTCTGTGTGCGATCACGTCCCGCAGATCCCCTCTATCCCCAGAAGGTGTCTTGGCTGCAGGATGATTTTCCGCCAGTGCAAAAGCTTCCTCCATCGCAAGCCAGAAGATATCCCTGGGTTCCTCTATAAGCCCTTCCTCCGCAAAGATCTCCCCCAGTCTGGTGAAGATCAGCCGGACCATACCAAATATCCTGCTCCGGTTCAGTCTGGAGATCTCTCTGTTGGCAATTCCTCTCGCCGCCTCTTTTGCCAGGAAACGATTCATGCCTTTTAATTTGGGAGCGGCAGGCGCTTCCTTCTGCAGCTGTTCGCATATCTGTGCCAGTTTTTCCGGGTCCTCCTGATACTGGGCGATCCGCTCCTCCAAAAGTCCGGGATTACTGCGAAAAGTCTCACTTTCTAACTTTAATTCCTCCAGATTGCGGTCCCCGTATTCCCTGATATAGGAAAGGAACCGCTCCTCATACTGCTCTTTTGTGAGGCTCTGCTTATCATGAGCCAGCCGGACCATTGCCTTAATAGGCTTTAAACTCTCAATGTTGGAGATGCCGGAGATCACCTGATTGCTCCCCTCCCCCAGGCGCTTTTTGAACAGTCCTGTAAAGAGAAAGGCATAGATGTCATTTAGCAGGGTCACATCCCAGACAGACAACAAAGTATCCTCAAGCTCACGAAACAGAGCGACCAGCTCTTTTGCTGTGATCTTTTTGTGATACCTCCCATAAAAGCTGTCGCTCACCCGGACAAAATCCTCATTCAGCTTTTTCATATTCCCCGGCACACGAAGCATCTCGGAGATCACATTAAAGTAGGTCTTTGCCCGCACCAGCTTAGGCAGACGGACCGCATCCTTGTCATAGCTTCGTATCTTCACGCCCAACATATCCTGCCAGACCGGAATGATCTTGTGGTTCATTGGCAGGAATTTGATGACGGTATACCAGTTACTGATCTTGTAATAAAGCCTTCCGTTGACCGCTCCCACCATGTTGGAAAATACGCTGTCATACTTTGCAAGCTCCTTTTCATTCTTGAGCACCCGTCTGCTGATGCTTCGAAAGATACCGCTGTATACCCTGTCCACAAAGGAGCAGGTCAGAGGCAGGCTGATGCCCGGGTAGCTCTCTACAATATTGCTGTTGTCAAGGATCAGAGGATCTTTCCCCGAAAGAGTGGTGATATCCCTTGCCTGCAAAAGAAAGATTTCTTCCCCCACAATGGCAAATTCCACATCCAGGAATGTACCCAGAACAGGCTGTATATCGGAAACCAGCCTCACCAGCTTTTCCACCATGGCAGCGGACAGATAATCTTCCTTTCCCTCATAGTAGTACACACGGTCCGTCACATTGTAATAATAGCTTGTGGTATCTGTCTTATCCTCCACCACATTGTCCCCTGTGCCCCGTCCCGCCACGATGACCATTTCATTTAAGAGCCCCTGGGGATTGGCTGTAAAGCACACGCCGGAATACTCTGCCTGCACCATCTGCTGTACGATCACATGCATTTCCATATCGGCTACAGAAATCCCCTGATGGGCAGCATATTCCCGGATACCCCGGTTTTTTAGGGAAGCAAAACACTGCTGTATCCTGGCAGGCACTTCTTCTGCCGGCACATTCAGATAAGTGTCAAACTGCCCTGCAAAACTGTGGTCCCCTCCATCCTCCACACTGGCGGAGGAGCGCACCGCACAAAGCTCCCAGGGAATCTGAAGGGTATGTAAGTCCGTGTCCCTGTCCACTACCAAAAACGCCGGCACCGGGAAGCCCTTCTGTCTCAAACATTCCAGATTTTCTATCTTCTTTCCAAGCATTTTCCCCACCTGTTATATCTTTCCTGCCAGCAAGAACAGCACTATGGTCACAAGCATCAGGCTCTCCTGCAGATAGGTATACAGCTCCACCTTCTCCACCAGTACGAAGCGCTCCGGGTCTTTCATGAAGCTTAGGAATTTCCATACCATCCAGGACACCAAAAGCACAAAAAGCAAAATCGTGATCTTATTGAGATTGTATACCAGGATCATGTTGGTGACGATGTCCACCAATGTCAGAATCATCACGAACATAGTACTCTTTTTGTAACCAAAGAGTTTGGAATAAGTGGTATAATCGGTTTCGTCCCTGGGTGCCCGGATCTTTCTGGACACCTCCCAGATCAGCGCCGGGAAATACAGCGTCCACAGGGTCATGATCGTGATCAGGGAAACCGGCTTGAGATCATACTTGATGACCGTAAAAGAAATCACATAGAGATTGACGAACATCTGCACGGGATTGTGGGTCACCAGTGCCAGCGGAAGGCTTGGCTGTATCTGTTTTTTGTGAAAAAACCACTTGCTCATCAGATAACCGTAGCCATAGAGAATGCCAAAGAACAACAGATTGTTCATAAAGAGCAGATTGAGAAGAACTGCCAGGGCCTCCGCCAGGGCGCAGACCACAATGACATCTTTTTTTAAGACTCTGCCGCTTGGCAGGGGTCTGTCAGGAAACAGTCTCTGATCCGTCTCGTAATCTTTCAGATCGTCAGCGATCCGAAGCCACAGCAAAAAGGCAAAGACGGTGTAAGCCCCCACAAATTCCTGGATACCGATCCGAAACTCCGTCACCCCATAATTTAACAGAATGATAAAGTGGATCTCCAGAAACACGATACAGCCCAGCAGAAATCTGGGCACGATGGGATATCTCTCTTTAAAATAAACCGCCAGCCTCTTTAACATGATCCCTTGCTCCCTATCTTCTCTCCCAATAAGACTTTCACTTCCGTACCTTCCCCGCATATCTGCAGGATATCTTCACAAAGCTCCACCCTGCCCTTTTGCACAAGCAGTACAATGGTGGACCCGCCCAGTTCAAAATACCCCTTTTCCATACCCTTTGTGAACTGCCGGACCGGGTGGTTCACAATCTTTCCCACTAACAGGGCCCCCACCTCTATCTGTACCATGGGGCCGAAATTTTTCGTCTGAAGCACATTGACCACACGGGAATTTTTCCGGTAGATCTTGTGGTCTTTGGAAACAGAGCTCACGGTGTGAAGCTTTCCTTTTATAGCATAACGCTTCACTACCCTTCCCTCGTCCACAAAGATATAGCGGTGGTAATCGTCCATGGTAAGACGGAATACCATACAGATACCGCCCTCATGATCCGCAAGGTGCACCCTGCCGCCTGTAAGCTCCTGCAGGGTATATTCCACGCCTTTTATCCGGACTCGGTTATCTTTCCCGATAGGATAGAGGGACAGTTTGCTGTCCGCCGGAGCCACAAAGCTTTCATCCGCCATATCCACGACTCTTCTGTCCGGCTTGATCTTCCTGGTAAAAAAATCATTAAAACTTGTAAATTCCTGTTTTTCGTAATCCTCCAAAGGAATCCTGTACTGTTCCACAAAGGGTGCTATTTTCTTCCGGCTATAGGAACTGGCGTAATACCAGCCGCTCATCCGGGAAAACACCGGGTGGATCACTGCCTTTAACAGCAGTCTCCCCGGCCAGTGATCGTATAAAATCTCCAAAAGCCCGCCTCCATACTGGGAAATGGGCTCATACTTCTGCAGTTTTCTGTTATATACCTCCAAGGGCCCTCTCCTTTCCATCAGGCTAACACCAAAAGGAACAGGGAAAGCATCCCTGCAGCCAACAGGGCAAAGAACAGGCAGGCAGCTCCCTTGGGTTTGGGAACCCTGATATCCAGGATGTTTAACCCTGCCACTGCTGCCACCACCACGGAATACACCGTCAGAAAGACTCCTTTGGGCAGTGCCAGACTGAGCAGATAGACAACAGGCAGGATCAGCGCCGTATAGGTCACCGGAAGGCCTCTGTAATATTTCACCGGTTCCTCGCCGCCCTCACTGGTCACATTGAAAAATGCCAGCCTTGCAATGCCACAGATACAGAACACTGCCAGGATCAGGATATGATACCATCTGTTCATGCCGATGCGGAGGCAGAGGCACACCGGAAGGGCCAGAAAGCTCATCACATCCACCAGGGAGTCCAGCTGAACTCCGAACAGCTTCTGGGCCTCATTTCTTTTGCACTTCCTTGCCACGGCGCCGTCAAAGAGATCGCACACCCCTGCAGCCATCAGACAGGAAAACCCATAGACCACATTTCCCAAGACAGCCTGACAGATCCCCAATACCGAAAAAGCCATTCCTATGTACGTCAAAATCACTGATCTGTTCCATTCACCGATCCACATATACTCACTCTTTCTCTATCGTGATACAACCGGTCTCCCCATCAATGGTGATGGTCTGACCGTCCCGTATCTTCTTCATCACATCATGGCAGCTGACAATGGCAGGGATACCGTACTCCCTGGACACGATGGCCGCATGGCAGAGGATACCGCCGTATTCCGTAACAATGCCGGAAAGGATGGCAAACTTGGAGGTCCATCCCGTATCCGTGAACCTGGTTACCAGGATATCGTGTTCCTTTAGTCTCGCTATCTGACCAAAATCCTCGATCACTCTCGCAGTGCCTGTCACCCGGCCGCTGTTGGCTCCCAGTCCTTTGATCTGCCCTTCAGCCGGTGCCGGATCTTTCTTTTCTGCTTCTGCCGCCTCTGAAAAGACGCCGCCGATCTCATTTTCGCTCATATAGTTGGCATAAGCGTTGTAATACTCCCTGTTGCGCACCACCATGGTCCTAAGTTCCTCCACGGGCAGCTTCCCATCCAGATAATCCCACAGGGAGGACACTCTGGTAAACCAGATATCTTCCGGCTCATCCAGCACTCCCTTTTGTACCATAAGCTCTGCCAGTTCCATGGTATACACCCGGATAAGATAATAGAACCTGGTGGAGATATCACGGTACTCCTCCCGCCACCACAGCATCTTCCGCATATTCTCTATCTTAGCTTCGATCTTTCGGTATTTCCTCTTTCCCACCTTATCCTTGATCTGTTCCAGTATCTTCCGGTAACTCAACCGGCCCTTTTCCTTATCCGCCAGGGGACTGTATTCATCTCCCAGGGAAACCATATCACGGATGCCGGAAAGAAGGGGTGTCACATCCTCATAATAACAGGGATAGGTCACATCCAGCTCCTTGTCGGAATGATAGCCGTAATCTGCTATGAGCTTTTTCACAAGGGGCATGGAATGCTCTTTGGTTTCCATGGCACCTTTCAGCTCCTCCACGCTCTTTTCCTGCCAGAAAGCAAGGCTTTCCTCATCCCCCCGTATCCTCCGGGAGATCTCCCACATATCATAGAAGGGGAGCAGATGGGAAATATTGTCTATGGCGCCAAGCAGGGTCAGGTACTCGCTCTCCGATACATATTTCAACAGACTGTCCTTGTACAGGGACTGGTGGATGGTGTTGATGAAGATCTGCCAGAAATAGGTAGCCTCGCTTTGCAGGTAGGTCCTGCGGGTCAGCTGATACCACTCCTTTTCAATATCCTCTATGGCATTGTCATCGTATTTTTCTTTGTAACAATAATACTTCTTAAGCAGATCCTCTTTGTATTCCTGACAATGTTCCTTTCGCTCTTTCAGGATCTTCTTCTGGGCAAAAAACATCCGGGTGATGGCTGCCAGGGTGCCCGGGGTCAGCTTTGTTGTATGGCCGTCGCCCTCATAAGTGATCCTGACCCCATACTCGCTGTCAAATTCCCGCTCCTTGTAGCCGATGACCTTGCTTAGGGCCAGCTTCACCACCGACACATTCCAGTAGCACCTTCCGTAGAACATATCTCCCAGTTTCCTGTCCACTTCCTTTTCTGTGAGGATCTTGGAATCCAGCAGGAACTTCCGCAGCGTAAATTCCCAAATATATTCGTAAAGGCTCCACATATAGGGCGTGCAGACACCGGCAGACACTCCGCCGTCCTTAAAATCTGCCGTGGACCATATATCGTTGAGTCCTCCATAGCCTATCTTCGTGATCCTTCTTGCCTGTAAGAGGTACAGGGTCTCCTCCTCCACGGCGAACTCAATATCACAGGGATAACCGAACAAAAGCTGCACTTTCAGGAAGATCTCCCCAAACTGCGCAAGCTGCTCTTTCCTTAAGATGCTGTTGTCCTGATCAAAATGCCCCTTCTTTTCGTACCAATTATAGTAATACTGCTCCGGCGCGACTCTGCCGCTCACGATGTCCTCACCCAGTCCTCCGGCAACCTCTATGGACATCTCCTTGTCATTGCCGGTAACGGGATTTACTGTAAAACAGATTCCGCTGTACTTTGCCTGCACCATCTTTTGAACCACCACCGACATGGCCAGATCCTTAAAATCAATCCCGTTGTTGATCAGGTAATTCAGGCTGACTTCCGAGAACATGGACCTGTAACAGTCTATGACGGCGGTCTCGACGGCATCAAAGCCCTTTACATTTAAGTAAGTCTCATACTGCCCCGCAAAGGAATACTCATCCAGATCCTCCTTGGTGCCGCTGCTCCTGACCGCATAAGCTTCCCCTTCCTCCAAGGCTTCCCGCAGATGGTCCCTGGTGCTGTGACACAGGCGCTTTCCCTCAAAAAGAGCGGATATCCTTTTGCTGATAACACCCACATTTTCCCTGTCAAGGGAATCCAACAGAAGTTCCAGATCCTGACGGATTTTGTTTTCTTCCAAAAAACTTCCGTACTCTTCCACATCCAGGACCACACCGTCCGGCACGGCAAAACCTGCCTGCTTCATAACACACAAAAACTTTCCCTTATTTCCAAGACTTTTCCCCTCACCTTTAAGGGGCTCTCCGATCCTCTGAAACATACCCTACCTCTTCTAAAACATATTTTTTCGAAGCCTCATCACATACAACAGCATATTGATCACGATATGGGTCACTGCACCCACAACCACATAGAGGAAATAAAATCCCACAGTGATGGGCGCATACAGGCAGACCACAAGGACACAGCCGAACACGGAATCCGCCTGGTCAAAGAACACAAAAAAAGCTTTCAGGCATCCGTTAATACTCTTGCCCGGCACAATCCCAAGCCGTCTTTTCACAAAGCTGTTTGGCAGTTCAAACAGTCCGTAGGCAAGTCCCAACAACAGTCCGATCACCAGATTGTTCCCAAATGTATTCTCTGCCCCCTGATAAAACAGATTGTAAGCCTCGATCCCGGTGCCTCTGCACACCGCCCCCCAGAGCACCATACAGATCATATTGAGCACAATATACCCAAGAAATCCCTTCCAGGTCTTATTGTCACCAAAGATCCTTCTGCCGTCCGCAAAATTTTTCCCTCCGTCCATGGGGATCTGCAGGCACTTCATTGCCTTCGACCTGCACCAGACAGAATTCAGGATACCTGCCAGGATAGGGCCAAGCAGAGTGATATACATGCCTGCCAATATCTTCCATACCTTCATGTCCTTCACCTTCTCAACATCTTTCTGCATAATTCACTATATTGTAGCATCATTTTAACATACCTTTCTGCTTTTGTGACATTTTTTTATACTTTCTTTACGCCTTTTTCAAGAACATCTATGTTATACTAAATAAAAGTATGCTTAGAAAGAGGAGGCGCCGATTGCTGTCCATTCGTTCCAAGTTCAAAGAAAAATTCATAGAAACCCTGAAAGCAGTCATCCCCATATTGATGATCGTATTACTGTTGTGCTTTTCCATCGCACCCATCCCGCCCAGTATCCTGATGACCTTCCTCATGGGGGCTGTCCTGCTGATCGTGGGAATGCTGTTCTTCAATGTGGGTGTGGAACTGTCCATGACGCCCATCGGAGAACGCGTGGGTTCCATCATGACCAGGTCCAAAAAGCTTCCCGTGATGATACTCATCAGCTTTATTATGGGATTTATCATCACCATATCGGAACCCGATCTGCAGGTGCTGGCCCAGCAGGTTCCCTCCATTCCCAATCTGACTCTGATCGTTGCAGTGGCTTTGGGGGTGGCATGTTTCTTGGTCATCGCCATCCTGCGTATGCTGTTTATGATCCCTCTTTCCTATCTGCTGGTGGCTTTTTATGCGGTCATTTTTGCACTGGCATTTTGGGTCCCCCGGGATTTCCTTGCCATTGCATTTGATTCCGGCGGCGTCACTACCGGACCCATGACCGTTCCCTTCATCATGGCCTTCGGCGTAGGTATTGCCGCTATCCGAAGCGACAGACATGCGGCCGATGACAGTTTCGGTCTTGTCTCCCTCTGTTCCATCGGTCCGATCCTTGCCGTCCTGATCCTGGGCATGATCTATCATCCCGGTGCTGTGGAACAGGTGTCGGAATCCATTCCCATCGTAGATAACACTATCGATCTTTGGAAGCTGTTTGCAGTAGAATTTCCTGTTTACATAAAAGAAATGGCGCTCTCCATCCTGCCCATCGTGGTTTTCTTCGGACTTTTCCAACTGGCCGTGCGGGATATCAGCAAAAGGGCTCTGATCAAGATCCTGATCGGTCTGCTCTATACTTATGTGGGCCTTGTGCTCTTCCTGACCGGTGTCAATGTGGGATTCATGCCGGCCGGCAATTACCTTGGCCAGACCATTGCAGGCCTTTCCTTTTCCTGGATCATCATTCCCATCGGCATGATCATCGGCTATTTTATCGTATTGGCAGAACCGGCAGTATTCGTGCTCACCAAACAGGTGGAAGAAATGACCTCCGGCGCCATCTCCGCCAAAGCCATGGGAACCAGCTTATCCATCGGTGTCTCCGTCTCCGTAGGGCTTGCCATGATCCGGGTACTTTCAGGGATATCCATTCTCTGGTTTCTGGTCCCGGGATACCTGATCGCTTTATTGCTGACTTTCTTCGTCCCCAAAATATTTACGGCAATCGCATTTGACTCGGGCGGCGTGGCCTCCGGTCCTATGACCGCCACCTTCCTGTTACCCTTCGCCATGGGCGCCTGCGAGGCATTGGGCGGAAATATCATTACAGATGCTTTCGGGATCGTGGCCATGGTAGCCATGACCCCCCTGATCACCATCCAGGTGATGGGGCTGGTCTTCAAGCTGAAAGAACAAAGGCTCCACAAGGCCGTTGCAACAGAAAACGGTATCGCTCATACTCCGGATCTATATGACGATGCGGAAATCATTGAACTGTAACAACCAAGATACGCAAAACCACTTTTGCAAGAAAATGAGGACATTATGGGAACTCTATATTTGATGACAACCATCGTTGACAGAAAGATAATCAATAAATACTTAGATCTGTTCCGGGACAACAACCTTCATGTAATGTTTCTGTCCCTGGGATACGGCACGGCGGCAAATGAGATTCTGGATTACCTGGGGTTAGAATCCCGGGAAAAGGCGGTAGTTCTCTCCGTCCTGGAAGAAACCGCCTGGACCGGCATCAAAAAGCAGTTGGAAAAGAAACTGAAGATTGATGCTCCCGGAGGCGGGATTTCCTTTATCATTCCGCTAAGCAGTATCGGCGGCAAAAAGACCCTGCAGTTTCTTCTGGAAAGTAAGGATTATAAAAAAGAGGAGGAATCAACTTTGAAAAATACAACGCATGAGCTGATCGTGGTGATCGCGGAACAGGGATATACAGAATTGATCATGAATGCCGCCAGAGAAGCCGGCGCTTATGGCGGAACCGTGATCCATGCCAAGGGAACCGGCATGGAAGCCGCAGAAAAATTCATGGGGGTATCCCTGGCTGCTGAAAAGGAGATTTTGATGATCGTCACAAAGACGGAGCAAAAGAACCATATCATGCAGGCGATCATGAAGAAAGCCGGTCTGGACAGCAAGGCAAAATCCATCGCCTTTTCCCTTCCGGTAACTGCCACAGCCGGCCTTCGCCTGATCGAAGATTAAAAACGCTACCCTTCCGTGTATCTGGTCAAAAACTGCCTGGTGCGTTCCTCCCTGGGATTGTCGATCACATCCCTGGCCGCACCCTGCTCCACGATCACGCCACCGTCCATGAAGATGATCCGGTCTGCCACATCTCTGGCAAAAGCCATCTCATGGGTCACGATGATCATGGTGGTCTTCTGTTCTGCCAGACCACGGATGACCTTTAAGACCTCACCGGTAAGCTCCGGGTCCAAAGCCGAGGTGGGTTCATCAAAACACAGGATATCCGGTTTCAGCGCCAAGGCCCTGGCAATGGCCACCCGCTGCTGCTGACCGCCGGATAACTGATGGGGATAATGCCCCGTCCGCTCGGACAATCCCATCTGTGAGAGCAAGTCTCTTCCGTGCTTCTCTATTTCTTCAAAGATCTCTTTCTTGCGCTGCTTGTAGTCCGGTCTCTCCTGGGCCAAAAGCTTCTCCGCCAAAGTTACATTTTCCAATGCGGTATACTGGGGAAACAGGTTGAAAGACTGAAACACCATGCCAAAATGAAGCCGTTTCTTCCTAAGGTCCTTCTCCCACTCTGATACAGATGCAGAGGCATCAAAAAGCTTCTCCCCCCGCACACTGATGGTGCCGCCATCCGGCATCTCCAGAAAGTTGAGGCACCGAAGCAAGGTGGTCTTGCCGGAACCGGAGGAACCGATAATGGCTAACGCACTGCCTTCTTCCAGGGAAAAGCTGACATCTTCCAGCACCTTGGTGCTGCCGAAATGCTTTTCAATATTGTTTACTTCCAAAATTGCCATGTCAGCCTCTCCTTATTTGAAATAATCCAGCTTACGCTCAATGTAATTGAACAGCAAAGTCAGAATGCCCACAAACAACAAATAGAACACACCCGTGTAGAACAAGGGCCAGGTAAGCCCGTCTGACTTCATAAAGGAATAGCCCGCAAAGGTCAGCTCATAAGCCGCAATGATACGCGCCAGGGAGGTATCCTTTACCAGCGTGATGATCTCGTTTGACATGGGCGGCACCACCCTCTTTATCATCTGCAGCAAAGTGACCTTGAAAAAGATCTGGCTGCGGGTCATGCCAAGCACCTGTCCCGCTTCCCTTTGTCCCGCCGGTACGCTTTCGATACCGCCCCGGAAGATCACTGAAAAATAGCAGGCATAGTTAAAGGAAAACGCCACCACTGTGGCAGACAATCTTCCTGCCTCGCCGCCACTCCAGATATTCTGCCCAAGCCACAGGCCGGGTCCGTAAAAAATAATGATCAACTGCAGCATCAGCGGCGTACCGCGCACCACCCACACGATGATCTGCATCAAAAAGCGCAGCGGCTTCCACTTGCTCATAGATGCAAAGGCAAACAATAACCCCAGCGGAAGTGCGAACACTAACGTCAGTATGAATATCTGGAATGTGGTTGCCAGACCGCTTAACAACGATTGTGTCACAGTCCAAAACATAAACTTTCTCCTTATTTTGCAGGCACTACTACCACCTGGGCATTGTTGCAGTATGCATTGGTGCATTCCATGGCAGCCTTCACCTCATCGGTGAGGGTCATGCCGTTCCATACCACATCGATATTCTTGGAATCCAGCTCCATGATCTTGTTGTCCCAGTCGATCTCCACGAACTGTACTTCCACACCGAGCTTTTCTGCCACCTTGCGTGCCATATCAGCATCAAATCCGATCCACTCACCGGAAGTATCCTTGTAATCCATGGGAGCAAAATCAGTGATGCCTACGATCAAAGTGCCCTTATCCTGAATATAAGCCACATCGCTTTCCGCAGCGGCAGTATACTCACAGGCTGACTGCTCCACCAGGGATTCCTGTACGCCATATTTCGTAGCGGTCTCCTTCAGGGAGCCGTCTGCGTAGGTTTCTGCAAACACCACGTTTATGTAGGAGGCAAGGTCGGAACCCTTTCTGCAGCCCACGCCATATTCCTCGGTGGTCAGCTTATCCGTGTAGGTCAGGTTGGGATAGCTGGTGCCCTCACCGATCATGGCACCTGCCATCAAAAGATCGATGATCGCTGCATCCGAAGTGCCGGAAGCAGCCTCCATCAGAGCATCTGCCTGGGATGCCACGGAATTGTACTGAAATCCCTTTTCCTGTGCCACCGCCTCACCTGCGGAGCCGGCCTCAACAGCATACACCACAGCCTTTCCGGCAGTCTTCTCGCTTCCACAGCCTGTCAGCGCCAGGCCCATCATCATGGTTACGCTCAAAAGCATTGCAATTTTCTTTTTCATAATCTCCTCCGTGTCATTGAAAATTTTATAATACCTTTTCGCATTCTACCACATTAGCGCAGTAAAGTAAAGAGGCCCGGGACAATTCGTCCGATTCCTTAAGCTCATGTCAAGCAGGGAACAACAAAAAGGGGATCTGCTGGTAAAGAGTAGCATACTATTGTTCCACCACCTTCCCGATCACCACATACCTTGCATCCTCGTAGTCATACGAACAGGTAGATAATGTAACAAGCTTATCGTCCTCGTCCACGGTTACTCCCGAATCAAACAAAGTCATTCTACCGGCATACTCTAATATCTTGTCTCTATCATCTTCTGTGACTGGTATTTCGTAAATCATGTCATCCACTCCGGCTGTATATCCTGCAACCAGTTCCAGCTTATAGCGATGCCCCGGTGTGTATAAGTACATAACCGGATGTTTGTTATAATAATCTTGATCCTGATACTCAATAAGAGATGCAAACATAGAACCATTCTTCATGTGGTGTCCGTAAATTATAGTATTCCAGTCTGATAAATCAGCACTGTTTCTGTAATCCATGAATAATGTTCCGCCATTTGCATTTGTTCCATCCAATAATCGTCGAAGGTAATAGCATCTGCTGTATCCGCTTTCCAATCTTCCTATGCGTTTCTTCTTTCCTCATAGTCCATTATATCTTCATCTTCTCTTTGTTTTATAATAAACTCTTCTATTTCACTTTTGATATTATCAACACAGCTATTGTCATATGAATCCATAACCACAGACATATAACACGCCTGTTCAGAATTATATTCTGCTTCACCATTCACATATTCAACAGTCTTATTCAAGATATTATCATCTGACTCATATACTCTGATTTCCAATACACTTGTTGCTCCTTCTGAATCATCAATATCGAGAATACCATATACCTCTAACTTGTTATTCCTCTTTCCTGTTATCGACATTCTGATTGGGTTCTCCGTAAAAATCAAGCCGTAGATAATAGCATTCATCTTCCATCGTCTGCATAACAGGGTAATCAATGACCGTACCATCAATCGAAAGCATAATTTTTAGCCCATTGCGTCCAGCATGTTTTCAATAAAAATTCCATATCCCTTAGTACAGTCCTGGATAAGAACGTGGGTTACCGCCCCTATCAGCTTGCCATCCTGAATAATGGGACTGCCGCTCATACCCTGGATGATGCCCCCCGTAAGGTCCAGAAGTTCAGGGTCCGTAACGGTAAGTTCGATCCCCCGGTTCACATTGTCATTGTCCAGATGAACGGCTGTGATCTCCACATCATAGTAAGCAGTTTCCCCGTCTACCGTACAGAGGATCTGTGCGGGCCCTTTGACGATCTCCTGCCGGAAACCGATGGGCAAAGGTTCCATCTTCGTCAGGGTCTGTACTTTCTGATTGCAGACTCCAAAGATCCCCCTTTCGCTGTTGCTGGTAATATCACCCAGGATCCTGTCATCCGAATAGACGATCATCCCCGTCATCTCCCCGGGGGTTCCCACAGTCCCCTTTTTTATGGAAATGATCTCCGTCTCATACAGTGTCCCGTCATCAATATCCATAAGGGTACTGGTGTCCAGGTCATTGATGCCATGTCCCAGTGCGCCGAATCTCCCCTGACTGTCCACATAAGTCAGCGTTCCCACTCCCTGGGCATTGTCCCTGACCCACAGCCCCAGCTTGTAGACCCCGTTCTGATCCTTTTTAGCCCTGACCTTCTGGTCGAACACCTCCCCGTCACGCTCTATGGTAAGAATCAGTTCCCTGCCTCCGCTCTCCTCAATCCTTGCAATAAAATCTTCTTTTTCCGTAACACTTTCCCCGTCGATCTTGTGGATATAGTCACCGGACTTCAGGATATATTTTACGGGGGAGCACTCTGTCCCGTCCTGCCCCTTAAATTCTCCGGTTCCCACTACCAGGATACCTTCCGTCTTCATGTAGATACCCACGGGAACTCCCATGGGTATCAGTTCGGTGTCCTCCACCACCCGGATCTCCACCTGCTTAAAGGGCAAAAGACCGAATAGATTCACCTGCATCTGATATTCTTCCAGCCCACCCATACGCATGGTAACCGGCTTGTTCAGATCGATGGTGACTGCGCCCTTGGGAATATTGCTGTCTCCCTGCCCGCTGACTCCTATGATCTCTGCCCTGGCGGGGACACCAAGATCCAGGGACTGCTCCTGTCCCGCCCGCAGATAGATCATGGAAGGAATGCTGCTGTCAATGGAATAGTAGCACATTCCTGCCAGTGCCGTGCAGGCAAGTACCAGCACTACACAGAGGCAGCGCCTGTAAATGCGGTATCTTCGGCTTCTCTTTTTCCAGTTTGCCAAAATCACTGCGGCCTCCTGACCGGACTGCTCCTTCAGCACACAGTCCGGTTTCCTCTCCATCCGCTCCCCGCCGCTCTCTGACACGGTATCCTCCGCCTCTTCGTCTGTCATTGCTCTGCCTGCCACCTCTGCATCTGTTACTTTTCTGTTGACTGTCTTCATATCGGCATCCCCACACTTCAAATGATCACGCAATAAAACTGCACACAAAAAACACCACACACTAAAATCCATTGGTTCTGATGAATCTTAGTATGCGGTGTTTTCCCGTTTTCATTCCCTATCCGATATATTCTGTCATTTCCAGTTTTTCCAGATCGATTTCAAATTCTTTTTCTGCAAAATCCTCCAATTCATCTTTCCAGTACCAGATCCTGACCTTATCCTGCTGTGGCAGATATTCCGCTCCGATAGCCCCGATGCCGTGATTGTCAAATTCTTCCTCTAACAGATCCGTCCCGGCACCCCGAAGCACTTTTTCCCCGTCAAAATGGTAAATGTACACATCCATGGCCCCGTCTGCCATCCATTGCACATTGCAAATCATCTCATCAATACCGTCTCCGTCCACATCCTTTATCCAGAATCCGTCGTCCCTCGCACCCCAGCGATAAGCTACGGGCACCAGCTCTGCCTCTTTCCTTTGCGCATCTGTGTTGCGGTACTCTATGGCATAGTAACCGACTGTGTAGTAATAGGATTCCGTCCCCAGCGGGCACCGCTGATAAATACAGAATCCGTCATGTCCCAGGATATCTTCAAAGGCCTCTGCCGTGATATCCCGGAAAGTCTGGTACTCCCAGCTTTCAAAGGTACGCAGGACTTTGCTCTCCCCGTCCTTCTGAAACAAAAGCTCCAGGGTCTCTTCCGTGGCACCTGCCTGTAAGGAAATCTCATAATCCTCTATGGGCATGGTCCAGTAAATCTCCCTGTCCGTCCCTGATCCGGTCTCTGATGTCTCCCGGCTGGCTTCAGACTCTGCCTCTGTCAGAACTTCCGCAGATGTATCTGACACCTCTGCGGAATCGTTGGCCGGATCTTCTGCCACATTTCCCACCGGCTGCCTCTCCCCACAGGCAGTCAGAAGCAGGATCACAAATATAACAAAAGTCCAATGGCACATTCTCTTTTTCAAGGCAAATCCTCCCATCCTTTATCCTCGCTGCTTATATTCCATGGCCTGACTGCGCATCTGTCTGGCATTTTCAAGGGCCGCCTCTGTCAGAGTATCACTTCCCAGGAGCCTTGCCAATTCTGCCAGACTCTCTTCTCCCTCCACCTGACGGATGTCCGTGATGGTACTTGCGTCGGTACTGCTCTTTTCAATCACAAAATGGGTATCTGCCATGGCTGCGATCTGGGGAAGGTGCGTGATACAGATCACCTGGTGGGCATGTCCCACCTCATTTAACTGCTCCGATACCTTCCATGCCGTGCGTCCGCTGATACCTGCATCGATCTCGTCAAATATCAGAGTGTCGATCTGGTCCTTTTCGGACAGAACGGTCTTGATGGCCAGCATGATCCGGGAAAGCTCGCCTCCGCTTGCCACCTGGCTTAAGGATTTGGGGCTTTCTCCCGGATTGGTGGAGATCAAAAATTCCACATCATCATACCCATTTGCACTGATCTGTCCCCCCGGTGTCACTGCGATCTCAAATTTCACTGTCAGGAAGTTTAAGTTTACCAGTGCCTTTGTCAAAAGCTCCGTAAGCACTGCCGCATTCTGCTGCCTGATGGCGGAAAGTGCAGCACAGGCTCCCCTAAGATCCGCCTCCGCTCTTTCCAGTTCTGCCCTGCTCTTTTCCATATAGGCATCATAATTTGACAGTTTTTGCAAAAGCGCCTGTCTGGATTCCTGATAAGCCAGGATCTCTTCTATGGTGCTTCCATATTTTTCCTTCAGGCGGTTTATGGTATTGAGCCGTTCCTCTACCCGGGTGAAATCTTCCCCGTCAAATTCACAGTCCGCAATGTATTCCGCCACATCACGGTTGTAATCAGCCAAGAGGCTGTCCACCTGTGCAAGCTGCTGCTCCAGATCCATAAGCCGCTCATCGTACATGGTGATACTGCCCAAGGCACGGAGGGCACGGCTCAGATAATTGCCTGCTCCTTCCTGGCTGTCGCTTCCCGTATATCCATAGCTCTCGGTGAGATTTTGGACGATCTTTTGGCTATTCAGCATAATGCGGTACCGCTGTTCCAATTCCTCATCCTCTCCTACAGTGAGAGCCGCCCCTTCGATTTCCTGATATTCAAATTCAGCCAACGCCTGCTCTCTGGCCTTGGCTGCTTCATCCATACTTTCTTCTTCCAAAGTCTTTCTTAACGTGCGGCATCTTTCAAACAGCGCTGCCACCTTTTCCAGTGCCTCTCCGGCTGCTTTCCCCGAGTAAGCGTCCAGGATCTCAAGGTGCTTCCTCTTGTGCAGCAGGGACTGGTGCTCATGCTGACCGTGAATGTCGATCAGCACCTCCGCCAGTTCCTTGACCTGCCTCGCAGTAACAGTCTCTCCGTTGATCCGGCACAAGCTCCGGCCCGGCTGCAGCTTCCGGCTGATGATGATCATACCGTCCTCTGCATCCAGATCCATGCTCCTTAACTTCTCCAGTACTTTGTCTCCCTCGGCCGAAAACACCAGCTCTATATAGGCGCTGTCCGCCCCCTTGCGCAGCATCTCTTTCTCGAATTTGCCGCCAAGGGCCAGGTTCACGGAACCGATCAGTAGGGATTTGCCCGCTCCGGTCTCTCCTGTCAGGATATTGAAGCCCGGACCGAATTCCACCTCTGTCTCCTCCATCAGGGCAAGATTCTTCACGCGTAAACTCTGTAACATATCTGTCTCCTTTTTGACCTTCCTCGAAAGGAGCCTCCCCTTATCGCTCGATCATGGTGTGTATGCGGTCCATCAGAGCCCTGGTGGCCTCCACGTCAGGAACTGCGATCATAATGGTATCATCCCCTGCGATACATCCCACTACTTCCGGCAGTTTCAGCGCATCGATGGCCGCCGCCACCGCCATGGCCATTCCGGAAACCGTCTTCACCACCAAAATATTCTGCGCCATATCCATGGAAACAAAGCCATCCCGCAGTACGCGGATATATTTGTCCCCCAGGTGGCCGTCATCCTGTTTCAGCACCACATATTTCTGTCTGCCGTCCCCCGTGGGGATCTTGGACAGCTTCAGTTCCCTGATATCCCGGGAAATGGTAGCCTGAGTCACATTATACCCTGCTTCCTTCAGATGGCCGGCCAACTCCTCCTGGGTCTCCACATGGTATTTTTCTATAATATCGATGATTTTTTGATGTCTGCTTCTTTTCATAGCTTACCCTTTACTAAATCTCTCTCATCTTCTTATTCAGCACCTCTAAGAAGCTCACCTGGTTTAACTGTAAGAATTCCGTAGTCTTCTCAGACTTCACGATCCGGATGCGATCTCCCGTTCTCAGTGCGATCTTGTGGGTTCCGTCAAAATTGGCCTCCACATCCTGGGACATACCATCCCGGATAGGCGGGATCTCGATCTCTACCACATCATCGGGAGAGAGGATGATACTTCTCTGGTTCAGGGTGTGAGGACATATAGGAGTCAGAGTGATCAGGCTTGCTCCCGGCTCCACCAAAGGCCCTCCTGCGGAAAGGTTGTAGCCTGTAGATCCCGTGGGCGTGGTCACGATCATCCCGTCCGCCTTATAATCATGTAAAAACTGACCATTGACATAAATATTGAAGTGGATGATCTGCAGGGAACCGCTTCTGGAAATAACGATATCATTTAACGCCCAGCCCTCATCCTCTGTCTTGTCCGCAAAGAACACCTTGCCGTTCAACATCATCCTGCTTTCCTGGTGATATCGGCCTGCGATGAGCCTATCCAGAGATTCCTCCAGATTGGTGGGCTCTATCTCTGTCATGTATCCCAGGGTCCCCAGATTCACACCGATAATGGGAATATGCAGCTTCTTGGTCTCCCTGGCTGCCTGTAGCACAGTGCCGTCACCCCCCAGCACGATCATACAGTCCACATCGGAAGGGATATTCTTTGCCTCCTCGCTTTCTTCTCCCGCTACCGATTTCCAGTCCGCCTCCTTCAGTTTCACAGTTACCTTCTGTCCCTTAGTCTGAAGATGGCTGACGATGCGGTTGGTGATAAAGAGGTTCTTGTCCTTGTACGTGCTGGAATAAATCAGAAAATGCTTCATAATGGATTCTCCCTTCTGTACCTTCTGTCTCTTTTACATAGTATGCGAGTCTGCTACAATATCTGTTATGATCTGTTCCCAGTCCTCCCCGTGGGAGAGTCCGGTCTTTTCTTCTATGATCTGCTTCAGTCTTTCTTCTGCTTCATGTTCTGTGAGATTTTCTACTTCTTCCGGTATTCCGGCCCTTTTTTCAAGATGCACCAGATATTCGATATTGCCCTCCGGTCCCTTGATGGGGGAATAGTCCAGGGCCAGCACTGCAAACCCTACGCTGTCCGCAAAATCGATGACCTTGCGGATGACCTCCCTGTGAACCTGCGGTTCCCTCACCACCCCGTTCTTGCCTACCTTGTCACGGCCGGCCTCAAACTGGGGTTTGATCAAGCAGACCATATGTCCCCCCTCTTTTAACAGCTTCCTTGCGGGGATCAGTATCTTGGTCAGAGAAATAAAGGACACATCCACACTGGCAAAATCCAGATCATCCCGGATATCCTCCCTGGTAAGGTAACGGAAATTGGTCTGCTCCATGCACACCACACGCTCATCATTGCGAAGCTTCCAGGCCAGCTGCCCATGGCCCACATCTACGGAATAGACCTTTGCCGCACCGTTTTGAAGCATACAGTCCGTAAATCCCCCTGTGGAGGCACCGATATCCATGCATACACAGTCCTTTAAGTCAAACTGCCACACCTCCATGGCTTTCTCCAACTTGAGCCCGCCTCTGCTCACATATTTTTGGCTGCTCCCACGCACTTCCAGCTTGATCTTGGTCACATCGAATCCGGTGCCGGCCTTATCCTCTTTCTGTCCGTTCACATAGACATTGCCGGACATGATGATTGCTTTGGCTTTTTCCCTGGAGGGGGCATATCCCTGCTCCACCAGGATCACATCCAATCGTTCCTTCATGTGTCATTGCGCCTTCCCGTTCTGTTCCATTTTCAGGATACGGTCTGTGATGCTGGCTGCATCAATGCCGATCTCCTGTTTCAACAATTCCACGTTTCCGTGTTCCACATAAGCATCCGGAATACTGATATTCAGATATCGGTTGTCACAGCCGTTACGGCTCATGCAGTCCAGCACCTTTTCACCGAATCCGCCGGTGGCCACATTCTCTTCCAGGCTCACGATCAGGTGATGGGTCTTGCAGGCCTCCAGCACTGCCTCCTCGTCAATGGGTTTTACGAAACGGGCATTGATAAGGCTTACAAAAAGGCCCTTTTCTTTCAGCAGGTCCCTGACTGCTTCCCCGGTCTTCACCATGCTGCCCACGGCAAACAGGGCAATATCTTTTTCTCTGTAGATCCACTCAGCCCTGCCAAGTGCAATGGGCGCCCTGTACTCCTTCAGCCCAGCATAAGCATTCCCCCTGGGATAACGGATGGCAATGGGGGCATCCAGTGCCACTGCAAACTTCAGCATATCGGAGAGCTCCCATTTGTTTTTGGGCGCACAGATATGCATATTGGGGATGCCGGAAAGGTATGTAAAATCAAAGATACCCTGATGAGTCTCACCGTCGCTGCCCACCAGTCCTGCCCTGTCGATGGCAAAGACCACGGGAAGATTCTGGATGCACACATCATGAAGGATCTGGTCATATGCCCTTTGCAGGAAGGAAGAATACACTGCCACAATGGGCTTCATGCCTCCTGCTGCCAGACCTGCCGCAAAGGTGACCGCATGTTCCTCTGCGATCCCCACATCAAAGAACCGATCCGGGTACATATTCCGAAACCGTTTCAGTCCCGTGCCGTCCGGCATGGCTGCGGTAATGGCCACAATGCGCTCATCCCGCTGTCCCAGTTTGCACATGACTGTGGAGAAGATATCTGTATAATTGGCCACCGTCCTGGGATGGGAAGGGATACCCGTCTCAATGTCAAAAGGCTCTGCCCCGTGGAACCTTGCAGGATGACGCTCCGCCGGCCCATAGCCTTTTCCTTTCTGGGTCAGGGCATGGATCATCACAGGTCCCTTCACACGCTTGGCCTCCTGGATCAGCCTGGTCAGGTTCTCCACATCATGTCCGTCCACAGGCCCTAAATAGGTGATGCCCATGTCCTCATAGAACATTCCCGGGATCACCAGCTGCTTAAAGCTGCTCTTTGCCCTGCGGATACGGTTGATCAGCGTATCTCCTCTCTTAGTGCCAAGAAGGGCATTGTAGACCCCTTCCTTCAGATCCAGGTAACCGTTGGCGGTACGGATATTGTTCAGATATTTTGACATGCCGCCCACATTCTCGGAAATAGACATATTGTTATCATTCAGGATAATAATGAAATTGGTTTCCAGTTCTGCAGCATTGTTCAAGGCCTCATAGGCCATGCCCCCGGTGAGGGAACCGTCGCCGATCACGGATACAATGGTATTCTTCTCCCCTTTTAAATCCCTTGCTTTCACCAGTCCCAGGCCCGCCGAGATGGAGGTGGAACTGTGTCCGGTATCAAAAGCATCATAATTGCTTTCCTTGCGCTTGGGGAATCCGCTCATGCCGTGAAACTGTCGCAGGCAGTCAAACCCATCCTTGCG
Source organism: Lachnospiraceae bacterium (assembly GCA_017621075.1). Taxonomy (GTDB): domain Bacteria; phylum Bacillota; class Clostridia; order Lachnospirales; family Lachnospiraceae; genus Acetatifactor. Next base: position 27,494 of record JAGATV010000041.1, read on the forward strand.
CCCGGTCAAAAGCTTGTGGGTATAGGACTGATGTCCCACGTCCCAGACAATCTTATCCTCCGGCAGGTTCAGTGCCAGGTGCAGCGCCATGGTAAGCTCCACAGCTCCCAGATTGGATCCAAGGTGTCCACCTGTGACACTGATCTTTTCAATGAGGAACTGCCGGATCTCCTCCGCCAGAGCCCCGTAATCTGCCCTGTCTATTTTCTTGATATCGTTTGGATTTTCGATCTGTTCCAAAAACATATCCTTTTCCTCTCATCCGGCCGTTACTTTGTGCGGTGAATCAATGTCAGTATCAGTTGCTCCAAAAATTCATGATCACCGGGAAGTTCCCTTAAGAGCCTTACCGCCTCCCTGGAAAGGGCCTCCACATCCTCGCGGGACTTTTCCAGCCCGTTTAAGGTCACATACGTCTGTTTCTGATTCTGAGCATCACTTCCTGCCATCTTGCCCAGTTCTTTACTGTCGCCCACCACATCCAGGATATCGTCCTGGATCTGAAATGCGATGCCCACATTGTATGCACATTTCTCCAAGGCTTCCACCCGGCTTTCCCCTGCGCCTGCAAGAATAGCTCCGATCATCATGGATGCCTGGATCAATGCCGCCGTCTTGTTCTCGTGGATAAAGAGGAGCTGTTCCATCGTCAAAGGCTCCGTCTGCCCCTCCGCCTTAATATCCGCAGTCTGCCCGCCGATCATACCATAGACGCCTGCTTTCCCCGAAAGCACCTTAAGAGCCCACACCACTGCCCGATATTGCTCCAGCCTGATGCTCTCCCGGGAAGCACCCTTACCCTCCAACACTTCGAAAGCAGATAATGCCGTCTCAAAGGCATAGTTCAAAAGTCCGTCCCCCGCCAGGATGCCCATGCCGTCTCCATAGACCTTCCAGGTAGTTTCCCTGCCCCTGCGGTAGGAATCATTGTCCATGGCCGGCAGGTCGTCATGGACCAGGGAGTAGGTATGGATCATCTCCATGGCCGCCATAAAGGGCTTGACCAAATCCTCGTCCCCGCCAAACATCCGGCAGGTTTCCTGCATAAGCAGGGGGCGCAGACGTTTGCCGCCGGCCAACAGGCTGTAATTCATAGCTTCCAGAACGGTCTTCTGGTATCCGGCCTCCTTCGGCATATATTCCCTGAGGATTCCCTCGATCCCGGCTGTCTTTTCTTTCAAAACTGCCAAAAACTGCTGTTCTTCCATAGCCTGTACTCCCTTGCGCAAAAAGTATCCCTGTGTCGAAAGCCTTACAGAGCTTCCAATGTCCCCTGTTCCGTCAGCTTCAGGACCTGTTTCTCCACCCGGTCGATCTGTCCGTTGCAGGTCTTTAAGATCATCATTCCTTCACTATATGCCGCAAAAGCATCCTCCAGAGATATGTCCTCTGTCTCCAGACGTTCTATGGTCGCTTCCAGCTTTGCAAAATTTTCTTCCAATCCCGGTTCTTTTCCTGCAGCCCTGCTCATATATCTTCTTCCTTTCCGATTGCCGTTACCTGTGCATTGATGCTCCCGTCCCGCACTCTGATCCGCAGGCGTTGTCCCTCGGATACCTGTGTGACGGAACGGACATTGCGTCCCGTTTCATCCTCCACATAAGAATAGCCGCTGTTTAGCTTCTCTATGGGTGAGAGTCCTTTCATCCGCTCCATGTAAAGAGCAAGCTGCTGGTGCTTTTTTACGAGCACCGCCTGCATCCGTTCCTGTAAGCGTTCCTCCAGCTTCAGGCTGAGCGTCTTTTTCTCCCGGATGCGGCTGACCGGGCTTAAATACTTAAGCTGCATCTCATATCTGCCTGCCCGCTCCCTCTCCTGTCTGAGCCTGCGGGTCATGAGCTGATCCAGTCTTTCCTTAAAATCCTGCGCTTCTCCCAGGATCTCCCGGATATCCGTCACCGCCAGCTCTGCCGCTGCAGAAGGGGTGGGTGCCCTGAGATCCGACACATAATCTATAATGGTGGTATCTGTCTCATGTCCCACTGCAGAAATGATGGGAACGGAGCAGTCAAACACAGCCTGTGCCACTTCTCTGCTGTTAAAGGCCCACAGATCTTCTATGGAGCCGCCTCCCCGGCCTACGATCATCACATCTACAGGAAACTGCTCTAAGGCCCGTATCCCCTTGACAATACTTTCTACAGCAGCCTCCCCCTGCACGATGGCAGGATACAGGAGGATCTGCACATAAGGATTCCTGCGCGAGGCGATCTGTATGATATCCCGCACCGCAGCACCCGTGTCCGCAGTCACTACGCCCAAAGTCTTTATGTATCTGGGTATGGGCTGCTTATACTCCTCTGCAAACATGCCGGTCTCTTCCAGTTCCCGCTTTAACTGCTCATACTTTTCATAAAGGAGCCCCGCTCCGTCCAACACGATCTGTCTGGCATAGAGCTGATATTTCCCGTCTCTCTCATAGACATCCACGGTGCCGCCCACTACCACCTGCTGGCCTTCTGCCAGGCGAAAGGACAGCCCTGTGCGGTTCCCGGAAAACATGACACAGCTTATGCAGCCATTGGAATCCTTTAACGTAAAATAAATATGTCCAGAGGAATGGTATTTACAGTTGCTGACCTCCCCTTTGACAAAGAGCGCCTGTAACAGATAATCCTGCGTGAACATATTTTTGATGTAGGAATTCAGTTGTCCCACGGTATAAACGTTGCGAATCTCAATCACCCAGCCTTGCAATTTTACCTAAGACCGCATTTACGAAACTTCCGGAATTTTCCTGTCCATACAGTTTTGCGATCTCAACAGCCTCGTTGATAGCCACACTGGCAGGGATATCCTCATCATAGCGGATCTCATATACTGCCAGTCTTAAGACTGCCAGCTCCACCTTCCCCATGCGGGTCGTATCCCAGCCCTCGGTATTCTCGTTGAGCAGCCTGTCAATATCCTTAAGCTTCTCAAGAACCTTCTCATATTTTGCTTCAATATACGCACCGTCCTTCTCGGATGCGATATTCTCACTGTCCTCTAAAAACAGTCTCACCTGCTCCGGCATATCCTCTGCCTTGTTGAATTCCACGCGGAAAAGGAGCTTGAAGACCTGTTCCCTCAACTCATGTCGTCCCATGTTCTATTTATCCTTTTTCATAGTAACGCCTGCAATGCGGATATTCACATCGCTGCAGGTCAGTCCTGTCATATTCTCGATGGCAGCTTTCACCTTGCCCTGTACCAGTTGGCAGGTGGCGGGAATATTGTAACCGTACTCCATGGTAAGGCTCAGATCCACAGTCACGGTATCCTCCAGCACATCTACCTTCACGCCCTTGGTCAGGTTCTTCACCCCTACCTTGCTCATCAGCTCATTGGTGATATTCCCTGTCATTGCACTGACGCCTTCCACCTCGGTTGCTGCCAGGGAAGCGATCATTGCCACCACATCATCAGCGATCTGTACGGCGCCCACATTCTCATCCTCTTTCAGAATGACCGTGTTCTTATCTATCTCTCTCTCCATCTTACATCCTCCTTCAGAAATCACTGGGTTATGATTGCATATTATACCATATCCTTCCCCTTTTTGTCACCCTAAAATCTCATGGATCAACGAAGCCAGAAAGTCATGGATAACTGCTTGTCGTTGCATGCGTAGGAAATCTGTTTTTCCGTATCGGGCAAATATTGAAAGATCTCCCTGTCATCCAGAAGTTTCTTCTTTACCGTTGCCAGACAGGCTTCATCCACGCATTTAAAAGTCACATCCGCCTTCTGCTGTTCCTGTGCCTGCCGGAATATCCTTTGCAGCTTATCAACATCATAGCCATCGAGCACAAGATCCTCCTTCACATAATAATTGGCCGCAGAATCCGTACACTCCGGCATGGACACCTCGCCCCCCAGGGTGTGAGTGCGAAGCAACTGCTCTGTTGTCACGCACAGATAATCATAGTTGACCGAAAGCTGAGGGCCCGCACCTGTACCCGTCCTGTAAGAGGCATCGCCCCAGGTGGTATCCACATAATAGTACGCCCCATCCACCTTCACCAGATTCCACGCATGGGATTCCCCGGTATCCACGGTTCCCTGAACCAGAGTGCACTCCATGCCCATCTTTTGCAGCAGATACTGGGTGGCCTTGGCATACCCCTGACAGACAGACTTGTGGTTCACGAACACAGAATAGATATTCTGATTGTCGGAAGCCTCCAGGTCATACTCGGTATTTTTCACCAATGTCTCGTAAACATATTTTACCTTCTCGTAGTCAGAACCATAAAGCGGCGCCTGTTCCAGGATCTTTGCCGCCTCTTCCTCGATCTTTGTCCTGCGGGATTCCACCTCTATATTGTTGGCGCTATAGTTTCCCGTAAAAACAATGCCCACCGTCTGATTCCCACGGGTGTACTTGGTATACTGATACCCTTCCACATAAAAGAATTCCGGGTGATCGTTCATCAGGCACTGAAAGATCCCTGCTATGTCCGTCTCATCCATCCCTGCGTTGAGCCCGGCCTTGGAAAGATGCTGCTCCTCCATGGAAACAAGCGCCTTTTCCATATCCTGATACCAAAGCCGCTCCGATTCCGAGAGGGTCCCATAAGCATAATAGGAAATTTCTCCGCTCTGTTCCGGATCCTCCTGTCCGCCGGAAGGCTCCTCCCCGGACGCTTCCTGCATATCCGAAGGTTCTGTTTTTGCAGCCTCTGTCTCTTCAAACTTCCATGTATGGGAAAAAGCTTCCTCCTGTGTTTGCTCCATGCCCGGGTATTCCCCGTACCTGCAGCCGCCAAGCAAAACACAGATTCCCAGTAAGATCCCAAAGATCACGCTTCGTTTTCTAATCATATATCCATCCTTTGGAGCTGTGGCTTTTGATAACCTAATTCCGTCCGAACTCGGTGAGCACCAGCCCTTTGTTTCTATCCAGGGTCATGCCGATGCTCCAGGAATTGACGAACAGCAGCAGAGGATTCCCCTTCATATCCTTTACTTTCTTCATGTCTGAGGTTCCGGTCAGCTTACTCAGATCGATCTCATCCTTATTTTCAATCCAGCGGATATGCTCGTAAGGAAGATTCTCCAGTCTGATCTCCACATTATATTCATTTTCCAGTCGATATTTCAGCACATCAAACTGAAGCACGCCCACCACGCCCACGATAATCTCCTCCAGGCCGGTGTTGAACTCCTGAAAGATCTGGATGGCGCCTTCCTGGGCAATCTGCTCAATCCCTTTTACAAACTGCTTTCGCTTCATGGTGTCCACCTGGCGCACCCTTGCAAAATGCTCCGGTGCGAAGGTGGGGATGCCTTCATACTGAAATTTTTCCTTGGGCATGCACAGGGTATCACCGATGGAAAAGATACCGGGATCAAACACCCCGATAATATCGCCTGCATACGCCTCGCTTAAGATCTTGCGCTCATCCGCCATGATCTGCTGGGGCTGGGACAGGCGCATGACCCTGCCGCCCTGCACATGGCGCACCTCCATGCTGGCATCAAATTTGCCGGAACAGATCCGCATGAATGCGATCCTGTCCCTGTGGGCCTTGTTCATATTTGCCTGAATCTTGAACACAAAGGCGCTGAATTCATTTGCCACAGGGTCCACCAGGCCGATATCCGCCTTTCTGGGCAGGGGTGTGGTAGTCATATTGAGGAAATGTTTTAAAAAGATCTCAACACCAAAGTTGGTAAGGGCGGAGCCAAAGCACACCGGAGTGAGATTGCCGGCCTGGACCTCCCCCAGGTCAAATTCCGCACTGGCCCCGTCCAGAAGTTCTACTTCCTCCAACAGCTTGTCCGCTGCGCTCTCCCCGATGACCTCTCTTAAATGAGCCTCATCCTGAATGGGGATCTCGGTGGCGATTCCCTCCTTGGTGCCCTTTTCCGTGTCCGAATAGGAAATGACGCACTTTTTTTCCCGGTCATATACGCCCTTAAATTCCTTGCCGGAACCGATGGGCCAGTTCAAAGGACAGGTGGCGATGCCCAGTTCTTTCTCAATGTCATCCAGAAGTTCAAAGGTGTCATTGGCATCCCGGTCCATCTTGTTGATAAATGTAAAAATAGGGATCTTTCTCATGACACAGACCTTGAACAGCTTTCTGGTCTGTGCCTCCACACCCTTGCTGGCATCAATGACCATGACGGCAGAATCCGCCGCCATCAGGGTACGATAGGTGTCCTCAGAGAAATCCTGATGTCCGGGGGTGTCCAGGATATTGATGCAATATCCGTCATATTCAAACTGGAGTACGGAAGATGTCACCGAGATACCTCTCTCCTTCTCGATCTCCATCCAGTCAGATACCGCATGCCTCGCAGTGGCCTTTCCCTTGACGCTTCCTGCCAGGTTGATGGCTCCTCCGTAAAGAAGGAATTTCTCTGTCAGGGTAGTCTTACCTGCGTCAGGGTGGGAAATAATCGCAAAGGTACGACGGCGGTTGATTTCTTCTGTATAATTGCTCACTTGTATGTCCTCCGTATTTATCGCTGATTGATAGATCTGCCCCTTAAAAGAGCATGCTCTCACCTGTAAGCATGCTCTCACCCGCAAATTGGGGAGTGATGCCAAAATATTGTAGCACAGTGGCCCCGATATCCGCAAAGGTTTTCCGCGTGCCCAGGTTGGCAGGCTCCACATTGGCCCCGTACATAAGAAAAGGGGTGTATTCCCTGGTATGATCGGTGGTGGCCGTATAAGCGGGATCGCAGCCGTGATCCGCAGTCAGCATCAGAATGTCATCCTGACGCAGCTTTCCCAGGATTTCCGGCAGTTTTTCGTCAAAAGCGGTCAGAGCCCCGGCATAGCCGTCCACATCCCGCCTGTGTCCGTAAAGCATATCATAATCCACCAGATTGACAAAGCACAGGCCCTCAAAATCCTTGTCCAGATATTCCAGGGTGCGGGCGATCCCCTCCTCGTTTCCGCCGGTGTAGACGGATTCTGTGATACCCTTTCCCGCGAAGATATCCTTGATCTTGCCCACGCCGATCACCGTCTTTCCCGCTACTATGAGCTGGTCCAACATAGTCACGGACGGGGGCAGGATGGAGAAGTCATGTCTCCTGGAAGTACGGGTGTAATTGCCCTTCTCCCCTATAAAAGGACGGGCAATGACTCTGCCCACACCGTGTTCGCCCTGTAAGATCTCCCTGGCAATACGGCAGTATTCATAAAGCTGTTCCACAGGCACCACATCCTCGTGGGCAGCTATCTGAAATACGCTGTCTGCGGAAGTGTACACGATCAGGCTGCCGGTGCGGATATGCTCCTCCCCGTAATCTGCAATGACTTTGGTGCCGGAATAGGGCAGATTACAGAGGACGCCTCTTTTCGTCCTACGGCTGAATTCATAAAGCACCTCTTTGGGAAATCCCTTGGGATATGTGGGCAGAGGCTTGGGAGAACAGATCCCTGCGATCTCCCAATGTCCGATGGTAGTATCCTTCCCCTTGGAAGCCTCTGCCATTCTGGCAACGACAGACTGCAGCACTCCCGGCTCCTTTGGCTGATCCCCCGGTCCTTCTGTGGGCCGGTCCACTCCTTCTATCTGAAACAGGCCCAGCCTTTCCAGATTTGGCACCCGGAAAAAGGGACTTTTGGAAACACTCCGCAAGGTATTCACATTTACATCACCGTATTGGGCGGCATCCGGCATCTGTCCGATGCCGAAACTGTCAAGTACGATCAGAAATACTCTTTTCATCTGCATAAAACCCTTTCTGTTTCGTCCGGACCGTTTTCCGGACAGCACCAAAGTTCCAGGGAGTTCTGCGCCCTGGAACTTTTGACTATTATCATGTAATTATACTCTATTTTTTATGTATTGTATATATTTTAGGTAAAATAATTCCCCGCAAAATCCGCCGCTATTCCTCCACCACTGTACTGATGATGATATTTTCCGGAGCAATCTGTGTTTTTCTGGTAACGATATCCTCGATCTGTGCTCTCTGGGCGTCGGTCAGTTCCAGCGCATTCACCACCACGTCCACTGCATCACCATTGATACTGACCACCACATCGGAAAAGCCCTTGGCCTCCAGCAGGATCTCTGCGGCTGCCTCCTTCTCGGCGATCTCCGTCATTTGCACCATGCTGTCCACCGCATCCTGTTTCTGTGCATCCGTGATCCCTGCACTTTCAATGATCTCCATCAGGGTCTCCTTATTTTTCGCCCTTGTCTGCTCCTTCAAGAGCTTTGCATCCGACAGGACTGCCACTCCGTTTCCCGATGTGAACACAGCCTCTCCCGGGATCTCTCCCTCCTTAGGAGTCGCTTCTGCCACGGTCATATCCTCCTCCAGATAATCTTCCATGACCACTTCCACATCGGAATCAAGGCTTTCGATCTCTGTGAGTCCCGCCGAGAGCAGATCTTCCTCCGACAGATCCAAAAGCCCCTCCGCAGTGTAATTTTCCGTGATCACCCCTCCGGCATCCGCCACACTGGTGGTATTTCCATCCTCCACGGTCAGAATCTCATCTTCCAGATTGGTTCCCGCAAACTGTAAATATCCTGCAATTGCTATCATGATCGCAAGTGCGGTAATCATAAGCTGATTTTTCTTCACTAAATTCTTCACGGTACTTCTCCCTTTTCCATTTTACTAGTTCATTGTATGAGCCTGAAAATAGATATATGCTAGTTTGTTCCCTCCATTTTTACTACCTTGATTTTATGGGCTTCCAGATCAAACAGCGCCTGCACCACTTCGGTGATATTCTTATTGGTGGCGCCGGTTCCTGCCCCCTGGGCCACCACTACCACCCCCTCCACCCGGGGCACCAGTGTTTTGACCACATAAGGTTCGCTGTCACCCTCCTTTGTCCGGTAGACTGTGGCCGGCTGCGTCTCTGTCTGAGTGATGACTCTGCTTCCCCCTTGGGAATCGGTCTCATTGGTCTGGGAACGGCTGTAAGGCTCCTCTTTCTCCACCACCAGCTCCCGGGACGAGGACAGGGTGATCATCACCTGCACCTTGCCCACACCGGACATGCCGGACAACAGAGATTCCAGTTTTTGTTCCAGTCCCATAAGATAGTCTTCCTCAGAGAAGGCCGATTCCGTGATGCCCATGCCCCCGGCCACACTTCCCTCCGACCCACTTTCTGTGGTGTCCGCACTTTTTTTCTCCCCGGATGCCTTGTTATCGTCCCTTACGTCAGTCTGAGTGGGCAGGGCAATGATGAACAGAAGGATCCCTCCCAGCACCAACAGAATCAGATTATCCTTCCGGAACCATTTCTCCGCACCCTTTTCATCGATCCACTGCTTCCACTTTTCCTTCACTCCCTCTGTCACCTTCCTTCTGTCCTATGGTTACCCGTTCCACGCTTTCTATCTTTTCTATGGTTGCTCTTTCGCTTCCAACCACCTCCTCTCCCGTCCCTCCTTCTTTGTCCTGCTCATCCCCTGTCTGCTGCGTTGCCCCGCTCTGGGATAGCAGCCGCTCCACCTCAGACAGGGTCATCCGCTCCAGAATCTGTTCTGACCTGGCGGCGCTCTCTTCCGATATCTTTGCCTGCTCCCCGATCGTTTCAAAAATCTGCCAGGCACGGCTTTCCGGGTCCGATGCCCCTTTTTTTCCGAACAAGGTATTAAACGGCTGTAAGAACTGTATCAAAACCATGATGCTCACCAACAGTTTCAGATATTTTTCATAAGCCCCCTTAGGCCTGAAATGCATAATGGTCTGGGCGCATATCATAAAAATCCCGATCCGGCATACTGCCTCCAAAAAAGCTGACTGCATGGCGTTCCCTCCTATATGCCACGGTTGGTGGCTGCGGCCACCAATGAAAGACAGATCAAAAACAGCAGCATTGCCGTCCCTACCGTCCGAAACAGCATCATCACCGCATCTCCGGCATGATCGGCACAGGCAGTGATCCGCTTGTCGCTCACGATTCCCATAAGAGCCGCCGCCCCTTTCAAAAGAATCCCCATCAAAAGGATCTTTAACAGGGGAGCCATGCACAAGCCAAGCAAAAGGATCAGCAAAAACACGCCTATACTGTTCTTGATGATCACTGCGGAACCCACTGCCAGCTCAAAGATCCCCTCCGCCGCATTTCCCACGCCGGGAATGGCGGAAACCGCCTTTTGCAGTGCGGTGGATTTCACAGAATCAATGGCCGGAGTGATCACCGCCTGAAACAGACTGATGCCTGTTACCGCTCCCAGCGCTGCCTTCAGTATCCAGCCGATCCCTTTTTCCAAAAACTCCATGAGCAGGGTCAGCTTTTCTTCGCTGAAGATCCCGTTTAGGATCGCCAGCATCATATAAGTGTATATCATGGGAAGCAAAAACCCTGTCAGAATGCTTTCCACTATATAGATCAGGATCAACACAAGCTGGTAATTTGCCGACACCGTAGCACTTCCCGAAGCCACTCCCACCGCCACAAGATAGGTGGGCACAAGAAGCTTCACAAAGAGAACTATCTCTTCCATACTGCCAACCGCCGTCTGCATCACCTGGGAAAAACACTTTAGCAGGATGGCCGCCTGCAGCAGATACATAAAATAAAATCCAAGTTCTGCCACCTGATGCCTGTCAAATATCTCCACAAAATGAGTGACCAGTGCGGATACCACCCCCAGTACCACCAGCCATACCAGGATATTCTTCATACCTTGAAAAGAATCCGCCATACCGCTTATGGTTCCCTGAAAAAAATAGCCGAGAGCTCCTGCCACGTCTCCCGACATCAGCTTCTCCAGCATATCTTCAGCCGAGATGCCGGTATCCGGGAAAAGCGTCCTAAGCCCCTCCTTTAGTTTCTCCAGACCATATTCCTGCCATAGCCCGTCCCAATTTTCCATCTTCCGTCACCGCCTCTTTTACTCGTTTCAAAAGTTCACATCGTGAACATTTTTATCTGTTCGATCACCGCAAAGAGAATGGGCAGTCCGGCAAACATGACAGAAAGTTTTCCCAGGATCTCAATCTGGTCGGCAACAGCGCCAAAGCCTCCATCCTTGCAGATCCCGGCACAAAATTCACAGATATAAGTAATCCCCACCACTTTGAGCAGAACAGACAGATATTTCTCCCCGCCTCCCAGATATTGTTTTACCAGAGTCAGTTGTGCCATGACCGCCTCCACCTGCCTTAAGACATAGCAAAAGATCAGGATGCTGAGTGCAAAAGATATGTAAATCCCATATTCCGGTTTCTGCGCCTTGAATTGTACCGCCAACAGCACCCCAAGGATGCCAAGGGCTCCCACCTTCACGATTTCTGCCATTCTCACAGTCTCCTTTCCCTGCTGCACTGCAGGAATCACAGGGCAAACAGTGCCTGTATGGTGCGGAACAGGTCGTAGATATAGGGCACGATCCAGGTCAATACCAGTATGAGTCCTGCCAGGCTGATCAAAAAAGCATGTTCTTCCCTTCCGCTGTGCTTTAAGATCTGGCTCAAGATCGTTACGAGAATCCCTACTGCCGCAATTTTGAAGATCAGACTTACTCCCATATTTCCTCACCTTTCGTCCGCTTTTCATAATAGTATGATGATCAGCAGCAGACCACTCATGGCTCCTAACCCTACTGCGATCCGGCACTTGTCCTCCATCTTTTCCTCCAAAAGCAGAATGGTCCTGTCAAGCATGTCCCTGCTCTGCTCCATCCACTTTACCTGCATGGCCTCTTCCGCAAAACTGTTCTTTGCCGCAAACCGAAGAAATATCTCCCGGTCCTGTTTTGTGAGAGGCATTGTCTCCATGGCTTCTTTCATACAGCTGCAGAATACATCGCCAAACGCATCCCCCGTATTTTCCTGCATTTTTTCATAAATTTTCTGAAGGGGCACCGAGAAGGGCGGCCCCGCCTGTCTGCCTGCGCTCCTACAGCCTTCCGGCAGGGTGGCTTTGCCATACCTCACCTCACTGATGAGCATCTCCAGGATGCCGGACAATTTCCGAAGCAGCTTTAGTCTGTCCTGAAACTGTTCCCGATACCAGAGTCCCAGCCCCAGACTTCCCAACAGGATCATGATCCCTCCCAGCCATCTGAGCATACGCCTCCTCCTTTCCGTAGATCTGCTTTACCACAGGCTTTCCGCCCTCCCTGGACAACACCAGGAACAGTTCAAACAACCCTTCCCGCAAAAGATTTCCACTCTGTAACTTCTCTGACACATCCCGGATGTCTTCCCCATGGATGGTGGCCAGGATACGGCATCCGCAGGAAGCTGCCATTCTCAATGCCTTCATATCGTCTTCTCCTCCCAGTTCATCCACAGCGACCACCTCCGGCGCCATGGAGCGCAGAAGCATCATCATTCCCAACGCCTTTGGGCAGGCATCCAGCACATCCGTCCTGCTTCCCACATCATTCTGAGGCTGTCCCAGGTAAGAACCGGCAATCTCCGACCTCTCATCCACCAGCCCAACGCATTTTCCGGCATGTCCCCCGGATCCTTCCGAAATCTGACGCACCAGGTCCCTAAGCAGTGTAGTCTTGCCACATCCGGGGGGTGAGATGATCAGCGTATTCTTCAGATCCTCCCCCTTGTACAGATAGGGAAGTATCCTGTCTGCAGCCCCCTTCACCTGATGGGCGACTCTAATGTTCATATAGTGAACATTTTTGATGGTCCTCACGCTTCCGTCTCCATCCAGCACAACTTGTCCTGCGATCCCCACCCTGTGGCCTCCTGCCACCGTCAGAAATCCCTGCCGGACTTCGTCTGCAAAGGCATATAAGGAATAGTGGCAGATATGCTGCAGCAGTTCCTCCAGTTCCCCGGCTTTCACACGATATGCTCTCTCCGGCCTGTCCGTAAATGTACCATTGTCATCCAGATACCACTCCTGCCCCTGCCTTTTGACCAGTACAGGCTGTCCCGTCCGCAGACGTATTTCTTCCACCTTCTCCTGTACCCGTGCAGTCTGCTTCCAAAAAGAACGTCTTTCCACGGGAAACAACTGTAACAGCCTCTGTTCCATACTTACCTCCCCAACAAGCCCTGATACCCTATATATATGATGTCTTGTCCGGGATATGCCTGTCTTTTGTATAAAAAAAAGAACAAGAAAATACAATATAGCTGTAGACAAAAGCATAAGAACATGATAAATTTATAATATAAATAGTAATCGTTACTATTATTAAATTTTAATCCACCAAACACACCCATCAAGGAGGTATCATTATGGCTGCTAATTCTGCACAGGTAAACAATCTCGTAAATCTTTTGGACGGATATGCAAGTAAGGGCGGGCATCATCTGAACGTAAACGTACTCAACAGGGACACTCTCTTAGATGCCCAGAAGCTTCCCGAGAATTATCCACAGCTTACCATCCGTGTCAGCGGTTACGCAGTGAACTTTATCAAGCTCACTCCTGAACAGCAGGCCGATGTCATCAGCCGTACGTTCCATGAATCTGTATGATCTTTCTTTTAAAAAAGAGAAGCATGGGTATCCATGCTTCTCTTTTTTGACATTTTGTGATATACTGATGCTAATTATTCCCTGCCACGGTCCAAGTGGCTGATTGTGAGGATATATGCATATTATTATCGTAGGCTGCGGCAAGGTAGGCTACACCCTTGTGGAACAGTTAAACGGCGAAAATCATAATATTGTAGTCATCGACCAAAAAGAAGAAAAGGTAAAATCCATCACCGATGATCTGGATGCTATGGGCATCGTGGGAAACGGTGTCAGCTTCCAGACCCTTAAAGAAGCCGGCATTTCCCGTGCCGACCTGCTCATTGCCGTGACGGGGTCCGACGAGCAGAATCTTCTCTGCTGCGTCATTGCCAAAAAATCCGGCAACTGCAAGACCATTGCCAGAGTCCGCAACCCCATCTACAATACCGAGATCGATTTCCTGCGGGAAGAATTGGGACTTGCCATGATCATCAATCCGGAGCTTGCCTCCGCATCTGAGATTGCAAGGATCTTCCAATTTCCTTCTGCGGTAAAGATCGACACTTTCTCCAAGGGACGCATAGAGCTTCTGCACTTCCGGGTCACCGCAGACTGCCTCTTGAACAATTATAAGCTGATCCACATCCGCATCACCTTAAAGTGCGATGTGCTGGTGTGCATGGTCACCCGCGGAGATGAAGTCCTGATTCCCAGAGGCGACTTCATCTTCCGGGAAGGCGACGTGGTGGCTATCGTATCCACTCCTCCAAAAGCCAGTGATTTTTTCAAAAAGATCGGCATCAGCACCGGAAAGATCCACACCGCAATGATTGCAGGCGGTGGAACCATCGCTTACTATCTGGCCAAAAGACTTCTGGCCGTCGGCATCGACACCAAGATCATCGATCTGGACCCGGCCCGCTGCGAGCAATTAAGTGAACTGCTGCCCAAAGCTACCATTATCTGCGGAGACAGTACCGACGAAAAACTTCTTGCCCAGGAAGGGCTTGCATCCGTGGACGGCTTTGCGGCGCTGACCGGTCTGGACGAGGAAAACATCCTGCTCTCCCTTTTTGCCAAGAAGATGTCCCATGCAAAAGTAGTGACCAAGATCAACCGTGTCAATTTCAGCACAGTGTTGGCCGATATCCAGTTAGACAGCATCACCTTCCCAAGGCTTTTGACTGCGGATGTGATCATCAAATATGCCCGTTCCATGAACGAGTCCTTAAACAGCAACGTGGAGAATCTCTATAAACTGGAAGACGGACGGGCGGAAGCACTGGAATTCTACATCAAGGAAAATTCCGATGTCACAGGCATCCCCTTGGGAAAGATGCGTCTGAAGAAAGACCTGCTGATCTGCTCTATCATGCGCAACAGCAAGGCCATCATTCCGGGTGGCCAGGATGAGATCATGGTAGGAGATTTTGTGGTAGTGGTGACCACCCACTCCAGATTGAACGATATCAAGGATATCCTGGAGGATTAACACATGAATTTTTCAATTGTCCGATATATCATGGGATGGATCCTGGAATTTGAATCGGCATTCCTGCTCTTGCCCACACTGGTAGGCATCCTTTATGGCGAGACCAATCCTGCCCTGGCATTCATTGCCTCCGCACTGATCACTTTTTTGACCGGGCATCTGCTGCGGAGAAAGCAGCCGAAACGCCGGGACCTCTATGCCAGGGAAGGCTTTGCCACTGTTGCTTTGGGGTGGCTTGCCTTAAGTATCTTCGGTGCCCTGCCCTTTCTCATCACAGGGGAGATCCCCAATGTCATTGACGCCCTCTTTGAGACCACCTCCGGTTTTACCACCACCGGCGCCAGTATTCTGACTGATGTGGAAACATTGAGCCATGCCAGTCTGTTCTGGCGAAGCTTTACCCACTGGATCGGCGGTATGGGCGTATTTGTGTTCATTATGGCCATCCTGCCTCTGATGGGGGGTTCCACCATGAACCTGATGCGTGCGGAGAGCCCCGGGCCTTCCGTAGGGAAGCTCCTGCCCCGGGTACAGGACACCGCCAAGATCCTCTATGCGCTCTACATTGCGCTCACCGTTGTCGGCACCGTTGTGCTGCTCCTTTGCGGCCTGAATCTCTTTGAATCCCTTACCACCATCTTCGGCACGGTGGGAACCGGAGGATTCGGCATCTATAACAGCAGTGTGGCAGGTTTCTCCCCCATTGCCCAGAATATGATCACTCTGTTCATGATCTTAAGCGGCATCAATTACACCGCTTATTTCCTGATCCTGCAGAAGCAGTTCAAAGAAGCTGCCGCCAACGAGGAAGTCCGCCTGTATCTGCTCATCATACTGGGCAGCGCCGCTATCGTCACCTGGGATATCCACAAGATGTATCCTACCATCTCCGAATCCCTGCGGCATGCCTTTTTCCAGGTAGGCTCCATCATTACCACCACCGGATTTTCCACGGTAGATTTTGACACCTGGCCCCAGCTTTCCAAGACCATCCTGATCATCCTGATGTTTATCGGGGCCTGTTCCGGCAGTACGGGCGGCGGTATCAAGGTGTCCCGTATCCTGATCCTGCTCAAATCCATCCGCGTTGAATTGTCTATGATGATCCATCCCAGGATGGTCAAAAAAATGAAAATGGATGGGCATCCCCTGTCCGGAGAGACCATCCGTTCTACCAACGCATATATTGCCATTTACTTTATTATCTTGTTTGCTTCCGTACTTTTGGTGGGAATTGACGAATTTGACTTCACAACCAATTTTACGGCAGTGGCCGCCACTTTAAACAATATCGGGCCGGGGTTGGAAATGGTTGGCCCTACCCAGAATTTCTCCTTCTTCAGTCCGTTTTCCAAATGCATCCTGATCTTCGATATGCTGGCAGGACGCCTGGAGCTCTTCCCCATGCTCATCATCCTGGTGCCTTCCTGCTGGAAGAAATACTAAACAGCAAAAAGAACTGCGGCAGGCAGCTCCTTATGAATAAGGACAGCGCCCGCCGCAGTTTTTAGGATCACCGCCGCAATGGCAGGATTTTCCGTTCTTTTTGTCTTTTATCATGCTCCGAAGGATCAGTGCCACCACGCCGATCAGAATGGCCAGTACGATCAATGTTCCCATATCATTTCCTCCTCTAACGTTTAGACATCTTCTTTTGATAGTTAGTATAAACTAACCACCGCTTGTTGTCAAGCAAATTATGATTTGCCCGGACATGGCAGATATGGTATAATAAAGCCATATTCCAAGCCGGAAGGAAAGGATATTTTCATTATGAAAGTAAATGAATCCGCAGAAAATTATCTGGAGACCATATTGATACTCAGCAAAAAGCACCCCGTGGTGCGCTCTGTGGATATCGCCACAGAGCTTGGCTTTAAAAAATCCAGCGTCAGTGTTGCCATGAAAAATCTTCGTGAAAACGGACATATCACCGTGACCGGGGAAGGATACATCTATCTGACCGAATCGGGACGGGCCATTGCAGAAATGATCTACGAGCGCCATGAACTACTCACCACCTGGCTGAAAAAGCTGGGAGTAAACGAGCAGACTGCCGCCGAGGATGCCTGCCGTATGGAACACGTCATCAGCAAGGAAAGCTTCGAGGCGATCAAGAAACACGCAACGCCCTAATTCCAGGTGGCGATATTATGGTACAGTCTGTAATATCCGCCACCCAGTTTTTGTGCCTGTAACTGTATGGCAAAATTGTCCATATCCAATTCTTCCAGTCCCTTTTCCACATATCCCTTCTGGTAACGGCCTTCCGTATATTCCCTTTCAATCACGATCCACAGATACTCAGGAACCACATTGGTAAACTGCTGCTGCCCGCTTCCTGCCTGGGTCATCCGGGTCAGGCAGTCCGCATAGTACGCCTCTATGCTGTCGATGACTTCTTCTTTCTTCACACCGGCCTGTTTTAAGGCTTCTGCCTCTTTGTCCGCCTCTGTGACCTTTTCCTCATAAGTCAGAGGCTCCATGGGCTTCGTGGACGCAACAGGCTCTATGTCCTCAGACATCTCTACCTCAAAGGGAGTCCCTGTGGCACGTCCCCCGTAATTTCCGCCTTTACATGCCGGAAGATAGACGGACAGGCCCTTCCTCACATGGGTTTTGCCAAATTCCTTGTCAGATCTGTTAAAATAATCATAAGTGGCGGGAACCGTGTCATCCCAGGTCACGTCCACATTGTAATAGCCGTCGGAAAGTCTTACGATATTCCATGCGTGTTCCTCACCGGAATATCCGGTACAGTAATAGCAGGGGATCCCCAGCTGCTGCATAAGATACTGAAAGGCTCTGGCATAGCCTGCACAGACGCTCCTGCCATTCACCAGTGCGCTGTAGGCGCTTTGATTCATATCCGCATTCTTATCATACTCTGCAAGGGAAAGAAGGGCATTGTGGACATAGCGTTCCTTCTCAAAATCACTTTCCAATTCTGAGGCACCCTTCACGATCGTATACGCACGTCCCTCAAACTCAGCCTTCGCCGTCTTAAGATCATTGGTGATGGTATAATAGCGCATGGTAATCTCCACACACTGCCCGTCCTTTAAGTGCTTACAGGAATATCCTGTCTCCAGCCAGAACAGTTCGGGATGATCATTGTAGACGGCTTCAAAGACATTTTTCAACTGACTGACATTTACCTTGACCACCGGTGCAAAGGAATATGTACCCGCCAGTGCATTTGCATAAATCTGTTTGTAGAGTTTCTGCATGGCCGGCTCCAGCATGGCATAATAAGGATAAATTTCCGGGTCAAAGGCAAGCTCCTCGCCCGTTTCCCCGGTTCCCAGACTGTTCTTGATACTGTTGGCCTCATCCGCCGCCACCTGTTCCTGTTCTTCCCATACAGGCTGATATCCGGTTCTGCCGTCCAGTCCCTCCGGAAGTGTCACCACACCGTCGGCAGGGATCTCATAGAGGACATTCCCCTCCAAAAGACCACTCTCTGCATCCTCATCCAAACCCGGTTCCTCCGGTTGTACCGGTTCTTTTGATTCTGCCGGTTCTGTCGGTTCTGCTCCCTCCGCACGCCCCGGTTCTCTGCTTCCCGCATACAGAGCCTCAGCCAAAGAATCCGTCACAGACGGGTTCAGGGCACAGAACAGCACAGCGCCGCACCCCACCATGATCAATATACAGATACCATAAAATAGACGTTTTAAAAATTTCAAGTAGTTACCATGCCTTTCATTATCAATCCTGACTCCATCAGCCACTCCTCCAGGAAGTTCAGATTATCATCTGAATGTTCCACCTCCCTGGCATAACGGCAAGCAAGCTCCACCCACTCTGAGGGCTCACAGGTTTTATCGGCCAGATAGCGCCTGCACATTACAAACTCCTGCAAAAAGCTCACAGAAAACACTGCCAATGCCGCCTTGCTGTAGATCCATTCATCATATACCCCGCCACAGAAATAAGTATACAGAAAGAACAAAAACAGGTTTTCCTGAAAGATCTCCCATGCCTCATATTCCGGGCCTCCTGGACCATACTGCTCCAAAAAATCCTGCCGTATCCTGTGGTACTCCTTTGGGGTATCAAAATACAGACACTCCTCTGTCTGCTGCAACACCTGACTCCAGTCTTCCCGCAAAAGTTCCAACCGGGAAAACACCCCAAAGGCTTCCTTCATGGACGCATAATGTCCTTTTTCAAAGGCCTCGCTGTCCGGCTTATCCTCTCCATAAAAAACAGCATCCTCACAAGTGGGCTCCCTGTATCCCCGGCCTATCACCTCATCCATTTCCCACAACCGGCCTTCATCCACACACTTCTGGAGTTCTTCCGCCAGTTCCAGCACACGTCCCATTCGCCTGACCATGGGAATACTCCTGTCCTGTGCCACAGCAAACATCCATTCTCTGGCATCCTCCAGCTTGGTGAACAAAAGCAGGTCAAACTCTTCAAATTCCTCCTCCAAAGGGTCCGGCAGATCATCCTCCTCCACCAGGAAACGCACCGGTTCTTCCCGGGTCAGGATGAGCCCTGCTGCCACAGGACAGGACAAGGACAGGGACCACTCCCGCAGATCTTCAAATTCTTCCACATGCCTGGGATACCGACGGCAGGTCTCGCACAGATATGTCTCTCCCTTCCTGCGCACCAGCTCACAGAGATTCTTTTCGTCTAAAAACGCACACCTGCCCGCATACTGCTTAAAACAGCCCTCCTGCCAGTCAATGGCGCCTGCGATCCATTGTCCCCAATCCCCCTGCTCCCGGCTGTACCGTTCCAGCGCCTCCTCGTCAATAACAATCTGCCAGCCTGCGCAGCAGGTATCCGGACAGCGGTCTGCCATGCAGCAAAACTCATCAAAATAGTGAGGCTTCACATATCTCATACATCATATACCTTTCCCAGAAGACTGCGGAGTGCCACCCGCTTGGCAGTGATCCCGGTAAGGATCTGCAGTGCTTCCGCCCGATTTTTTCGAACAGCCGCTCCCCGGATTTTCATAAAACCACTGTCAAAACAGGTGATTCCCAACTCCTTAACCCTGGATTTCATCTTGTTGATCCTAAGCAGGGCAAGATCCCACTGCCCACCGTTTAAGGCATATCCCAACTTCAAAAAATCCTGTCCCTCCAAGAAAGCCCGGATCTTTTCCAGATACATTTCCCCCTCCGGTATCCTTTCTGCATCGGCTCCCCCTTTTACTGCAAGCTCTTTCAAAAGGGCCGTCACCCTGTCTGTCTCCTCTCCCCGATATCTCTCCTCACTCATGCCTGTCAACCTCATCTTTCTTTCAATCAGTTGCCATACACAAACAGAGACCTGCTCCGGCGGCCGCCGGAACAGATCCCTGAAAAATTCCTGTTATGCACGTTCCTCATTTGCAGCCATACTATGTACCACATGGGAAATACTGTCAATGGTCTTGGAAATCTGCTCGTTCAATTGTCTGCTCTCTACTGACAGGTTGCCGACCTCCTTGGCCACAACCGCAAAACCTCTTCCTGCATCCCCCGCCCGGGCAGCCTCAATACTGGCATTTAACGCCAGGATATTCTGTCTCTGCTGGATACGGTTCAGATCGGAAGTATTCTGCTGGATATCCCGCACCAGTTTCTCACAGTCAGACACGCCCTTGGTAAGCCTTTCGATCAGATCCCCGCTGTACTTTGCAGAATATTCCGCATTGATGAAATTGTTCAGGACTTCTCCCAGCAATTCTGCAGAAGCATGGATGGCCTCCTCCGTCCTGACATTTACCTTGTGAAGGGCTTTGATATACTGGTCTTCATCCACACCGATCTCCCTTGCCACCTTGCGGAACCTGTCCTCATCGGGATGCTCCGGGAGTACCTGTCCACCGATCACAGAACCTACCTTCTCACCGTTTACTACCAGGTCGATACCAAAATCGATCAGACCGGCATGACAGTGGTAGACACCTACTCCATCCCTGTCGCACTGTTCACAGCGGCGTCTTCCTTCTGCGCTTCCTCTGGTCAGCTTGATACAGAAATCCGTGAAATTATAGCACTTTGATATGTACTTGCCGTCCATACCTACCGCTACGATAGCAAGTCCCGTGGCAGTAGCCCAGTTTGACATGATCTGCTCAAATTTCTCCATGTTGGTAAAATCCTGAATTTTCATAAGCACACCCCTTCGCATAATGGTATTGATACTTTTGTTCATTATATCATTTTTTATTTATAAAGTAAAATATATTTTGGACATTTTGCCACAAAATCATGATTTTCTTTTGATGGTCCTTTTCCACCGTGCCACCGCACCGGAAAGAAACGGCCTTAACGGCCTAAGCATCAGCCATACCCACGACAAAAATCTGTATACGGGGTTTTTGACGGAAAAGTATCTGCCTCTGCGGACCACCCCCACAAGGATGCCCTTGATCTGCTCCCGGTACAAAGGACCTTCCACTGCCCGCTGATTGTCACCCACCATATAGAATCTGTTTCCCCCACACCTCCAGATACGGTGCAACACCAGTATGCCTTCCTTACGTCTGTAAAGCACCACATCCCCTCTCCGAAGCCGCCCTGCGTCCAAAGGTGCGATCACCGCCTGGTCCCTGCCCGGCACGAACAGAGGATACATGCTGTACCCCCTGGGGCTTAATTGTATGCTGTTTCCCGCAGCCAGAAGCTGTTCGATATCCCGTTTCTCTTCCTGCATGACATACCTCTTTTTCCACTGTCATTATTGTAGCATTTCCCCGCCGGAAATGCTATAATAAATTGATATCACACAAAGACGGAGGTCCGATATGAAGCGCAACCCAAGCTATACCTTACGAATCCTTGCGGGAGTCCCCTATCTGCTCCCATTTGGGCAGATGATCGCGGACAGGAAGCGGGGCATCCGGATCAATGAGACCGGCATCTATCTGTGGGAACTTCTGGAGACAGAGCGCTCCATGGAGGAACTTCTCACCCTGTGCGCCGCTCATTACGGCACCGATACCGCCGTTATCCGCAAAGATCTGGAAACCTTCGTAAGAACACTTTCCGTTTACGGCATCCTGGAATCTGCAGAGGATGTCTCCCTGCCCTCCTCCGCCCCGGCCCTGTCTCTTGAGATCGGCGGACTTTCTGTGAAATTATGGGGGCCGAAGGAAGCCTTCTCCCCTCTTTTTGCTCCTTTTGCGGCAGATCCTTTGGGCAGGACAGATCTGAAGATCTTCGTGCGGGAAGGCATGCCTGACCTTCTTTCCAACGGAACCGTTCTGCTGCGCAACAGACAGCTGACCGTCATGGAACAGGCAAAGCAGTATATCCTGCTGTTTCCCGCCACAAAACAAATTCTGGAAGCCCATCTATCCAAAGACGGCTCCCAGGCTGTATTTTACTGCATTTCTCCTTATACGGACAGTTTCCGCGAAGAACTGTTCCATGCCATCCGCCTGGTATGGCTGTATCTGGCACAAAGACATCATATCGTGGCACTGCATTCAGCCTCTGTTCTGTACCGTGGCCGGGCATGGCTCTTTTCCGGTCCTTCCGGCACCGGCAAGTCCACACACACCAACCTGTGGCACCGTCTGCTCAAGGTTCCGATACTAAACGGCGACCTGAACCTTCCGGCCTTTCAGGAAGATAACCCCATGATCTACGGGCTGCCCTGGTGCGGCACCTCCGGCATATCCGACCCGGGCACCTACCCCTTGGGCGGCATCATTCTTTTAAAGCAGGGGGAAACAGACCGGGTAGAAGAACTTTCTTCCGACTTAAAGCAGCTTCTTTTGCTGCAGCGCCTGATCTCCCCTTCCTGGAGCGACAAACTGTTCGAGGAAAATCTTCGCTGTGTAAACAGGCTGACCGCACACGTCCCGGTGTGCCGCCTCCACTGCACGATGAAGGAATCTGCCGTTGCCGTCATGAGATCTTACATCGATGATTATCTGGATTTGGGACAGCCCCTTGATTCCTGACAGGTCATTCCTTCCTAAAATCCTTTTACCATATCATCGATCTCCTTCTCGTCCAACACCACACATTTTTTATCCCTGATAGCATACACGCGATTGCAGGCGCCAAGCACCGTAGGTCTGTGGGTGGTCACAATACAGGTCCGGGGGTAATCATCCCGGATGATATTTTTCAATACTTTACGTTCCGTTGCCACGTCCAGCGCCGAGGTGGCCTCATCCAGAAGCAGGATGGGGGTCTTCCGCAGGATGGCCCTGGCGATGGAAAGCCTCTGGGACTGTCCCTCCGAAAATCCTCCCCCTCTTTCCTTCACCATGCTGTTGATGCCGTCCGGCAGTTTTTCCACGAACTCCCATGCGCAGGCACATTTCAGAGCCTCGATGATCTCCTCATCAGTGGCATCCTGCTTGACATTTCTCATATTTTCCGCAATGGTTCCCGAAAACATGGTGTTCCCCTGAGGCACATAGGAAAACAGCCTTCTGGTGGATGCACTCAAAGGGATAGCAACCGTATCCCCATCCCGGGGCATCCCCTGACCGCCGCACAGCACTGCCTCTCCATCCTGTATCTGCATCAGGGACAAAAGCAGCCGCAGCATAGTGGTCTTTCCCTCACCGGAAGGCCCCACCAGCGCAATGATCTCGTGGGGATGGGCCTCCAGGGAAGCCGCCTCAAATACCCGGTTGCCGTTCTGATAGGCATACCTGATATCCTTGACACACAGGCTTACGCCTTCCTTTCGGAATCTTTCATAAAAGGCATCCACTTCCGCTCCGTTGCTGTAATCCTCCCGGGGCATCTCCACAATGTCCATAAGACGCCCTGCTGAGGTGGTCAGTGCAATGGCTGTAGGCACCAGAGACGTCAGATTATTCAAAGTTCCCGTGAGAGTGGAGGACAGGCTTAGGAACATGGTCATAGTACCATATGTAATGGCTCCGCTCCATACCCTGTAGATCCCCCAGCCATAGGCTCCATAAGAAACGATCATGGCAACTGTGGTCAAAAGCAAGGAAGTCCCTATCGTCATCCTTTGAAAATCCAGTTTCATGGAGATATATTCCTGCTGGATCTGTTTCAGCCGCCTGATATATAAAGAGATCAGGTCAAAAGCCTTAATGGTCTGTATATTGGAAAAAGCCTCCTGATTGAAGCCTGTCATCTTAGCTCCCATGGCTGCACTTTGCTGATTATTGTCCACCATGCGCTTCATGAGCTTTTTAGAAAGGATCAGGCTCACAGGCATACTCAAGAAAGCAAATACCGCAAAGGATGCATCATGGTAAAGCACCATGGCAAACGCGGAGAGGAAACGGAACAGATAAATGGCCAGATTGGGCAGAAAATTCAATACTCCCGTGGAAATACTGGAGGCATCTGCGCTCCACCTGGTCAGAAGATCTCCTGTGTGGTAATTGGTGAGGGATTCCCAGTCCGTCACCAGGATCTTTCCAAAAATATCCGATTTGATCTCCGCATCCACATTCATGCTGATCTTGCTGGATATATATCCTGAAACCTGATTTAAGAATGCACTTCCCAGATTCATGCCGATCATCATACAGAAAGTCAGCATCAGCCGGCCGGTCTCCCTGCCCGTGATGATATCCACCAGATCCTTGGATACGAGGCTGCCCACTAAAGAAATCACGGTTCCCACCATCCCCAACAGGGTATAAAAGATCATGGCTGCCCAATGTCTTTTGGCATACTGATAGATCCATTTTGTCTGCCCCCACATCTCCCGGAGCCTGCCTGCCCTGATGCGGTCTATCATGAACTGCAGCTTCTTTTTCACAGGTATATTTCCTTTCATCATACAGAGTCCCCTAAAGACCCTCAATTTGAAAACAGCACCACCCGTCAGACAGGTGATGCTGTCATAATCTCCTTACCGGCAAACTGCCCGCCGGACTTCCTTAATCAAATCCGCCCTGTACATTTGTGCCATGTGTGCAGGAAATATCAGCACTCACAACGCTCAGGGTATCCAGATTGTTCGCATATACGCTTAACAGGCTGTTGAAATTATCACCGTCGCCGTAAGCATTGGCATGGGATTCCCTGGTGACAACCACCACATTGCCGCTTACAGATGCGTCACCGGAATCAAAATAAGCATCGGTAACATCCTGATTGAACACGATAGTTGTCACAGACTTGGTGGAAATATGCGCAAGCCCGGTAGGATGCACTGCTTTCACACGATAGTTGTTATAAGTGTTGGGACCGCCTGCATTCTTCTGTGCAAGGGTTACCTCAACCGTCCAGCACTCACCGCTTGCTGCATACACGCCCTCCGCCAGATCTTCATTTGCAAGTACCAAAGGCTTTACATACTCTCTCATCTTTACACTCACTCTCCTTTGCTCTGTCCGCCTTCCGGCTGACATTACTGTTTTACAGGCTTTCCGTCAACACAGCCGTTAAAATCTGACCGGAATAAGGACTCGCCGTCCAACTCCACGCCCCTTAGGCCGCCGGAAAAAGAACATGCCTGACAGGTATCTGAACCGGGATTGGCTTCCGTCCTGCCGAAACGGCATCTTTCCTTCTGTACTCTTTCATAATAGTATCCTCATGCACAGAGATAATCCATCATGTATCATCTCTATACAAAAATAATTGTATTCCCTTGCATACCGTTTGTCAATAATGTTTTACTGTTTTTTCCATAATCTGAGCTGTTTTATGAGCCGCCCGCGCTGTCCCGCTTTCCGAAAGACCTCCCATGCGGATACCTTGCGGATCTTGCGGTTGTTATCCAGGAAGCGAAAAAGCGTGATGACCCACAGTACAGGCCACCACAGGAAACACTTTCCAGCCCTGGGAAAGTTCAGATGCATCTGATAGTGAAAGCCTCTGACATAATCCTGTATGCTGCTGCTCCTGAGGGCTACCATGCGCTCCTTCCCGGATTTACCGAATTCCTCCGCCTCAAGGATCTCCCGCATGAACTCCTCCTCTTCACAAATCTCCTCTGCCACAAGCAGGTCCATGGCGTCCTTTGAAAGCCCCAGGTAACGAAAGCAGGTCCGGGTCACCATATCCGAGAAGCCCCTTAGGCCGCTCTCCTCCACCATGGACAGATAAAGCTCCCTCTGCTGCCCATCCACATCGCGGTTCCAGAACACCACCCAGTCGCACAAAAGTTTCAACCCAAAGCCGGACCTTAAGAAATGCTGCAGCATGTGAAGCAGAAGCTCATATGCGTGATAGCCGTCCTGCAATACGGGAAGTGTGACTCCCATCCGTTGTGCCCGGCAGATCTGCTTCCCGCACTCAGGGATCTTCTCCTCCAGATAACGGTTCATCTTCTGATTGTCAAAAGGCTCCGCCAGCATGGTATGCAGTTCCACCTCGATCCCCTCGGGGGAACAGAATACTACATGATGAAGCGAGGGCTGTCGTTCCTTTACCCGGCACCCTGAAGCCTTCAGGATGTCACAGCACTATTCAAGCCTTTCCGGGGCAAGGAGCAGCAGATCCACGTCCCCGGACTTGCGGTATTCCGGAACAGGATAAAAACCGGCTGTGGCCGCCCCCTTCAACAGGACTACCGGAATCTGTGCCTCCTTCAGCCTGTCGGTCAAAAACTTGCTCAAGAATAACAGACGATAGCTTTGTTTTGCAGCTTTTACCGCAGCATTCCGCACAGTCTCTCTGACTGCCCCGGGAACGGCATCCTCTGCCCGCTCTCCGGCCAGGGGCTCATACAGCAGTGCCAGCACATTGTGACGCTTTGCCATGTCCGCAAGCAAAAACCAGTCAGGGGATGTCTCCTCCCCCAAAGCCGGCGCCTCACCCTGTCGGCAGCCCGTAAGCGATTCCTTTAAAAGGGCCAGCAGCTTTTTCTCTTCCGGGGCAAACCCCTCCGAAGCAGATCCTGAACTGCTCTTTTCCCATGCTTTACAGCCCTTCCTGTTGGCATACCACTTTTGAAGGAGCATGACTGCTTTTCTGTACAACAGTCGAAATTCCCGGGTCCTCAAATAGAGTACCAGATAGACCGCATTGGTGATGGCAAAGCAGAGAAGGAACCTGAGGACACACACCACCAAAGGGTTGCCCACCACTCTCCTGCAGAGCAGATCCTCCCCCCACCAAAGCAGGAAGGTCACTGATGCGTACAGAAAATATTTCAGGAAATAAGAAACGGAAGATACCTTTAATCTATGCTTATACAGCATGTAAGGTTCCACCCAAAGGGAGGTGGTCACCGTACTGACCAGGGTTCCCAGGAATACGCCCACAGTTCCCAGATACCTGCCCAGGATCAGGGATACCACCAGATTTACCATCGCCTCTGCCAGGGACTTGTAGCGGTCGTACCAGAACAGGCCCATGGAGTCTCTGAATACCAGGGTCGCCTGGCGCATTCCCGTGAGATAAAAATTCAGGCACAGCACTAACGTCACGCTCTTTGGAAAGACATACTGCTCCCCGAAGCTCATGCCCACAAACGTATCCAGGACCTGGTACAGGCAGATCGCAGCCAGACCGTACACCCACTGTCCTATAAAGAAAGAGGCCTCGAATATCCTGCGTATCCTCTCCTTGCTCTCTCCCACACCCATATTGCCCACACTGGCCGTGATGCCTTGGAACATCTGGTTCAGCACCTGCCTGACAGAGCCGATGATCAGGAAATAGTTGGAATATTTTCCTACGCTCAGCGTGCCCACCAGAGCCGACAGCAAAAGATTGTCGGTATTGTTCACCATCACATTGCCGACCTTGTGCATCATCATGGCACGCATATTCTGAAAGATACTCTTTTTCTCCTCCCCGGAGAGGGGCTTGACCTCTTTGTCTTTCAGGTAGGGATACATCCTGTCCGCCTTCCCGGAGATCCCTAAGTTGCACAGAAGCGTACAACCGATCAGCAAAGACAGGTACAGCATGTAATTTCCCGTGGTCAGCAACACGATGATCTGCAGCGTGTTCTGGATCACCAGAAAGACGGTATTGTAAAGGACACTGATATAACTGAGCTGATGGGCTTCGATCAGAGTCTTTTTGTAGATCATCAGATAAGACACTGCCGAATTGGCCAGGTACATGATATAGATCAGGGTAAGATGCTCTACATCCGGCTGGTCCTTGATCAGCACATCCAGGAAGGGAATGACCAGTGCGCCCGCCGTAAGTACCAGGCCTGCCACAATATGATAGAATCTCTTATACAAAAGCATCAGCGACTTCTGTTTCTCGATATCCTTTTCGGCAATGGGCTTATACAGGGCATAATTGATGGCTGTCCCTATGCCCAGCTCCGACAGCGCCAGCACATTCAGGATATCCGTGAACAATCCGTTGATGCCCACATAATCCTCGCTCAGGGTATGTGTAAATACGACTCGGGATACAAATCCCAGCAATATGGCAATGATCCTGCCGGTTATCGCCACCGTGGTATTGCGCGCCGAGTACTCCGTTCTGCTCTTTTCGGCCACCATACTTCCTCCAAAATTATATGCGTTCAAAAGAGGACTTTTCCGGCATGATCTGCCGGAATGCATCCAGGAGTTTCTCCTTTATGTCCTCTGCCCCCAAAGATGCCGGCCCGTCATTCAGGCAGACTACATTGCACTTACCCTTCCGTATGGTCCGGTACATTTCAGGACGGTCCTCCATGATGTTAAAATAGCGGAAATCCCGCTGGATATTCTTTGCCTTGAAATTGCCGGAAAGCTTCTGCCATTCCCGGAACAGATAGGGCGTCACATCCGTATTGCTGCGAAAACGGTTTCCCGACACCTCCGTAAGCAGCGTCTCCTCCTTCTCCCAGATTTCCCGGAAGGTGCTCTTCAAAAAGGCAGAAGGCCCATGTACAGTGTAAAATCCCGTGTACAGCGGAAATGCCAGCTCCAGCATATTGTAGAAGAAATACAGGGGCGGATAGCCGATCTTAAAATAATTGCCCGGCTGTCTCTTTACATTTTCCCTCTTATCAAAATACTTGCACAGCACCAGGGAATTGTTGAGATACAGATGGGACATCACCGGATTGGCAGGATTGGCTACCACCGGCTGGAATGCCAGCATATCGTTGGGCCTGTCCCCGGTGAAGAAATCCTCCGGCTTCACATTCCGGATCAGGTACATGTCATCATTGAAGTACACAAAACGCTCCGACAGCCCCTCGATCCTGTGCAGATACAGTTCCAGCACGTTGCTGTTGAAAGTGGGCAAAAACTGTTCCGGAATATAATCCTCATGTCTTACGATATGAAGCTTGGGATGATCCGTATCCAGCCACTTGGGAAGGTGTCCCCATGTGATCAGGTGCACCTTTCTCACCCACGGTGCATACTGCTCCACTCCTCTGAACCAATATTTCAAAAGCCCCCAGTCCCTGTAGCGTTCCTCGCTGTCATCCGTCTCTTTTGTCCGGCTGTATTCTGCTTTCTGTCTGCGCCAGTTCTCATCGGAACCATCCACCCAGGTCACCACAAAATCGATTCCTTCCGTCACCGCTCATGCTCCTCTCCTGTCACTTTGTCCCAAAATGTTCCTCTCAGAGTCTTTGTGGATGCCAGCTCCACAGTCCCCAACAGATACCCGTACCTGTCTGCTTCCTGCTCATTTGCAAGCAGGATCTGTTCGCCGGTATCCGGGTCTCGGATCGTAAAGTATATCCTTGCCGTTCCCGGAAGCTGTCCCTTTAAGGAAATATCGGCATGCAGGCTTTGGGTCTGCTCTGCCTCTGTTCCACCGGCCAGATCCCGGATATCCCCCTCCACAGGGTAACAGAAAACCTGTCCCGTATCCTCCCTGTACAGGACTGCCCACACATCCTTTTCATAATATACCGGGGCAAATCCCACATTTTGCAGTTCAACGTCCACGGAAAGACTGTCTTTCTCCAAATCATATGTGAGGACGGTATCACGGATCAGCAGTCGATAGCCCAGATGCCGCTCTACATAAGTCAGCCCGTCCATTTTGTCAAAACAGCCCTCCTCCGACACAGTGGAGGCCGCCCATTTATCCAAAACCTTAGTGTCAAAATCCCTGTTGATATAGGTCACATGCATCCTGGACATATCCTGAATGGCATTTTCCAGATCATTGTAGGGATTATCCGTCATGACTTCCCCGCCTATGGGCACCAGCTTACACAATTCTTCCTGAAATGCCAGTTCTTCCTCCCTGTTCCAATAGGTGAAAAGGCCATGTTCGGCAGCGGTACGGTCCCCGTAAGTCCCATAATCGCTCCAGCTCCCAAGCATCCCGTCATTATAAAGCCCCAGCCTGGAAGCAAGATTTTCGTCCCCCCGGGCTACAGCTTTGGGGTCCCCGCATCCTGTGATGATGCGCCACTGCATGGGCATGCGGACAGAGAAAAACATCCCGTCCCCCGAAGCGTCCTCCAGTGCCTCTGCCAAAGCCTGCAATTCCTCCGGCGAAAGATACCTGGTGCCGTTCATCTCTCCCCAGTTGCCGACAAACAGCCCCTGAAGGGCATAGATCCGGCTGCTGTGTTCTTTCAGCACGGGTCCCACCTGTCTGATATGCTCCAAAATAATATCCAGGCTCTCCGGTTCATACTGCTCATTCTCACCGTTCCAGTCGTAGAGAAAACGCACGATGAGTTTCTTGTCCACAGCCTCATAAGCATCAAACAGCGCCTCCAGATTGGCAAGCCCCCTGTCCGAAATGGGGCCCTCTCTAAAATACTGGAGATTGATCTCCACCAGGGTCAGGGTGGTCTCATGATCCCTGCAATACCGCTTTGCCACATTCTCCCTAAAATCGGTCTCCTCATCCGTGATGCGAAAGCCATGCATATGATAAAACCCGCGCTCCGGATTGCGAAGTTCCCTGGCAGATTCCGTAAATTGCTCACTCTGGATACGGACATCTCCGTGGCCTCTTTCCTCCAGCCAAAGCTTTTCGCCCCACACAAAGGCGGCTGCCCCCGCAACCAGAAGGACCAATATCAAAAGCCCCAGGACCGTTCCCGGCCTTATTCCTTTTCGTTTCATCGTTGTCCTCCTGCGACAGGGTTTGCTACCAGATACTCAGCTCATAGAGCTTTGACGGATTCTGGCAGAAATAGTAACATACAAAATCATCATCTTCATAATATATGTGCAGTTCATTGGGATAGAGCCTGTCAAATTCCTTTACCCACTCATTTACCCTGGATTCCACATAAGTGCGCATGGTCAGATTGGAGTAGGACTTGGAGGAATTGCTGAACCACTTGGGCCCTTCCTCTGAAAGCCGGCTGGAAATCTTGGAAGCTGTAATGTCCGGGCACTGACTCACATAAGAGCTGTAATACTTGGTGTATTTTTCCCGGGCAAGCCAGTCAGGTCCCTCAAAGAAATGGCTCTGGGCATACTGAATGGGCTTTTTTTCAATATAGATGAACACATACTCCGTGGGGAGAGTGTAACTCTTCCTCTGACTTTCATTTGCAAAATTGGCCAGTTCCTCATGCCGTCCGTCCTCGATGACCTGATAGATCTCATCCGTGGTGGAGACAATGGTGTAACTGTACCGGGGCAGCGTATCGATAATGGACTGTGTGGTCATCACAGCTGCGTTATAACGGGTAAGCTCATAGTACAGGTATCCGTGAAAGGTGCCGGTCAGGATGGTTCCCAGATAGATAAAGGCAACCCCGGCAGCCGACAAAAAGGCCATGGATCTTGAACTCATCCGAACATGCAGCAGGGAAAACACCAGATCCACCGGCACTGCCATCATGGCAAGGATCAGCATTTGCTCTGTGGAACACAGTCTGGACCCGGCGATCAGGGAAGGCAGTCCAAGACTGCTGGCACAATACATCATCATAAAGATCACCGACGCCAGCGTAATGGACAGATAACCGTCAAAACATCCCAAATCTATCTTGTCCGCCTGCTCCTTTTTTTGCAGCTTACACACCAGCTTTAAAAGAACCAGCACCACCTTGGACACCGCCCACAAAAGCAGGGCCAGCGCCGTAAATCTCACGATCCATTCCGCCCGCTCCTTGCGGTACAGGGTCACATAACCTTTTTTGTAGACGGCCTCTGCCTTTTCCTCCACAAACTGCTTTATCCCGGAAAGCAGGGGCTCCTTGGGGATTTCCTGCTGTACGGTTTCCTGCGGTGTGGTATCCTGTTGTGTGACAGGCGCCGGGGATTGTGCCGTGCTGCCGGTCTCCCCGGTATCCTTTTTATCCTGTTTGACCGTCATGGTCACACCACCCACCACCTTGGTCTGAGTGTTTTCCGTGTCCACCGTATTGCCGGACTCTCCATCCGTACCGTTGATGACATTCACCGCCCATCCGATGGAACCCTGAAAGGGGATGCCGGAGGCCAACGCCCCCATCATGGGAAGAACGGCTATCATGACTCCCAGAATCGCTGCTGCCACCAGAGGCACGAACCTTTTGCGGTCAAGCACCCGGTGCAGGATGGCAGGGACAAACGCCAGGCACAGGAAAAATGCCATGATCGTAGGATAAAAATGGATAGTGAGGGATGCCGCCAGCGCCAGCATGAACACCAACAGGTTTTCATCCCAGTATCCTTTTGTATACTGTACCGGAAGGGGCTCCACCTCAATATCTCTAAGGCTTTCCGGCAGTTTTTTCCTGCGGTAGCCTTCCGTGAGTTTTTGCAGGTATGTGGACGGGCGCAGCAGATCCCGCGGAATCCTCTGACTGCTGCGGGAATACCGCACCAGAAATGCCCCACACAAAAACAGGGTGTACAGGCCGAACTCCTGGGGCAGGGACCACTGCAGCCTGGACATACTGTATATCTCGTTGATACATACCAGATCCACCGTCAAAAAGGCTGTCAGCACAAACATGGGCGTATAGCGGAAGCGGAAGATTTCCCTCATCAGGATATAAGCCGACAAAAGAAAGATCAGACTGTGGACTCCCGCCAAAAACAGCATCCCGCTGTAGATACTGATGCCAAACAACATGTGCAGGCAGTACACAAAACAGTGCATGGCCTCCGGATAGACACCGGCAGAAAAGATCTGCCCCTGGGTCAAACCGTAGATCCAGGCACTATGGGGATACATATCACCAAATCCGTAAGAATAATCCTGGAACGCACCGTAAGTAAAATAGATCATTCCGTAAAGCAGTATGATGCCAAGCAGCCCATATTCCCACCAGTGGGACTGCATGGCCCTGTTTAAAACTTCCCACACACGGCAGACTCCTCTTTTCAGAGCCTTACAGGTATTCAGCAAAAAGAGCTTATGCCCGTAGGTCCCCGTGACGATACGCTTG
Organism: Lachnospiraceae bacterium; assembly: GCA_017621075.1. GTDB lineage: Bacteria > Bacillota > Clostridia > Lachnospirales > Lachnospiraceae > Acetatifactor. The sequence goes on from JAGATV010000041.1 coordinate 60,525, forward strand.
AAATTTTTGCGCTCCCGCTCCCCAAACCGGATACTGCGGGCCGCAGACAGTAGGAATGTCCCGTAAAAGATCAGCCGGATCACCCACGGATTCAAAATGTGCAAAAGCCCCAAAAGCAATACTACGGTGTTGACCAACACCACCTGCACGGTTACGCAGAAGGAGAAACGGAATGTCTTGGACTTTCCGCCCAGGTATCTCCTGAAGACCACCGAAGGCCATACGAACATTATGAACAGATATCCCAGGAACACCTTACTATATTCAAGTGCCCAATATAATGTAATCACTTCTACTCCTCCTTAAAGGCACAGGGAACCCAACACCGCACGACCCTGCTCATCCGATCTGTTGGCAAACCGGATACAGGCTCCATCCCATTTTCTCCTGGCAGCCAGAAACAGCTCACAGTCCAGGACCTTCAGAAACGAACCAACCGTTTCCACCCGGCCTCTCTCCCATGTCCTGATATCACAGTCCAAAAGGATCTCTCCCATATTTCCCAGCTTATCCATCCACACCAGAAAAACTTCTGCCTCCTGGTAACAATTTGCAAATCCCGTATTTTCAATGCCGATCTCCACAAAGCACATTCCTTCTTCTGCCCGGGTTACCGTGACTTTCCTGATCAGGAAACGATACCCAAGGTGGGCGCCCACATACTCATACAGACTCCGGCCTGCCCATGGACCTGCCCATGCCACCGTCTGTTTCTTCCATTGTTCCAGAAGGCGCCTGTCATGCGCCCTGTTCAAATAGGTCACATGCATTCTGCCCAGAGTCTCTATGACTTTTTCACAGCTTGGGAAGCCGTCCTCGCCGGATACTGCCTCCCCGCCGTTTGGCACGAAGCGGCACAGCGCCTCTTCAAAATCCAGCTCCTCACCGGGATTCCAGGCATCGTGCCAGCCCACCTTCCCACTCTGTCCTGCACCAAAGGTCCCAAGATGTGTCTTAGAGCCGAACATCCCGTCATCGAACAATCCCATGCCGTCATAAGGCGCCTTGCGGATCTGGAAATCTCCCTCACAATCATGCAGGCACCTCCACTGTACAGGCCGTCTCACCGCCAGATACATCCCCGGTCTTCTGTGGGAGCGCAGGATCTCTGCCATCTGCTGCAGCTTGTCATGGGCAAGGAAACGGGAGGTATGCATCTCTCCCCAGCTTCCTATCAGCATGCCCTGCCACAAAAACACTGCCTCCGAGCACCCTGCAAACCACTCTCCCAACTGTGTAAGATGCCTCTGCACCCGGGAAAAAGAAGAAGGTTCCCGCTCCAGTCCTTTGCCCTCGTGGTCATAGACCACCCTGACGATCATATCAAAGGATCTCTTTTCAAAGAAATCCAGGATCTTATGCATATGCAGGAAACAGTCTTCCTCCAGGTCTCTGTCCCGGTATGCCCCGATATCCAGGATCAGGAGCACCAGGCTGTCATCGGGGTCCAGACACCCTTCCAGCTCCTTAAATCCGGGCTCTGTGTGGACTTCAAAGGTATAGATCTGATACCAGCCTCTGGCAGGATTGGGCACGGCTTCGGTCCACTCCCGCAGATCGGCTTTGTGAAACTGAAAACCTTTCTTTCTGTCTATCCTACCAAACAGCCTCTTCATCCACAGCCTCCACATCTACATGAAACAATTTGATCCTCAGAGCTACCGCAATGATGGAAAACATCATGCGGAACATGTAAACAACAGGCTTTAACCCGGAATGCATACTCACTCCCTCCGTGCGGTCATGCATCACAGCCGGGATCTCCTCCACGCGATATCCCAAAAGGAGCATCTGCATGATCATATTGGCATCCGGATACTTGTCATCGAAATGATTGTATCTGGAATAAAAAGTAAACGCCCTTCTGCTCAATCCCTGCAGCCCCGTGGTAGGGTCCATGATCTTCCTCCCCGTGCCCATACAGATCATTACCCGAAACAGACTGTAGGCGATCTTTTTTACCAAAGAGGTATGGTAGGTCACACTTCCCGGAACGAACCGGGAGCCCAGGACGATATCGGGACGCCTGCCCTTCTCATCCGCTTCCTTCAGTTTTTTGTAGATGTTCTCCACATTGCAGGCGTCATGCTGTCCGTCGGCATCCATCTGTATCACATACCGGTAACCTTTCTGGGCCGCATATTTGTATCCGATCTGCAGACCGCTTCCGTACCCCAGATTAAAGATATGGGTCACCACCTGATGCTTTCTGGCCTTTACGATCTTACAGGTAGCATCCGTGGAAGCGTCATCCATCACCAGGATGTCCGCATCTCCGATCAGCTCCAGTGCCTCCAGCTTATCCAGAAAAGCCCCTATGTTTGCGGCTTCATTATATGCGGGTATGATAATCAGTAATTCCTTTTGTGCCCTTCCCATGGTTTCACCCTCATTCTATATCATAGATAATAATTTATTGATTTCCGATTCATTTGCAAGTGGTTTCTCTGATGCCGCCCTGCCCAGCCGCCTGCGCTTTTCTTCCTCCCGCAAAAGCTCCAGGATGCTGTCGCAGACCGCTTCCGGTTCCAGTCGGCACAAGATGCCGTCCACCCCGTTTACCACCTGTTCCCTGTTGCCGCTGCAGTCCGATACCACCATGGCACAGCCCAGTGTCTGAGCCTCCTGGATGGCGATGCTCTTCCCTTCATAGCGGCTGGCATGGACATAGATATCCGCCTGCGCCATATAGGGATAGGGATTCTCCTTTGCCCCCAGTAGCAGGAAATCCTCCTCCAGTCCAAGTGCCCTGATCTTTTCTTCCAGGAGGCCTCTCTGATTTCCTTCCCCCAGCACATACCATCTTGCCTGCACCCCTTTTTCCTTTAAAAGCTTCATAGCCTCAATAGATACCGGGTATGCCTTCTGATCCGTAAGCCTTCCCACGGAAAGCAGACGCACACCTTGATAATCGTCCGCAAATCCACCGGGTTCCTTTGCTTTTCTGCGGATCTTCTCCTGATCTAACAGATTGTGGAATACCTCCGTTTTCTGCTGACACTCCGGATAGACTTTTAAAAAAGAATCCTTCACTTCGTCAGATACGGTAAATACCTTGTCATATCCCAGGTAGCAGTCTTTGTCCAAAGCTCTGGTATAACCTGCCCTGCTGTAGTCTACATGCAAAAAAGCCGCCTTCTTATCCGCATCTACATGGTCAGCCACATAATAGGTGGACCCGCCTTCCAGATAAGCCACCGCCAGATCATAATGCTCCTTCAGGCGCTGACCGCCGTCTGACAAGACACGCCAAAGCAGCTTATCCACCATTAGCTGCCTCTTTTTTGTCATGGCAGACAGATTTTTTACCAGATAAGGCAGCAGACGGATCACCGTACCCCGCCTTACCATGGCTTTCAGCACCTGTCCTGTCATATGTCCCTTTCCTTCCCTGCTCAGCACGGAAGTGTCACTGTAGTGTCTGTTCAAAAGTTTCACATGTTCCGGCAGTTCATGTACCATCTCTCCCTGCCCCATGATCACATAGAGAAAGACTTCATACTCCTTGGGATCAAGACGGCGCAGAAGTTCTAAAAGCGCTGCTTCCGCCCCGGCATGCCCCAGCGTATTGATCACTATGAGAATTTTTTTCATGCTTCCTCCGAAGCCGGATCTTTCTCCGGCTCTCCTGTCAGTTCTTCCATCCGCTGTTCCAGCACTTCCGTCTCATGCTTTAACAGAGATACCTGCATGGCAAGCTCCTGATTCTTCCTCATAAGCTCAGATACCCTGGCGCTCATAAAATATGCGCCATAGAGGACACAGAAACCGATCATGAGCACCAGCAGCATCCCTGTACCGCTGATATAACGATTCCACTCATCCGGGCGCAACAGGATGCCGGCCAGGATAATGATCACGGAGATCAGCCCCCATGTGAGGCAAAAAGGCTCCGTCATCTTTCTCCTTGCCAGGGAAGAAACAGATTGTCCTAACAGGAATACTCCCGTGACGATCATAACAATTCGCAATACTGCACCAGGTTCCATAACTGTCATCCTTTCTCATACACTTTATTGGAAGGCTTCCTGCCGTGCCCGCGCTTCATAAGGCTGCCCTCACAAAAAATATGAACATCCAGATTCTTTTCCATATATCTTAGCCTGAAATAGGCCATGGACCAACCTACCAGGGAACCGGCCACCAGACCGATCCCATACCATATGGGTGAAAGCCGGCTGGCGACAATGCTTCCGGCCAGTGTGGTGATACAAAAACCAATGGCTGTGGCCAGCGCTCCGTTAAGATCATTGAAATAGTACAGAAAGATAATCGCAGCATACATGATAAACAGGATAAAATATCCTGCCGCCAGACAGGGATAGATCTGCATCACCATGCCGCCGAAACCAAACTGGGGAAGCAAGATGATACAGATAAAAAAGATCACCACCGATATGATGAACTGGATACGCACCAGATTCATCAGTTCCTCAGCCAGTTGATCGAACATCCTCTTCTTGGCATTCTCGATATCCCGTCCCCGGCCTCCGATCACCGCCTCGGAATATGCCTTGTACCGTTCATGGAAATGCATCTCTACCCGGGAGATAAAGATCACACTGGCAGAAATATTGGTGAACATTGCCAGACAGGTGGCCATATCGTAAGTAGTCATGCACACAAAGCTCTTTGCGATCACCATATGCATGTCAGTGGTCCAGAACACAAAGTTGTGGATGAACAGTCCCAGCGTGTAGAGAGCGTTGGTGGCGACAAGCTGCCAGTCCTTCTTAAAGTATCTCAGCACTTCCCTGTATTTTCCGCTGTTTTGCCTGAAATAGCTCTTCACCAGTGCAAACTCCAGGCCGGCAATGATCAGGAACCCGATGTCTAAAGACACCAGCATGCTAAACGTGACGGGAAGACCCAGCCAGTACACTCCCAACACTGCACAGAGCACCGTGGCCAACATACCGATAAAGAAGAAGCCCGATATCTTCTTATAGTCCTTGCAGATAGACAGATACAGCATGGAATAGAACACAAGGACCAGGCAGATATAACCGCAATACCCGGCAAACACAAAAGGAAGCTCCACCTTTCCCACAAGATATTCCCTGACGCAAAAAGGGATGCCCACAAGACAGCTAAAACAGATGTTCAAAAGCAGTCCCACATAGTAACAGGGCAGGATATCCTCATAAGTCTCCTCATAGATCACATCCGACATATATTTGGACAATACCGCATTAAAGGGTGCGGCCGTCAGCAGCGCAAAGATAAAGATATATAATACCGTGCAGGAATACAGCTCCCTGTCGGCATAACCGATCTTGGAAAATCCCAAAAGTACCTGCATCAGGATCACGGCCGTGATCACCAAGAGCATGGGGGCGATGGTAATGACAGTACTGTATCCGAAGCCCACCAGATTCGTGGTGATCGTCTTCTTGCTGAATATCTTATTCAATCTTATACCAATTCCAGCCATCTTCTGCCTCCGTCAGTTTTTTGCCGATTCCCCCGGCTCATCCCCCGGCCATACACTTCCGTGATCCCAGCCGATCTGTTCATAGATCTGTGCATAAGTCTGCTTCATCTGCTCGATGCGGTAACCCTTCACCGCCCGGTTATATCCTCTCTCACTCATTTCCTTACGCATCTTCGGCGAAGATGCCAGCTCCACCATCGCTGACGCAAGCTCCGCCGTGTTCATGATATGGGTGAGAATGCCTGCCGTTCCGCATCCGTCATTGATCCCGTAGATCAGTTCCCGACAGTTCCCCACATCCGTGGCGATCACCGGCTTGTGGGCCGCATAGCTTTCCAGTATGGTCAACGGCTGCCCTTCACTGATACTGGTCAGGATGGTAAAATCCATCCTCCCCAGATATTCCTGTACATTGATCCTGCCGGTAAATACCACATCTTTTACCTTTAGGGCCTCCACCAGATCAAAACACTCCCGGGCATATTCCGGGTCCTCATCACAGGGCCCCATGATCCACAGTTTCAAGTTTGGCACCTTCTCCTTGGCAAAGGAAAAGGCACGGATCATGGTCTTTACATCCTTGATCGGAGTCACCCGGAGGACGGCGCCAATATTGATGAATCCCTCATCCTCCGGAAGTTTTCCGGGAAGATTGGCAAACCGGCTGATATCGATCCCGTTGGGGGTGATGCGTGTCTTCTCCTTCGGGCAGGAAAGCTCCAACTGCAGTTGTCTCGCATGGTCATAAAGGCTGGTGACCATATCCGCCCTGTCATAAGCCAGGCGGGACATCTTGCGGAACTGGTCGATCCAGATATTTTTGTAGATCCCCGTCACCCATCCGGCTTTTAGCAGTTCTTCCTCCCGTTCTCTGGTGTAGATGCCGTGTTCCGACACCAAAAGTCCTCCACCGTGGATATACTTTGCCATGCTCCCCAGCACGCCTGCATACCCTGTAGCCACACAATGATAGATATCCGCCTTGGGCACTTTGGTCTGCAGGATCAAAAACAAGGGCAGATAAATGGACCGCATGGTCCAAAGGAAATCCGAAAACACCACATAAGGATATCTGAGCCTGTAACATTCCTTCACGATCTCCAAAAAATCCGCTCCCATCAGGACATCATCAATACAGATCCTGTCTTTTTGGAACATCCGGAACAAAAGATCCCAGTCCACATCCTGATTCAACACCACGCTGCGAAGAGCCTTGTACTCCCCTGCATTCAGCCGGGTGCGCCTTTTGTGCTTTTTTCTGTGCCCCCAGTCCAGATCGTCCAGATAAGCTTCATAAACCGCCTTGACATTCTCAGGAAGCTCATAAGTGAACTTTCCGCTTTGGGAACGGTCCGACACAATGGTCAGTATCACAAATTCCAACTGAGGAAACGATTTTATCATACTATGAATCCAGCCGGACACGCCACCCACCACATAGGGATAGCAGCCCTCTGCCACAATGCATATCTTCATAATTCATCCTCTTCTTCGCCGCATTTTGCAGTCTCAATACGGATACTCCAAGATCTCATCAGATTTCTGCATATGAATCTCGGCCTGCCCTAAGCTCACATAGATCAGATAGGCGTCCTTCTCCACCCTGGCAACCTCTGCTCCCTGTGCATCCGTGACCTGCTCCCCATGGGTGCGGAGCAAAAACCATGCTTCCTCGTCCATGCCGCTCACCTTAAGGTAAATGGTATCCTGTACCCGCTGGTGGGTATAATCCAGATTTAACAACGCCCTGACTCTCCTGTCGCTCTCCGTAAGAGTCGTTCTGGAAAATGCCGGGAACCGGTTCCAGTAAGTGCTGATATTGCTGGATACCTCATCGAAATAGTTCTCCCACTGGTCCTCTTTTCCCTCCGGCCATATGACCGGATGCATATCGATCACCACATTGGAATACCCCAGTGCAGTCATCAGACTTCTGAACTGCAAATCCATGGAATAAGTAAATTCCCGGGATTCCCCGGTGGCACACTGGAGCGTCACCTCATCCGTATAGTAGGAAAGCAGGGGGTATTTTGCACCGTAGCCGCACCCCAGGGTCCTGATGCCCTGCAGGGAGCCTGTAAGCTCCTCCTTCATTTCCGGTGACACCGTCTGCCCGGCATAAGCGGCGCCAAACTGATAGTCCTCCACTGCACCTGCATAAAAGGCATTGTCCCTTGCATTCTTTTCTGCAAGAGTCACCTCTTCCCCACATATCAGGGATCTTCCCGCCTCCCCGTCTATTTCATTGAGCTGCTGCAGATAAAATACCGCATCCTCCGGGGTGGGCTCATTGCCATCACTGTAATCAAACTGGGGACTGATATAACAGGTGAGCTTCAGATTGTTCCTCTTTGCCATGGCCGCAACACTGGGCCACATCACATCACGGTACACCGCCCGGGCATCACGGCTGTAGAGCGCCATCATCCTTTCCCCGTTTTCAGAGGAAAACCCGGGATAATCCACCATCATTACATTCTGGGCATTGACGATGGGATAAATCTCATAATCAGAGGCCTCATAAGCAATGGCATCCAAAATCCCCAACCCGGTAAGGCCGGACATGTAATCCCCGTTTACGGCAAAGACAAATGCGTCATCAAACTTGTTTCTCCATATCAGGGCAGGATATTCTTCCCTGTCGATCTCTTCCTCCTCCATAAGCCCCGTCATATAAGTCTTGGTACCCTTCCCGGTGATATACCAGGGCACTGCAAGCTCCATATCCTGGCGCTCTTTGGCTTCCTCCTCATCCATGGCCAGATAAAGAGCTTCCCCGCCCAACAAAAAATCCGAAAACAGATGGACGCCCTGAATCTGTGTCTGTGTTTCCTGCACCGAGCGGATGCCCAGCAGTTCCCTCAGACTGTCCTGCTTTTTGATGACCTCTGCATCCGGCAGATTGCAGAACACGATAGTACTCCCCTGACCGGCCATCTGTATCAGTTTTTCAGTCTCTTTTGAAAAATCCAGGGCAGAAGAATCGATCAGCACCATTTCGGGAGCACTGTCCCCCATCCGGTCATATTCTTTTGTATCGGACAGGATCATCAGATTCCGCTTGGTATAAGTGCACCACTGTGACACGATATCCTCCAGATCGCTGCCCTCCCTGCCAAAGAATATGACATATTCCTTCTCGGTCAGAGCAGGATCGCTCAGGGTAAGCCCTGCATCCTGCCACCTGTCAGCCCCGGACACTGCAGCTTTGGCCACATATTCATTTGTATCATAATCATTTCCGCTTTCCTTGTAGACCTGGGAAAACTGGAACATGAACAAAAGCACAGCCATCATGATGAATATGCTGAAAAAATTTCTTCGGGATACCATCTTTTGCTCCTTTATCAGCGGAATACCCGGATCAGCTCCAGGGTCTCGCTGTCGATCACTACCGCAGAATGTTTCAATTCTTCGATCACCTCAAAAAATTTCTCTTTCTGACCGCTGTTAAAATACAGCTTCAACTGACAGGTATAGGTGGCAAGGGTGTTGGGATACTGATACTCCGCACGCTCGCACCACTTTTTACACGCTTCGTAGTCCTCCACTCCCAATAGCCTCAGGCTGACAGCCTCATACTGGCTGCTGGTCATGCGCTGACGGGCATTCTGATACAGGATTTCACAGACTTCATCCATCATAGCCACATATTTTTGCTGCTCCATGTCGGTAAAGACTTTCTGCTCCAACACCTGATTCATATAATCGATCAAAGTTTCCGCATAGAAGATCTGGTTTTCATCTCCCTGCAGGATCTTCCGGTACTGCTTCTCCACATTGATCCGGAAATCATTCAGTGCATCCTGGAGCACGGAAGCCGCATAATGAGCCGTCTCCGTATCCTCGCTGTTCAAAGCCAGGGAAATGGTTGCCAACGATTTCTGAATATCTCCACGCACTACGTTCATCATCAGATTGCGCAGATCCATGGTATCCGTGATCGCGATCGCTTCCTCCAGAGGTACCATATTGCGCTCCCGCTCTTCCTCTGCATGGACGAAGGTACGGGCGCGCTCCTTACTGAAAATAACATCCTCCAGATCTACCGGTTCCGAGAAAAAGATCAGATACACAAGCTGTGCCAGCAAAAAGAAGCAGGGCCCTGCCACAGGGCACAAAAGCATTACCACGCTGCAGATCAGAAAGCTTCTTCTGTTCTCTTTTTTTCGGATCACAAGATTCCATAACAGATATCCAAGGACGATCAGCGCATTCACCACCAACACGCCCACAAATACACTTACATGCGATGTCATTTTTTATTTTCCTCTACAATGTGACACTTAAATCCTACCTCCCGGAACCTTTCCAGCACCAGCTCTGTATCTTTCCTGCTGGTGTTGGCAAGCAGTACATAAAGTTCTCCGTCCTCCTGGGTTCCGATATAGTCGGTCCGGCGCAACTTGCCCATCAGGATCTTCCCGGACTCCTTGAAGGTCTCCGGGTCCACATCCACCATAATCACGGTACATTCCACCAGGCCCTTTTCCTGGGCTGCCAGATAAGCATTCTTAAGAGCCGTGAATGCCTCAGGGTCCAGTGTCTTGGTATCTTCTACATACCGCTCATCCTCCAATGCCGACAGGTATCTGTTGGCCCTTAACACCGCATTCTGGATCAGGTCGCTGATCACCACCAGTTGGTTTGCCTGGCCTAACGTCATGCTCTCCCAGGGAATCCCCCAGATCATGATGATCATCTGCATGGAGCCGTTCTCATAAATGGCGTTGGCCATCAGAGGATACCGCTCATCCATCTTGCGATTGATAAATACCTTCTGCTCAAGCAGGGTCTCATACATCTCACCCATCTCTGTGTATTTGATGGAATTGCCCAACATTCTGGCCTTTTCGGAGGTGGCGGAGAACAGGCGGGCGTAGGTGGCGTTGGCCACCGTATAAATGGCCACATCCTTGCTCTTTACCAGCTTACCCAGCATTTCCACGGCATAGAACAGCACTTCTTCCGGGCTGTACTGGTCCAGTGCGGAGGTGATGCTGTAGATCTTGCCCACGCTGTCATTCTGATTGACGATCTGCGTGGACAGCGCATCCTTTACCCGCACATTACTGCTGTTGATATCCTGTATATCCAGAAGCTGTTGGGAGATAAATTCCCTTTCTTCCTCGCTCTCATGCTTTAATTTGGTGATCTGGTCCCTCATATAACCCACCACCAGCCCCAGGATAAATAACTGGGCGATCCAGACATAAGTATTGGCATCCAGCATGACCTCAAATCCGGATCTGTCATACATCTGCCTAAAGCAATAACCTGCCACCGACAGCACCGCCGAAAAGGTAGCCTGCTGCTGCCCATAGACAATGGCAAACAAAAGCACATACAGCAGATAAAAATCCAGGTTTGCAAAATATTCGCTTCCCACAGCACGGTTGTTCAGCATAAAGAAGGGAATGAAGGCGATAAGATTTTCCACAAAGGGGATCACTGCCCTTATCAGCCAGCCAGCCTTCTTTGTGATGCGCTGCAGCAGGGTCAGTTTCTCTTCCTCCTCATTGAGAAAAATGCCCCGGTTGGCCTTCATACGGGATACGATCTTCTGTACGATGACCTGCACCTCACAGAAAAAAGGATTTCCAAACTCACTGTTAAACAGCACATTGGAAAGGATCCTCCTCTTTGGCACGGTGGTGTCCGGTATGATCCAGACACCTTCTCCCATACTGCCCTTTATCATCTCCGCCAGTTGGCGCTGGGTGATCTCCAAAGAAGATGATATGTTATACAGACTGCTCTTATGAGTCCTGCTGGCCACCACCCTGTAGATGAACTCAATGGCATCCGCCTCGTAGAGCAGGGAAAAGGTACTGTCCTCATCTATGTTGATCAGATTCTTTTCCAAAGCCTGCAGGCACATTTTCGTACAGATATCCGTCACTTCCCTGCAGTCCTTGGGAATCCCGTACAAATGGTCCAGCCTCAGGGTGACAATGTCCGCCCCCCTGTTCCTTCGGTAGCTTTCACACATCTCCTCCGCCTGGGCCAGCGTCATCCCTCTGACCCCCTGGGGGGAAGTGGGTTCGCCCTCCGTGATATCCTTGTCGTAGCTGTCATCATAGACTTCATCCGAAGAAAGATAGATGAAACGCCCCTTTTCCCGCATGGCAAAGGCCATCAGGATATTCATCAGCCCCGCGGAATATCTGACAGACTCAGCAGCTTCTTCCTTCCACTGGAAATTGGTGTCATAAGCACCCATGAAAATGGACACGTCCGGGTCAATGCTCTCAAAGATCTCATTCAGACAGGTGCAGTCATAAGTAAAATTGTAACGTTCAAACACCTTCTGATAAGAAAGCTTCTTATAGCGGCTTCCTGTGAGCAGATAAACCCTGTGTCCTTCTTTATTCAGCTTAATGATCAGATTGTTGATCAGACTTCCCGATCCGCCTATCAGCAGTACATTCATCTCTCTATTCCCTGTCTCTCTAACTGTTTCTGAAACCACACAATATCCTGCCTGGCAGTGTCACTGTCCACCCGGTATTCTTCACAGATCTTACGGACGATCTGCTCCCTGTCCAGTCCCTGTTCCATCAGCTTCCAGATACGGGCCCCCACCTCATTTACCGGCAGCGGCTCCCTGTAGGGCACCCCGGGCTGCCGGGTATCCAAAAGCCAATACAGGCCTGCGGCATGACGCAGTTGATATCTTGTGGTTTTCTGATTATTATCGGACATTTTTCCATTCCTTTTACAGATATCTTATTTTCCAAATAAATGTTTTATTTATTATTGTACCATAAATCGGTGTATATCACAATAAAATATCTCTGACAGGACACTGCTGTCAAAGATACTTCCGGGGGATCTTCTGCATAAAATATAGTAAAAGCAAGAAATCAGGAATACCATGGAACCTCTTTATCATTTCATCATTCCCGCCTGCCTTTTAGCGCTCTTTCTTACCCTGTTCCTTTTATTCCACCGTAAGAAAAGGGCAGTGCTAAAAAAGATCAATGCCATGAGCATGACGGAGAAAAAATGGCTTTTAGACAGCCTTGCCCTGCCTGTGGGCTATTGCTATGATCCCTGTCAGGACATCTTTACCACAAGCCTTGACGCTCCCCAAAAACAGTTCGGATATACCAGCCTTTACGACCGGTCTGCTCCCTATTTCAATATGGTGTTCGACTACGAGACCATTTACTTCAATTACAATGACAGAACCTGGCTGGTCGAGATGTGGAAAGGCCAATACGGCATCAACAGCGGCTGTGAGCTGGGGATCTATTATGCGGACCGGATCGTTCCTCCCGATGCATATTCCTCCACCCTCTTTCGTGCCGTGGAAGAAAAGGATATGCCGGTTATCGCCCTTTGCCTTAACCGCTATCCCGATCCGGAGAGCTGCCATTGCACCGGACTGGGACATATACGCTGCCGCCACTGGTGGCTTACCGTCTTTAAGATGGGAATCTTCACAAAACCCCAACAGCTTGCAGTCAATACTTCCATCCGCTTCAAAGACTATCCCATGATGCACCGCTTCCTGGACAGTTTTCAGAAAACACTTCCGGACATCTCCTGCCGGACCAGGGGGCTTACCGTATTTTTTACCTTCGGACAGAGCAGCCGGAAATATTCCCCGTTCCGGAAGCTGGTGCGCAGGATGGCACTTGCCGCCTGTCGTATTTATTGTAAGTGGTTCCTTTTCCTAACCCGGCCATGTTCCCAAAGCGGCGACCGTATACTGTACCTGTACTATTATCTCCCCTTTGCGATCCGGCTTGTGTTCAAAGGAAAGAAGCGTAAATAGATTGGAGGATATCCGCATGAGCTACTTAAGGCGCCTTGACCGTGCTTTTGAGAACGCACCCATCCTGCCCCTCACCCCGTCCACCCAGTATGTGTTCTTCAGCGACTGCCACCGTGGCAGAGGCAATAACAATGACAATTTTCTTAAGAATGCCAACAGCTATCTGGCAGCACTGCAATATTACTACCAGTACGGCTTCTGCTATATTGAAGCCGGGGACGGGGACGAACTCTGGGAAAACCGCAGCATGGCTCAGATCACCGAAATACACAGCGATGTATTCTGCCAGTTGTGCCGGTTTCACAAGGCCGGACGCCTGTATATGCTCTATGGGAACCATGATATGGTCAAAAAAGAGCAGGAACCACCCTTTATGGGTCTTCCCGTTTACGAGGGAGTGATCCTGAGAGCAGAGGATTCTCCTGCAAATCTGTATGTTACCCACGGACATCAGGCAGATCTCTTAAACTCCGTATTTTTTAGGTCTGCCCGGTTCCTGGTCCGATATCTCTGGGCCTCTCTGGAATCCTTCGGGGTCCTGGACCCCACAAGCGCCGCCAAAAACAATACCAAAAAGGACAAACTGGAAAAAAAGTATCTCTATTATGCCAGGCATTCCGGCCGAAACCTGCTGACGGGCCATACCCACCGGCCCACCCTGGGCAGCGAGGCCTCTCCTTACTACAACTGCGGAAGCTGCGTCCATCCCAAGTGTGTCACCTGTATAGAGCTGTGCGGCTTTCGGATCAGTCTCGTAAGATGGTGCACCAGCGCAGAAAAAAGCGAACACTTTGGGAATATTTATTCCCAGTGTCCGCCTTCCTTTCCTGTTTATGTAAAAAGAGAGGTGCTGTCTTGTGGATCTCTGCTATAACGGTCCTATTCTCCCATCAATACGCCGCAGACTTCCCTTTTATGATCCAGAAACACCTTGGCAAGCAGCGGATCGAAATGGGTTCCCATGGAATCCCTGATCACGCCAAATGCCTCCTCCGGTGTCATTGCCTCCTTATAGCAGCGTTTGGAAACCAGGGCATCGAACACATCTGCGATGGCCATGATCCTGGCACAAAGGGGTATGTCCGTCCCCCGAAGGCCTTTGGGATAACCGCTTCCGTCCCATTTTTCGTGATGGCCGGATGCAACCTGAACAGCAATGTCCACATATTCCTTTTCTTCAATATTCTCAAGGACCTCTCTTACGATCCGCCCGCCCTCTGCCGCATGATCTTTGATACAGGCAAACTCTTCCGGTGTAAGCCTGCCCGGCTTTTTTAAAATGCTGTCCGGCACCGCTATCTTGCCGATGTCATGAAGAGGGGCTGCTTTGATCAGAAGATCGATATACTCATCTGTCAGGATCTCCGTACAATAACCTTCCGCCCTTGCCGCCTGTGCGATCAGGCTGACATATCCGCTGGTCCGCTTCACATGACCGCCTGTATCACCGTCACGATTCTCGATCAGATTGGCCATACCGATGATCGTGTTGTTCTGAATGGCAATGGTCTTCTCATTATGCTCCTGAAGTGCCTTATTCTTGGCCGCAACTTCCTCTTCCAGTTCTTCCTTGTAACGGTCCAGATTCAGAGTGATCCTTACACAATATACCAGGCAGATCACCGTGGCAGCCACGATTGCGATAATGCAGACCAGCTCGCTGATCCTGGATCTGAAAATGTACTGTTCCATCCTTGCATAAGCGTCATCCATCTCCGCCACGGCAAATTCATTCATCTCCAGTATATTCCCATTGACCTTTTTCAGGAGTTCATTCATGATATTATTGCAGTAATAAGCCGCTGTCCCTTTGCTGCCCTCACGGCTCAGTTTCATGGCCGCATCCGCATTCTGCAGATAACTGTTCACATTGGAATAGACCTTGTGATAGATCTGCTCCCGCTCATCGCCCGCCATTCTTGCCCCAAATTCGTCCAACTGTGCAAGAAGCTGTGCCCGGATCTCTTCAGCCTCCGCCTCATAGGCATCATACAGAGCCTCCTCCTCGTTGATCACATGCTTGCTTACCAGTGTCTGATGCTGATAGATCAAAAGATCGATCTGTGTCGCATACTGGCGGTTCACCACAACTTCATTGACGATCATACGGTAATTATCAGACAGCCTGTCAATATTATATTTTAAAATGATTTCACCCAGAATACCCACGATTCCCGCAATCAAAACGGTAATGAATATTCGAAACGATATCCTTTTCAAAGCTGAAGCTACCTCCCGCTCATGGCTCAGTGTGATTCCGGTTCCCCGGGAAGCTCCGTGATCTCCTCTGTCATTTCATCCAAAAGCTGCTGCAGATCCCTTCCATCCGGATTGCCTGCGGCAATCGTTGTTCCGAAGAGATAGGTTGGGGTCCAGAAAGTGTCTGCCACATTCTGAAGGTATCCGTACTCCGCCTGTTCTCCCAGCGCTGCGATGGCGGGAGATGCCTGTACCGCCTCAGATGCCGCCTTTACGTTGGAGGGGCCTTCCCCACGCATCTCAAAGCGCTTCATCTGATTCTCCTCATTGGTGATCCACTCTGCAAAAAGCATTGCCCACCGGGGATTCTGTGTATATGCATTGACCCCGGCAAGCTTATATCCTGCAAAACTGCACATCTGTACCTGTTTTCCTGCGACCGTATATTCCGGGAGTTTTGCCGCTGCATACTCCTCACCCCATGCCGCTTCCACCTTGGTGGCATTCCAGGTTCCGTTGACGCCGGCAATTATGCTCCCGTCATTGACTCCGTTTATGAACGCTTCATCTCCACAACTGATAAACCCTTTATGACCGGCGATCTCCAACATCGCCTGTGCCACATCCGTTCCCTTCACCGGCGCATCCACCGCATTCCAGTTACACTCATTGCTCAGGCCGTCCTGCCTCATCTCCACGTCAAGACCTGCGCCCTTAAAAAAAGAGTAAATATACCAGCCGCTGCTGAAATCCATTGCTGCCTTTTTGTCATTGGAAGCTGCCACTTCCAGTATCCTGTCAAAACTTTTCACGTCTTCTTCCGTGAAATACCGGGAATTGTAATAAAGGAAATAGCCGTTGCTTGCGGTAACCGGATAGGCATACAGCGTGCCATCCTTTGTGGCACATCTGATGGCGCCTCCATCCTCTCCGCCATTGGCTTCCACGATCTGCTCTGTATGGAGACTTACCGGCAAAAGAGCGCCATTACGCCAGAGTTCTTCAAACTGATCCGCCGCAAAGATATACACATCCGCTGCCGCTTTGGGATTGGCAAGCACCGTCTCCTTGCAGGAAATCTCTTCCTCCTCACTGACTGTAATGGAGATCTGTGCTTCATCCGCATGCAGTTCTTTGAACGCTTCCGCCATCTCTGTCATCATTGGCACATTGTCCGAAGGACACCACACCGATAATAACACTTTCTCCGGCTCTTTCCTGCCGCATCCTGCAAAAATCAGGGCTATCACAGTCACAGCCCCCGTCAAAGCCAAGATCTTACGCCCCATAATACCACTCCCTTCTCATTTACTAGGATAGCATATTGCACGGGGATATGTCAAAAAAATTATAGCAAATCGGTTTTTTTACAAAAAACTCCAAAAATTTTTAATAATTGATACCCTGAATAGCCAGTTTCCCGTCTCTGACACCAAAGATAACGTTAGGGACACCGTCATCCGTCAAGGAAAATCCCGCCCTGCTTGCCGGCAGATCATCTTCCTTGGCCTGTGACATAGCCTCCACGAATTCTTGTGTAAAGATACGGTCTTCTCCCAGTGCGATAAAGTCCTCCCTGGTCTCCACACTGACTCCGCCATCAGCAAACCCTATATACACGGGGAATGCCGTCAGATCTGCCAACGCCTCCAAGTCCTAGGCTGCCACGATTTCCTTGACTTCTTTGCCAAAGGCAGATACTACTTTACTGTTTACACTGAAATTGTCTACATTGCCGACCTGGTATGTATTGGTTTCTTCCTTTGTCTCTTCCGGCAACGACTCAGGTATTGATTCTGATACCGATTCTGTTTCCTTCACGGAAGCAGGAGCATTCCCTTCCTCCTTCCCACAAGCTGTGATTGCAACACTCATGATGCCTGCCACCAATAAAAGCATGATTCTTTTCATCATATAGTCTCCTTTCTCTTTCGCCTTTATAGTATAGATGTTCCGCCGGGCCAAAAAGTTTCAAAAGATACAAAAATATGATACAATAAAAAAGAAGCAGGCAAACCGGAATTTATGGCAAAATAACATATGCCGATTGTGAAAACCGGGGTATCGTTGTTTGCAAAACCATACGAACAGCAGTGTGTGAGGTGAAGCTGAATGAATACATACACAACTTCAGAAGTGGCAAAAATCATTGGTATACACCCCAACACAGTACGGATGTATGAAGAATGGGGATTGATACCGCAGGCGGAGAGAAAGCAAAATGGCTACCGAATATTTACAGATTTCCATATTGAACAATTAAAACTTGCTCGTACTGCTTTTCAAATAGAAGTGCTTCAAAACGGACTAAGAAAGAAAATTGTAGATACAATCAAAGTTTCTGCAAAGAGAGATTTTGATAAGGCTCTTTGTCTTGCCGAAGAATATCGAAATCAAATACACAGAGAACAAAAAAATGCTGAGGAAGCGATCCGTATTGCAAAACAGATCATATCTGACAAATCAGCGGAGAATTCACTCTTTTTGAAGAGAAAAGATGTTTCGGACTATTTGGATATTTCAATGGATACACTCCGAAATTGGGAACGAAACGGCTTACTTCAGGTGAAACGAAAGCAGAATGGATATCGCTTTTACACAAGTGATGATATTGAACGGTTAAAAATGATTCGATCCCTTCGCTGTGCCAACTACTCGTTAGAAGCTATCCTGCGGATGCTGAAAGGAATGCAGAACATATCATAAATATTATTTCTGATATGAAAGTGAAGTTTTCTTAACCCTCCACTATAACACCAACCTTCCTTTTGTTGCTAAGATAATACATCAACAACAAAAGGAGGACCAGAAAAATGGGACAAGCACAAAATAATTGAAAAAGAAAGACGATTCTCTTTCTTGTCAGTCAATGTATCACCTTATTCGGCTCGATGATTGTGCAAATGGCAATCATCTGGTATGTAACTTTACAAACATCAAGTGGAGGATGGGTAGCTGCGTTTTCTATATGTTCCTATCTGCCGCAATTTTTGATTTCCTTTTGGGGAGGCGCATGGGCAGACAGATACAGTCACAAAAAGCTGATTATTCTTTCCGATGGAGTGATCGCAATTGCTACTCTTATCATGTTTTTTGCAATGCCTATGATTTCCTCCGATTCCATATTACTAAGTGCTTTGCTGGGAATGTCGATTATTCGTTCAGTGGGAGCAGGGGTTCAGACACCTGCTGTGAATGCGGTTATTCCGCACCTTGTACCAGAGGAATATCTGATGCGGCATAACGGGATAAACGCAACCCTGCAATCCATCGTTCAGTTTGTGGCCCCTGCTGTCGCAGGTGTGGTATTATCTATAGGAACATTTTGCGCTACGCTTCTTATTGATATACTGACGGCACTCCTTGGAATAGGATTATTATCCTGCATACTGTTCCCAAAACAAAGTACGTCAAATGAAAATGTTTCCGTTTTATCTGATATAAAAGCGGGAATTCATTATTCCTTTTCGGACAGGGTTATTGGAAAAATATTGGTAGTTTATGGACTCTATATACTGTTATGTGTGCCTGCCGGATTTATGGCAGCATTGCTGGTTAGTCGTGTGTATGGAGATGCCTATTGGTATTTGACTGCCGTAGAGCTTGTTGGTTTTGCAGGAATGGCTATAGGCGGTGTACTAATGGGTATTTGGGGAGGATTTAAGAGTAGAATAAAGACGTTTGCAGCCGGACTGTCTGTGCTGGGCATTATGACGATCGGTATGGGCGTATCTCCATACTTTATCCTTTATCTTGTGATGATGTTTGTATATAGTATTGCGCTCACAATGATACAGACAGCAACTACTACCATCATACAGGAAAAGGCGGAGAGTTCTATGCAGGGACGTGTGTTCGGATTGATGGGGGCAATGTATTCAGGCTTCCTTCCTGTTGGAATGGCCATCTTTGGTCCGCTTGCAGATATCGTACCATTACAATGGATTATAGCCGCTACCGGTATCGCTCTTGTTTTAGTGTCTGTTTACTTGTGCAGAAGCAGATTGGGGGAATAACTCAAAAGGAAGCTCACAGAGCTTCCTTTTTAAGAGTCATATATAGATTTTGTGAAATACCTATATTTGCGGTTATCTTCTACTTTCCATCGGCAATAGCTGCCTGTGCTGCTGCCAGCCTTGCGATAGGCACGCGGAAGGGTGAGCAGGATACATAGTTTAAGCCAACCTTGTGGCAGAACTCGATGGAGGAAGGATCTCCGCCGTGTTCACCGCAGATACCAAGCTTGATATCGGGGCGGGTCTTGCGGCCTTTCTCTGCTGCCATCTGTACCAACTGGCCTACGCCGGTCTGATCCAGTCTTGCAAAAGGATCGGACTCGTAAATCTTAGCCTGATAGTAGGAATCCAAGAACTTGCCGGCATCATCACGGGAGAATCCGAAGGTCATCTGGGTCAGATCGTTGGTACCGAAGGAGAAGAACTCAGCTTCTTCTGCGATAGCATCAGCGGTAAGTGCTGCACGGGGGATCTCGATCATGGTACCGATATGGTACAGGATATCGGAATTCTTTTCCTTCTTAACAGCCTCTGCCACTTCCACTACGATATCTTTTACATACTTTAACTCTTTCTTTTCACCTACCAGGGGGATCATGATCTCGGGAACGATGTCATATCCCTTCTCATTCTTCACCTCGATGGCTGCTTCCATAACGGCTCTGGTCTGCATCTTGGCGATTTCGGGATAGGTAACTGCCAGACGACATCCTCTGTGGCCCATCATAGGGTTGAACTCATGGAGGGCATCACATTTTGCCTTGACCTCTGCTACCGTCAGACCCATGTCTGCTGCAAGAGCCTTGATGTCCTCTTCCTCGGTGGGAACGAACTCATGAAGCGGGGGATCCAGATAACGAACGGTCATGGGTCTGCCCTCAAGCGCCTCATACATGGCCTTGAAGTCAGCCTTCTGGAACTCACCGATGGCCTTCAATGCCTCTTCTCTCTGCTCTACGGTATCGGAAAGGATCATTCTGCGGAATTTGGGGATCCTGTCCTCGCCAAAGAACATGTGCTCGGTACGGCACAGTCCGATGCCTTCTGCCCCAAGCTCTACAGCCTTTGCAGTATCTCTGGGGGTATCTGCATTGGTACGCACACGCAGGGTCCTGAACTGGTCAGCCCATGCCATGATACGACCGAAGTTGCCGCTTACGGAAGCCTCAACAGTCTTGATATCTCCCTTATAGATCTTACCGGTAGTACCGTCCAAGGAAATATAGTCACCTTCGTGGAAGGTATATCCGCCAAGCTCAAATACCTTTGCCTCTTCATCGATCTTAATCTCGCCGCAGCCGGATACACAGCAGGTACCCATGCCGCGCGCAACTACTGCTGCGTGGGAGGTCATACCGCCCCGGACGGTCAGGATACCCTGGGATGCATGCATGCCCTCGATATCCTCAGGGGAGGTCTCCAGACGCACCAGAATGACTCTTTCGCCTCTGCCGCCCTTGCCTGCTGCCTTCGCTTCCTCAGCAGTAAAGTATACCTTACCTGCTGCAGCTCCGGGAGATGCGGGAAGTGCGGAACCGATCACCTCACCTGCCTTCAATGCTGCTGCGTCGAAGGTGGGATGTAATAACTGATCCAAGGACTTGGCTTCGATACGGCACACTGCCTCTTTCGGGGTGATCTTGCCTTCATCCACCAGGTCACATGCGATATTGATAGCTGCGGGAGCGGTTCTCTTGCCGTTTCTGGTCTGCAGGAAATACAGCTTGCCTTCCTCAATGGTGAACTCCATATCCTGCATGTCGCGGTAGTGATCCTCCAGCTTGTTAGCCAGCTCCATGAACTGCTTGTAGCACTCAGGCAGATCCTTCTCAAGCTGTGTGATAGGCTGAGGGGTACGCACACCTGCTACCACGTCCTCGCCCTGTGCATTGATCAGGTACTCGCCAAAGATACCCTTCTCACCGGTGGAAGGGTTACGGGTAAATGCAACGCCTGTACCTGAGGTCTCGCCCTTGTTGCCGAATACCATACACTGTACATTGACTGCGGTACCCCAGTCGCCGGGGATATCATTCATACGTCTGTAAACGATGGCGCGGGGATTATCCCAGGAGCGGAACACTGCCTTTACGGCACCCATCAACTGATCCTTGGGGTCCTGAGGGAACTCTTCCCCGTTCATCTCTTTCTTATAAACTGCCTTGAACTTCTCAGCCAGCTCTTTCAGATCGTCAGCATCCAGTTCTGTGTCGAAATGAACGCCTTTCTCTGCTTTCATCTCATCTATGATCTTCTCAAAGAAGGACTTGGGAACTTCCATAACAACATCGGAATACATCTGAATGAAACGACGGTAGGAGTCATACGCAAATCTGGGATTGCCCGTCTTTTTGGCAAAGCCTTCCACCGCCACGTCATTCAATCCCAGGTTCAGGATGGTATCCATCATGCCGGGCATGGATGCTCTTGCGCCGGAACGTACGGAAACAAGCAGGGGATCTTCGGTATCGCCGAATTTCTTGCCCATCAGTTCCTCTAAATCTGCCAGATTCTGGAAGATCTGGTCCTTGATCTCATCGGAGATCTGCTTTCCGTTATTGTAATAATCCGTGCAGGCTTCCGTGGTAACAGTAAAGCCCTGGGGGATCGGCAATCCTAAGTTGGTCATCTCTGCCAGATTGGCACCTTTTCCTCCCAACAGATTGCGCATATCTGCGTTGCCTTCTTTAAATTTGTAGACCCATTTGTTCATGTTCACTCTCTCCCTTACAGTTTACATTTTAATCCTTGGGTTTTGATCCATAAATATTGTATCAGCTTGTTAAAAGAATATCAAGCTTAAATTGATAATTTTTTGTCACACTGGACATTTTCGTGCAACTCTGCTAATTCCACCCCTCTGATTTATCGCACATTGTATAATTTTTCCTGTCCATGGCAGAAGTATACCCACTATTTTTCCGGAATAAAACCTTCAAAAATGAAAACATCGAATTCTTCCTCCGCCGCTTTTAGTTCCTCCCTGCTGCGGACGGTCCATGCAGCCGCAGGGGTCTTAAACAGCTTGCGGCACAGTTTTCTGGAAATCTTTTGGGCATATTTGTGGTTGTAGGCAATAAAATCCGGCCTGCCCAGAAAATTGGTGAGCAGATTCTGCAATACAAGGTAGAGGACCCTGCACAGCCCCCTGCTCCCCCGGTACTCCTCTTCTTTCAGGAAACAGTCCGCAAGCTGTCCCCTGGGGACCCGGCCTCTGTTGCAGCGATACCAGCACAGCCCGATGGGGTTAAAAGATTCTATGCAGTAAGGCCCTTTATAATTCTTAAGCAGTTCATCCGCCACCGGACAGACACTGATATCCAGGCTCTCGATCTTCAGCTCCACGATCAGTGGCACCTTACCGTTCACCATGGCAAGCACATCTGCAAACCTGGGAATCTTCTCAGAAGTACCGCTTAGGGAAAACTGCTCAAGTTCCTCATAGGTATAATCCGCCACTCTCCCGTCCACACCGCAGATCCGATTCAAGGTAAAATCATGGAACACCACCGGGATGCGGTCCTTTGACAACTGGACATCCAGTTCGATGCCATAACCTGCATTCAGCGCCCTGCGGAATGCCGCAATGGAATTTTCCGGAACATTCTTCGTCATGTCATGCAGCCCTCTGTGGGCATAATATTTCTGTGCAAACACTTTTGCCGGTCTTGCAAATATCCTGGGCATCACCAGAAGCAGATACAAAAGCATCAGGACCGCCAGGATCACAACACACCATATCACGAACATCTCTAACCTGCTCATCTTTTCGTACAACCTCCAAACAACTCGACTTTACTCTCATTTTCCCCATTCTTCAAGGGACTTCCCCATATCTTCATAAAATCTTTAGAAATGAGGAACATAACGTCCTATTTTGCTTGCATTTTTCATGATTTGCTGTAAAATAGGAAATGATTGCTATTAGACACATTATTTTAAGGAAGAAAGGTAAAAGTATGATCAGTGCAAATAATGTAACCCTGCGCATCGGAAAAAAGGCGTTATTTGAGGATGTCAATATCAAATTCACAGAAGGGAACTGCTATGGCCTCATCGGTGCCAACGGCGCCGGAAAGTCCACCTTCTTAAAGATCCTCTCCGGTCAGCTGGAGACTACCAAGGGTGATGTGACCATCACTCCCGGCCAGCGTCTCTCCGTGCTGGAGCAGGATCACTTCAAATATGACGACTGCATCGTCATGGACACCGTTATCATGGGCAACCAGCGTCTGTACCAGATCATGAAGGAAAAGGATGCCATCTACGCAAAGGAAGATTTCTCCGACGAGGACGGTATCCGCGCCAGCGAACTGGAGGCAGAATTTGCAGAGATGGACGGCTGGGAGGCAGAGAGCAATGCCGCCATGCTGCTTAACGGTCTGGGTGTGGACACGGAGTTCCACTACTGCCTGATGAAGGATCTGGACGGCAATTTAAAGGTGAAAGTGCTGCTTGCAAAGGCGCTGTTCGGCAACCCCGACATCCTGCTTTTGGACGAGCCCACCAACCACCTGGATCTGGATGCCATCGCATGGCTGGAGGATTTTTTGATCGATTTTGATAACACCGTCATCGTGGTCTCCCATGACCGCTATTTCTTAAATAAGGTCTGCACCCATACCGCAGATATCGACTACGGCAAGATCCAGTTGTATGCCGGCAACTATGATTTCTGGTATGAGTCCAGCCAGCTGCTCATCAAGCAGATGAAGGAAGCCAACAAGAAGAAGGAAGAAAAGATCAAGGAGTTACAGGAATTCATCTCCCGCTTCTCCGCCAATGCTTCCAAATCCAAACAGGCTACCTCCAGAAAGCGTGCCCTGGAAAAGATCGAGTTAGATACCATCAAGCCCTCCAGCAGGAAATATCCTTATATTGATTTCCGCCCCGACCGCGAGATCGGCAACGAGGTGCTGACCGTGGAGCATCTTTCCAAGACTATAGGCGGGGAAAAGGTCTTAAACAACATCTCCTTTGTCATGGGGCATGATGACAAGATCGCCTTCGTGGGAAGCAACGAGCTTGCCAAGACCACCCTCTTTCAGATCCTTGCAGGGGAACTGGAGCCCGATGAGGGAACCTACAAGTGGGGCGTTACCACTTCCCAGGCCTACTTCCCCAAGGATAACACCGCAGAATTTGACAACGATCTGACCATTGCGGACTGGCTTACCGGCTACTCTCCCGTAAAGGACGCCACTTATGTGCGTGGCTTTTTGGGACGTATGCTCTTTGCCGGGGAAGACGGTGTCAAGAAGGTAAAGGTGCTCTCCGGCGGCGAGAAGGTGCGCTGTCTGCTTTCCAAGATGATGATCAGCGGCGCCAACTGTCTGATCTTAGACGAGCCCACCAACCATCTGGACATGGAATCCATCACCGCACTGAACAACGGTCTGATCAAATTTCCCGGTGTGGCACTGTTTTCCTGTCATGACCACCAGTTTGTACAGACCACTGCCAACCGTATCATGGAAATCCTGCCGGACGGCACTCTGATCGATAAGATCACCACTTACGACGAATATCTGGCAAGCGACGAGATGGCAAGAAAACGCACCGTGTTCACTGCCAACAAGGAAGATGACGAGGACTGACGCTCTATGGTAGATTTGCATGTACATTCCAACTGTTCCGACGGCACTTATTCTCCGGCCCGCCTTGTAGACTATGCCATGGAAAAGGGGCTCACCGCCTTTGCACTGACTGACCATGACTGTGTGGACGGAATAGAGGAGGCACTGGCCCATGCCGGGGAACTTGCAAAAAAACATGGCAATGTTCCCACAGTAATACCCGGTGTGGAGCTTTCCACGGAATATGAGGGATGCGATGTGCATATTGTGGGTCTTGCCATCGACTATAAGAATCCCGAATTTACCGCTTATCTGAAACAGTTCGTAGACTCCCGGAATGCCCGCAATGAGAAGATGTGCGCTCTTTTGCAGGGCGCCGGGATTTCTGTTACCTATCAGGCACTGAAAGAAGAAAATCCCGGTGCCGTCATCACCCGTGCCCATTATGCCAAATATTTATTAGATCACGGCTATATCAAAAGCAGGAAGGAAGCCTTCGACCGCTATATCGGCGACCGCTGCCCTTACTTTGTTCCCAGGGAAAAGGTATCTCCTGAAATGGCGGTCGACCTGATCTTAAAGGCAGGCGGCATCCCTGTGCTGGCCCATCCCATCCTTTACCGGATGAGCGACGAACGTCTGGAGACACTGGTATCCCGCCTGAAGGCCATGGGCCTTGTAGGCATCGAAGCTGTTTACAGCACCTACACTGCCGGCGAAGAACGCAGCATCCGCCGGCTTGCAGACAAATATCATCTTCGGATCAGCGGCGGTTCCGATTTTCACGGAGACAATAAACCCGGTCTGGACCTGGGCTGCGGCTATGGCCGGCTGAATGTGCCGGATGAGGTGTGGACCAATCTGGAAGAAAGCCGTAAGAATCTGCTCTTTACGGACATGGACGGCACTCTGCTTCGAAATGACAGTACCTTAAGCCCGGCCATGAAGGACGCCCTTGACCGCATGACTCAGGCAGGACACCGTCTGATCTTAAGCTCCGGAAGGCCCCTCCCCAGTATCTTGGAGGTCCGAAGAGAAGCGGGACTGGAATTTCCCAATATGTGCATCATTGCCAACAACGGCGCCCTGGTCTATGACTGCGACCACAAAAAAGCTCTGCTGGAATATAAAGTAAGCGGTGCCGATGCAGCCTACATCGTGGAGAAAGCAAAAGAAGCCGGCATCCATATCCATGGATACACAGCTTCCAAGATCGTTTGTTATGGCAAAAATGCGGAAATCGAATATTATACCCGACGCATCCATCTTCCCTTAAAATGTGTGGATGATCTGGCCCAGGTTCTTTCGGAGGGCAGCTACAAGCTCCAGCTCATCCACCTCACCGACAGGACCGTCCTGGAACGTTTCCGGGAAAACCTGCTTGCCGGATCTGACCTGGGGGAGCGCCTCCAGTTCATCTTTTCCAACGATAAATATCTGGAGATCCTGCCCAAGGAGGCAGGAAAGGGCAACGCCCTCCGCTTTGTCACCGATACCTTGTCGGTCCTCCGCACCCATACCTACGCTGCCGGGGACGAAGAAAATGATATCTCCATGCTTGAGGCCGCCCATATCGGCATCGCCATGGCAAATGCCACGGAAACCGTAAAACAGCATGCCGATATCATCACCCAAAGATCCAATCAGGAGGACGGACTGTTGGAGATCATTGCTTCAATGCTTTCTCCCGGTCCCAAAAAACTGCTGCCAGGATAATGACCGTTCCCACAAACAGCACAAACAGATACATGATGAAATTCTCGGGGATCAGGGAAAAAAACGGATCTGCCAGGAATGTGGAGGCAAAGTTTACAATCATATGTGCCAGAATAGCAGGATACAGACTGCGATAGCGATGGGTAAGCCAGCCTAAGCACAATCCCAAAAAGAACGCATATGTCCCCTGCACCAGATTGGCATGCATGACCCCGAACATCAGCGCCTGCAGGCTGTTGGCGATCCAAAATGCCGCCTTTTGATTCCTCATGCCGCACACCACCTTGCCTGCGTAATGGAAGGTAATGCCACGGCAGAGGATCTCCTCCCCCACAGGCCCTACCAGCACACTGGCAATGATGGTCAGGGCATCCGTGCCCAGTCCTGCCGCTTCCGCCATTTCCATATACGCTTCGATCACACCGGGAACCACATATGTTGCCGCCAGCACCATGGCATTGGCAGCCAGGCACATGGCAAGCCCCATGATAGTCGTCACCAGGATGTTCCTCAGGTTAAATACCCTTGCAGGTGACTGAAACTTTGGTCTCCCACAACCGAAATAGTACCAGATTCCAAAAATGACCACTGCCGCCAAATGATAAGTCAGGATCCCTGCCGGCAGACTGTCCATCATGGCCCCCGAAACAAGCTGCTGTAACTGCTCAGGATCTCTCATCCCTGACATTCCTGCCCGAAATGCCACAAACATCGAATAGAGCAGCATGACTATCAGGGAAGCAAGAAACTGCCCGATCAGGCTGACTCCCACCGGAAGGACAGTCAATCCAAGAAAGCCGACCTTTTTCCAAAATTTCTTCATATACAATCTCCCAATGTATCCGGCTCTCTTAAGCCTCTACGATCAGATATCTGCCGTCACCTATCTCAAACACTTCGTCAGCTTCCAGTATCTCGTCATCCATGGCGCCTTCCATGTCGATTCCTTCCCCCTCAAAGTACTCAATGACTTCGTCCACGGAATCCACTACCACAGCCATGCATTCCTCCAAAAAATCCTCTGCTTCTTCCAGGCTTTCCGCTACCGGTTCCGGAAACAGCTGACCCTGATTTCCCAAAAAGCATTCCAACACTGCATCGTCATATACCTGCATATCCAAACCTCCTTTGCCTGCCAATATCAGCGCTATTCATCATAATATGAATATGCTCTATAGTCAATACTGCTCCACAAATTTCATATCCAGTCCTTCATTTCCTGATAAAGTCTGCTGACCGGAAGCCCCACCACATTATTGTAATCCCCTTCTATCCCACTGATATACCGGGCACACAGCCCCTGAATACCGTAAGCGCCGGCCTTGTCCATGGGATCCTTTGTCGTTACATAGTCTATGATCTCCCGGCGGCTCATGTGGCAGAAATGCACGGTAGTCGCCTCATAGAAACTCTTTCGCTCCGTCCTATAACCTAAGGTTCCCTCCGCAGCACCTTCCGCATTTTCCCTCCGGACCATCCGTCGAAGCAGGGTCACCCCGGTATACACCTCATGGGCACGTCCCTCCAGAAGGGACAGCATCTCTATGGCCTTCTCTTCTGTGCCGGGCTTTCCCAATATCCGGCCGTCACAGGCCACTACGGTATCCGCCCCGATCACGATCACATCCCCCTCCTGCTCCGGGAGCACAGCAAGCACCGCCTCCGCCTTCTGACGGGATAATTCCTGCACCAGCAGGTGGGGAACCGTGGTCGTCACTTTTTCTTCCACGTCACTGACCCGGACCTGAAAGGCGATCCCGATCTGGGAAAGAAGTTCCTTTCTTCTGGGGGACGCAGAGGCAAGAATGATATTCATTGTGGTTTTCTCCTTATCTTTTCCATCCGATCGTGCTATTCTGTCCGCAATTGACAGAGTTTTTTTCAAAAGGTATAATCAACATACAAAGTGACACTTTACGCACCGGAGGGAATACCTTATGAGGAAGCCATATCTTGATAATATACGCTGGGCCACCGTCCTGTTAGTCCTGATCTACCATGTCTGCTATCTGTTCAATGGTGTGGGCATTCCCGGCGGCATTCCCAACGCAGAAACGATTCCTCTCTTTGATGGGCTGGCTTGTGCGGTATATCCCTGGTTCATGGTGCTTCTGTTCGTGGTGGCCGGCATGAGTTCCAGATATTCTCTGCAAAAAAGAACCGACAGACAGTTCCTGAAAGAAAGAACGGTCAAGCTGCTGGTGCCTGCTACCCTGGGCTTATTTGTGATCCACTGGATCACAGGATATCTGAATATCAAGATGGGCGGCGGACTCGCCTATATCCCGTCCTTTTTGGTATATCCCATTTCCGTCCTCAGCGGGATCGGACCGCTGTGGTTCATTCAGACGCTCTTTCTCTTTTCCTGCCTTCTGGTACTGCTTAGAAAGCTGGATCGTTCGGACCGTCTCTGGACGTTATGCGGAAGGACAAATATCGTGGTGATTCTTATGTTATCCCTTGTTATCTGGGGAGCTTCCCAGATCTTAAATGCCCCTCTGCTCACAATGTACCGCTTTGGCATCTATTTTGCGGCGTTTGCGATTGGCTACTATGTCTTCTCCCACGATAAGATCCAGGATGCCGTTGCAAGGTGTTACATTCCCATCCTCCTTGCCGCCGTGATCGGGGCCGTGGCCTATCTGGTTTCTTACTACGGCAGTGACTTTACTTCTCCCGCCTGCCTGCAGAGCCTTCTTACCAATCTGTACCTCTGGGCCGCTGTCCTTGCCATCATCGGAGTCTTCCGAAAATATTGCGATCGGGAAACCGCTGTCACAAGATACTTGTCGGCAAACAGCTTCGGGCTCTATATCCTGCATTACCCCGTGTTGCTCTGTATCTGCTATGTCCTGCACTATCATACCGGCCTTTCCCCTGTGGGAAAGTACCTTTTTTCCCTTGTGATCGAATTTGTGGCAACCTTCCTTCTCAATGAGCTGCTCAAAAGGATTCCCCTGATACGCTTTGCAGTGCTGGGGAGGAAAGGCTGACGCCTGCTTCCTCTACAGACCCTGGGGAGTCTCCGGCACAAATCTGCGGCTGACCTGGGTGGGTGCTTCCACTTCCTTTGCTCTGTCCGTTGCCTCCTTGCAGAATGCCTCCTGGGAGTTAAAGATCTGCTTTCCCCGTTTATCTACCTTCTCATAACTGCCGTCCGGCTGTAATACGGACGCCTTTACAGTGTCTCTCAACTGATTTTTCAAAATATGGAACAGCTCTTCCTTCAGCTCCGGACGGTCTACCGGGAACAAAATCTCCACCCTGCGCTCCAGATTTCTGGGCATCCAGTCTGCGCTGCCGCAATAGATCTCGTAATGCTCATTATTTTCAAAGTAAAAGATCCTGCTGTGTTCCAGGAAATTGCCTACGATGGAGCGCACGGTAATATTCTCGCTGACACCGGGGATACCCACTTTCAGGCAGCAGATCCCCCGCACGATCAGGTCGATCTTAACTCCTGCGGCACTTGCCTCATAGAGGGCGGCAATGATATCCCTGTCACAGAGGGAGTTCATCTTGGCAATGATACGGGCCGGGCGCCCCTCCAGGGCGTATTTCTTTTCCCTGCCTATCAGGTACAGGAATTTATCCTTCAGCCACAGGGGGGCTAAGGAAAGCTTATTCCAGAACAGGGGCTCGGAGTAGCCGGACAGCATATTGAACACAGCGGTGGCATCCTCGCCGATGGTCTCGGCACAGGTCATGAGGCCCACATCGGTATAAAGCTTTGCGGTAGCATCATTGTAGTTGCCGGTGCCAAGATGCACATAGCGTCTGATACCGTCCTCCTCCCTGCGGACTACCAGGGTGATCTTGCTGTGGGTCTTTAAGCCCACCAGGCCGTAGATCACATGACAACCTGCCTTCTCTAACATCCTTGCCCAGACAATATTGTTTTCCTCATCAAAACGGGCTTTCAGCTCTACCAGCACGGTAACCTGCTTGCCATTCTCAGCAGCCTGCGCCAGTGCCGCAATAATGGGGGAATTGCCGCTGACGCGGTACAGGGTCTGTTTGATGGCCAGCACCTCCGGGTCTCTTGCCGCCTGACGGATAAATTCCACCACCGGGGTGAAAGTCTGGTAGGGATGGTGCAGCAGGATATCCCCTTTTCGGATCTCCTCAAAAATATTGCAGCCTGCCGGGAGCTCCGGCACTGCCTGGGGCTCAAATTTGGGCGTCTTCAGACGGCTAAAACCTTCCAGCCCGTACATTTTCATCAGCACGGTCAGATCTAAGGGGCCGTCAATGGCATAGATCCTGGACTCTCCGATCTTTAACTCCTTCTTCAAAAATTTTAACAGACGTTTGTCCATCCCCGCCTCTACTTCCAGACGGATCGCTTCGCCCCACTGGCGCTTCTTGATCTGTTTTTCAATCTCTTTTAACAGGTCTGCCGCCTCGTCCTCCTCGATGGTCAGATCCGCATTGCGCATGATCCTGTAAGGATGGGCACAGACGATATCGTAATTCAAGAACAGCTTGTGGATATTCCGCTCGATGATCTCTTCCAGGAAAATGATCTTCTTGGCCTTCCCTTCGGTGGGCAGCTGCACGATACGGGACAGGACGCTGGGCACCTGGACGGTGGCGAATTCCAGTTCGCCGTCGCCACCTTTTTTGCAGACCATGGCACCGATATTCAGGGACTTGTTGCGGATCAGCGGAAAGGGCCGGGAGGAATCCACCGCCATGGGTGTCAGGACGGGATAGACATTTTCCTCAAAATAACTGTCAATATATGCCGATTCCTCCTCCGTCAGATCCTCATGGAACCTGACTACGGACAGTCCGCTCTTTTCCAACTGGGGAAGGAGGGACCGGTTGTAGGTGGAATACTGGGTAGCCACCAGACTGTGGATAGCCTCATCCAGTGCCTCCAACTGCTTTGTAGGAGTCATGCCCGCAATATCCGGCTTCTCATATCCGGCATTTACCATATCCTTTAAGGAAGCCACACGGATCATAAAAAATTCATCCAGGTTGGAGGATGTGATGCTCAAAAATTTCAGACGCTCAAACAGGGGGATATTCTTGTCTCTCGCCTCATTTAATACTCTGTGGTTGAACTGCACCCAGCTCAGTTCCCTGTTGGTGTAGAGTGCAGGGTCCTTAAAATCTGTTGTTGCCATATCGTCTCCTCCTAAAAGGTCTTTTTCTGCTTCAGCACCGGTTTCACGCTGAACACTTCAGTGAAGAATTCGGCGCTGGCTTCAAAGAAGCCTCTCTCCAGTGTGATATCCTGCTGGGTATCCACGGTCAGGATCAATTCATTCTCCCGAAGGAGCGCCTTGACGCCCTTCATCTTCTGTTTGTGGCTGCGGTCCAGGCTGTTGGCCAGACGCAGGATGGCGGTCAGTTTTGCCACAGTCAGATAAGATTCCCTGTCAAGCTCCGTGACACCGCTCTGCAAGTGGCTGTAGTATCCGAATCTGCTGTGGTTGAAGCGCACCACATTGGCTACGATCTCCCGCTCCTTGTGGGAGAGGCCTATGATCTCCGTAGCCATGATAATATTGTAGGAGGCTTCACCGATATCCGTGAGGCTAATGTATTTACCGCAGTCATGGAGGATAGCGGCAATTTCCAGGTACAATCTTTCCCGTTTGCCCAGTCCATGTATCCGCTTCATATTGTCAAAAATGGTAGCCGTGATCTTTTCCAGGGTCTCCGCACGTTTCCGGCTGCCCATATAGCGCTTGCTGATATTCATGGCGCAGGCTATGATATCTTTTTCAAAATCATGCTCGCCCTTTAGCATCTTATTCTGCTCCGCATATTCGTAGGCGATACCGTCGCAGAGAGTGGAGCCGGGCGCCCAGATCCGGGACGCTCCCATCATTTCAGCGATTCTTCTGGCAAGGACTGCGGAGATCAGCAAAAGGGGCACTTTTTCTTCCGCAATATCCATCGTCTGTGCCACCTGGGTGGCATTGCTGTTTCTCAAAAGCTGTATCAGTTCCTCCAGCTTTGCGGTTTCCATCATGGTATCCTCCCCCTTGGTGCTTTTCACGGCCCAGGGAGAAATATAATCGTCCACAATGATGATATTCTCGATCTCACGGTCTTTTAAGTACAGTTTCTTGTAAGTGGCAAGCTGGGCGGAAGCCAGCTCATCAATGAGATGTTCCACCTGTGTGCTCTTTGCATCCAGATGTGTGAGCATCTCCTGCAGGCGCAGCACGCCCAGCCTCATATTTTTAGTGGAAACCAAAGTGTCGTTGTCAAACAGAGAAAGCTGGATGCTTCCTCCGCCGATATCCACAATCGCCGTCTTTTCCTCGATGATCCTGCGGAAGCTCTCCCCCTTGGAGGCAACGGATTTGTAATCCAGGAAACGCTGTTCCGAGTTGCTTAAGATCTCCACCCGGATCCCTGTTCTCTGGGCGATCTTATCCTGCAGGATAATGGAATTTTCGGTCTCCCGGACCGCACTGGTGCCATAAGCCCGGTACGCCTCCACTTTGTATGCTTTCATAATGGAAGCAAATTCCTTCAGCACGCGGCATAGTTCTTCCACCTTCTCATTGCTGATCTTGCCGTTCGCATAAGTATCACTTCCCAGATCGATACTCTGTCTGACAGCGTCTATCTCCCGCATTCTGTTCTTGCCTGAAAATTCAAAGATCTTCATACAGGACTCAAAGCTGCCCACATCAATGGCCGCAAAGGTCTTCGTGCTCATGTAACCCCTTCTTTCTCCTTAATTCTTCCCTAACAGATAATCGATGAACTGTTGTGCGCTCCTGCCGGAAAGCCCGCCATGGGCAAGCTCCCACTTGTTTGCCTCCAGGAGAAGTTCTTCCTCCGGCATCGTGATGCCGTGACGCTCTGCCAGGGTTTTTACGATAACCTGGAACTGTTTCTTATCCGGTGCCCCAAAATAGATGGTCACGCCAAAGCGGTATACCAGGGACAGTTTCTCCTGGACGGTGTCACCGGTGTGCATATCCTGACGGATCTCTTCCTTGTCACTGTAGTTCTCGCGGATCAGATGGCGGCGGTTGGAGGTGGCGTAGATCAGCACATTCTCCGGCTTCTTTTCCAGTCCACCCTCGATCACTGCTTTTAAGTATTTGTATTCGATCTCAAAGTCTTCAAAACTCAAGTCATCCATGTAGATGATAAAACGGTAGTTGCGCTTCTTGATCTGGCTGATGACTTCGTTCAGATCCTGGAACTGGTGTTTATAGATCTCAATGATACGAAGCCCTCTGTCATAATATTCATTGGCGATTGCCTTGATGCAGGAGGACTTGCCGGTGCCCGCATCGCCAAACAGCAGACAGTTGTTTGCCTTTCTGCCGTTTACGAACGCTTCGGTATTGTCCGTCAGCTTCTGTTTGGGGATCTCATAACCCACCAGGTCATCCAGACGGACGTGGGCGATATTCAGGATGGGCACCACATGGACCCCCTCCTCATCATGTACCACCCGGAAAGATTTGTGCAGGCCGAATTTGCCCACACCGTACTCTTTGTAGAACTGGGTCAGAGTGTCCTTCATGTCCTCCGGGGTCCTGTCCGCACAGAATTTTTCTGCCAGCTCACAGATACGGGCACAGATCCTGGTATTATACACCTTGCTCTCACGGCTGCTGCTTTCATACTGTTGCGTCAGGGCATATTCCGATACCTTTAAAGCCTCCATCATAGGTGCAAAATCATAATCGTAGAACTCCTTGAAGATCACGATGTCGTGGAGCGCCGCCCGGTTGATGGTGCCCTCGATCTCTCCTCTGATCTCGCAGCCGCAGCTATAGCTGTTCTCATTGTTCACCAACAGATTGGCCAGATAGCAGTGCCACAGATTGCCGTGGAAGCCATAAGTCCCCGCTAACTCTATGAGCCTGTGGATACACTGGTAAAAAAGTGCAGCCATATCCTCGACGTTATAATACTCATCATCATAATGGCTCATCAGCCATGCCATGTCAAAAAAGAGGTCTCCGTCCTCAAAGTCCCTGTATACGATCAGTTCCTGTTCTCTCATTGTATTGAAATCTCCTGTTTAATAATTTCCCAATATCTTCATGTTGCGGGCCTCATCCCGAAGTCCGCGCAGGGCATTTTTTACTGCGCTGTCCGCCAGGTTGCCCTCAAAGTCCACAAAGAAGCGGTACTCCCAGTTGCGGCCTTCGATGGGGCGGCTCTCAATCTTGGTCATATTCAGATCATTGTAGATGAAATGGGACAGCATGTGGTAGAGGGAGCCGCTCTCATGGGGCACCTCAAAACAGATACTGACCTTTCCTGCATCCTTGCGAAAGATCTTCTGGTTGGTTACAATGATGAAGCGGGTGGAATTGGTGTCTGAGTGATTCACTCCTTTTTTCAGGACCTGCAGGCCATAAATACTGCCGGCCTGTTCACTGGCGATGGCAGCCTGGGTCTTGTCCTGCTCCTGTGCCACCTTTCTTGCCGCAAAGGCATTGTTCTGCATGCTGATCTGCCGCCAGTCATGGTCTGCCAGATACCTGGCACTCTGCATCAGGGACTGAGGATGGGAATAAACAGTCTTGATATCCTGGATTGCCGCCCCGGGCACACCCAACAGGCAATGCTCGATCTTGATGATCTGCTCACCCACGATGTAATTCTCAAACTCCACCAAAAGGTCATAGATCTCATTTACGATCCCTGCCGTGGAGTTCTCAATGGGAAGTACCGCAAAATCAGCGCTGCCCTCGTCAATGGCGCTCATGGCCTCCCTGAAAGTGTCCACATGGAAACTGTTCACTCCCTCTCCAAAATATTTCATCATGGCCGCCTGGGAGTAGGAGCCTTCCGCTCCCTGAAACACCACTCTGGCCGATCCGGTATCCAGACTGTCCACACCGATAAAGGGCAGTTTGCCGTGGCTGCCTTTTTCAGCCAGCATGCGGTACTGAAGCTTGCGGCTCATGGACATGATCTGCTCAAACAGCTCCTCCACTCCTTTTTCGTTAAACTCATTGTGGGCCATGGATCTGACTTTGGCCAGCTTCTCCTGCTCCCTCTGCCTGTCCAGCACCTTCTTGCCGTTGGCGATCTTGTATTCCGCCACCTTTGCACAGACTTCCATTCTCTGCTCATACAGTTTGACGATGTGTGCATCTATTTCATCCAATTGGTTTCGCAAATCCAGTAAATCCATCTCAAAACTCCTTTTTTACTTTGTTTTGTAATTAAAAATATCTTATACCAAAATGCCCTTGATAGCAAGTAAAAAGCACGGTATACTATATATGAATCATGAAAAATCTGAGCAAAGCGGGGATTCTTTTATGCGTAAACTTTCTGACAGCAGGCAGCTTGGCCCTATATTGACAGCAGTGACTATCATAATGATCCTGACACTCCTTTTAGTGCTTTCCGCATTTTCCGACCGGGTGACTTCAAATCCCCCCGGTACAGTGGGCAATACAGCCGGAAATCTGAACAACGGCGGCTATTTCTGTGAAGATGGCGGAACTGTTTATTTTTCCAATGCTTATGACGAGGGAACTCTCTATTCCATGGATGTGGACGAAAAGAATTTCAAGAAGCTTGGCACTGCCAAAGTGTGCAATATCCTGGCAGGAGGCGACTATCTGTACTATTTCCAACTGGGGGTATCCGGGGATGCAGGCCTCGGCAATATCCGTTCCCCCAGATCCTTTAACCGCTGTAAGCGAAACGGTAAGAACGTGACGGCCCTGACCCGTGATACCATCGTCACCGGACAACTGGTGGATGATACTCTGTATCTGCTGGCCGCAGGGGACAAGCAGCCCTTCTTTTACAAGATGAAGACCGACAAATCAGACCGTGTGGACCTGGCAGACTACACTGTCAATCCTGCCTGCGCCGTAAACGGTACGATTTATTACAACGGCACCGGAAATGACCATTATCTCTACGCTCTGGATACCACCACCGATGTCTCCCGGGAAGTGTGGGCGGGCAATCTCTGGTATCCTGCCCTGGAGGGGGATCACATTTATTACCTGGACGTGGAAAATAACTACAGGCTCTGCCGCTATTCCCTGTCACAGCAGGTCATAGAGGTGCTTACCCATGACCGCGTGGATTGCTTTAATGTAGGATCCGGATTCATTTACTATCAAAAAAACGGCACCTCCCCGCAGTTGATCTGCATGCGAACGGACGGCACCGATGCAAGGGCGGTGGCAGACGGCAATTACACCGATATCTGCCTGACCTCCCGATATGTCTATTTCCGGGAATTTGGTAAGGAGGATACTCTTTACCATTCTCCACTGGGCGCCGGCTATGCGGAGCCCTTCCTGAAAGCCCTGGAAGCCGTCCCGGCAAAATAGGACAACGCTTTCCCTGTCCTACTCTTCGATATGGTCAAGACCCTGGCTTAAAATGGTCACGATATGATCATCTGCCAGAGAATAAAGTACAGCCTTGCCCTCCCTGCGGTTCTTCACCAGATCCATCTGTTTCAGCACCCGAAGCTGATGGGAAATGGCTGACTGCGACATGCCAAGCAGATTGGCAATGTCATAAACACACATTTCGGAACACAAAAGCACGTACAGGATCTTGAGTCTGGTGGCATCTCCGAACACCTTAAAAAACTCTGCCAAGTCCTGCAATTCTTCCTCCGGGGGCATCTTTGCATCTACTTTTTCTACGATTTCCTGATTTAAATAAATAAATGTGTTTTTGTCCATCCTATTACCTCATTTTTCTTTAGCAGCAAAATTGAAATATTGTCTCATGCCCTCTGTCATGGCTACCTCTCCGTCCTGATCCACAAAAAGGGCCTCCGCACCATACTTTTCAGCAAGCTCCATGCCCTTGTCCCTGCCCAGGATAAAACAGGCTGTGGACAGCGCATCACTCAAAAATCCGTCCCTGGTAAGAACGGTGACGCTCTTTACCCTACTTCTGGCAGGATACCCCGTTTCCGGGTCTATAATGTGGTGATACCTGACACCGTCCACTTCCACATAGCGTTCATAATCTCCGGAAGTGGATACACACCACTGTCCTGTCAAAGTGAGGATGCCCAGACTTTGGTCCGTGCTCATGGGATCTACGATCCCTACATTCCATGCCGTTCCGTCCGGTTTTGTGCCGTAAGTCAGGATGCTGCCGCCTGCCGAGATCACCGCTCCTTCCACATTTTCCTGCCCCTTTAAGTATTGCAGTATCTCATCTAACGCAATCCCCTTGCCTACAGCTCCCAGATCCAGTGACATGCCCGGAGAAAGGATGATCCCATGGTCTTTTACCGTAACCTTCTCATAACCGGAGGCGTCCAGCTTTTCCCTGATCTCTGACTCGGAAGGGAGAGGATAAGCTGCCT
This sequence comes from Lachnospiraceae bacterium, assembly GCA_017621075.1. Classification (GTDB taxonomy): domain Bacteria; phylum Bacillota; class Clostridia; order Lachnospirales; family Lachnospiraceae; genus Acetatifactor. The sequence continues at coordinate 98,554 of JAGATV010000041.1, forward strand.
CGCTGTCCGTCTTTGGGGTATCCGCCCATTCATCCACATTCCACAAGCGGGCCACACTGCCTATTGTAATGTCAAACGCTCCATCCGATGCTTCCGAAATCTCCAGGCATCTTATAAGGATCTCTTCCATTTGGGGAGAAAGCTTTACAACATCAGGCTCATCCCCCGCTATGGGATCCCTGTCTGCAAATGCCTCATTGATCCTGGAAAGCTCTGCATCCGGAATGCGAAAGGAGATCCTTTCCCGCTCCAGGCTCCCGACAAGTCCCAGGATTTCTTCGGTAGGCAGGGCATCCCTGTTTTCCTTCTTAGTCTTCACAGGCTTTTTCAAATATATTTTCTGGGTAATGACGGTTCCCATGGCAGTATCCACATCACTTAAAACCTTGGGGCTGTCTAAGCCGCATCCACTCAGACACGCCACTGTCAGAACCAGCCCAACCCAAGCCACACTGCAAAAGACTTTGCCCAAATTCTTTTTTGACAGAATATGCTTCATTTTCCTGTTCCTTTTTGCTATACTGAAAAATAGATATCTGTTTGGGAAAGGAGAGCATTGTGAAAAGTAAAAACACACCTGTTATTATTATATGCTCGCTACTGCTTGTCACTGCCTTTTCCTGTCTCCTTTGGATCTATTACAGGTATCAGGATCTGACGCCGGACACTTCTGCAGCCATGACCGCAGATATCTACCAAAACGGTACTCTGCTAAAAAGCATCCCCCTGGACCCGCAGGAACCGCCCTATACCATGACTGTCATGGGAGAGAACGGTGCCTATAATACCATCACCGTTCAAGAGGGAAAAATCGGCATTTCTGCTGCCAGTTGCCCTGACAAGCTCTGTATGCATCAGGGGTTCATCAACAATTCCCTGCTGCCCATCACCTGCCTGCCCAACAAGCTGGTGATCCGGGTCCGGCAGTCCAATCCCTCTGTGGAAAATTCCGAGGCATCTATGGCAGATATCATCACTTACTGACACAAGGAGGAGGGACCATGAAAAGCATTTCCGACAAAAAGGGTTCTGCCCGGCATATTTCCACCAGGCGACTAACCGTTCTGGGACTCTTTACCACCCTGGCCCTGGCTGTTTTTGCCATCGAGAGCATGCTTCCTCCCCTGGTTCCCATTCCCGGTATCAAGCTGGGTCTTGCCAATATCATAACACTTGTTGTTTTATATAATGATTCCGGAAAGGATGCCTTTCTTGTGCTGCTTGCCCGCATCCTTCTCTCCACACTTCTGTTTGGCCAGGCCATGAGTCTTCTGTACAGTCTGGCCGGAGGCCTACTGTGCTTTGGTGCCATGTATCTTGCCAACAAGCTTCTGGAAGGACAGTTTTTGTTCCTGACCAGCATCCTGGGTGCCATCTTTCACAACTTGGGACAGATCTCCGTTGCCCTGCTTCTCACGTCTACGCCGGTGGTGCTCTCCTATCTGCCCTTCCTGCTCTTAAGCGGCATGGTCACCGGACTTTTCACCGGACTTTGCGCCGGGTTCATAAATCGCTGTCTACGGCCTCTAAGAGCTTGCTCACCGTCTGCCCCAAAAGGGGATGACGAAAATTAGGCGCGATCTCCGCTAAAGGTTTCAGGACAAAGTATCTGTTCTGAAGATCTAAATGTGGGATGACCAGTCTGGCATCCTCATACACCAGTTTATCATAAAAAAGGATATCCAGATCCAGCGTTCTGGGGCCCCAATGCACCAGCCGTTCCCTTCCTGCCGCCGCTTCTATCTCATGCAGGGCGTCCAAAAGCTCTATAGGCGAAAGCAGGGTCTTTATCTCTATGGCTCCGTTTAAGAAATCCTCCTGGGCTACTCCTCCGTAGGGCTTTGTCACAAGAAGTCCCGATACCCGGCATACCTTTGTGTGTTTCTTGGCATCCAGAGCTGCAATGGCCTCTCTAATGTACCTTTCCCGGTCTCCCATATTAGAGCCCACAGAAAGATATGCAAGGTGCCATCCCCTTTTGATCTGCACAGAAACGGAGCCGAAAGGCAATCCGATAGGAGCCTGAGGTTTCCGGATCTCCAGTTCCACTGCATGGACCAAAGGAAATGTCTGCAATATGCCGTAAGCAAGCTGTTCGGCCACCGCCTCAATGAGCTTACAGGTATGTTCCTGCATCCACTTGGTAATAAAATGGCAGACCTCCCCATAATTGGTGGAAAGCTCCAGTTCATCCAAAAGCCCTGCCCTTCTGGTATCAGTGTCCAGAACGGCATTTACATAAAAAGTCTGACCTTTCTCATTTTCCTCAGGATAGACCCCATGATAGGCATATACCTCTAATTCTTCTATTTTGATACAGCTGAACCCTTCCATAAATACCCTTACCTGTTCTTTCCCAGGATCGCTTCCGTCATGCGGACTGCACGGACATTTTCCTTCACGTCATGTACCCTGACAAAACTGCATCCCTTCATCACACCCATGACAGTGGTGACCAGAGTCCCCTCCACTCTCTCATTTGCCGCCAGATCCAGTGTCAGACCGATCACGGATTTACGGCTGCAGCCCAAAAGGATGGGATACCCCAACAGATTCAGTTCCTCCAGGCGGTTGATGATCTCCAGATTGTGTTCATAAGTCTTGCCGAACCCCACACCGGGATCTAAGATGATCTTATCCCGGGAGATTCCCGCCTGTTCTGCAAGGACCAGGGTTTCTTTCAGATCTTCTTTCACATCTTGCACAAATTCCTTGTAATCAGGCTCCTTGCGATTGTGCATAAGACAGCATGGCAGACCGCTTTCTGCGATAACGCCTGCCATATCCCCATCGTATTTCAGCCCCCAGATATCATTGATCAGATCGGCGCCTGCAAGGATGCCCGCCTTTGCCACTTTACTTTTGTAGGTGTCTAAAGAAATGGGCACGTCAAAATTTGCTTTGATGGCTTCTATGATGGGAACCACTCTTTCGATTTCTTCCTCCTCCGGCAAAAGAGTATAGCCGGGCCTGGTGGACTCGCCGCCCACATCCACAATATCCATTCCTTCCGCCAGCATGGATTCTACATGAGCCAGCGCCCGGTCCCTGTCATTCCACTTACCGCCGTCCGAAAAAGAGTCCGGCGTCACATTTAAGATTCCCATGACATAAGTGTGGTCCTGTAGCGCAAATTCCCTGTTGCCGATCTTCATAAAGTGCCTCCCAAAAATAAAATCAATATTTAATATTTAAATTTTTCTTTCCATTCTTCCAGTTACACTCTGCTTTGGCTTCACAGGCAAAACAGGCACGGCTTGATTTATCCGCCCGGTACAGTACGCCCCGCAGGTTTTGCTCCGATGCCACACTACTGTCCCTGTGGCTTAAGATGGCAGAGAGGATCACATCCCTCTCCTCCTCATCAAAACCGCACTCCCCAAGAATCACAGGTGCTATCTCTCCGCTGGCGATCTCATGGGGTGTTCCCGTCTCATACTGGATATGCCTGCCCAGATCGTGGAGCAGTGCTGCCCCATAGATCCATTCCCTGGGCAGTTGCAGTCCTTCCTCCAGATTGATGATCTCCCCTATCCTTGCCACATCCAAAAAATGAGCCATATTATGACGACAGAAGCGTCTGTCCGCCTCTGCCGCATTGTTTTGAGATACATGACATAAAAACAAATCATGTTTTAATATTTTGTCTATTCTCTCCATAGCATACTCTCTGCCTACACACGGAGCATATGATAGAACTGGGCCTGCAATGCCGGGTCCTCGCAAAATACTCCACGGGTCGCCACGCTCACCGTCCTGCTGCCGGGCTTTTTGATCCCCCGCATGGTCATACAGGTATGTTCCGCTTCAATGACCACCATGACTCCCCGGGGTGCCAGATATTCCATAATGGCATCAGCGATCTGACCTGTCATCTTTTCCTGCAGCTGAAGCCTCTTGGCATATACCTCTACGGTCCTCGCCAGTTTGCTAAGGCCCACCACCCTGCCATTGGGAATATATGCCACATGCGCCTTGCCGTAAAAGGGCATCAGATGATGCTCGCAGGTGGAATAAAATACGATATCCTTTTCCAGCACCATCTCATTATTATCCACGGAAAACACTTTGGAGAGATGTTCCGAGGCATCTTCCTCCATGCCGCCGCAGATCTCTTCATACATTCTTGCGATCCTGTCGGGAGTATCCACAAGCCCTTCCCGATTCACGTCCTCGCCGATTCCTTCCAACAAAAGCCTTACCGCTTCTCTTACTTTTTCGTGATCTACCATGATATCCGCCTTTCTAAGAATGACGCACTACGATTTCCATCAGTCTGCCAAGATAGGACAGGGAACCGAATGCAATGATCACATCATCCTTCCCGGCCAGAAGGAGACTCATCTCCACAGCCTCCTCCAGACTGTCTGCCACCGTCACCGCCGGGTGCACCTTTGCAATTTCCTTTGCCAGCTCTTATGCCGGCAATGCCCTGGGATTACCGGGCGTGGTCACCGCAATGATCTGATCGGCATAGCCCTGGGTCAGACTTATGATCTTCTCATATTCCTTGTCCTTCAATATTCCCATTATATAGATAATTCTCTTGTTTGTAAAATAAAATTCGATAGATTCTGCAAGTTTTTGCGCCGCATCCTCATTGTGGGCCCCATCCACGATAAAAAGCGGTTTGTCCCGCACCACGCTAAACCGCCCGGGCCAGGATGCCTCCTTCAATCCCTGCCTGAGCGCTTCCTCCTTCACAGGAAAGCCCGCCCGGGCCAAAGAGCGGACAGCCTCCACCGCCAGCACCGCGTTGTCGATCTGAAACTTTCCCGCCAGGGAGATTTCCAGATTCTTCAGGCCGTCATAATCAAAACGCTGCCGCCTGATGCCGTAACGGACACGGGTTGCCCTCCCACCGTCTGCCACCACAAGACTGCAATGTTTCCGGCTTGCAGCTTCCTCCACTGCCGACATGGCTGCTTCCTGCTGCCTTGCCACAACTGCCTGACAGCCCTCCTTGAAGATCCCGGCCTTCTGGGCTGCGATCTCCCCCAAGGTACTGCCAAGGAACTTTGTATGATCCATACTTATGGGAGTGATAACGGCTGTTATTGTATTCCGTATCAGATTGGTGGCGTCCTGCAGACCTCCCATACCGCATTCCAACACCACGATCTGACAGTTTTTCTTCACAAAATACCAGAAGGCCAACGCCGTCTCCACCTCAAAAGGCGTGGGATGGGCAAAGCCTTCTGCCTGCATCCTGTCACAGATATCACGGATCAGCTCCATCCCCTCACACAATGCCGCTCTGGAAATAGGCTTCTCACTTACCTGTATCCGTTCCCGGTAATCAAATATCGTGGGGGAAATATACCTGCCCACCCGGTATCCGGCGCATTTTAACGCAGTGGAAATATATGCCAAAGCAGAGCCTTTGCCGTTAGTCCCCGCAATGTGCACAAAGGAGAGCTGATCCTGGGGATTCCCCAGACGCCTGCAAAGTTCTTTTATACTGTCCAGTCCCGGCACGATCCCCAGACTGTTCAAAGATTCCACATAGTCTAAAGCTTCTCTGTAATTCATGGATCTCCCTTTCTTCCCATTGCCGGTTTTCTGCATATATTCCGATTATCTTTCCGCAAAACCGGACATACTGTCTCTGTGATCCTGTACTTTATCCAAAATCCAAAGTCCGCTGGCAGAAAGTGTAAAAACAATGAACGCTCTCAAAAAATTAATTCACAATTTCATTTACTGTGGCATCACCGGCTGGTGTATAGAAATCCTTTATACTGCCCTTCTCTCCCTGCGCCGCCGGGAACGCAGGCTGATGGGGACCACCTCTGTCTGGATGTTTCCCATCTATGGCAGTGCTGCATTTCTGACACCGATCATGAAACTTTTACAGGGACGCCCCTTCTGGGTAAGGGGCCTGTCCTACATGACCCTGATCTTTTCTGCCGAATACGCCACCGGTGCCCTTTTGTCCCGCTATGGGCTTTGCCCTTGGGATTACGGCCGCAGCCGCTTTCACATCAACCGGGTCATCCGTCTGGACTTTGCTCCCAACTGGTTCGGTGCAGGACTCTTATTTGAATATCTTCTCCGGCGCAAAGACAGGACCTGAGTAAGGTCCCGTCTCATGTTACATCCTGCTTTTGTTCTGATATCATATTCCTCTTACAGATCAGGATCGTCCAGATCATCCATTGTGCCGGAGCCGATATCCAGCATATTCACGGTACGCCTCTTAAGCCTTGCCTCCTCGGACCCCTTTAAAATGAATTCCTTGATGGCTTTGGCATTTTTGATATGGGTCAGCACAAGCTTGGAATGGGTGGTATCCCCGGTATAGCAGATCACCGTTCCGATCTTGAACAGTTTCTCCATCAGGCTCGTTGTAAGCTCCACATCCTGTACCTTATACATATAGCAGTCATTCTCCGTGGTCTTGAACAGCCCGGAAGTAATGGTGATCATATCCTCTTTGACGGTATACTTGGTAAAAGTAAAAGGTAATCCTAAAAATAACCAACGTTTTCTCTCCACAAAAGACACATTGCCCATAAAGCTTCCTCCTTATCACATTCATTCTTTTTTATTATAGTTGATATACCCCTTTAATGCAAAACCTTTCTATCAAAAAATACAGAAAAATTTATTGCAACTGCCGTCAAGAAATGGTAAGATAATAAAAATGCATACAAGGAGGTATCAACATGACTGCAAAAGAATGTATCACCGGGCGCAGAAGTATCCGCCAGTTCACGGATCAGCCTGTTTCCCATGAATTACTTGCAGATATCATCACCACTGCGTCTTTCGCCCCCAGTTGGAAACATACACAGATCACACGCTATATTGCGGTCGAAGGTGATACCAAGGAAAAGTTGGCACAATGTACCTCCACTTTTCCAAATAACGGCCGTATCATCGCCAATGCTCCTATGGTAGTGGCAGTGACCATCATCAAAGGCCGCAGCGGTTTTGAACGCGATGGTTCCTATACCACCTCCCGTGGTGATTCCTGGCAGATGTTCGACGCAGGTATTGCCAGCGAAGCATTTTGTCTGGCAGCTTATGAGCAGGGACTGGGCACAGTTATCTTAGGTATTTTTGACCAGGAAGAAGCGTCCCGTCTGTTGGAGATTCCGGAGGAGAGAGAGCTGGTTGCACTCATCCCCATAGGTTATCCCGCAGAGGCTCCTGTTGCTCCCAAGCGCAAGCCTGTGGAGGATTTATTATCCTATAAATGAAAATCATGTCGAAGGGAGAGACTACATAGGGAAGTAGCTTCTCCCTTTGGCTTTGTAATCAGCCGGATTGATTGAAATTGTAGGAAAATCAATTATTTTGGAGGATTACATAATGGAAAACAGAATTTATAATGAGCAGAACGGTTTATGGTATGAAAAGCAGGGGGATTATTATATCCCTTGTCTGACACTTCCCGAAAAAGAGAATCAGTCTATCGGTGTATGGGGACAGCGGCATCTACGATACTTGAAGCAACACCGTAAGGTTTTGTATGTGAACTTGCTTACGAGTGGTAAACTAAATTCACATCTTGCGGAAATCGACAAACAGGCTGAGGATATGTTTTTTCAGCTCGTAAAACAGATGGCAGAGCGTGAGGGTGTTACCGAACAACTTAAGGTGGATAACCAAATGGAGTGGGTTGGTCGGATGAATAATATCCGCAACAGAGCAAAGGAAATCGTAAATACAGAATTGATATTCGCATAATATTAGCGGCGGTAGGGAGAATAAAATCTCTCTATCGCCGCTATTTTAGTCATCATCTTCATCATTAGACCAACCAGAAATAATATGCAGCTCTCCAGAATCCATCTCCATTGCCATATTATCGCCCATTCTCATCAACAAATCTCCTTCGGAATCTATTGCCATATTATCAGAGATAGAATGAGCAAAATCGCTATCTTCAAAATCAAAAAAATGCTTACCCATATAGCACCTCACTTAAAATTAGTAATCATATTTATTTATTTCTAAAACCCTGAAAGTTGCGTTTTTGAATTGATTTAATTTTTCCTGTTCTACATATTCAAAGGCTTTCAAATATATCTCTTGACCAGCACCTAATCTATCAGCGTAAATCATATCTGTTTCAATTCTTGCACCGTTTGCATCTACTGCTTCGATTGTTATGTAATAAGTACATTGTTTTTCAGCTTTATTTTTTACTGTAATATCAAGTGATGTCTCGGAGAAGTAGCCATTATTAGTGATTTTGAATTCCCCGAAAGAAACCTCAACATATTTTTCTAAAATTTCATCTGTCGTTTCTTCTCTAAATACATCACCAATTGCAGGGATATTAGATTCAATATCATCTGATATGTTACTAAAAAGCGAAGCGGCAAAAACGACATACAGAATTACAAGAATAATCGACAAAACAATTTTGGTTATAAAGCCAATCAAAGCACCTTTACCCGCCGACTTAGCTCGTTTGGGTTTCTTTCCTTCGTATATAAGAAAGAGGATTAAACCAACAATCGGAACAAAAAATCCCAAGATAGCAAACCCAAAACTTGAACAATCTTCAGAAACATTTGCATTGGGCTTATTATCGATTCGAGCCCCGCAGTTATTACAATATGATGAAGTATCATCTACAATTCTACCACAATTTTTACAATACATCTTAACTATCCTTTCTTACCAATTATTCCTTGAATTATAAACATTATTAATTGCCTCAACGTAACAGATAAAAGATGGATGATTATGGTCGTTTCGAGATAGATACTTGTTTTTTACTCTCAAATAATCCTTCTGTAGCAATCTCCATTTTCCTTTTTGCTTTATAAATTCCGATTTCATTTTAATTTCTTTAGAATTTGGTGCAATATTCCAGTAGTACCTATCTGTGTAAGTAAATCCCGTTTTTTCGTGAATAAGTCTATGATAATTGCCTTTAGTATCTTTTGTTACAATACATACATCAAATGAAAACCTTGTCTTATTTCCCGTTGTAAAGTATATTTGTTTTGATGTTAAAGATGAGGTCGAATCTTCACAAGCATCAAGCCCTTCGTTGTTCAGCGCTTCAGTATATGCTTTTCGTGTACTTTCTTTTAAGTAACGACAATCCTCAAAATCATCACATCGAACAATTTCAAGATTGTAGTCCAAGTCGATAGGTAATTCTTCATTTTGGGTGATAAGTTTACGTCTTCCACTTCCAACAAGATAAAACTTTGCACCGATACCATATTTCATATTAAGAATATGACAGGTGTCTTGCAAAAGGTGTCCACCTAAACATCTCATTTTGGAAATGAATTCCTTATCTTCAAAATAATGAAACATATTTTTCTCCTTCCTTTCCCAAGCCACCCATTTAGAATTCAGAAACTAAACCATATTAGTATACATACATTATATTCTCATGTCAACTATTTTTCAACAATTTTCGAATTAATTTTACAAATTAAGCGATTTTAACATTGACAATAGAACGCTTGTTCTGTATAATGATGATGTGACAGTTTAACCGTCACGGACAACTGAATATTGATGTAAGATTGAGAGATGCGGCAAAAGCCGCCCAATGCCAGCGGTATGCTAAGAGAAAATATCGTCACCGCCACTCTATGCTTTTTGGTACTGTCAGCGAGTGAACGGGTGCAAAACAGTCCCGTCTTTGAATTTCAAAGCCGTTACATAGAACATCATTTTGAAGCGAGAGCAATGCTCCCGCAGATTCTTGATGTCTGTGTAGCGGCTTTTTGTTTTGCCCATTATTGCCTTAGTGGGAAGTTTACAAAAATAATTTTGCCAAACTCCGAAAAAAGTCAGCAATTAAATATAGGAAGAAAAACTTTTGAAGAAATTTTCAAAAAAGGCATATTTTTGCCCTTCCCGCTGGCTACTCATTGGAGGGGTATGAAAAGCCGCTTTACTTAACAACTGAATGACCGTCCGAATGGGATATGATTTTGCGATAACCGTCATAAATGACGAGAGCGAAACAACGCCGCTGAAAAAGCAGGGGCAGGCATACAAAAACGACATTCGGGTAGAACGGCAAAAGCTGAGCCAAATTGACACAAAAGTGATGTCACGAAAGATTATTGAGCCAAAATGACATCGCTTTTACCACCACAAAGGAGAAAGGAAGTGACAGCTTTGAAAGAGATGACAAAGGGTGAACGGCTTGTGGCGGAAATCCTCGGAGAAATGCCGGATAAGAGCAAGCCTATACTGACTGAGAACCACCCTTTTCTTCGGAAAGTATTACGGTTTATGGAAAACCGACGGGAATGGCAAGGCGCGGCAACCGAACTGCTTGCTGAAATCGGTGACAGTTACACTCCGCCCAATACCGTCACAAAATTACTGCACCGCTTTGATTACGAATATTTCTACAAACGGGATATTGTAATTCAGTTTCGCCGCACCAACCGAAAAAGGATTATCCGTTTAACCAACTACGGCTACCGGAAGTGACGGTTATTGTGACAGTTTTAGTGACAGTTGCAAAGGCCTAAATTAAAGAGATAGGAGTAATTTGCAGGAGAACGGTATTTCCCTGTCCACAGGGATAACGAGCATCGGATTTTGATACCAAAATCCCAATCCGCACCCGAATGGGCGGCGGACTGTTCTCAGGGCATTCTGCCCTATAACCCTGATAAAACCACCAAAATTTATGAAAAGGAGATGATAATTTTGAAAGATAAGAAAGATAAAACGGTCATAACTTTAAGACTGACCGAAGAAGAAAACGAAAAACTGAAAAGGTGTTCTGCCTTGTGCGGACTGTCACAAACGGAATTTATCCGTCAGCTTTGCAATGGCAATACGCCGAAGCCTGAGCCACCGAAAGCGTTCTGGGATATGATGAACGCCCTTTATGAACTGCACGCCGCCTTTGAAAAATGTATCCCGTATTATCCGCAGGCGGCTGATGAGTGCAGGGAAATCGAGCGTCTTATCCTTGATTTGCAGGAGGCGGTGTGATATGGCGGTAACTTCATTATGGCATATTAAAGGAAACCTGAAAGATTTAATCGACTATGTGGAGAATCCCGACAAGACCGTTCCGAAAGGCACGGCGGATTTTTTCAATGTGTTTTCTTATGTGCAGAATCCTGCGAAAACGGAAAAGGGCGAATATGTTTCCGCCCTTAATTGCTTAAAGCAAACTGCACTTCAACAGATGATACTGACAAAAATGCGATACGGCAAAGACGATAAATATATCGCTTGGCACGGGTATCAAAGCTTTCAGGTTGGTGAGGTTTCGCCCGAAACGGCGCACGAAATCGGTGTGAAGCTGGCACGGGAAATGTGGGGAGATAAATACCAAATCGTTGTAACCACACACCTTGACAAAGACCATATTCACAATCATTTCGCCTTTAACTCCGTATCTTTTCTTGATGGAAAGAAATACAACTATTCCAATACGGAACGGCAAAGACTACGGGACACTTCGGACGCACTGTGCATTGAATACGGATTGTCGGTAATTAGCAATCCGCACAAAGCGCCGAGCAGACCTGTATGGCTTGACGAAAAGGCAGGCAAGCCTACCCGATACAATGTGTACCGAGAAGATATTTCCAATGCTATGTATTGCAGTAACAATCTCCGCCTTTTTGAAAAATTCCTTGTAAGAAAAGGCTACGAGGTGGATTTCAGCGGCAAGCATTGGAAAGTAAAATTGCCGCAGTATAAAGGCTTTACCCGATTGGATACCCTCAACGAGAAATGGACGCCGGAGTTTATAGAACAGGAAATTAGGCGCACCTACCGCAGCTTCGGCAGTATTCCTGCAACGGTGATTACGATACCGCCGCAGATGCCGAGAGATTTATACGACGCTTATACACCGTTCAAAAGGACAAGCCATATTTACCGTCTGTATCTGTATTACTGTTATCAGTTGGGATACCTGCCGAAAGGCACGGACTATAAACCCACAAGTCCGTATCTCAAAGAAGCGGTGCGAAAACTTGACGAAATTTCCTATCAAGTCAACTATATGTCCGCCCGAAAGATAAACACCCTTGAGGAGCTTTATACCGACCGGGAGCTGACAGAAAAGGCGCTTGCGACCTTGTGCGAGCAGAGAGAAAAGCTGAAAAACAAAATCCGCAGAGCGTTGCCGGAGGATAAGGAAACCCTGCGTAAAGACAAGGCGGAACTGACCGAAAAGATAACCGTTCTAAGAAAAGAACTCAAATGCAATTACGCCATTGAGGAGCGTTCTATCGGCATACAGGACACCTTGGATATGGTTACGGCAAATGAAATCCGCAATAAAGAATTGCGGCAGCAGGAAAAACAGATGAAAAAGAAGGAGGGATATTCACGATGAACGAGGTAATTTATCTTGACGAGCAAGGCAATGCTTGCAGTGAAAACGATGAACTTTATACCGTCATTGACGATATAACCGCAAGGCTGATGAAGATGAGCAAAGAGGAACGAATTGATTGGTTTCGCAGGACGCAGCACCCACACCCAATCAACTTTGATACCGAGATTAACGGCACGGTTTACTCGGTCAGCGCTCATTTTAACAATGCAGCAAATGAAAGTCTGCTGGAAAAAGCAGAACGAATTATTTTGAAAAAGATGTAACAAATTTCAGAACACCGCTTTAAAGTGTTGAAGTTTAACGGCGGATATGGTATTATAATTGTACCTACGATTTATATCATATCCGGCTGTGGAAAGGAGCTATATGAGCATTAAACAGCCAACAGACAGAATCACCGCCCTCTATGCCCGCCTCAGTCGTGATGACGAAAAGGACGGTATATCGGGCAGTATTCAGAATCAAAGAGCCATACTCGAAAAGTATGCAAAGGACAATAAGCTGCCGAATCCCCGCTTTTTCTATGATGATGGATTTTCAGGCGTTCTGTTCAACAGACCGGCGTTTATGGAGATAATGGAGCTTGCCGAACAGGGCTTGGTTGCCAATCTTGTGGTAAAAGACCATTCCAGACTTGGGCGTAACCGCTTAATCGTCGGTCAGCTTTTGGAGGAAGATTTTATCCGCCTGAATGTGCGTTATATCGCAATTATGGATAACATCGACACCAAAAACGGTATCAGCGACCTTGTTCCGATGCAGGACTTATTCAACGAATGGCACGCAAAAAACACAAGCGATAAAGTCCGTAAGGTAATGCAGAGCAAGGGAATGTCGGGAAAGCATTTAACGACCAACCCGCCTTTCGGGTATATGAAATCACCCGATGATAAGGAGCAATGGATAATCGACGAGCCTGCCGCAGAGGTTGTAAAAAGAATATTCGACCTTTGCATTTCGGGGCTCGGACCGACGCAGATTGCAAAGAAACTCAAAGCCGAAAAGGTTATGACGCCCACAGAATACTGGAACAGTATCGGAAGAAAATGCAGTAATCCGCCTGCCGTTCCGTTTGGATGGGTAGCAGATACGGTATCCAATATTCTTGATAAGCAAGAGTATTGTGGAGACACGGTAAACTTCCGAACCACAAGCAAATCTTTCAAATTGAAAAAGCGATTGGAAAGACCGCAGGACGAGTGGCAGATATTTGAAAACACCCACCCCGCTATTGTGGACAGAGAAACCTTTGCACTTGTGCAGGAGTTAAGAAAGCACCGTCGCAGACCAACTAAGAGCGGAATTGTGAGTATGTTTTCGGGACTTCTCTACTGCGCCGATTGCGGAGAAAAACTGTATTACAGCGTGACGAACAACTACAAAAGGGAGCAAGCGTATTTCTTCTGTTCTTCCTATCGTAAAAACTCCGATATATGCTCTGCCCACTATATCCGAGAAAAAGTAATTGAAAAGCTTGTGCTTGAAAGTATGCAGAGGGTATTGTGGTATGTGCAGTCATACGAAAAGCTGTTCGCACAAAAGCAGCTTGAAAACTTCGGAGAGCAGAAGAAAAAGGAACTGACCGAGAAGCGCAGAGAACTTGAAAAAGCGAAAAGGCGTATCCGAGAGATTGATACCGTTATTCAAAAGCTTTATGAGGATAACGCAACGGGTAAGGTAAGTGATGACCGATTTGCCACGATGTCGATGTCTTTGGAAACCGAGCAGGAGGAACTGAAAACCAAAGTCCCCGAACTGGAAACCGAACTTGAAAACGCCAAAATCGCCACCGAAGGCTTACAGCGTTTTATTGAAAAGGCAAAGAAGGTAACGCAGCTTACGGAGCTGACGCCGGAACTGGTACACGAATTTATCCAAAAGATTGTGGTCAGCAAACCCGAATACAAGGACGGAAAACGATACCAGAGCGTGGAAATCCACTACAACGGTGTGGGTATTATCCGTGAACCTTCTCCCGAAGAAATGGAAGAATACTTCCAAGAGCACCTGAAAACAAAAGGTGCAAGAATGACAAAAACGGCATAACCCGAAGGCTACGCCGTATGAAAACGATAATATTAAGTTAAGATACAGAGCCGCCTTGGGGCACCTTCCTTATGGAGGGTGCCCCAAGGGTATCCTTTCCCTTCGGCATTTTTATGAACGGACCGTGGCTGCACGTCCTCCACGCACTCCGCCAGTATTCATAAATCCAATCCGACGTGCAGAAATGAGGAATCCATGCGACACTTAATGAGCCCCCTAGATTTCAGCCCCGAAGAACTAAACCAGCTCTTCGACCTGGCGAATGACATTGAAAAAAATCCCGGGAAATATGCCCATGCCTGCGATGGGAAGATCCTGGCCACCTGTTTCTATGAGCCCAGCACCAGGACCCGCCTGAGCTTTGAATCCGCCATGACCAGACTGGGCGGCAGAGTCATCGGCTTTTCCGATGCCAATTCTTCCTCCGCCGCCAAAGGCGAAAGCGTATCCGACACCATCCGCGTCATCTCCTGCTACGCCGATATCTGTGCCATGCGCCATCCCAAGGAAGGCGCACCTATGGTAGCCGCAGAGAAATCCGGCATTCCCGTGATCAACGCAGGTGACGGCGGTCATCAGCATCCCACCCAGACCCTGACGGATCTTCTTACCATCCGCAGTCTGAAGGGGCGCCTGGGGCAGTTTACCATCGGCCTGTGCGGCGACTTGAAATTCGGCCGCACCGTACACTCCCTGATCCATGCACTGGTGCGCTATCATGACATCCGTTTCATCTTCATATCCCCCGAAGAGCTCCGGGTACCCGATTATATCACGGATATGCTCAAAGAAAAGAATATTCCTTACGAGGAGGTTATCCGTCTGGAAGACGTGATGCCCCAACTGGATCTGCTCTACATGACCCGGGTACAGAAAGAACGTTTCTTCAACGAAGAAGACTATGTCCGTCTGAAAGATTTCTATATCTTAAACGAAAGCAAAATGGAACTGGCCAGGGACGATATGCTGGTGCTCCATCCTCTGCCCCGCGTAAACGAGATTGCCGTGGAAGTGGACAAGGACCCCAGGGCCGCCTATTTCAAGCAGGCACAGTACGGTGTCTATGTCAGAATGGCTCTGATCCTCACCCTGCTTGAGATCCATATCTGACACCACAGGAGAAGCGCTTCCGCCGATTTCAAAACCATATTTATCAGAAAGGACGCACATTATGTTAAATGTAGGAAAGATTGAAGAAGGTTTTGTACTGGATCATATCAAAGCAGGCAAAAGCCTTTCCCTCTACGAACACCTTCAGTTAGATAAATTAGACTGTACCGTAGCTATCATCAAGAATGCACGCAGCAACAAGATGGGAAAGAAAGATATCCTGAAAGTAGAATGTGATATCAACGCCCTGGATCTGGATGTCCTGGCCTTCATCGACCACAATATCACCGTGAATGTCATCAAGAACGGCGAGATCGTGGAAAAGAAAGACCTTGTCCTCCCCAGGCAGATCAAAAACGTGATCAAGTGCCACAATCCCCGCTGCATCACCTCCATCGAACAGGGACTCCCCAATATCTTCGTCCTGGCCGATGAAGAAAAAGAAATTTACCGCTGCAAGTACTGTGAAGAGAAATACAGTGAAAATTCCCTGTAGCTCACGCGAGTCTCTTCCTAAGCTTCCAAACCAGCAGACCCGCTCCCAGCGCCACCAGTGTGAGGAATCCGTAAATCAGTAAATACGCTGTATCCGTGCTGATAGGCTCTCCCAAATACCCTGCGGCCCTGCCATTGATCATAGGTACCACAAAATCCACTGTCGTATGCAGTGTCAGACAGATCAGGACACCCAAAAGATCCTTACCCTTCCACACAAAATAGCACACCAAGAGACTAAGTGCCAACTGGAACACCATGGTTAAAAGGCGCTCATAGCCCGCCAGATAAAAGATCCCCGGTCCTGTGGTAAGGAAAGTTTCTTTCAGTGCGACCAAGGAACTGACATCCACATTCATGGCACGGGTCTGCTCTACCATCAGGTCATATGAGCCTGTGTTGATCATGATAATATAGATTAGATTGTTGATATAGGTGACACCCACGATCATCATCGCCTCGATACCGCCATGGCCCAGGCCTGCTGCCACCCCCTTTTCAAAACACTGCTTCTTTTTCAGGATGCGGGCCACGATATATCTTCCGGCCACCTCAAACAGCCCGGCCGTAAAAGCCATGATCAGACAATACCAGACATATTGCTCCTTTGCAAAGGCCATAAAAGCAGTACTTAAGGAAAGAGCACTCAGTATGGGGGTCCGTATCATGATCTGAAACACGAAAAAGCCTGCCGCTCCCAGAAACCACGCGGCCACCACGCCTTTCCCTCTATTCTTTACACAGAAAACGATACACACAATGACCGGCAGGATCAGACTTACAAACAGCGTCACACATACCGCTGCGATCACAGGCATCCCTACCATAGCTGTACTTTCCGTCACCACTTCCATCATCATTTTCATCCATCCTTTATCATCCGTCGCAAACAACTCTACCGGTTCCATACTCCGCTGTTTTCCAACAATCTTTTTGCGTCCTCTTCCTCAAAGACAAACAGCTCGGCCAATTTCAGATTCTGCTCCTTGTGGATTAACTGATAGAGCCGTAAAGTCTGGGCCTTAGTCAGTTCCAGCCGGGTCTTTACAGCGTCCCCGGGCCTTACAAGATCTTCTTGTTTCTCCACATAGCTTCCGTAATAATTCTCTAAATAACTCTGGGCCAGTGTAAACTCCGAAAAAGACTCCTGTCCTTTTGTGCCATAGCCGCCTGCTTCGAAAAAAGAAGCGGGAAGCTCCTGAGAGAGGATATGATAGGCATGTGCCAGTTCCATCTCCCAACACTCCAGGTAAATAAGGTCAAACCGCGCCATACATTCCTGTGGCACGCTACCCTCCAGCTTTTGAAAATAACTGTCAATGGGGTTCTGATTCTCGCACTCGGAGGTCACTTTCACAGAAGCTGCAGGCTCCACCATTCTGTAAGCAATGTTTCCATTATTATACTCCATCAACAGGAATGCCGCAAGAGCCAGTATCAGCACTGACTTTATCCTTCCCCCGAGCTGTTCCTCCCATTCCTCCAGCCAAGCCATTTCTTTGCCTCCCATAGAATTTGTCCATGTTCTATCCTATGCAAAAAAGGCCGCAATATGCCACTGCGACCCTTGCCATTTTTACTTATCAGTACCTAATGATTCTCTCATGTCTGAAAAATCCACAACAACTTCCAATATATCATTATATGCATCGCCCGCGACAACGCATTCTCCTGTCCTTTGACTTTGAATCGTCATTGTCAGTTCCGGTTTATAAAAGGGCATGTCTTCCACAATATGTTTTACGTCGTCCGGGTTGGGCAAAGAGAATATGATCTTATTACCGCTTTGAGATAATGCTGTTTGATCAAAAAATCTTGGACGTTGCGTTATAAAGCATAATGATATACCATACTTTCTTCCTTCTCTGGCCAATCTAACGATAATCTCCTTGCTCAAAGCATTTTTAACACTCGGAACATAATTGTGAGCCTCTTCTATCACAACAATTTGCTTTTTTCTATTTTCCTCCTTTGTTCTCTTGCAACGCTGCAATAACCTATATAAGTAGTAATTCAAAATACACTCTTGTTCTAATTGCGTGTATTCTCCCATTTCAAATATTTGGGATGACTTGGGCAATTTCAACATCTTTTGATCGTTAGAAAACTTCAAATGTTGAATATTCTTCAGCTTCCCTATCAACGAATTCGCATACGCTGGCAATTCTATTTCCTGTTCACTTTTCTCCCCAAAATCAAATACCAATACTATTATGGGTAATCTGCATATATCTATATTATCAACCATGGTATTAGCATCTCCGCTTTGTGCTGAAAATATCCTGTGCATATACATCCAGCCGGATGTGAGGCTATTATAATATACGTCATACAAAGCACACCATAATTATTTTATTGTTTATTCTGTTCATGGCACCAGGCAGACTGTTGCCATAGTGCCCCAATCACTTTCTTCTCACAATAAAATACATTTTCCTTGACACCTTCCCCAAAACAGTCCACAATATAATAGCAAGTCATATTATGCCAACAAAATTGATACAGGGAACAAACTATGAAAAAAGACAACCTTTCGAAAAACAGCCGGAAAAGCACAAAAAAAATGACCTCCAGGCAAGTGGTGGCCATTATCGGTATCATATTACTGGTAGCGCTCTACCTTGTCACTCTGGTGGTGGCATTTGTGGATACTTCCGCATCTGGCAAATTATTTGCCCTGTGCCTGTTCGCTACCATCGCCATTCCCATCCTGATCTGGATCTACACCTGGATGTATGGCAAATTATCCGGCAGACATACCTTTGCGGATTTCGAGGTTGAAACCGATTCCTCCAAGGACGAATAGCGCTTTAAGTGCGAACTCCCAATTTCCGCAGATCTGCTTCTGCCTGTTCCTTGGTCACGAACCGGATCCCATAAATCCCTTGTGCCACGGCAGCATCCACATTTTTTTGTGTATCATCCAAAAATACGCACTCCTGCGGCACCAGCTCGAACCGTTTTAACAAAAGCTTGTAGATAGCCGGGTCAGGCTTGATGACCTTGTCCTGATAGGACAGGATTCCACCGTCCATGTAGGGCAGAAAAGCCAGCGCATCATCACATTCTCTGTAAGCCTTCAGGGAAAAATTGGACAGGTACAGCACCCTGTAGCCCGCTTTTTTTAACTGCTGTACCCAAGGGATGGCATAATCCCTGAGTGTCACCATGCCGTGAATATCATCATAAGCCTCATGCAATTCCTTTTCAATCTCAGGATCATTTTCCACGAACGCCTGCATCAGTTTCTCATCCGGCCAGTCTCCCCTGTCAAATTCATTCCACAGAGGACTTTCCACAGATGCCTTGGCAATCCGGTCTATCATGGTCTCGTCAAACCCTTTATCCTCCAGAAACCCTTTCCATCTGAAATCTGTAAGCACATTTCCAATATCAAAAATGATATTTTTGATCATAATTTCTTCTCCTGCGAAATCCCCATGATTTCAAACAAACGTCTTGCCGCCATGGGCAGATTCCCTCTGGTGCTGTGTACCACACAGAACTGTCTTTTGGGTATCATCTTATTAAAGCGAAGCTCAAACAACTGCCCCGACTCTAGCTGTTCCCTGGCAAAATCCCTGACCACGCAGCCAATGCCGAGACTGCGCCCGGCAAACTGTACGATCATATCGCTGGTTGCCAATTCAAACTCCGGCCGGACTGTCACGCAATTCTCCTGCAAAAAAGCATCCATATAGCTTCTGGTGCTGGTATTCTTTTCCAAAAAGATTAAGGGCAGATGCTCCAGTTCCTTAAGGTCCATGGTACGATTCTTATAATGCAGGAATCTGCGTCCCGCCACGAACACATCCTCTATCTCCCGCACTTTTACACAGCGGATATCCGCTTTTTCCTCAAAAGGAGTGCTGACCACGCAGAAATCAATACTTCCCTGCCTCAGACAGTTCAAGGTTTCCGGCGTGGGGCCATTGGTCACCATGACCTTGATCTGGGGATACTGCTCATGGAATTTTTCCAAAAAAGGCAAAAGATAGAACTGCAATGTCATATCACTGGCACCGATGCGGATCTCTCCCACCTCCAGATTCTGCATCTGGCGGAGTCTTGCCACGCCCAGCTCCATCTGGGTATAACCCTTTTCCACATACAAAAAGAGTTCCTCCCCTTCCTTGGTAAGCTGCACGCCTCTTGCCGCCCTGCGGATCAGATCCACACCCAGACTGCTCTCCAGTTGTTTGATTGCCTGGCTCACTGCAGGCTGGGAAATGGAAAGCTCTGCAGCCGCCTTGGTAACGCTGCCCATCCTGGCAACATAGTAAAATACCTTATAGTATTCCAGATTACTGATCATAAAACCTCTTTGTCAATACGTCCGCTATTGCCATCATGCCTTCAGGGGGCTCTTGCGATAAATAATGTCGCTTCTGCTGGGTCCGTTGCTCACCATGGTAATAGGATAGCCAATCTGTTCCTCGATAAACTCAATATAATTGCGGCAATTCTCCGGCAGATCCTCATAATTTCTGATGCCTCGGATATCACACTTCCAGCCGGGCAGTTTCTTCAGTACCGGCTTTGCCTTTTGCAGCTTTGCTGTCACAGGGAAATCTGTGGTGACTTCTCCATCGATCTCATATCCCACGCACACAGGGATCTCATCCAGATAACCCAGGACATCCAGCACGGTAAATGCCACGTCCGTGGTGCCCTGCAGGCGGCAGCCGTACTTGGAAGCCACACAGTCAAACCATCCCATACGTCTGGGCCGTCCTGTGGTGGCACCGTATTCTCCGCCATCACCGCCTCTGCGCCTCAATTCATCAGCCTCGTCCCCGAAAATTTCGGACACAAAAGCACCTGCTCCCACTGCGGAGGAATATGCCTTGCAGACCGTGACGATCTCCTTGATCTCATAAGGCGGCAGACCTGCTCCGATGGCACCGTAAGCGGCCAGGGTGGATGAAGATGTCACCATAGGATAAATGCCATGATCCGGATCTTTCAACGTACCGAGCTGACCTTCCAAAAGGATCGTCTTGCCTTCCTTCAGTGCCTTATCCAGGAATGCAGACACATCGCACACATATGGTGCCACCATATCCCTGTACTCATGCAGGGTTGCAAGAAGTTCCTTAGGGTCAATGCCCGGCTTATGATACAGATGCTCAAGGAGCACATTCTTCAACTGGCAGACACGTTCCACCTTTTCAGCCAACAGTTCATCATCAAAGAGCTCACTTACCTGGAAACCGATCTTTGCATATTTATCAGAATAAAAAGGTGCGATACCGGACTTGGTGGAGCCGAAGGACTTCCCGCCCAGTCTCTCCTCCTCGTACTGATCAAAAAGAATATGGTAGGGCATCACGATCTGCGCCCTGTCCGATACCAGTATCCTGGGCATAGGTACATTCCTGTCCGTAATGGACTTGATCTCCTGAAACAGGATCGGGATGTTCAACGCCACACCATTGCCGATGATGCTGGTGGTATGACTGTAGAACACACCGGAAGGTAATGTGTGCAGCGCAAATTTTCCGTAATCATTCACGATCGTATGACCTGCATTGGCACCACCCTGGAACCGGATGACAATGTCTGCTTTCTCTGCCATCATGTCCGTGATCTTGCCCTTACCTTCATCTCCCCAGTTAGCCCCTACAACTGCCTTAACCATACTTCCTCCGTTCTTACCAAACAAATGGTATCTAAATAAAATCCGTCTTACTTACTTCTTTCTTATGCCTGGGTTTTTCCACAGACGTATTTATTATACACCATCTTTTTTGATAAGTAAAATCAATATATTTTATATTTTTTATAATTACTGATTATATCATTTTGAAAGAAGTGCAAAACTGCTTTTGACCAAAGCCGATGGGCGGGCATTCTCTGAAAGGCCAAAAAACATGCCGCCAGAGGAATGCCCGCCCATCGGCGATTTCCTTCTTATTCTCTTCCGTCCCAGCAATAGGTACACAGCTTGTCTCTGTCGATTCCCACTGCCTCGATCATATCATCCAGTCTGTTGAATCTGAGACTGGTAAAATTCAATTGTTTACCGATCCTGTTTACCATATCTTCATACTCCGGCGTATCAGGGTCCACATAATCCTTCAGATCGATCTTCCTGCCTTCCTGCTCGATCTCCTTTAACACCCTTCTGGTAATCAGATCCATCTCCGAGGATGACCGGGAGAAATTCAAATATTTACATCCGTATAAAAGAGGTGGGCACGCAGGCCTGATATGCACTTCCTTGGCTCCGCTCTGATACAAAAATTCCGTAGTCTCCCTTAACTGTGTGCCACGCACGATGGAGTCATCGATCAGAAGCAGGCTCTTGTCCTGGATCAGATCATGCACGGGGATCAGCTTCATCTTGGCGATCAGATTCCTCTGGGTCTGAATGGTGGGCATAAAGGATCTGGGCCAGGTAGGGGTATATTTGATAAAAGGTCTGGAAAAAGGGATTCCGGATGCATTGGCGTAACCGATTGCATGTGCGGTTCCCGAATCCGGTACTCCTGCCACGATATCCGGCTGTACATTATCTCTCTTGGACAACAGGGCACCACAGTTATAACGCATCTTTTCCACACTGATACCCTCGTATGAGGAGGAAGGATACCCATAATATACCCACAGGAAGGTGCAGATCTTCATATCCTTTCCGGGATTTACCAGCGTGTGTACGCCCTCCGGCTCTATCACCACGATCTCTCCGGGACCCAGTTCACGCACGGGAGTATATCCCAGATTTAAATAAGCAAAGCTCTCAAATGCGGCACAATAAGCGCCGTCCTTTTTGCCGATGGCCACAGGAGTCCTGCCGAGGCGGTCCCTTGCCGCATAGATGCCCTTGGGCGTCATGATCATCAGGGTCATGGAGCCGTCAATGATCTCCTGGGCATATTGGATACCCTCCACGATGTTTTCCTTCTGGTTCACAATGGAAGCCACCAATTCCGTGGGATTGATGTCCCCGCCGCTCATCTCCAGAAAATGGGGATTTCCCTTGGAAAAAATCTCCTTTAAGATCTGCTCTGTGTTGTTGATCTTGCCAACGGTAGTGATCGCATAAGTGCCATGGTGGGAACGGACCATCAGCGGCTGGGGCTCATAATCGGAAATACAACCGATCCCAAGATTTCCCTGCATCTGATTCACATCTTTGTCAAATTTGGTACGGAAAGGAGCATTCTCGATATTGTGAATGGCCCTGTCATACCCCTTTTCCCTGCTGTAAACTGCCATTCCCGCACGTCTGGTACCCAAGTGGGAATGATAATCCGTTCCAAAGAACAGATCAAATACACAATCTTCCTTTGCTGCGACTGCAAAAAATCCACCCATTCTGTATTTCTCCCTTATATTCTGTCAACATTGATTCTGTAGCATGTATTGTCTTGAGGTGTGGCTATACGTTGATCTGGGCCTTCACACCAAGCAGTTCTCTGTTTTCCTCCAAAATAGGATTGATCACATTTGCAAGGAACGCTTCCACCTGTTCCTTGGAACGGCCTACATATTTGGAAGGGTCCATGGTCTTTTGCAGATCCTCCAGACTCATATTGAATGCAGGGTCTGCGGCGATCAATTCCAACAGATTGTTATCCTTACCTTCCACCTTCACATTGCGTCCCGCCTCCATGGAAAGCTCCCTGATACGTTCGTGGAGCTCCTGACGGTTTCCGCCCTTCTTCACGGCATCCATCATAATATTTTCGGTAGCCATAAAAGGAAGCTCGCTCATCAGACGCTTCTCGATGACCTTGGGATATACCACAAGTCCGTCCACCACGTTCAGGCACAGATCCAGGATGCCGTCAATGGCCAGAAAGCCCTCAGGAATGGACAGGCGCTTGTTGGCAGAGTCATCCAGGGTCCGCTCGAACCACTGGGTAGCGGAAGTGATGGCAGGATTTAGCGCATCGATCATCACATATCTGGAAAGAGAGGCGATTCTCTCGCTTCTCATGGGATTTCTCTTGTATGCCATTGCAGAGGAACCGATCTGGCTCTTCTCAAAAGGCTCCTCTACTTCTTTTAAGTGCTGGAGCAGACGGATGTCATTGCTCATCTTGTGAGCAGATGCGGCAATCCCCGCCAACACATTGGCCACTCTGGTATCCACCTTGCGGGAGTAGGTCTGCCCGGAAACGGGATAACACTCTTTAAAGCCCATCTTGGCTGCGATCATGGGGTCGATCTTATCGATGGTCTCCTGATCGCCGTCAAACAGCTCTAAGAAAGACGCCTGGGTGCCTGTGGTCCCCTTGGAACCCAGAAGCTTCATGCTGCCAAGTACATGGTCCAGATCCTCCAGATCCAGTGAGAACTCCTGCAGCCACAGGGTCGCTCTCTTGCCCACGGTGGTGGGCTGTGCCGGCTGGAAATGCGTAAATGCCAACGTGGGCTGTGCCTTGTACTTTTCAGCGAAATCAGCCAGCTCCTTCATGACATTTACCAGCTTCTTCTTTACCAGCTTCAATGCTTCCGTCATGACAATGATATCGGTATTGTCACCAACATAACAGGAGGTAGCCCCCAGGTGGATAATGCCCGCAGCCTTGGGACATTGCTGTCCGTAAGCATATACATGGCTCATGACATCATGGCGCACCTCTTTCTCCCTTGCCTTTGCCACATCATAATTGATGTCCTCAGCATGGGCTTTCAGCTCTTCGATCTGCTCATCCGTGATCACGGGCTTGCCGTTCTGGGAAAGTCCCAGTTCCTTTTCGGTCTCAGCCAGTGCGATCCACAGCTTTCTCCAGGTCCGAAACTTCATGTCCGGAGAAAAGATATACTGCATCTCCTCGCTTGCGTATCTCTCGGATAAAGGGCTCTGATACCTATCTGTACTCATGTTGGTCTCCTTTTCGTTGTAAACTTATTGTTCAAATTCTCCTCTGATATCCTCGGTAGGAGGTTCCAGCGGATAATTTCCGTTAAAGCATCCCCTGCAGATCCCAAGCCCGCCTGCAATCTCATCCAACCGCTCCAGCTTAAGATATGCCAGGCTGTCAGTCCCTATGATATCACAGATTTCCTGCACCGTGCGCCCACAAGCGATCAACTGCTCTCTGGCGGGCACATCCGTGCCAAAATAACAGGGCCATAAAAAGGGCGGGGAACTGACTCTCATGTGGACTTCCTTTGCTCCGGCTTCCCTGAGCATCCTGACGATGCGGTCCGATGTGGTTCCCCGGACAATGGAATCATCTATCATGATAATGCGCTTGCCTTCCACGGCCTCCCGGATGGGATTCAGCTTCACCTGCACGCTGCTCTCCCTGCTCTTCTGTCCCGGCTTGATAAAGGTCCGGCCCACATAAGCATTCTTTACAAAAGCGGTGCCGTAGGGAATGCCTGACTGCAGGGAATATCCCAGTGCCGCACAGTTGCCGGACTCCGGCACCCCCACTACCAGATCTGCATCCACAGGGGAATCCATGGCGAGGAATCTCCCTGCCTGGATTCTGGAATGATATACGCTGACACCGTCAATAATGCTGTCAGGCCGTGAAAAGTAAATATATTCAAAAACACATCTTGCGTGTTCTGCAGGCTTTAAGGCATGGCTCATATCGGATTCTATGCCCTTCTCCGGGGAAATGGTCACGATCTCACCGGGAAGCACATCCCTGACAAACTGAGCGCCTACTGTATCTAATGCACAGCTCTCACTGGCAAGCAGGTAGGCATTGTCCCGTTTACCGATGCACAGTGGTTTGAAACCGAACGGATCTCTGGCACCGATCAGCTTTCTGGGCGACATGATGACCAGGGAATAAGCCCCTTTGATCTTTTCCATGACACGTCCCACAGCTTCCTCCACAGATCCTACATTCAGCCGCTCCCTTGCAATGAGGTAGGCAATGATCTCCGAATCAATGGTGGTCTGAAAGATAGCACCGGTATATTCCAGTTCATGCCTAAGCTGTGGCACATTGATCAGATTGCCGTTGTGGGCAAGTCCCAGGATTCCCTTCACATAGTTTAACACCAACGGCTGGGCATTCTCTCTGGTGGAGCTGCCTGCGGTGGAATACCGCACATGTCCCACACCGATATCACCTTTTAACTTCTGAAGTTTCTCCGGAGTAAAGGCTTCATTCACCAGCCCCATATCTTTACTGCTGAGCGCTCTGCCCTTGGGGCCTTTGGTATCACTGACTGCGATACCGCAGCTTTCCTGTCCCCGGTGCTGCAGGGCTAACAGCCCGTAATAGATGGTGGATGCCACGTCCCCTCCGTCAAAATCATAGACGCCGAAGACACCGCATTCTTCCCTGCACATATCATCCAGTTCTTCCTGCACATAAACCTGATCCATACTGCGCACCTTGCCTTTCCTCTTACAGTTCCTGTTGCCAGGATCGTTAAGCTCCCATCGGCCCGGGTCTGCACAGATACCGTCAAAAGGCGCACGAATCCCCTGGACCCGGACGCCTTCGTCCTGCATACTTATCTATTATAGCCTTTCAACCACCGAAAATCAATTGCGATTTACTTAAGCTTCTCACCTGTCAGGCGCTCATAAGCCTCCTGGTAAATATTGATGGTCTTCTGTACCACTTCTTCGGGAAGGGTCCAGTCGTTGCCGGGATTGGCCTTCAGCCAGTCTCTGGCAAACTGCTTGTCGAAAGAGGGCTGTCCGTGACCGGGCTCGTAGCCTTCGGCAGGCCAGAATCTGGAACTGTCAGGGGTAAGCATCTCATCCCCTATCACCATATTACCGTCCTCATCCAGACCAAATTCAAATTTGGTGTCTGCGATAATAATGCCTTTTGTAAGGGCATAATCCGCACATTTCTTATAAAGTGCGATGGTATAGTCACGCAGTTTGGAAGCGTATTCCTCACCCTTGCCGGGGAAGCGCTTCTCAAGGTATTCCACACTCTGCTCATATGAGATATTTTCATCATGATCACCGATTTCCGCCTTGGTGGAAGGGGTGTAGATAGGTTCAGGCAGTCTGTCGGATTCCTTCAGGCCCTCGGGAAGCCTGATACCGCATACCGTGCCGTCCTTCTGATAGCTGGCCCATCCGCTTCCGGTAATATAACCGCGCACGATACATTCCACGGGAAGCATCTCAAGCTTCCTGCACATCATGCTGTTGCCGTCGAACTTAGGCTGTCTGAAGAATTCCGGCATATCGTTCACATCCACGGATATCATATGGTTGGGAAGAATATCCTCCGTCATATCGAACCAGAATTTGGACATCTGGGTCAATACGGTCCCCTTCCCTGTAACAGTGTTGTTCAGGATCACATCAAAACAACTGATGCGGTCAGTAGCAACCATGATCAG
This sequence comes from Lachnospiraceae bacterium, assembly GCA_017621075.1. Classification (GTDB taxonomy): domain Bacteria; phylum Bacillota; class Clostridia; order Lachnospirales; family Lachnospiraceae; genus Acetatifactor. The sequence goes on from JAGATV010000041.1 coordinate 125,801, forward strand.
GCTGTCACCATTGTCATAGATCTCGCGGACCTTACCTTCTTTGATTGGTTTCATTTCTTCACTCATGTCTCATACCTCGCTCTGATTTTGTCATTAGATGTATCCATATAATAGATAAACAGATTTGCCCCAAAAAATCAATAACAAATTTGTATTTTTTACGGGGTTTCATACCGTTCCACCATGTCCAGGATCTCTTTGGCATAGTCAGGATGTTTTTCCGCCACATCCATGACCTCCTTCCGTGCCGCCTCCGCCACGCCGTTATTGTAGTCCATCTGCTTCCTTAAAGCCTGTCTGCGCAGGATGAGGCTGTGACGGATCTCCACCATTTCCCGCCTGTCTATCAATGCGTTCACCTGATGAGTCCACCTTCCGGGATCGCTTACATGGAAATGGGAAAGCTGTTCCACCAGCATCTTCTGGTAATACTCGGTCTTTGCCTCCGCTTCCGCATACTGTTTCCGCTCCTCTTTTTCCTGCTGATACTCATTCCAGCGTTTTTCCAGCCTGTCCCCGCTGTCGGTGTCATATTTCATGTAAAGGTAATCTAAAAGCTGTGAATTGTTCACATACCGGATCTTTACTTTATTCTGTAGCTGTATCAGCTTATTGATGGCATTCTCCACACGGATGATCTCCCGATCGGCGTCCATATACTTTACACACAGAACTGTCAGTGCCACCGCCAATGCCCCCACGGCCAGAAAATATCCCACACCGGTATTCATTTCAAATCCAAACTGAAGGACCAGAAGCATCAGCATACAGATCACAAATGCTGTCAGGAAGATCACAGCCATTCCCCGCAGATTGCCCGTCAGGGCAAGCAGCTCCGATCTGCGGTAGGCATAGGCATGCCGCTCCCCGTCAAGCCTGCGCAGATCCTTCTTGATCAGAGAGGCATACTTCTCCCCCTCTTTGATCTTGCGGATTCCCTCAGCCACCTCCGCCTCCTGCTTCCTGATCCGGTAATACTCCCCGTCGCTCATGCGGTTCTGCCTGCCCCGGTAGCGCTGCATCTCCCGCTCCAGGGACATCAGTTTATTAGCCAGGCGTTCGATCTCCTCCTTCTCCTGCCCGGGAAGCGCTTCGATTTCCTCCATGTCTTTTAAATAGGAGGTCACTAACGTATATTCTCCCGTGAGCAGATCGATCTCCTTAGAGGCTTCTGCAATCTGCTCCAGACATCCTGTCACATAACGGCTTCGCTGCTCCTCATCGGCAAAATCCACGCCTTCCCTGTCGTAAACAATGCTTTCCCAATCATCCTGGGGCACTTCCTTCTGTTTTTTCTTCCGCGAAAAAAGTTTCTGCCAAAATCCCATTTCCCGTGCTCCTGTATCTGTTCCGGTCTCTTTATTCACTCACATAATCCCGGTAGCTCTCCTTCAGAGTATAGGTCAGTCTCTCGTTCTCATCATAATACTTCTGCTGCTCATTTCCCTTTCGCCAGCCGGTGCGGACTTTCAGCCTCTGACAGTCAGCCTGCTCCTCCCAGCCTTTCTTTAGCTGTTCCATGGTCTTTTCCAACCGCAGGGTATTTTCACAATCCGTGGTAAGCTCTGCCGCAAAAGCAATATATTCCTCATCATTCAGTTCCAGTCGTTTGGCCGCCAGAAAAGCATCGTAATGGGACTGTCCGCCGTCTGCACGGTAAGCCTCCAGGAAGCATTCCGCCGCCTGTCCGTAAAGCATCATGCCGGCAAGCGCCACTCCCTTATTGTGGAGGATAGCAGCCCGCACGCCTGCCGCAGGAAGCGCCTTGCCTTCCCCTTCCATCTCCTGCCACTTTGCCAGGAGGGAATCATATCCTCTGACAGCCGATACATACTTTTTGCGTCCTGCCATATAATCGATCTGGCTCTTGCGCTTCTCAATACCGCTTAAGCCTGCTCCCGTCTTTAGCACCTGCTCGATATTTTTGACCACAGCCGGCTCATAAAGTCCCGTATATTCCAGGATCATGGCCACGAACATACTTAAGGACCCCTGCCTGTGGATCATGGGATGAAGTTTCTTGGCCAGATCCTTCAGTCCACACTTGTTTCCGATCCAGTCTACCAGGGCGTCATTCATGAATCCGGCATCCAGCAGGAAAGCATTCTCCTTGATGCAATAACACAATTCTTCCACACAATATACCGGCATTTCCAGACCCGCCACAAAAAAGGGGGTGTCGGAATACTCACCTACACATATACTGACCCGCATGTGTCCGCCTCCCTTGCTACAGTTCTATTTCTTGTTTCCAGATCCGGTGGGATGCCGGGCGGAATGCTCCAAGCCCCAGATCTTCTATCTCCACCAGGATATGGTTCTCATCACGCAGCCGCAGGTGGGCCCGCAGTCTGCTCAGTTCCCCCGGCAGCTCCTCCAGCACAACCTCTTCCACCTTGCTGTAGCCGCCCGTCAGGGCAGTGACCATTAGCTCTATTCTGTTCCCTCCCTGCAGATAGAAATCAAAAGTCTGTTCCGCCTCGAACCAGGTGGTTCCCGCATCCAGCAGGGCACAGTAGATCTCCTCTCCCTGGTGCATCAGCTTCATTCCCACATTGGCTTTTAATTTATCATCTCCCAAAAACACATGGCTTTTGCCCGCTTCACTTTGCTTAAGCCTCTCCAGCATCCCGTAACAGGCGCCCTTGCTATACAGGTTGTTCCCCTGGAACACACGCCTGCCCCTGCACAGATAGCGCAGAGATTCCTGCATCCAGTCCCCAGAGAATACATCCCCGATCAGATAGACGCCGGAAACATATCCTTCTGCACAGATCTCCTCACTCAAGGACAAAAGTTCGCTGTCCATCCGCTCCGTCTGACTGGTAAAAGCATAACTCTTTTCCTTGATATAGACCACCACCGGGTTGGTCCTGTAATTGCACTCCATGGAATAGGACACGATCTCGGTGCCCAGGCTCTCTAACAGCACGGTCCTCGCCTTCCACAGTTCCGGCTCCTGCCGGAGCATATAATGATAAAAACTCTCCGTATGACTCTGAAAAAACACGTTGTCCGTCCTAAGCTTCAAACCCTCCACTGCCTTGCACAGCACATCCAGTATCCGGCCGTGCAACTTCCTGCAGGTGATCATCAGTGCGGATATCCTGTCAGGGGAGGACACCTGCGCCAGCATTCCCAGGCTTCTTTTTAAGAACAGGGTCAACAGGGACACCGGATCAAAGGCATTGCCCTCTATCAGTACCGGCTCGCCGTCCACTGCCAGCCCCAGGAGATTTTGGATCAAAATACCCTGCCCGGTTTCTGCATAGCGGATGGCTTCCCTGCCGCAGAACCACTGGTTTACACCCTCTCTTTTGCAGAGCACGGTAGGGATATTAAAGTCCTCCACCCCCGCTACCATGGAAAGAGTCTCCACATTTTCACTGTCCGCCACACAGTAGCTGATCTGCGAATAGTCATCCTTCAGATCATAGCCAACAATCAGTTTTTCGTTATTAAGCAGTTTCAACATGCAAACTCCTTCCTACTGCAGTCTAAAAAGCTCTCCGTTCATATATTCCCTGCAGTAATATTCCTCCAGCATATTGTCCAGGGTATCATAATCCTGTAATGTCTTACTGATGACAATATCATTGATCAGTCCGAATCTTCCGGTGCCGGATCCCCCTGTAATATCACTCTTTTGCAGATTGCCGCTCTCTGTCAGTTGTGACTCTCCCTCATATTCCTCCATAATGTAATATTGCAGATTCTCTCCGAAGAAAAGTACAAACTCTTTGAAACATACTCCGCCGTACACATCTTTCATGTACTCAGAAGTGTATTCCCCTGATTCCCCATTCTCCTGCACCACCACATAATGGATCCTGGCCCTGCCGCCGGGACGGGTGCGGTACTCTATGATGGTCTTGTCCTCCATCTCACTGACGCGGCTGCAGATCCCCTGGTACGCCCGGAAGAAATTCATATATATTTTCTCCGCCAGCATCTCCTGTAAGAAAATACAGATCAGGGGTTCATCCTCTTTTGTCCTCTCCCCGGGATTCTCTGCATAATACTTCAAAAATGCCAGCTTACACACCTTGGGGATATCCCCGCTATTTTGATAAAAGCACTTTATGGCATCAAACACACTTTCATCCTCGATCTTCTGCTTTACGAAATAGCCATAAGCACACTGGGACAGAAATGCCTCTTCGATTTTTTGACAGGATTCCCCGGAAACATAACATCTGAAAATATCCATCTTCTCTGCCACAAAAGCTCCGGTGTAGAGCATCTGCAAAAGCATCCGCTCACAGATCTCAAAGCAGTCCAGCTCAAAGGAGACCGCAGCCTTCCAGATATCCCGCAGCTGCCTGGCAGGCCCCTGGCAGTACTTTAGCAGATACCTAAGCACACAACTGTCATACTTTCCCTTCTGGAAAATATACAGTGCTACCGCCATCCATACCGGGTCCTCCTCTTTTGGTTCCTCGCCCATGACATCATCAAAAAGCCTTAGCAGCACTTTGGGCTCCGCAAAATAAGGCGTGTACTCCATCACCCATTCACAGGCCTTCTTCTGCTTGTTGCGAATCACCAGATACCGCAGCACCATGCTGCGTTCCCCCGGTCCTAAATTTTCCGGATCGATTCCATCCAGATACTCATCCAGCGCCCTTCCGTCATCACCGTCATAATAGTATCGCAGGACCTTCATGGTACATTCCCGCCTGATTTCCGGAAGGATTTCTTCCGATGATGCCAGATACCGGTATCGTCCTACATTTTCCGGCGTAAGTCCCGCCCGGTCCTTCTCCCGATCCATCAGATACAGATCCAGACCCGGATTGTCCTGGACAAAAACTGCCGCCAGAGACGGATAATGTCCGGGCTGCATCAGCTTTTCCAGAGAATACTCCATGCTCTGTGCGAAACGGTTTCCATAGCCGTCCTCAAAGAGAATGACAGACTCCTCCCCATAAAGAGCAATCCATGCGCAGTTATCCTGAAGGGGATATTCTTCCGGCATCAGCCTCCCCGGCTGATACACCAATACTTTTTTCAGTCTGGAATCCTCCACACGGACCCAGTAGGCCATGGTGAGCCTTGTCAACGGTTCTGCTGTCTGGTCCGTCACCATGGCATCGGTGAGCATCCCGCTATACAATGCCGCAAGGTGCTTATTGATGTGGCCTTTCTGTATCTGCTCAATGACAAAATGTTCGATCCTAAAACCATAACTTTCATACATATCCGGAAACGCTTCCCGGTTCTCCCAAAGATAATGATACAGGTATGCCGTATGTTCATAATCCAGATTACACTGATAAGAAAAATACATCAGTGCCATTTTGGGTATCGGCTGCATGACCTCTAAATCCACGGACATCAGATAATACTCATAGAGATTGGTGATGCGCAAGTTGGCATCCACGCCTTTCTGATACCAGTCAAGCCATCTGGTCCCGGTTTTGCCTCCCTTGATCAGCAGGGCACAGATCTCCTGCAGGATACGCACATCAGGCTTATGCTCATACAGCTTCTTGAGAATACCAAAGAGCAGTCCGGAATATTCCTTCTTCCTGCCGCACAGATAAAGTACCTGCTCCACCACCTCATCGCTTAAGCTTTCATTTCTGGCGCCATAGTACAGCACTCTGAGCTCATACTCATCCAGCCTGCGCAGCAGCGGCGGATTGGTTCCAAGCAGATTCAAAGCCTCTATGTACAGTACCGGACTGGTACAGCCGTATTTTGCCTGCTTCTCCAAAAATGCCCACTTTCCTGTGGCAGACCTGTTATACTCCTCCGACAGATACAGAAGCAGCCATGCCAGACGCCACTCCTCACGCCTTCTGCGGTAGAGCTGTTCCACCCTGGCTGCCGATTCCTTCTGATACTCCTCATCCGCATCGATCAGGGTGGTGAGGTATCTGTGATAGGCATACAGCACATCCACATCCTCCCTGCTCTTTTCTATCAGTTCCCCGGCATGATCCAGAATCCAGCCGGCTTCATTGAAACGTTCCTCCGTAATCAGGACCTGCGCCTGAAACAGCCTGGCCTCAATGTCATTCTCATCCATGGCCACCAGACGGTCCACCAGCCTGCCTGTCTCCTTCAGCCAGCTTTCCCTGCTCATCTTCTTAAGTCGAAAACTCTCATAAGCCTTCATTAGCTGCACCGTAAGCTGCTTTCTGGAGCGCCTGGTCTTCTGTCCGGCATCCCCTTCACCAATCTGCACTTCTACCGAAACAGTCAGAGAGGTATAGGAATTGAACAGGAATATCTGACCGTAATTCCTGCCATGACGGCACCTTCCCGTATCTATGAACACGGGAAGTCTGCATACATTGCCCGTAAAATCCTCTTCACTCAAAAACTCCTTTTCCACAAAAAGGAACTCACCCTCACACTCCACATTCAAAGCCGTACATCCCCAGCCGTTTTTTACGATTCCCACCTGGGTCTCCGTCACCGCATCAGGACTGTCCGGAGACAGCATGGAAATCTTGATGGATTCCTCCTTCGTCAGATATTCCACCTTCTGCTTCTTGTTGATGCAGATCAGGAATTCTTCCACATTCTGTTCATTTCCCACATTGGCAGAAAGGCCCCTGTAACAGTCCAGATACTGGGCATCACTTCCTGTAAAGATTTCCTGAAACTGTGGCAGATAGAACATTCTCACCGCCTCCTGCCAATTGCTTTTTGCAAGATTGGCAAAATGAAACAGGTTGCGGATACTGCCGATGGAGGATTCCATGGTGCTGTTTACCACAGTCACCGTAAAGGGAAGCAGATATTCCCCCTGGTTGCTGATAACATAAAAAGCTCCTTTCACCACATCGCCTTCCGCTGCATGTTCCCCATGGAAGCGGTATGCAATCTGCGCACTGCTTCCGGAAAACTCCGGCGTCAGGCACTCCATCCGAAGATCCGAACTCACCACATAACCGTTGGTAAGCCGCCCCGGAACGGAGTTTATGGAAAAGGAGCCTTCATATAGATTTCCCTTCAAAAGGGTCAATTCAATTTTAGCGCATGAGAAATCAAGAGATCCGTTTTCATAATCAAAATGTCCTTCCAAAATCCGATTGATAATCTCCTGCATCTTCCGCTCACCCACTTTTGTCCGATATATAAATCAATTATAACAAATTATCGGACATAGGGCAAATGGTTTTCAGCTTCATTCTCTGTCAGTTCAGATTCAGTTTCTGACTGATGATATAGTGAGAAAGGAAATACAGGCCGGCACCTATGAGAAGTGTGATCAGGATCTGTACGTCATAAGTGTAGAACATCACCTCATTATAACCGGAGGCACTGTACGACTCCATTCTCATTGCCAGAATGCTGCCTATGGTCTGGGTGATCTGTGTAATGATACTGTTTGCGACCATTATGCCAAAATAGGCCAGAATCCCCATCATTCCTTTATGTTTCTTGGACAACTGACCAATGGTGAGTGCTCCGAAAAGTATACTCATCGATGCAAAAGGGCTCACCAGCACAGCGCACAGATACATAATCCCTCCATGAATGATCATCCCTTTCGTATCCGGTTCCAGAACCTCCAGTTCTGCGAACAGTTCCTTCATATCACCGAGCATTGTGGGATCCTCTGCCACTACCATGGAGAACACCAACAGGAATATGGATATCGCCATTCCCACCTGCATGATAAAAGTCCACAGTGCACCCACCAGTACCTTACTGCCCAAGAGCTGATGCGGTGTCACAGGCAGCGTATGTGCCAGATATCCTTCATCGGTGTACATGCTCCTGTAGAAATTCACTCCAAGATAGATCATACTTCCGTACATAACACCGATCACAACGATCACATACATGAAAATGCTGGTAATAAAAGTCATGGTCCAAAAAAATATTTCCGTCTCTGTCATATATCTGCCGCCGTCGCCAAAGATCAGATTGCCCATAGGGCTTGCGAACATCAGCGCACCTGCCACAGAAAAGACAAACAGTACAGCCAGCAGAAGGCACTCCACCTTATAGACACGCTTCCATTCGTGTTGGAACAGCTTTCCTAACATGCGAACACCTCCCTGAAATAAGCATCTACAGACTTGCCCTTCTGCTCCCTGATATGATCCACGGAAGTATACAGCACCAGTTGACCGTAACGAAGAAAGATCACTTCATCCAGGACCTGTTCAATATCGCCGATCAGATGGGTAGAGATCAGTACAGTAGCTTCCGGATTGTAATTGTTGATGATCGTGCGCAGGATATAGTCCCTGGCAGCAGGGTCCACACCTGCAATAGGTTCATCCAGGATGTAAAGGTCCGCCTTGCGGCTCATTACCAGGATCAGCTGCACCTTCTCCTTGGTGCCCTTGGATAAGGTCTGCATCTTACGGTCAGGTTCGATATCCAGACTCTTTAACATCTCGAGAGCCTTGCTCCTGTCAAAATCCTCATAAAAATCACAGAAGAAATCCAAGACTTCCGAAATCTTCTGGTTGCCGGACAGATAAGTACGATCCGGCAGATAGGCCACATGGGCCTTGGTCTCCACGCCCACTTCGTTTCCGTTGATGCGGATGCTGCCGCTTGTCGGTGTCAAAAGGCCGTTCATCATTTTGATCAGTGTTGTCTTGCCACTGCCGTTAGGCCCCAGCAGCCCAATGATCCTTCCTTTCGGAAGATTCAGTGTAATATCATTGATCGCAATGCGTCCGGCTTCGTAAACCTTGGTAAGATTTACGATCTGTACCAAATCATTCATTGTCTTTGTCCCCCTCAAATGATTGTGTCAGGAAGTCCAATGCTTCCTGCTTCGTAAAGCCCAGGCTTTTCATTTTGTCATAGAAATCTGCGGTATGCTCGTTTGCCAATTTCTGACGGATACCGCTTATCAGTTCTGCATCCTCCGTCACATTCCGCCCGTTGGTCCGCTGTGTGATGATCAGGCCGCTGCGCTCCAGTTCCGCAAAGGCTTTCTGCATCGTATTGGGATTCACCGCTGCTATGGCAGCCAGGTCCCGGACACTGGGAAGCTTCGCCCCCGGAGGGTATTCACCCGATACGATCTGCATCTGAATGCGTTCTATCAGTTGTGCATAGATAGGTCTGTCATTTTCCATTGTCCATGCCATATACATCTTCCTTTCTGTGTCATCAACATAGTACAATAATACATCACTATCATTTCCGCGTCAATACATTTTATACATTTTTTCCATGCCAGACACATCCTTTCCCTTCCCGGCATATACATACAGTAACGAAAAAAAGGAAAATCTATGCCATGCCAGATCAAACCAATTATATGGGTTCTCTGAAAATCAGTGTCGTCTCCTCGTTAGGAATGATCCCGGTAGAAAACGCCACTGTCTCTATCTCCTACACCGGGGACCCGGAAGCCCCCCTGCAGGTTGTGACCACGGACAGTTCCGGACAGACTCCCATATTGGAACTTCCTGCTCCGCCGCTGTCCCTGTCCTTAGAGCCAGACCCGGATGCCCAGCCCTATTCCGAATACAATATTACCGTTACCGCCGAGGGCTATGAACCCGTGTTGGTATCCGGTTCCGAAATCTTTGCCAACGAGCTGGCTCTGCAGCCCATACGCATGAACCCACTGGCTGCTACGGAGGAGAACGAAAAGGTTGTGACGATTCCCGTCCACACTCTGTTTGGGGAATACCCGCCCAAGATACCTGAGGATGAGATCAAACCCATGGATGAGAGCGGAGAGATCGTCCTAAGCCGGGTGGTTGTTCCCGAATATGTCATCGTCCACGACGGAGTGCCCTCGGACCCCACGGCCCCAAATTACTGGGTCAGATATAAGGATTATATTAAGAACGTAGCTTCCTGTGAAATTTATTCCACCTGGCCGGAAAGTGCCATATATGCCAACATCCTGGTCATCATGTCCGTCACTTTAAACCGGGTGTACACGGAATGGTACCGGAACCAGGGCTATGATTTTACCATTACATCCTCCACCGCTTATGACCAGAAATGGGTGTACGGGCGCAATATCTTTGAGAACATCGACAGGATGGTGGACTCCGTGTTTGCCAACTATCTGTCCAGGCCCGGCGTGCGCCAGCCTATCTTTACTTCCTATTGTGACGGGCAGCGGGTGACCTGCGACGGCCTAAGCCAGTGGGGCTCCAAATATCTGGGGGACGAAGGGTATTCTGCCATTGAGATCATCCGGTATTTCTATGGAAATGATATGTATATCAATACCGCAGAGGTCATTTCCGGCGTCCCCTCCTCCTTTCCCGGCTATGACCTGTCCGTTGGCGCTGCAGGGGAAAAGGTCCGTCAGCTCCAGCTTCAGTTGAACCGCATCGCCCGCAACTACCCTGCCATCCCCACTGTCACGCCGGACGGCATTTACGGGCCTGCCACAGCGGAAGCGGTACGCGTCTTCCAGGGTATCTTCAACCTTCCCCGGACCGGAGTCACCGATTATCCCACCTGGTATGAAATCTCCGATATCTATGTCGGAGTCACCAGGATCGCGGAACCGGATTAGCTTCGGACAGACAAATAATGACCCTGCAGTATCTTCCTGTTCTGCAGGGCCATTGTTCTTTGTTTTATCTTGTCAGTTTATTTTGCAAGCATCATCATGATCTCGTTGCTTCTGTTAATGAATTTGGTCATGGCTTCCGGTGCCAGGGGGGCATGCTGGAGCTTTGCCAGATCGTAGAGCTGTTCGCAGATCATCTCCACATTTTCTCCATCCTGGTGGGCAGTCACATACTGTACCAGCGGATGATTTGCATTCAGGATCAATGTCTCGCCTTCGCCGCCGAATGCTCCCATGTCCATACCGGGCATGGAGTACATCTTCATCATATCCTGCATACGTCTGCTTTCCTCTGACAGTGTGATCACGGAAGAGATCTTCTTGTTCTTAAGCTTCTCCACCTTGATGGTGATCTTGTCATTCTTTAACGCTTTCTTCATGATCTTAGCAATATTCTCAGCCTGCTCCTCCATCTCTTTCTCAGCTTTCTTGGAGGTCTTTGCTTTCAGAGCGTCCGTCACATCCGCATCAATGCGCTGGAAATGGATTCCCTCGTTCTTGGACTCCAACTGGGAAATAAAGGGCTGGTCGATATTGTGGGTCAGGATCACCGCATCCATCTTGGCAGCCTTGAACATATTGATATACTGGCTCTGCTGCTGTTCATCGGTGACATAGTAGATGGTCTTTTCCTTCTTTTCCTCATTTTCCTCATCTTCCTTGGCCTGATCGCCGTCTTCTCCGGCATCGGGTGTATCGGTGACCACCTCGGCCTCCACCTTATTGCCGTTTTCATCCACTGCACTGCCAGCCGGCTGACCTTCTGCTCCCTCTTCCTCCTGATCCTGAGGTTTGATCTCCAGGCACTCAGGCAAGGTCAGATATTTTCCGTCCAGGTTCTTAAAGAGGATATAATCATTCATCTTCTCACAGAACTTATCATCCTTCAGGCAGCCGAACTTGATGAAGGGACTGATGTCATCCCAGTACTTATCATACTCTTCCTTGTCCGTCTTACACATACCGGACAGTTTGTCGGCCACCTTCTTGGTAATGTATTCTGCGATCTTCTTCACAAAACCGTCATTCTGCAATGCACTTCTGGATACATTCAGCGGCAGGTCCGGACAGTCGATGACACCCTTTAACAGAAGCAAAAACTCCGGGATGACCTCCTTGATGTTATCCGCGATGAACACCTGATTATTATACAGCTTGATGGTTCCCTCAATGGATTCGTACTCCATGTTGATCTTGGGGAAGTAAAGGATACCCTTTAAGTTAAAAGGATAATCCATATTCAGATGGATCCAGAACAGAGGCTCCTTATAATCCTGGAATACCTTGCGATAAAATTCCAGATATTCCTCCCGGGTACAGTCATTGGGATGCTTGGTCCAAAGAGGCGTAGTCTCATTGACAAGCTCCGGTCTCTTCTGTATCTTTAATTTTTCCTCAGCAGGTGCTGCCTCATCCTTCTCTTCTCCCTCTTTGGGTTCCGGATGGATCTCTTCAATGACCACGTCATCTTCCAGCTTCTCGTCTGCCTTGATGATCTGGGTTTCCTTGGTGCCCGCTTTGGACAGATAGATTTCTGTAGGCATGAAGGAACAATACTTCTTTACCACTTCCTTTGCCTTGTATTCGTTGCAGAATTCCAGGCAGTCCTCATTTAAGAACAGGGTGATGGTGGTTCCCACTTCCGTTCTTGCGCCTTCTTCCCCGGATTCCTTTTCCACCATGGAAAATTCGGTGCCGCCGTCACACTCCCAGTGAACAGCTTTTGCGCCTGCTTTGTAGGATAGGGTATCAATATGTACCTCATCCGCTACCATGAATGCGGAATAGAAGCCCAGACCGAAATGTCCGATGATCTGGTCAGAATTGCTCTTGTCCTTGTACTTCTCGATAAAGTCCGTAGCTCCGGAAAAAGCGATCTGATTGATATATTCCTCTACTTCATCCGCAGTCATTCCCAGTCCGTTATCCTTAAAAGTCAGGGTCTTCTTCTCCGGGTCCACGATCACATCGATCCTGCCGCTGTACCCTTCCGGGAGGCTGTATTCTCCCATCATATCCAGCTTTTTTAACTTGGTCACGGCGTCACAGCCATTGGAAATCAGTTCCCTGTAAAAAATATCGTGATCGGAATACAACCACTTCTTGATAATGGGGAAAATGTTTTCACTGTTAATAGATAAGCTGCCGCTTTTTGCTGCCATATTCATCACGTTCCTTTCTTGTTTTAAGTTCCTGTTTTGCTTATAGACTACAGTTTAATTCTCCCCAAAATAAAAGTCAAGACAAAATTAGCACTCAATAAGCCTGAGTGCTAACAAATTGCAGAAAACGCCGTATTTACGGGCTTTTTTCATTTCTAAAATTTTCATAAAGTGCAGATCAGTCCTGTGGGAAGTACTTGTCATACACAGTAAAGAAATTTGAAGTGACCACCTCATCGTCATGAATCAAGGTCACTTTTTCCCACAATTCTTCATTCAGATTCCTGACCAGCGTATCCACAAAAGCATCATACTCCTGGCCGAATACCTCTTTCTTTCTCTGCTCCACGATCTTGAGCTTATTGGCATCGGTCTCCTCTCTGTCAAAAGTACTCAGGCACTTGATGATGTAGTATCCGGCATCCGTCTCCACCACCTTACTGACCTCATCGGTTTCCAGCTCGAAAGCCACTGCTTCAAAAGCACTGTCCATCTCCCCCTTTCCGAAGGAAACGGTAATGTTGGTGTCATCGCTGTACTGGGATGCAAGCTCGGCAAAATCATGCTTCCCATCCACCGCAAGTTCCCTTACTTTCTCAGCCTCCTCCAAGACCACCGCCTTCTCCTTTTCGGAATAAGATACATGATTCCCCGCTCCGTCTTTCATGGTGGTTCCGAAAAAAAGATACTGCACTTTGATAGTCCTTGCTTCATCGTCGCTGATCTCCGGATTGATATCCCGGATGATCTGACGATACACCTTATCCGCCATGGCATATTCCCGGTACATTTTCTCGATCAGCTCCGTGGATACCCCCATCAGCTCCACTTCCCTTTCATTCAGGGAAGCAAAATATTCTTCCGCCGCCCCGGACACTTTTTCTGTTTCCTTTTCATCCAAAGCAACTTCCTTTTCCCTGGCCAACAGATACATGGTCTTGATCCGGGCGATCCTGGCCAGTACAGTCTCCTTCACATTCTCCTCCAGCGTGACGCCATCCAGGGAAGTATCCCAGATCTCCTTTCCATAGACACTCTCATACTGATTTTGTATGGTGGTGAGATACACCATGATCTCCGCCTTTTTGCAGGTCACATCCTCTATCTTAAAGATCTCATCCTTTCCAAATCCCGTGGTAAATACTACTTTTGTATTGCTTCCGTCTCTCCCGCAGGCTGCCAGGGCTCCCAGACCCAGGGCTGCCGCCAGGGCCACCGCTGCAATTCGCTTTCTGATCATTTCTTATCCCTTTCCGTTACATAATATCCTGCTTCCGCTGCTGGTCTTTTCGATGACAAGTTTCTGTTCCATGCGCTGTGCCAGCTCCGGTACATGGGAAATGATACCGATCATCTTGTTCTTTTCCACAAGCCCCATCAATGTATCGCACGCCTGATTCAGGCTCTCTTCATCCAGGGCGCCGAAGCCCTCATCCACAAACAAAGTATCCACCCGGATACCACCGTTCATAGCCTGGATCACATCGCTCATGCCCAGCGCCAGACACAGGGATGCCTTAAAGGATTCTCCTCCTGACAATGTGCGGACAGACCGGTATTTTCCGGTATAATGGTCCATGACTCTGATCTCCAGATTATCCTTGACCCTGCCATCCCCCACTTCTCCTACCCGGGACATCTCATATCTGCCGCCGCTCATCCGGGCAAACCTTAAATTGGCCGCCCGCAGGATCTCCTCAAAATAGCCTGCCAGTACATACTGCTCAAACACCAGCTTCTTTGGGTTGTTTCCCGACGCCATATTTTCCAAGTCCTTCACATACCCGTATTCTGTACGGTCTGTTTCCATCTTATCCAGCTTATCCCCCATCATCCTGCGGGCTTTCCTTACTTCTTCCAAATGGCGTTCCCAAGTCTTCTGTTCCTTCAGCGCTGCTTCCTTGCAGGCTTTCTGTTCTGCCAGCGATTCCCGCAGGGTGGCAAGATCCTGCTCCCTTAAGCCCTTTACTTCCTCCTGTAAATGATGGTACAGTTCTTCTGTGGAAGCCTTCTGCCTGTCGTAGGCTTCCAGCTTCTGCTCCAAGGCTTCCCTGTCCTGTCTGGAAAGCTTTGCCTGATAATATGTCGTCTCATCTAAAAAGCCGTGGGCAGAAAGCTCCTGCAAAAAAGCTTCTTTTGCCGTCTCTAACTCCCGGATCAGGCTTTCTTCCTGCTCTTTCAGCCGCTTGTGGACATTGTCCTTCTCTGCCAACAGGCCCATCAGGGCATCCGCCCGGCTGCATCTGCTGTTCAGATCGCTCAATGCCTGTGCAGGTGCCTTGTCCAGATATTCCCTGCAAAGAGGATCTTCCACCGCAGAAATCTGCTCCGTCATATTTTCCAGTTTCTGACAGATTCCCTGTAGCTGTTCCCTGTTCCCCTGTGCCTTGGTCCTGACCTCCACCAAACGCTCCTGAAGCTGCTGCAGCCTTGCCGCTGCCTGTTCATAGCTTTTCTTCAACGTCCGGATCTCCTGCTCTGATACCACCTTCTGCTCCGGATATGCCGGAGCCGGATGACTGACAGAACCGCATACCGGGCAGGGCTTTCCCTCCTCCAGCATAGAAACCGCCAGCCCTATGGCCGACAGCGCCCTTGCGCGTTCCGCCTCCTCGCAGGCATCCTTTTTCCCCTTACAGATCTTGTCTTCCTGCAGATACTCCTGCTGCCCCTTTTCCAAAATCTGCTCCTGCTCCCTTAAGAGCTTCTCTTTCTCCTGCTTCTCCTGTCTCAGTTCCCGCACACTGCCGGACACTGCCAAAAGCTCTCTGATCCTGTCCGCTGCAGCAGCCACAGGCTTTAGCAGGCTCAGTTCCTCCTGTGCCAGGCGCTGTTCTCTCAGGGACTTCTCTCTTTCCTGTCTGTTCTTTCCAAGCTGTTCCTCCAGACGCAGGACTGCTTCCTCAGCCTTTTCCACCCAGCCGGCACTTACTGCCCGCTTTAGGGCGATCCGCTTTTCTTCCCATGCAGCTTCTTCCCGATTCAGTTCCTCCCGCTTTTCGGCTGCCTCTGCAAATCTGGCAAGCTTTTTGTTGACTTCCTCCTGTCTGGTAAGCTCCTCCGTCAGCTTCACCACCCGGCTGTCAGCCTTTTTATACGCCTTTTTCCGGGCATCAGAAGCCTCCCCGGCCTCTTTCTCCATACAGGTAAGGACTTCTTTCAGTTCTTCGTAATTCCAGTCCTCCGCCTGTGTGGTTTTCAAAAGCCTCTCCCTGGTTTCCTCACTCCAACTGCTGTTGTCCAGCCCCACAGACAGCAGCCTGATATCCTCCTCCAGCTTCTGCTTCTGCTCCATGACCCTGCCGTATAACTGTCTGGACCGGCTGCCAAGCTCCTGGGTAAAGCGGTCATAGACCCCTGTCCCGAAAATTTCCCGAAAGATCCGGGTCTTGTCCTTGGGCGGTGCCACAAGAAGTTTGGCAAACTCTCCCTGGGCGATCATCGAAATCTTTTTGAACTGTTGATAATCTAAGCCCAGGATCTCCTGCAGGGCTGCATTGACTTCCCTGACTCCCTCTGTGACCTTGCCCTCAGGGTCAGTAAGGACCGCATTTTCCTTTTCCCTGGTGAAACCTTCCCGGGCTCCTCCTTTTCTCTTACTTGGGCGCATATATTCAGGATTTCGCCGGATATGATAGCTCTTTCCCCCGTGTTCCATCAAAAGTTCCACATAAGTAGGGGTGTCCGACGCCGCAAAATCGCTCCGCACACTGCTTCTTTCCTTGTCGTGTTCATCACCGCTCAATGCTCCGTAAAGTGCGTAGGTAATGGCATCAAAAATAGTGGTCTTTCCGGCACCGGTAGCTCCGGTGATGAGAAAGATCCCCTTTTTCTCAAAGGCGGTAAAATCCACCTGCTGCCTGTCTCTGTAAGGTCCCCAGGCACACAGGGTCAGTTGTTTTGGTTTCATAAAGTATCTCCTGCTTTGGTCTGTCCTTCCCGTCCGCACACTTTTGCCACATCTTCTACGATAGATTTCCGGATCTCATCCATGGGCTCTCCTTTTAGCATCTCATAGAAGTCGCCAAACAGCTCAGCCATGCCCTTCTGCTCCATGGGTATCCTGCTTTCATAGCCCCCATCCGCTCCGGGCAGGTTCTTTTCCAGAAGCACCTGCAGCACATTGGGATATACGCTGCGCAGGGTGCTTACCGGGTCGATCAGTTCCTCTGTATCCGTAAGGGATGCCTGGATATAATCCTCCCTCCCATCACAGGAGCTGACCACCTCCCTGCTTATCAGATCGGCCAGCCTCCCCTTGATGCACCGCATCTGCCGCAGAGGCTTAAGAGGGATCTTCCGCACCGTTACCTGTCTGGGTCTCCTAAGCTCCACCAGATTTACGGATTTTGTTCCAAGTGCCTCTCCGAAGGAATATTTTAAAGGGGCACCGGAATAATACACGTTGCCCTCCCCGATATGCTGGGGCTTATGGATATGGCCCAGTGCCACATAATCAAAACCGGCAAACACCCCTGCGGGCACATTGTCAAGACCGCCTACGTTTACATCCGTTTCGGAATCGGACAGCTGTGGCACTTCTCCGTTCTCTCCCGTGACGAAATAATGCGTTACCAGCACAGACCTCTGGTTTAAGGAAAGGGTCATGGGAGTCCTGGACAGCATCTGCTCCACCGCCATCGCCGTCTCATTGCCACCCTGGGCGGAAATCCCCACTACACCGGGCTTTACAAAGGGCATGCACACAAAAGTTACCGGCCCGTATTCATCCAACAGCACCACTGTCTTTAAGGGGGTCTGATACTCTCCTGCGATATACAGTCCCTGCCCTTCCAGGATGCGGTCTGCAAAAGCCACCCGCTCCGGGGAATCATGGTTGCCGCTGATCATAATGACCTTGATGCCCTCTTTGATGAGCCCGGTCAGGAACTCGTCCAACAGGCTCACTGCTTCCGCAGGCGGCACCGGCCTGTCATACACATCCCCGGCGATCACTGCCACATCCACCTTTTCCCTCAGGGCGATCTCTTTTATCTGCCCCAGGATATACTTCTGATCCTCTATCAGAGACTGCTCAAATAGTTTCTTTCCAATATGCAAATCCGCAGTGTGCAAAATCTTCATACATACTCCCATCAGCAATGCCTGTTATCAAAAAAGCACCCGGCGCAAATTCCGGGTGCCTTGGTAATTCTGTCTTACTGGATAACGTGGATCCATCCCTTGGGAGCTTCGATCCTTCCCATCTGGATTCCTGTCAGTGTATCATACAGCTTCTTGGTGGTAGGTCCCATCTCGGTCATGCCGCTGGGCAGGCAGATCTCCTTACCGTGGTCAACGATTTTTCCTACAGGGGAAATAACTGCTGCCGTACCGCAAAGGCCGCACTCTGCAAAATCCTTTACCTCGTCTAAGTAAACTTCTCTCTCTTCCACTTCCAGTCCCAGGTATTCCTTGGCAACATAAACCAGGGACCGACGGGTGATGGAAGGTAAGATACTGTCAGACTTGGGGGTAACCACTTTGTTATCCTTGGTCACAAACAGGAAATTGGCACCGCCGGTTTCCTCAACCTTGGTCCTGGTTCCGGGGTCTAAGTACATATTCTCGTCATAGCCTTCCTTGTGTGCGCTCACGATTGCGTGAAGGCTCATTGCATAGTTTAAACCTGCCTTGATGTGGCCTGTACCGCGTGGTGCTGCACGGTCAAAGTCGCTGACACGGATGGTCAGGGGCTTAACACCGCCTTTGAAATAAGGTCCTACGGGAGTACACAGGATACGGAACTGATACTCATCAGCAGGTTTTACACCGATAACAGGGTTGGAACCGAACATATAAGGACGCACATAGAGGGTCGCACCGCTGCCGTAAGGGGGTACGAATGCAGCATTGGCTGCCACCACCTTGGTTACCGCATCCACAAAACGTCCATCGGGCAGAGTAGGCATCTCCAGCCTTGCAGCGGAAGCATTCAGTCTCTCTGCATTCAGGTCGGGACGGAAAGTCACGATATGTCCGTCCTCGGTAGTATATGCCTTTAAGCCCTCAAATACGGTCTGTGCATACTGTAATACACCGGCACACTCATTTAAGACCACGTTGGCATCCTCAGACAGGACGCCCTCATCCCATGCGCCATTTTTAAAGTTGGATACATATCTGTAATCAGTCTGGATGTATCCAAATCCCAAATTACTCCAATCGATATTTTTCTTTTCCATCGGTAATTCCTTCTTTCCTTTGATTGTGGTAACTGCTATGTTTTATTATTACCCTTTTGTGCGGAAAAGTCAATATTAACTCTTCTTTCTGCGTTCATATTTTAAGAACTGATAGGCAATATCAAAATAGGTCTGCTCCTCGCTGTCAGCCGTGATCTCCCATTCCTCGTCCTCATCCAGGTTGGGGAAATAGGAATCCGCCTGATACTCATGGTCGATCTTGGTCACATGGGCCACATTGCAGTAGGGAAGCAACTGCTTATAAACACTGTCCCCGCCGATGATATACACGTCCTCATCATTGTACTTCTTCAATTCCGCAAGAAGCTCCTCCACGGAATGGACCACCGTGGCATCCTTCACCTGATAATCCGGGTCCCTGGAAAGAATGATATTGGTACGCTTCTTAAGGGGCTGTCCCTGGGGGAAAGTCTCCAGGGTCTTCCTCCCCAGGACTACCACCTTGCCGATCGTTTCCTCCCTGAAATGCTTATGGTCGTTGGGGATACGGATCAGCAATTCGTTCTTGTAGCCAATGGCCCAGTTATTATCTACCGCCACAATTATATTCATGGGTCTGTCCTCCTTAAATCGCAATAGGGATATTCAGTATCTGCTCCCCGGTCTCATAACCGTCCACCCGCACATCATTCCTGGTAAACTGATAAAAATCATGGATGTCCGGATTCAGCCAGAAGGTGGGGGCAGGCTTGGGTTCCCTGCTTATCAGTTCCCTGATGATGGGGATATGCCTGTCATAAATGTGGGCATCCGCGATCACATGGACCAGTTCACCCACCTGCATATCGCACACCTGCGCCAGCATATGCACAAGCACGGCATACTGGACCACATTCCAGTTGTTGGCCGCCAGCACATCCTGGGACCGCTGATTCAGAATGGCATTCAGCGTCAGTCTGTCATCCCCCTTTTTCTGGGTCACATTGAAAGTCATGCTATAGGCACAGGGATACAGATTCATCTCATGAAGATCCTGATGCACATAAATATTGGTCATGATCCTGCGGCTGAAAGGATTGTGTTTCAGGTCATAGATCACTCTGTCCACCTGGTCCATCATCCCCTCCTTGTACTGATGCTTCACCCCAAGCTGATAACCGTAGGCCTTGCCGATAGAACCGTCCTCATCCGCCCATTCGTCCCAGATATGGCTGTGGAGATCATGGATATTGTTGGACTTTTGCTGCCAGATCCAGAGGATCTCATCCGTAGCGGACTTTAACGCCGTCCGTCTGAGGGTCATGATGGGAAATTCTTTGGCAAGATCGTATCTGTTCACCACACCGAATTTCTTGATGGTGTAGGCAGGGGTGCCGTCCTCCCAATGGGGCCTTACCTTCTCCCCCTCGGTGCTGGTGCCGTTTTCCAGGATATCCCTGCACATATTGATAAAAATATTGTCTGCTAAACTCATGCTGCCTCCCTTTTCGCTTTTCTATTTCTATACTTACCGGTTACATATCCCATTTGTCGCACAGGGAGTTGATCTGGTCCGCAAATTTTGCCATGTCCTTGTTGGCCAGACCATTGCTTCTTGTGATCAGTGCCACCAGTCTCTGTCCTGCCGCCACCAGTCTTGCATAGACGCCGGAAGCAGGTCTTGCAGTCTTCTTGATAGCAACAGGCTCTGCCTCATAAGTAAATTTGTTGCTGATAAGATCAAATTCCGTGCCGCTGTAAGGTGCATAAGCACGCTGTCCGTATTCCATCTTCAGGCACTCGGTAAAGGAGGTGCAGACGCTGTCCTCTCCATGTACCACGAACACCTTCTTGGGCTTTTCCGTAAAGGAGGAAATCCATTCGATCAGACCGTTTTTGTCAGCGTGGCCGCTCATTCCCGCCAGCTTCTTGATCTGGGCCCTCACCTTGATGGGCTCTCCGAAGAGTTTGACCTCCTCCTGCTCTCCTTCCACAAGGATCCTGCCCAGCGTGCCCACAGACTGATAGCCCACAAAAAGAATGGTACACTCCGGCCGCCACAGATTATGCTTCAGATGATGTCTGATACGGCCTGCTTCACACATACCCGACGCAGAAATGATCACCTTGGGAGTATCGTCAAAATTGATTGCTTTAGATTCATCACTGGTAATGGAAAGTTTCAGTCCTGCAAAGGAAATGGGGTTGATCCCTGCATTGACCAGCTCCATGGCTTCCTCGTCAAAGCACTCCCAGCGGTTCTCCTGGAACACGCCTGTCGCTTCCACCGCCATGGGACTGTCCACATAGACCGGAAAGTTCTCATGGCCCTGTACCATCCTTCCCACTTTGATCTTTCTGAGGAAATATAAGATCTCCTGAGTCCTGCCCACCGCAAAAGAGGGAATGACCACATTTCCGCCTCTGTCAAAGGTTTCCTTTAAAACAGCCGCCAGCTCTGCCACATAATCAGGTTTCTCCAGGGAATGGAGCCTGTCACCGTAGGTGGACTCCATCACCACATAATCGGCCTCCTTCGTGGGCTTGGGATCTCTTAAAAGCGGCTGGTCTTTGTTGCCGATATCACCGGAAAATACGATCTTTTTGGTATTGCCCTCCTCTGTAAGCCACACCTCTATGCTGGCGGACCCCAGCAGATGTCCGATATCCGTAAAACGGATCTTGACCCCCTCACATATTTCCACGATCTTGTCATACTCGCAGGGAACGATGCACTTGATCACACCCTCTGCATCTTCCATGGTATAGATCGGTTCCTGTTCATCACTGCCGGTGCGTCTTCTGGCTTTGCGGTTCTTCCACTCGGCCTCTGCCATCTGGATATGGGCACAATCACGGAGCATGATACTGCACAGATC
This sequence comes from Lachnospiraceae bacterium, assembly GCA_017621075.1. GTDB lineage: Bacteria > Bacillota > Clostridia > Lachnospirales > Lachnospiraceae > Acetatifactor. The sequence continues at coordinate 147,495 of JAGATV010000041.1, forward strand.
CGCAGTGGCCTCCGTCATGAATACTTTCCCCCTGAATCCCCTTGCATACAGAAGGGGAAGCAGCCCTGAGTGATCCACATGGGCATGGGTCAGGAAAACATAGTCTACCATTGCCTCATCCACCGGAAGGGGTACATTCTCAAAGGTGTTCACCCCCTGCTCCATGCCGTAATCCACCAGGATATTCTTTCCTGCCGCCTCCAGATAATGACAGCTTCCCGTAACCTCATGATCTGCCCCAACAAATACAAGCTTCATTCCCTATACCAGTCCTTTCTCCATTGCAGATTTATTTCAGAGCATTGGCTGTCTCATAAAAGTGATAGTACATACCCTTTTTCTGAATCAGCTGCTCATGATTTCCTTCTTCTATGATCCCTTCATCCGCAAGCACCAGGATGCGGTCCGAATTGCGGATGCTGGAAAGCCGGTGTGCGATCGTGATGGTAGTCCTGCCCTCCGACAGCTTCGCCAAAGACTGTGCCACCGCAAACTCGCTCTCGTTATCCAGTGCCGATGTGGCTTCATCCAGGATGATGATGGGCGGGTTCTTCAAAAACACCCGGGCAATGCTGATGCGCTGTTTCTGCCCGCCGGACAGCTTCACACCCCGCTCCCCCACATAAGTATCGTAGCCGTCCTTCAGTTCCACAATGAACTCATGGGCGCCTGCCCGTTTTGCTGCTTCCACAACTTCCTCCCTGGAAGCTCCCGGCCTTCCGTAAACGATGTTTTCAAAGATGGTGCCGGAAAACAGATATACATCCTGCTGCACCATACCGATATTCCCACGCAGGCTCTTTAAAGTAAAATGCTTGATGTCCGTACCGTCCAGGGTGATCCTGCCCCCGGAAACGTCATAAAATCTTGGGATCAGATTACACAGAGTGGTCTTGCCTCCTCCGGAGGGTCCTACAATGGCGATCTTCTCCCCTGCACGGATCTTTAGATTCAGTCCGCTAAATACTTTGTTGTGGTCATCAGGGTACTCAAACCGCACATCCTCAAACACAATATCACCGTGCGGATTCTCAAGTGCTACCGCATCGGGCTCGTCAAAGATCTCGATATCCGCATCTATGATCTGCAGGAACCGCTCGATCCCCGTCATGCCTCTCTGGAACTGCTCCGCAAACTCGATGATCCTGCGGATGGTAGCTATCAAGGTCGTCACATACAGCATATATGCCACCAGATCACCGGGAGCGATCTCACCGTTTATCATAAAGATGCCGCCTGCCACCAGTACCAGCAGATACATGATGCCGTCAAACATCTTGACAGAGGTCTGGAATGCCGCCATATAGCGATAAGCCAGTTTCTTGATATCCAAAAAATCTTGGTTGTCCGCTTCAAATTTGCCCTTTTCGATCTCTTCGTTTGCAAATGCCTTTACCACCTTGTGCCCCAGGAGGCTGTCCTCTATACGGGCATTCAGCTCACCGATCTGGTGCCGCTGCAGGCGGAATGCCCGCTTCTGCCGGAAATTCAGAAACATACATACTGCCAGCATCAGAGGAATACAGATAAAGATGATCAGCGTCAGGGGCAGATTGATCCCCGATAGGATCAGAAAGGAGATCACCGTCTTGATCCCTGCGATAAAAAATTCTTCCGGACAGTGATGGGCAAATTCCGTTACATCAAACAGATCATTGGTGATCCTACCCATGATCTGTCCCACTTTGGTATTATTGTAATAAGTGTCGGACAGCTTCTGCAGATGCTCATAAGCATCCCGGCGCATATCGGTTTCAATCTTTGCTCCCATGATATGGCCCATATCCGCCATATAATAACCGGCAATGCAGTCGATGATGCGCAGGCCCAGATATAACAGCCCCAGTCCGACAATAGTACGCACAGACAAAGACGCCAGATCCCGAAGTCCTTCATTGGTGATATATCGCATGATCAGCGGGAGGACCAGTTCACAGACCGTGGTCAGCGCCGCACAGATCAGGTCCATGCACAGCGTGCCTCTATACTTTTTAAAATAAGGAGCAAATCTTTTGAAAAGCTCCCCGGTAGAATATTCCCTTGCTTCCATGATGTCACTTTCTTGCATAAAATCTTTGTATAATATATATTGTACTATGATATGAAATTGTTCTCAAGGAAAATTTGTGAGATCCTCGGGAACCAGCTTTTCACCATGAAATTTTTATCTTGTTTGATTTCTTTTAATTGTATGTACAATTACCAGAAAAGAAGTACAATTTTAAGTGTTGACATTTACAGGATGATATAGTATATTATTATTTGTCCAAAGGACATAAGCGCGAGTGGCTCAGCGGTGGAGCACCTCCTTGCCAAGGAGGGGGTCGCGGGTTCGATCCCCGTCTCGCGCTCTGTCAAACCCTCACCCGTCAATTTTTGACGGGTATTTTTTATGCCCGGGGCTTATCCTTTAACTCCCCTTTCAGGCAAGTGTTCTCATTGCCTATTAGTTTAATCAACATGGGTAATAATACATTTTTATTCTGCATTTTATTCTTTGTTGCCACACTTCCTTAGCCCTTAGGGCGCCAGCAGCGCAAGCGACTGCCGGACGATTTCCTTTGGCATGTCTTCCGTAGCATAGATTAACTCTGCAGGCTGATCTTTGATGATATAGAGATTATTTTCACCATAATAGAAATCCTGCTTCATGTACATGCAGGCGCCGTCTTTATTTTCCACTTTGAACTGACACTGATAAACCACAGTCTTCTTTTCCTGATCATATCTCTGTACCTGATAGAGAATCTGCGTCACTAAATACCCTCTTTCATAGATTGCGTCCACTCTGTCTCTGACCACTTTATCCTCTGTAGTCAAGCCCATTTTTTCATAATAATCACTGTCATATCTAAAGAGAAAGGACACTGGATCTGCAGCAGATTTTTCATTTTGGGATGCTCTGCTGACAGCAGCAGTTACCACACGGATAATGTCATCATCCGTTCCCCAACAGTCAAAAGTAGGTATATCATCAAACAATCCGTTTATATTGTCTTCGTAATAAAACTTTCTGTCAGCTCTTTGATAAAAAGTAAGATCCACAGAAGCATTATCATTATAAAATCTAACTATGATATACGCAGACGGATTCCTATAATTTCCCGAATAGTACGCTGACACACCGGTAGCGGGATCGTTGTCATACATATACTCTGCATCAACGATTTTATAATGAATCTTTTCACCTTTAAAATGATACTGAAGAGCTTCCTCCAGTTTTGTTTTCTGATATTCCCCGGCCTTCTCACACCAGTCACCAACAGAAGAACTTCCATCTGAAAAATAAACTGCATCCATTCCCAGAGAACTTCTCTCCAGCAACGGCTCTACATCATACTCACATAAGGCTGCTGACATCTTTCGGATAGTCATAATATTGTTGATTGTAGTAAAGTTGATCATTCCACCGGTACACTCTCCATAGTAAAGCAAACCTATGGTTCCCAAAACCACTACCAGCAAAAGCCCTAAAATTACGACCGCTATTTTTCTGAAAGAGAGCTTTTTCTTCACCTTCTTCATTCCGTCCACAGCCATTTTGTCCCATGTGTCACTTTGCTCTGTTGCTGACATCGAAGCCAAAGCACTCTTGCTAAGTTCTATCTTTTCTCTACATTTGTCACATTCCTGTAAATGCACTTCCACTTCCTTCATCGTATCTTCCGAGCACATGCCTTCTACATATAACGGAAGCAAATCTTCTGCCATTGAACATTTCATACTCATCACTACACCTTTCTTTTTACGCTTGCAAACTCTTATTTTATCATCTACCTGTCCGGATGATATTTTTCTAAAATCATATTTTTACCCCGCATGAAAGTCACGCGTCCCCACACTTCATTTCTCCCAAACAAATCTGCAATTTCCTTAAAGGGCATTTCTGCGTAAACTCGAAGCAACACCACTTCCTTGTACGGGTCAGGCAAACTATGGATGACCGCCATCAGTTCTGTTTTTGTCTCCTGTTGTATCAACTGCTCCAAACATGGAGTATGTGGATAGAGTGCATCGTCTTCCGTCAATTCACCAGCTGAATGTTTCTTTATTTTTCTCAGATAATCAAAATACTGATTTTTTGCGATCTGACAAAGCCATGAGATCAGTTTACACCGCCCGTCGAACTGATCGATGTTTTCTATGGCCTTTAAAAAAGTGTCCTGCAAAATATCCTCTGCCAGATATTCATCCTTACACAAATAAAGCAAAAATCGATACACATCCGCTGAATATGCACTGTATATTTCTTCCATTTGTTTTTGTTGCACCCGTATCCACCTCCTTTCACTTCAGTAGACGAACGTAATTGGGAAATGTTACACATTTTACCACAATAACAGAATACATAAAACATTTGATTTATACAGATATCAATAATAATGGAAACATTCCACAGTAAAACCACAAAAGATGTTTGTCCTTATATGTATATGACAATTACATGTGGTATCATGTTCGGAGGGAAATATGTCAAACTTTAATCAGTCAAAATACATCCAAGAATATCAAAAGGAAAAATATGACCGGCTTATATTCAATGTACCTAAGGGGCAGAAGAAAAACATACAGGCCCACTATCAAAAAAGGGATATACATCTCTAAATCAATACATAAATGACCTTGTAAAAAGAGATATGAATACAGAAACGGCAGGGCAGCCATAAGGCTGCCCTACCGTTTCTGATTGATGGGCTGTAACCCTTCCTTTCGGACATTATGCTCCTGATTCTGATTCTCAGGAGTCGTCTTTTGGGTAATGCTGTTATATTTGTTATGATTCTTTTGTCGCCGGATTTCTTCCCTGTTCTTTTTGTCCATACTGATCACCTCAAGGATAGTATGCACTGTAAACAGTCATCTTATTACCGGATCTTATCAGCATATTTGATGCGGTAGATACGCCTTAAGGAATCGTTGATGCGCTCCTCTGAGATCGTTCCGTCCTGGACCGCCTGCAGCACACCATTATAAGCCTTCTCAAAATCTTCCGGCATCAGGATCATGTCACATCCTGCCCGCAAAGCCAGCACTGCCGCCTGATCTGATTCATAATATTCCGAAATGGCTCCCATATTCATGGCATCGGTGATGATGACTCCGTCAAAATCCATTTCCTCTCTCAAGATCCCCGTCACCACTTCCTCAGACAGGGAACAGGGTATCCCTTCTTCCTGTTCCGTAAGGGCCGGTACAATGACATGTCCCACCATGACCATATCGGCTCCTGCATCAATGCCCGCCCGGAATACGGCAAATTCTTCTGCAGAAAATTCCTCTGCCGTTCTTTCTGAAATTGCCCGTCCGTCATGGGTATCCTCACTGGTGCTTCCGATGCCGGGGAAATGCTTCAGGCATGCAGTGACACCCTGTTCTTCCATTGCAGTCACCGCATTGCTTACATACTCAGATACCTCTGTGGCATCAGAGCCATAAGATCTGTCACCGATAGTGCTGCCCTCCACATTATTGAGGTCTGCCACCGGGGCAAAATTCAGATTAAAGCCAAGTTCTGACAGATAACCGCCGATGGTTGATGCCGCTTCATAAGCCTTGGCCGGATCTTTTGTCTCTCCGATAGCCTGTGCCGTATCCACCTTGGTGCCGATTCCTGCGGCTGCCATGCGGCTCACGCTTCCTCCCTCTTCATCCACTGCAATAAAAAGAGGATAATTTGCATAAAGTCTGGTATTGTCAATCATTTCTTTCAGTTGTTCCTCAGACCGCATATTCTTTCCAAAATATACGATTCCGCCCACGGAATATTTCCCCAGTGCTTCCTTGGTGCCGTCCCCGGCCTTCACTGCGGTATCCACACCGGTAATGGCTTCCGGAGTCACGATGAACAGACCTGCCACCTTGTCCTCCAGGGGCATTACCGCAATTCCTGCATCCACGATCTCATCCAGCTTCTGTTCATCCGTAAGCTCCACTATCGTCTCCGTAGGCTGCTCCGGTACTGCAATGGAAGACTCCGTGGCCAGAAGCTCCTCCACCTTATCCTGTTTCTCCTGTGTATCATGCTTGCCGTAACCGGACAGTGCCTGGACCCCCATGACGATCCCCATTGCAAACAGAGCGATCAGCACCACCACGGCAGTGTAAGCTGCCAGTTGGTTCCGCTTACGCCTCTTTCTTCTCAATTCTCTCCTGTACTGTCTGTCCTGCTCTTTATCCGGTGTAGCTTCTCCGTACTGCATATCTGTATCTTCTCTCATAATAATCTCCTCAGTCATTTCCTCTTTTCTACTATTTTACATTACTTTTACAGCTTTTTCTACAGGAAATGTCTGCTTTTGGCAAAATTTTAAGAGCGTATCGATCATTTTTCAATCAATACGCTCTTTCAGACTTCATTCTCCAATGGATTATCCTCTCTTTCTTCATTTTCCATCTGCTATTCAGTTTTATTTTCTTTCTTCCATTTCTCTTTCGTTCTTTTCCACTTTTTCTTTTGTACTGACAAGTACTGTAACTTTTCACTCTTTGGTATCTCGTTACTTTTTCCTTTGTGTACTTGAACATCTATCTTAAGTATTTCATTCTTTGGTACTCTATGGAAGAAAGGTTTTGAGGTATTACATCAATTGTACTTTGGACTGTACCTCCTTTACTTGGATTTTATCTGGTATTTGTTCTCTCTCTTTTGTTTTGTTGATTTTATTATAGATAACCCGCCAGTATTTGTCAACACATTTTTTCATTTTTTTATAATTTTTTTTAAAATTCTTCCATTTACACTTTTTATTTCCATATATTTTCATTTTTACAATATTTTTTCAGTTTTTATATGATGTACCTTGAGATCGGTTGGACAATCAAAAATCCCGGAAAAACGGTCTTGCTCCAAAACCATTCTTTCCGGGACAGCCCTTACAGCTTTGTCATAACAAAAATATCATAGATTGCTTTGATGGCATCCTCAAAATCAGCATTTGCCACACCGATGATGATATTGAGCTCCGAGGACCCCTGGTCGATCATCTTGACGTTGATCTTGCTGTGTGCCAGTGCGGAGAATATCCTGCCTGCAGTACCTCTGGCAGATTTCATCCCCCGCCCTACTACGGCGATCAGGGCCAGATCCGCTTCGATATCTATGGAGTCGGGATTTGCCAGTCTGTGAATCCCTGCCACCACCTTCTGTTCCTTGTGCATGAATTCATCCTGATGTACAAATACAGTCATCGTATCGATCCCGGAGGGAACATGTTCAAAGGAAATCTCATTCTCCTCAAACGCCTGCAGGACCTTTCTGCCAAAACCGATCTCTGAGTTCATCATATCCTTTTCAATGTTGATGGCACAGAAGCCTTTCTTGCCCGCAATGCCGGTGATAACATACTTTGACTTCTGGCAGGTGCTGCCCACGATCCAGGTGCCACTGTCCTCCGGAGCATTGGTGTTGCGGATATTGATGGGGATTCCCTCCTGGCGCACCGGGAAGATGGCATCCTCATGCAGGACGGTTGCTCCCATATAGGAAAGCTCTCGCAGTTCCCTGTAGGTAATGGTCTCAATGCTCTCAGGATTCTTGATGATGCGAGGATCTGCGATCAAAAAGCCGGATACGTCGGTCCAATTCTCATAGACATCTGCTTTTACGGCCTTTGCAACGATGGAACCCGTCACATCGGAACCTCCCCGGGAAAACGTCTTGACGCTGCCGTCCGGCATGGCGCCGTAAAAACCGGGCACTACTGCATTCTTACACTTGGACAGTCGCTCAGACAATATCCCATTGGTCTTGTCGGCATCAAAATTGCCTTCCTCATCAAAAAAGATCACCGTTGCGGCATCGATGAATTCATAGCCCAGATACTTTGCCATCACGATACCGTTTAAATATTCTCCTCTGGAAGCAGCATAATTGCTGCCGGCCTTTTCCTGGAAATTCTTTGCGATAACATCAAATTCGGCACCCAGATCCAGCTTCAGCCCCAGTCCTTCGATAATTTCATCATACCGTTCCCTGATGGCCTTCAGATCTTCATGGAAATCCTTTCCTTCCTCCGCCAGGCGGTAACAGTCATACAACATATCCGTGACCTTGGTATCCTCCTTAAACCGCTTGCCCGGCGCAGAGGGCACCACATACTTTCTCTCTTTGTCTGCACGGATGATATTGCCTACTTTCTTAAACTGCTCGGCACTTGCCAGTGAGCTTCCGCCGAACTTTACTACCTTTGACATAATAGTTCACTCCTCATAAAGATTTATTATAAAAATTACTGTAAGAACTTATCCATCAGCTGATACCCTTCTGCCACGAAGATACCGCCTTTCTCCGCCTCAGCCTCGTTGTAATCCCAGGTATGCTCTTTAGGAGCCGTACTGTCATAGAGCATATAGGGAACACTGTCTGAGGTGTGGGTGCGCTTGCTGATAGGGGTGGGATGATCCGGAAGCACCAACAGTCTGAAATCCTCACCTGCCGCCTCCATCTTCTCCACTACAGGGCCGATGACCCGGGTGTCCAGATACTCGATGGCCTGGACCTTGCGCTCCACGCTTCCCTGGTGCCCCATTTCATCGGGAGCCTCCACATGGATGTAGCTGAAATCATATCCGTCCTGTGTCACAGCCTTTACCGCTGCTTCCACCTTGCCCTCATAGTTGGTGTGCAGGCCGCCGTTGGCACCCTCCACCAGGGCCACGCCCATGCCTGCGCCCACTGCGATTCCCTTTAACAGATCCACCGCAGACACCATCATGCCCTTCTTGCCCGTCTTTTCCGTAAAGGAGGAAAGCATAGGCTTGGTGCCTGCCCCCCAGAACCAGCAGCAGTTTGCAGGATTGAGCCCCTGCTTCTTGCGCTCTATATTGATGGGGTGGTTTACCAGGATATCATAGCTTCTTTTCATCATTTCCCGAAGTTTTTCATCCCGGGGAAGATACTGTCCGATGACAGATCCCAGCACATCATGGGGCGGTGTCAGCGGTACGACTTCTCCTTTGTCCCAGATCAGGCAGTGGCGATAGCTGGTCCCCACATAAAACTGATAGGTCTCGTCTCCCAGTTCCTCTGCTACGGCTTTCAAAAGCACCCCGCAGTCCTCGGTACTGATCTCGGAAGAACTGTGGTCAATGATGGTCTTTTCCTCGAAAGGCACATCATCCTCCGAAATGGTGACGATATTACAGCGGATAGCAATGTCCGTATCCTTCATGGGCACTCCGATGCTCAGCGCTTCCAAGGGAGAGCGCCCGGAATAATATTTTCGGGGATCATATCCCATCACAGACAGGTTTGCGGTATCGGAACCGGGGTTCATCCCCTCCGGGATAGTGTGTACCATTCCCACCTCGGAAACCTTGCTCAGTCTGTCCATATTAGGGGTCTTTGCATAGGCCAACGGTGTTTTGCCTCCCAACTCCTGTATGGGTTCGTCCGCCATTCCATCACCTAATACTACGATATATTTCATGTCCGCATTTCCTCTTTTCTGCTTTTATGCCGATCTTATGCCAGTCGTATCCTTCCAAGGACACTGTCGCCCAGCTTCTCATACTTTGCAAAGAAATCCTTTTCCTTCATGACAGGTGTGAAATAGCCCACATCCTGGGTGCGCCCCTCCACGGTAAGCACTCTTCCGCCCGGGAAAGCAGCCTCGAGATCCTTCACCGAATGCGCCTTGGCTCTCACAAAGAATGCTCTCTCAGTCTCGGATACATCTGCCAGCTTTGCTTCTTCCTGATCCCAGAAACAGGTGATGACCTTGCCCTGATGTCTTGCACAGTCGATCACATCCGCAACCACGGCGCTCGCCGTAGGCAGCTTTCCGGCACCTTTTCCGTAATACATGGAATCACCCAGCATATTGCCGGTCACCAGCACTGCATTGAACACGCCGTTCACCATGGCCAGAGGATTTTCCTTAGAGATCATACAGGGCGCCACCATTGCCAGGGTGCTGCCGTCCTCAAAATTCCGGCTCATGGCAAGCAGCTTCACGGAACAGTTCGCAGCCTTCGCATAAACAAAATCATCGGAAGTGATCTTGGTAATGCCCTCTGTATAAAGTTTTTCGGAATCCACCGTCTTTCCAAGCATCAAAGAAGAGAGGATGGCGATCTTACGGCAGGCATCATGGCCTTCCACATCAGCCTCCGGATTGCGCTCTGCATATCCCTTTTCCTGAGCCCTTTTCAGTACACTGTCAAAATCAGCACCCTCTGTCTCCATCTTGGTCAGGATATAGTTGGTGGTACCATTCAGGATACCGGTGATCCCTTCGATCTTTTCTGCCGTCAAGGCACTGTTCAGGGGACGGATGATAGGGATGCCGCCGCCTACACTCGCTTCAAACAAATAGTTGCAGTTGTGTGCTTTTGCAATTTCCAGAAGTTCGGGACCGTGTTTTGCCACCAGTTCCTTGTTGGAGGTGCATACGCTCTTGCCTGCCTCCAAAGCCTGTCTGGTAAACTGATAAGCAGCGCCCACGCCTCCCATGGTCTCACAGACGATCTTCACGTCCTGATCCTGTAAGATCAGATTGAAATCATGCACTACCCTGTCACCATAAGGATCATCGGGGAAATCCCTCAGATCCAGGATGTACTTTACATGCAGTTCAATGCCGGCCTTCTTGTTCACCTGCTCCTTGTTATGTTCGATGACTTCTACCACACCGCTTCCTACTGTGCCATATCCCAAAACTGCTACATTGATCATAATTTATTCTCCGTTTCTGCCCTTGTGCGGGACTATTTATTCTTTTGCCAGAACCTTGACATGATGGACACCCTTCTGGCTCTCCATCTGTTCGATCATCTTGGAAATATCTCCTGTGGTCTGCAGCACCTGAACACTGAGGCTCAGGGATGCGATCCCACTGATGGGAATACTCTGATGGATGGTCAGGATGTTGGCATGATACTCTGCGATGATCTTGAGTACATCCGACAAAAGCCCCGGCTCGTCATCCATCTGAAAAGTAAGAGTGATGGTAGTTCCCTGGGAATTGTCATGGAACTGAAAGATATCATCCTTATACTTATAAAAAGAACTGCGGCTGATGCCCACTGCATCCACCGCTTCCTGAATCGTCAGAACCTTTTCCGACTCTAGAAGCCTCTTTGCTTCCACCACTTTAAGCAGCACTTCCGGCACCGCTTTCTGCTTTACCACAAAGTACCTGGCTGTCTCACCCATGTGCGATCTTCCTGCTTTCTTCCTGAGATAACTCTTTTGTTTCCGTAGCGCGTACAGTTGTTTGCCACTGAGGGATATTCTAGCACAACCATTTCAGAAAGGCAAGACCTTTTGCAAAAAGAAATGTATAAAAATTCACACAAAAAACGGAGCAGGAAACTCCTGCCCCGTCTGATATCACATAGATCCTAGATCAGAGGATACTTGTCGGTAAGGGTCTGAACGATGGCACGAGCCTCGGGAACCTTCTCCTCGCCGCCCTTGATCACCATTGCGATAGCTTCTGCAATCTTATCCATATCCTCAGTGTTCATCCCTCTGGAGGTCACTGCGGGAGTACCCAGACGCACGCCGCTGGTCACGAAAGGAGACTGGGGATCGTTGGGGATGGTATTTTTATTGCAGGTGATATGTGCGGCATCCAGCAGCTTCTCCACTGCCTTGCCGGTAAGGCCATAGTTGGTCAGATCTACCAGCATCAAATGGTTGTCCGTACCGCCGGAAACGATCTTGATGCCTCTGTCCATGAGACCCTTGCACAGTGCCTGTGCATTGTCGATGATGCCCTTCTGGTAAACCTTGAAATCATCGCTGAGTGCTTCCTTGAAGCATACAGCCTTGGCTGCGATCACATGCATCAGAGGACCGCCCTGGATACCGGGGAAGATCGCCTTATTGAAGTTGAACTTCTCATTTGCCTCCTGATTGCACAGGATCAGACCGCCACGGGGTCCGCGGAGAGTCTTATGGGTCGTGGTAGTCACCACATCCGCATAAGGAATGGGGCTGGGATGAAGACCTGCTGCCACCAGACCTGCGATATGAGCCATGTCTACCATGAGGACAGCGCCTACTTCGTCTGCCACTTCACGGAACTTCTTGAAATCAATGGTGCGCGCATAAGCGGATGCACCGGCGATGATCATCTTGGGCTTGCTTGCCACAGCGATCTCCCGCAGTTTATCATAATCGATGAAGCCGTCATCATTTACACCGTAAGGAACAATGTTGAAATACTTGCCGGACATATTGACCGGGCTTCCGTGTGTCAGGTGTCCGCCGTGGTCTAAGTTCATGCCCATGATGGTGTCGCCGGGCTTACATACAGCAAACTGCACTGCCATATTGGCCTGGGCACCGGAGTGAGGCTGTACGTTGGCATAATCGCATCCAAACAGCTCTTTTGCTCTCTCGATTGCAAGATTCTCCACAACGTCGACACACTGGCAGCCGCCGTAGTATCTCTTGCCGGGGTAACCCTCTGCATACTTGTTGGTGAGGGGGCTTCCCATAGCTGCCATAACAGCTTTGCTTACCCAGTTTTCAGAAGCGATCAGCTCAATGTGGCTGTTCTGACGTGCCTGCTCGTCCAGAATGGCCTGGGCGATCTCGGGATCGGCGTTCTTGACTTCATCAAATGAATACATTACAAAATCCTCCTAGAATTTAATAAAATTGCCAAAATATAGTTTATTGTATCATAAACAGCCGGAAAAGGAAAGAGGTTTCAGAAGGGTATTTTATCCATGGATCTCATACGCCGTATAATCATGGCTGTAGTGATACCCCAGCTTCTCTGCCAGCGCCACGGACCACAGATTCTGGGCATCCCACTTGGGATACCATCCCCGTTCCAGGCAGCTTAAGATCAGCTTTGCGCCGCAGATATAGGCCAGTCCCTTCCGGCGGTAATCTTTCCGGGTGCCGATCTCGATCTCGATCCCTCCCGGATAACCGGAATAGGAGGAAGCGCCGGACAAAAGCTCTCCGTCTTTTAATATACAGGCACCCAGGCCCAACCGCTCATAGTCCGCATACTCCTTGTAGTTGACCACAAAATCCCGGCTCCAGTCCTCCTCCAGACATGTGTGGTAGAGTGCTTCATCTATCAGTTTCAGTTCATAGCCTTCCGGCAGCGTGGATATAACGCCTGTCAGCTTCTCTTTATCAAAGATGTCCTTTTCCGTTTTGATGGCATAGCGTGACACCTTTTTGGCTTTTGCGCCATAGCAGTCCTCTATCACAGTATTCCAGCGCTCCTCCTGTGGAACGATGATCACAAAATCCGGCTTGCACTGCACCGGTCTGTACCGGACCAGTTCCTCATCCGGTTCCCCTGCCAGAAAAATAAAATCTCCCAGGGCCGCCATGGCAGATACCGGATGTTGTGTATCCTTTGCATAAACAGCTCCCATGGTGCCGGAAAGGGCGGACCAGATCAGGGATTCCTGCCAGTCTCCAAACAAGTGGGCAACAGTCCGGGTGTCGGTTACTCTTTGTATCATTTTGTGTCTCCTTGTCAGTGGTTATATTATTTTCATTATATAGGCAAACGCCCTATCTTTGCAACCACATTCCATCCTAAGCGCCGGCCCCTCAAAGCCTCCCTCTTTACGAATCTGCCTCCTACTGATAAAATGATCTTATCAATGTACTTTCGATACCAATTGCAAAAGACGAGGTCTGTATGTACCATATCATTATTAACCCGGCGTCCCGGTCCGGATGCGGGCAAAAACTTTGGAAAGAACAGGTGGAGCCAACGCTTCGCAGAAAAAATATCCCCTTTTGCCATTACTTTTCCGAAAAGTGCGGGGATGTGGCCAGACTGGCCGCCTCCATATGCGCCGCTGTAAAGGAGCGCCCCCTCTTTCTGATCATCCTGGGCGGAGACGGAACCGTCAACGAAGCCCTGCAGGGAATCGATGACCCTGCGCAGGTTGTCCTGGGCTATATTCCCACCGGTTCCAGCAATGATCTGGCCAGGGACCTAAAGATTCCCAAAGATCCCCTGAAGGCACTGGATCTCATCCTGTACACCGGCAAGGTGCATTCCATGGATCTGGGCACTGTTACCTACGAGGACGGCAGCCTTAGGCGTTTTGCGGTCAGTTGCGGCATCGGCTTTGATGCTGCTGTCTGTGAGGAAGCAATGCACTCTCCTATCAAGGATACCTTAAACCGGATGAGGCTTGGCAAGCTCACCTACCTCGGCATTGCTCTAAAACAGCTTTTTGCCGTCAGATCCGTCTCCTGTAAGCTGACCCTTGACGATGGGGCTGCCGTCAACATCCGTAGCATCCTGTTTGTCACAGGTATGATCCACCGATACGAGGGCGGCGGCTTCCAATTTTGTCCGGATGCTGATGACCAGGACGGCATCCTGAATCTTTGTGTGGTAGGAGATGTGCCCCGGCTTCTGGCATTGTTTGCCCTGCCCACAGCCTTCTTCGGCAAGCATTACTTTGTAAAGGGCATCACACCCTACAAGGCCTCCCGGGTAACCATAGAGACCTCCGTCCCCCTCTGGGTGCACACGGACGGGGAAGTGTCCCGAAAATCCCACTCTTTTACCGCAGCCTGCACAGGTGAAGTCATTCGCATCATCACGGGAAATTCCTAAAGTTTTTCTTAAGATTGATTAAGGATCGCAAAAAGAGATTGCAATTTCTTTTTGATGGGTTATACTTATGAATGTTATGAAAAACAAGATGAAAAATTTTTATGCAAAATACAAACACGGCATTCCTTTGCTGTTATATGGGGTCATTTACCTTACATGGTTCCGCTATCTGGAAACTACCGTCACAAAACATTATCGTGTGATACATATGGACATAGACGACCATATCCCTTTCTGTGAAGTGTTCGTCATTCCTTACTTTTTGTGGTTTGCTTATGTTTCGGTCGTAGTGCTCTATCTGTTTTTTAAGAACAAGGATGATTACTACAGGACCTGTATCTTCCTGTTTACGGGCATGACGATCTTTTTGATCATTTCCACGCTCTGGCCCAACGGCCACCATTTAAGGCTTGCGCAGATGCCCCGGGACAATGTGTTTACCCGCATGATCTCCTTCCTCTGGAAGACGGACACTGCCACCAACCTTTGGCCCAGCATCCATGTTTACAACTCACTGGGTGCACATTTTGCGGTGATGAAATGCAAGGAACTGCAGAAAAAAAGAGGCATCCGTATCGGTTCCCTGATACTTTCCGCCTCTATCATTGCTTCCACGATGCTGATCAAACAGCACTCCGTATTTGATGTACTTACTGCTTTCGGGCTGGCCGCCATCATGTATGTGGTAGTTTACCGCTACGATCCTGTAATGGCTGTGCAGGCTATGCGTTCCGGAAAGCATGCCCGCCCCCAGGTCAGCTAAACAACTTCACTAATTGAACTTGAATATCCGTTGGCAGAGCTTATAGCTTTCCACGGATATTTTTCTGCCGCTTTTTCCGGGCAGATTCATGGCGCCGCCCATGATACCGTGGCGCATATAAAAATACAACCCTTTGTCTTTTTCTTTCAGATACTGCCACAACTCTTTCTTCTTTGTCAGATTCTCCTCTGTGCCGGAACGGATCAAAAGCACGGAGGAAACAGTCATGATGATTTCCAAGTAATTGCGCATATACTGATACAGCCTCTTGTCCTGCATGATCTTTGTCTTATTCTCTACAAAGTAATCGATCATCAGCTTATTGACCTTGAGCTGCTGGTCGATCCTGGAGATCATGACGCTCTCGTTTACGGACTGATCTTCCCTGCCAATGTAGTAACGATAGAAATTCACATCCATATAATACATATTCTTCACAAAAGGAAGGGGCTCAAACACATAGAGATTATCTACATAAAAGGTATGCTCCGGAAGCCTGATGCCATTGTCCTTCAAGAGCCTGGTACGAAAGATCACGGAATGCATCAGGATATAGTGTCCTTTGATAAAATGATGGCAGTCCTCCCATGTGAACATCTCATCCTTGGGCAGGATGTGGCGGTAGCTCATGACCTTTTTGCGCTTCTCGCCCTCCTTCTCGTAGACATAATTGCAGACCAGCATATCTAAAGCCTTTCCGCCCCCTGCCAGCTCACGCAGCTTGTCCAGGATCTGCACATAGGCTTCTTCTTTTACCCAGTCATCGCTGTCCACCACCTTAAAATAAAGTCCCGTGGCATTTTCGATCCCCGCATTGACTGCGGAACCGTGGCCGCCATTCTCCTTGTGGATCGCTTTTATGATGGTGGGAAACTGGGCCGCATATTCATCGGCGATTTCCGCTGTCCTGTCCTTGGTAGAACCGTCATCCACGATCAGGATCTCCACATCTTCTCCTCCCACCAACAGAGAATCGATGCACTTTCGCATGTAATTTTCTGAATTGTAACAGGGAATTGCAATGGATAATAATTTCATTTTTATAACCCGTCTTTCTGCGAAAGACACCAATGCATCATGAAACGAATTCACTGCCTTTCGCTATCTAATCTATTTTCCTTCTGATATTATTTCTTTATAAGACTGACACACTACAGAACACGTAGAGGTGAG